>NZ_QFQZ01000017.1 GCF_003243465.1 Caulobacter segnis
CTTGAAGTAGGCGACGGCGGCGGCCATTTCGCCGACCTCGTCCTTGCGGCCGAGGGCGGGAATCTCGACGCTGCTGTCACCCGCCGCCAGGCGTCGCATGACGTTGGTGATCACGGTGACGGGCGAGCCGATCGTGGCGGACAGCAACCAGCCCATCAGACCGGCGAAGGCGAGCGACACCAGGCCGCCGACAATCATCGACGTCTTGGCCAAGAGCAGGGAGCCGGCCTGTTCCTTGGTGCGGATCGCGACGCGGGCCACGGCGGCGGCGCGCATGTCTTCTTGCAGAGCGCGCAGCTTGGTCAGGGAAGGCTGGCCGATAATGCCAGCGGCCTGTTCTCGGCCCGCGGGGGCGCTCATGGCGGCGAGCGTGGGCTCGACGACGTCGCGGCGCCATTCGGCCATGGCCGCCCGGATCTTCTGGGCGCGCTTCTTCTGTGGGGCTTGGGTCGTCTTGGCTTCGAAAGCGTCGAGCGCCGCGTCAAAGTCCGAAGCCTGCTTCTTGTAAGTTTGCAGCGCGCCGGGATCGTTGCGAAGGACGTAGGCGCGCAACGAATTCTGCTGCTCTTCCGCCAAGGTGGCCATGGCCTCGGCCTTGGCGGCCAGCGTCAGGGCGCGCTGGCTGGAGGTGGAGGCGTCGTCGATCTTGTTAAGGCTAACCAAGACCACGATGGCCGACGCCACGAAAACAAGGATCAGCGTTCCGAACGCGAGCGTCAGCTTTGCGGATATCTTCAGGTTTTGGAACTTCATGGCCTAGCCCCACCGACAACACTGAGTGTCGTCGTTAGGGGCTAAGCCTTAACTTTACGTGGCGGTAAGGGCCTGTCGGGTCGTTCGCCGGCGCCTAGAGGTGCGACAGGATGACGCTGCCCATTTCGGCCGTCCCGAGGCTGCCGCCGAGGTCGCGCGTTCGGGCGCCCTGGTCGAGCGTCGCCTTGACGGCGGCCAGGAGGGCGTCGGCGGCCTCGACCTGTTTCAGCGACCAGCGCAACGCCATTTCGAAAGACAGGATGGCCGCCAGCGGATTGGCGACGCCCTTGCCGGCGATATCGGGCGCCGAGCCGTGGATCGGCTCGTAGAGGCCGGGCGTGTTCGGATCGCCGATCGCCGCCGACGGCAGCATGCCCAGCGAGCCCGTGAGCATCGCGGCCGCGTCCGACAGGATGTCGCCGAACAGATTGTCGGTGACGATGACGTCGAACTGCTTGGGCGCGCGCACCAGCTGCATGGCGCAGTTGTCGGCCAGGATGTGCTCGAGCTGGACGTCCGGATATTCGCGAGCGTGCAGCTCGGTGATCACCTGCTTCCACAGCAGGCCCGACTCCATGACATTCGACTTCTCGGCCGAGTGGACCTTGTTGGTCCGGCCGCGGGCCAGTTCGAAGGCCACGCGCCCGACGCGCTCGATCTCGCTGGTCGTGTAGACGGCCGTGTCGAAGCCCTTCTTCTGGCCGTCGGCCAGGGTCTCGATCCCGCGCGGCTGGCCGAAATAGACGCCGCCGACCAGTTCGCGGACGAACATGATGTCCAGGCCCGAGACCAGCTCCGGCTTCAGGCTGGACGCGCCGGCCAGGGCTTCGAAGCAGTAGGCCGGGCGCAGGTTCGCATAGACGTTCATGGCCTTGCGCAGGTTCAGGAGGCCGGCTTCGGGACGCAGGTGACGCGGCGCCTCGGCCCACTTGGGGCCGCCCACCGCGCCCATCAGCACCGCGTCGCTGGCGATGGCCTGGTCGCGCACCTCGTCCAGCAGCGGCGTGCCGTGGGCGTCATAGCTCATGCCGCCATAGGGCGCTTCCTCGACCTTGAGGTCCGGGGTGAGGGCGGCCGCCACGCGGCGCACCTCGGCGCAGACTTCCGGGCCGATGCCGTCGCCGGGCAGGAGCAGCAGGGTGGACATGAGCTTCTCTCTTAGATCTTGCGGTAGGCGGAAACGTCGAAGGACTGCAGGTCGCGGCCGTGCACGCCCAGCGCGGCGCAGGCGGCGCGCCACGCGGCCATGTGCGGCGTGGCGCGATGGAATTCCAAGGCGGCCTCGCTCTCGAAATGCTCGTAGACCCGGATCAGGCCGGGGTCGAGCGGGTCCTCGGTCAGGGCGTAGTCCAGACAGCCCGGTTCGGCGCGCGTACCCTCGACCTGGGCGCGGAGATGCGGGCGCAGATCGGCGAGGCGCTCGGGGGCGATACGGATCGTGCCGGCGAGGATCAGGGTCATGAACTGGATCAAAGCCCCAAAAATCCGTGTCATCCCGGACGCGCAGCGATCCGGGGCCCAGGGGCGGCGGCTGTGCGTTCGCCCCTGGGTCCCGGCTCTCCGCTGCGCTGCGGCCGGGATGACACGCTATTGTTAGATCAAGCCTCCAGCCAGGGCTGGCTGATGGCGCGCTTGCTCTCGAACACGTCGATGTCGGTCGCGTGCTGCATCGTCTCGCCGATCGCGTCGAGACCTTTCAGCATCTTCTCCTTGCGGACCGGATCGATCTGGAAGCTGAAGGTCTTGCCCGACGGCGAGACCACGGTCTGGGCTTCCAGATCGACGCTGACCATGTGGTTGCCGCCCTTGGCCTCGTCCATCAGGACCGCCAACTCTTCCGGCGTCACGACGACCGGAAGCAGGCCGTTATTGAAGCAGTTGTTGAAGAAGATGTCGGCGAAGCTGGTCGAGATCACGCACATGATCCCGTAGTCCATCAGGGCCCATGGCGCATGCTCGCGCGAGCTGCCGCAGCCGAAGTTGTCGCCGGCGATCAGGACGCTCGCGCCTTTGTACTCGGGCCTGTTCAGCACGAAGTCGGCGATCTCGTTGCCGTCGGCGTCAAAGCGGAAGTCGTAGAACAGGCCCTTGGCCAGGCCTTCGCGCTCCACGGTCTTGAGGAACTGCTTCGGGATGATCTGGTCGGTGTCGATATTGGCCAGCTCCAGCGGCGCGGCGCGGCCATCGAGGCGGGTGAAGGCCTTCATTGGGCGGTCTCCGAGAGCAGGGTGCGAACGTCGACAAGGTGGCCCGCGATCGCCGCCGCGGCGGCCATGGCCGGCGAGACCAGGTGCGTGCGGCCCCCGCGGCCCTGGCGGCCCTCGAAGTTGCGGTTGCTGGTGGCGGCGCAGCGCTCGCCGGGCTGCAGCTTGTCGGGGTTCATGGCCAGGCACATCGAGCAGCCCGGCTCGCGCCAGTCGAAGCCGGCGGCCTTGAAGATGGCGTCGAGGCCCTCGGCTTCCGCTTGCTCCTTCACCAGGCCCGAGCCCGGCACGACCATCGCCTTGACGTGGGGCGCGACGAGGCGGCCGTGCAGGAAGGCTTCCTGCACCACGGCGGCGGCGGCGCGCATGTCCTCGATGCGGCTGTTGGTGCACGAGCCGATGAAGACGCGGTCGATCTTCGCCTCGGTGATCGGCTGGCCGGCGGTCAGGCCCATATAGTCCAGGGCCCGGTGGGCGGCGGCGCGCTTGTCAGGCGTGGCGAAGCTTTCCGGATCCGGAACCGTGCCGGTGACCGGGATCACGTCCTCGGGGCTGGTGCCCCAGGTGACCATCGGGACCAGGGCCGAGCCGTCGATCACGACGGTGCGGTCGAAGACGGCGTCCTCGTCGGTGAAGAAGCTCTTCCAATGGCTCACGGCCATATCCCACGCCGCGCCCTTCGGCGCCGCCGGCTTGCCCTGGATGTAGGCGAAGGTCTTCTCGTCCGGCGCCACCAGGCCCGCCTTGGCGCCGCCCTCGATGGTCAGGTTGCAGAGGGTCATGCGGCCCTCCATCGACAGGCCGCGAATGGCCTCGCCGGCGAACTCGATGACGTAGCCGGTGCCGCCGGCGGTGCCGATCTCGCCGATCACGGCCAGGGCGACGTCCTTGCCGGTCACGCCCGGCGCCAGCTGGCCGTCGACGCGGACCAGCATGTTCTTGGCCTTCTTCTGGCGCAGGGTCTGGGTCGCCAGGACGTGCTCGACCTCAGATGTGCCGATGCCGTGGGCCAGGGCCCCGAAGGCGCCGTGGGTCGAGGTGTGGCTGTCGCCGCAGACGATGGTCATGCCCGGCTGGGTGCGGCCCTGCTCGGGGCCCACCACGTGGACGATGCCGTTGCGGATATCGCCCATCGGGAAGAACTCGATGCCGTTGTCGGCGACGTTCCGCGCAAGGGTCTTGAGCTGCAGGCGCGCTTCCTCGTCCTTCACGGCGTCCACGCCGAGCGCCTGGCCCTCGGTCGGGATGTTGTGGTCCGCCACGGCGAGCGTGCGGTCGGGACGGCGCACCTTGCGGCCGGCCGCGCGAAGGCCGGCGAAGGCCTGCGGCGTGGTCACCTCGTGGATCAGGTGCAGGTCGATATAGAGGATCGCCTCGCCGTCGGCTTCGCTGACGACGTGAGCGTCCCAGATCTTGTCGTAAAGGGTTTTACCGGACATGGCGGGGATATAGGGCGGATCGTGCGCCAAAATCCAGTGGCCCCGGCTCGACGCGACAAATTCTTGCGTTCGATCGTCGCTGGGCGGCCAGAAAGCCAAAGGGCGCGCCCGTCTTGCGACCTGCCGGCGCGCCCTAGCATCATTTTCAGCCTTCGGGGGCCGATGGGCTCCGCCCGAAGAGGGCCGTCCGCTAGAAAGAAGACGGTCTGGAAGCCCGGGCGACAGGCGCCGGGGGTAGTACGATCATCTCACGGAACGCGGGTTTGTCAATCTTTGTGCGAACGCACGCAAGCTTGACCTCTATTCGCTCGCGCGGGCCAGGGGAGACGCCCTCGGCGTTTCCAGCGGCGCCATGGCGGCGTATCGCGCGATCAGGGGATCGGCCGCCGCCTGCGCCAAGACCCAGTCGCGGAAGGCGGCGATCTTGTGTCCGCGCGCCCGCTCGGTCGGGTAGGCCAGCCAGTAGCCTCCGCTATACCGGGCGACCACGTCGAAAGGCATGAGGAGGCGTCCCTCCGCCAGTTCGCGCGCGAAGAAGATCGGCGAGCCCAAGGCCGCGCCCTGATCGGCCAGGGCGCTGGCGACTTCAAGCGTCTGGGCGTCGGAAGTGAGGCGTGGCGCCAGGCGGTCGTCGATCGCAGTGACGCCGGCGGCTTGGAACCATTCCTCCCATTCGCGCGCCACGCCAACACGCGGAACGTCCAGCAGGTCCTCCGGGCGTGACAAGCCGCCGATCCGCTCCAGGAAGCGGGGCGAGACCAGCGGCGTCTGCACCGCGGGAATGAGGAAATGCGCGGTCATGCCGGGCCATCGGCCCTGGCCGCCGCGGAGGGCGATGTCGAGGCCCTCGCGCGCGAGATCGACCACCCGGCTCGAGGCCTCGAGCCGCACGGCGATGCGGGGATGCGCGATCTGGAACGCGCCGAGCCTTGGCGCCAGCCATTGGCCGCCGAGGCTCTGGACGGTCGTGATCGACAGCACGCCCTCCTCGGTCTCGACGAGGTCGGAGATCGCCGAGCGCAGCAGGGACATCGCTTCCGTCGCCGCCCGCGACAGCCGCTCGCCGGCCGGCGTCAAGGCGACCTCGCGCGGCAGGCGGTTGAACAGGGGCTGGTCGAGCCGTTGCTCCAGCGCCTTCACCTGCCAGCTGACGGCGGCCTGGGTCATGCCCAATTCGCCGGCGGCGCGGGTGAAGCTCTTGAGGCGAGCGGCCGCCTCGAACACGCGAATGGCGCTGAGGGGCAGTCGGGCGAGGATGTCTGACATAAGCGCAGCCTATGGATAGCCAAGGAGGTCGCGTTTGTCATCTGTTCGCCGAACAGCGAATTTCCGATGCGGTTCAGGCAAAGGAAGTCGGCGATGATGGACACCGCTCTCCAGACCCATAAGGAAAGTTCTTTCGGTTGGCTCGCGGCGCTGCAGGCGTTCTGGCGCGCCCTCCGCACGCCTTGTCCGGCCCGCAAATATCCTCGCCTGATCGCGCCGCGATGAGGCGGCGGCTGCGCAGCCAAAGAAAAAGGCCCCGGCGTTTCCGCCAGGGCCTCGATCTTTCGCGATGACGACGAAGATTACTCTTCGGTCGCGGCGGCCTTCGGGCCACCGGCGCGTTCGGCGATACGGGCCGACTTACCGCGACGGTCGCGCAGGTAGTAGAGCTTGGCGCGACGGACGACGCCGCGACGCTTGACTTCGATGCTTTCGATGCTCGGCGACAGCAGCGGGAACAGACGCTCCACGCCTTCGCCGAACGAAATCTTGCGGACCGTGAAGCTCTCGTGGACGCCCGTGCCGGCGCGGGCGATGCAGACGCCTTCGTAGGCCTGGACGCGCTCGCGCTCGCCTTCCTTGATCTTCACGTTGACGCGCAGGGTGTCGCCGGGACGGAATTCCGGGATCGCGCGGGCGGCCAGCAGACGGGCCGATTCTTCTTGCTCGAGCTGAGCGATGATGTTCGCAGCCATGATCTTTACTCCTTGGGCTTACCCGTTTTCGGGTCGCCTTTTGCCTGTTGATTGGCGAGGTGGGCCTCCCAGAGATCCGGGCGCCGCTCGCGGGTCGTCTCTTCACGCATACGCTTGCGCCATTGGTCGATCCGCTTGTGATCGCCCGACAGCAGCACCTCGGGGATGTCGAGCCCTTCGAACGTCCGCGGCCTGGTGTACTGCGGATGCTCGAGGAGTCCGTCCTCGAAGCTTTCTTCCAGCGTGCTCTCGATATTCCCCAGAACCCCCGGGGCCAGTCGAACGCACGCCTCGATCACGACCATCGCCGCCGCTTCGCCACCGGCGAGCACGGCGTCTCCGACCGAGACCTCCTCGAACCCGCGGGCGTCGAGCACCCGCTGATCCACCCCCTCGAAGCGGCCGCACAGCACCACGATACCGGGCGCCTTGGACCACTCCCGCACGCGCGCCTGGGTCAGGGGCCTGCCCCGGGCGCTCATGTACAAAAGCGGCCGCCCATCGAGCTCCACACTGTCGAGCGCAGAGGCGATGACGTCCGCTTTGAGCACGGCTCCCGCGCCGCCACCCGCGGGGGTGTCGTCGAGGAAGCCGCGCTTATCCTTGGAAAAGGCTCGAATGTCCAGCGTTTCCAAGCGCCACAGGTCCTGTTCCTTCCAGGCGGTCCCGATCATCGAGACGCCGAGCGGGCCAGGGAAGGCCTCGGGGAACATGGTCAGGACGGTGGCGGTGAACGGCATGGGCGCTGTTTAGCCGCAGCGGGCCCGAGAGTCGAAGGGCCGTGGGCGCGACCGCTTCGACGACCTCGGTCGCTGTGTCTTAGGCCAGCTTGATCTCGCGCAGGCGCTGCTGGAGGAATTCGTCGGCGGTGATCGACTCCGGATAGCGATCCGGGTTCTCGGCCGTCACGCAGTTCGGCAGCGTCTTGATCTCGTAGTCCGAGGCGAAGTGCAGGAAGAACGGCGTCGAATAGCGCGCGAAGCCCCGACGCTCCGGCGGCGGGTTGACCACACGGTGGACGGTCGACGGCAGCACGTGGTTGGTCAGGCGCTCGAGCATGTCGCCGATATTGACGACCAGGCAGCCGGGCGGCGGGTTGATCGGCAGCCACTGGCCGTCGCGGTCTAGCACCTCCAGCCCGCCTTCCTCGGCGCCGAGCAGCAGGGTGATGGTGTTGATGTCGCCGTGGGCGCCGGCGCGCACGCCCGTGGCGTCCAGCGGGATCGGCGGATAGTGCAGCAGGCGCAACACGCTGTTGCCGTCCCTGACGGTCGGCGCGAAGAAGTTCCGGTCCAGCTTCAGATAGGTGGCGATGGCTTCCAGCACCTTGCCGCCCATGCCGTCGAGCGCGTTGTAGAGCCAGCTGACGTCGTGCTTGAAGGCCGGGATCTCGGCGGGCCAGACATTGTCGGCCATGTGGGCGCGGAACCGGTGGCCGGGCGGCAGGTCGCGGCCCATGTGCCAGAATTCCTTGAGGTCGTAGTGGTCGGCGCCCTTGGCGGTCTCGACCCCGAACGGGATGTAGCCGCGCGCGCCGCCCTTCACGCCGGCATATTGCTTCTTGGTCTCGACGGGCAGGGCGAAGAAGGCCTTGGCGGCGTCGACGGCGGCGTCGATGCGCGCTTGATCCAGGTCATAGTCCGAGAGAACCGCGAAGCCGTAGCGTTCGAAGGACGCCCCCAGCTCCTGGGAGAAGCGCGTGAAGTCCTTCGCATAGAGCGAGAAGGAAACCGGAGCGATGGCGGAGTTGGACACGTCGACGGGCCTTGGATCTGCGAGCTTCTGAATGAGTAAGTCCCTTCTTACTACACCGCGCAAAGACTGACGCGAAGGGCGTTCGTCTCACGGGCGGCCTGGGAGCGGAACTTGACCATAAGTCGGGCGTTTGCCCGTCTGACCTTGATCTACAACAAACGCACGAGGGTTGCGATGACGCGCAAGTTTGCTCTGGCCGCCGTCCTGGTGGGCGCGAGCGCCCTGGTCGCCTGCACGACCACCGATCCCTATACCGGCATGCCGGTCCGGAACAATACGGGCACGGGCGCCCTGGCCGGCGCGGCCGGCGGGGCCTTGCTCGGCTATCTGACCAACACCAACAAGGGCGAGCAGGGCCGCAAGAACGCGCTGATCGGCGCGGGCATCGGCGCCTTGGCCGGCGGCGCCGTCGGCAACTACATGGACCGCCAGCAGGCCGACTTCCGTCGCAGCCTGGAGGGCTCGGGCGTGATGATCCGGCGCAATGGCGACCAGATCGTCCTGGTCATGCCCAGCGACGTGACCTTCGCCGTCGACCGCTCGGACGTGCAGCCGCAGTTCACCCGGGTGTTGGACGACGTCGCCCGCACCCTCAACGCCTATTCCCAGACCACGATCGATGTGGTCGGCCACGCGGACTCCAGTGGACCCGACGAGTACAATCAGGTCCTGTCGGAGCGCCGGGCCAGCGCCGTCGCGGCCTATCTGACGAACCAGGGTCGGGTGCTGCCGGATCGGATCTTCGTCGCCGGCATGGGCGAGCGCCAGCCGATCGCCGATAATGCGACGCCCGCGGGCCGGGCTCAGAACCGCCGCGTCGAGATCGTCCTGCGTCCGCTGACCCGCTGAGTTCGGCCGCTTCGGGCCCTTACGAGCACGAAGCGGTTGCTTTTCGCCCTCGTCGTCGCCAAGTCGTCACGTTCGAACAGCGCGAGGACGACGTGGCCAAGACTGCAAGCGATAGCGTCAGCCTGACGCGGCAGGCCTACGCCCTGACCGACGATCTGATGACGCCCAAAGCGGCGATCTACTGGATCGACCTGCTGGTCTCGGCGGGCCTGATGT
Source organism: Caulobacter segnis (assembly GCF_003243465.1). Lineage (GTDB taxonomy): Bacteria > Pseudomonadota > Alphaproteobacteria > Caulobacterales > Caulobacteraceae > Caulobacter > Caulobacter segnis_A. The sequence continues at coordinate 9,178 of NZ_QFQZ01000017.1, forward strand.
GGGGCGGCTTCCTTCTGGCCGCCAGCACCTCGAGCTTGGCGCTCGGCCTCGTCGCCGGTCTCGTCAGCGTGCTGGCGCTCTATCGCGCGCTGAGCTTTATCCATGAGCTGACCCATATCCGCGACGACGAGGCGCCGGGCTTCCGCCTGGGATGGAACGTCCTGGTCGGCGTGCCCCTGATGACGCCGTCGCTGATGTACGAGGGCGTGCACAACGTCCACCACGTGAAGGACCGCTTCGGCACGGCGCTGGATCCGGAGTACCTGCCGCTCTCGCGCTATACGCCGCTGTCTCTGGCGGGCTTCCTGTTCGTCGCGCTGCTGGCGCCGCTCGGCGTGCTGATCCGCTCGGCGATCCTGACGCCGCTCTCGTTCCTGATCCCGCCGCTGCGCCGCTTCGTTCAGCAACGCCTGTCGGCGCTGGTCATCAATCCCGACTTCGTCCGCGAGGACATGACGAAGCTCCGGCCCGCCTGGTTGATCCAGGATATCGCCTGCTGGCTGTGGTCCTGGACGATCATCGCCGCGACGCTGCTCGGCGTTCTGCCGGTGCGGTTCGTGCTGACGGGCCTGGCGATCTTCTCCATCGCCACCTTCGTCAACCAGGCGCGCACCCTGGTCGCCCACCACTGGGACAACGACGGCGGCAAGATGACCCTGGACGAGCAGTTCCTCGACTCGGTCAACGTCCCGCCGCCGAATCTGGCGTCGGAGCTCTGGGCGCCCGTGGGCTTGCGCTATCACGCCTTGCACCACCTGCTGCCGCGCCTGCCCTACCACAACCTTGGCAAGGCCCACGCACGGTTGGCGAAGGCCCTGGCCCCGGATTCTCTCTATCACCGCGCGTCGCAGAAAGGCCTCTTCGAGGCGCTCGCGGCGCTCTTCCAGCGGGTCGCGCGCAAGCCCGCGCTGGCGTCGCAAGGACCGCACGCGGCCGAATAGGCCGCGCCTCGGCTACTCGGCGCCCTCCTGCTGGGCGCGCTCGCGCAGTTCTTCGTCCAGGCTGGCCGTGTCCCACGCCCCGCCGGCGTCGCCAGGCCGCATGCGGTGCAGGTCCGCGTCGAGCAGTCGGTCCATGGTCTTGGCGGCGTCGCGCGAGGCCAGGATGTAGGCCTCCTCCTGTCCCCACATCGGGCGAAGCTCCTCGAACACCCGACGGTCGTGACGGCGGAAGAAGGCCGCGGCGCGGTGGGCGCGGTGGGCGCGGAAGCCCAGCTTCTGCAGCGCCGTGGCGCCGAGGGCGAGGGCGGACTCGAAGGTCTCGCGCTCCACCGCGTCCGCGCCGTTGGCCAGCAGGTCGTAGGCGTGGCGACGATCCCAGGCTCGCGCCAGGATGACGAGGTTGGGGAACGCCTTGCGCGCCGTCTCGACCAGCTCGACCGTCTTCTCGCGATCATCCAGGGCGACGATCAGCATCCGCGCGCGATCGGCGCCGGCCTGGCGCAGCAGGTCGAGCCGCGTGGCGTCGCCATAGTGAACGCGGCGGCCAAAGCGGCGCAGCAGCTCGATCTGTTCGATGTCGCTGTCCAGCACCGTCGACTTGAAGCCATTGGCCGACAGCAGGCGGCCGGTGATCTGCCCGAAGCGGCCGAAGCCGGCGATGATGATGTCCGGCTCGCCCTCGTCGAAGTCGCCGGTGTCGGGCGTCACGTCGGGGATCGCTGCGTCCATCAGGGCGGCCACGCGCTCGTAGAGGATCATGGCCACTGGCGTCAGGGCCATCGAGACGGCCACGGCGGCGGTCAGCAGCGCCGCCAGCGGCGCCCCGATCACCCCGGCCCCGACCGTGAAGCTGAGCAGTACAAAGGCGAACTCGCCGCCTTGGGCGAGGGCGGTGGCCACGGCCATGGCCCCGCGCTTGGGGGCGCCGAACAGGCGGGCGAGGCCATACATGACCAGGAACTTCAGGATCATCAGGCCGAGCACAAGCCCGGCCAGGATCAGGGGCTGCCGCGCCACGAGCGGCAGGTCGACGCCCGCGCCGACCGTGATGAAGAAGAGACCGAGCAGCAGGCCCCGGAACGGCTCGATGTCGGTCTCCAGCTCACGGCGGAACTCGCTTTCGGCCAGCACCACCCCCGCCAGGAAGGCCCCGAGGGCGGGCGACAGGCCCACGATCTGCATCAGGCTGGCCACCGCGACGACGATCAGCAGCGCCGAGGCGGTGAAGATCTCGCGCAGGCGCGCCTTGGCGATGAAGCGGAACACCGGGCGCACCAGATAGCGGCCTCCGCCGACCACGGCCGCGACCGCGGCGAACACCGACAGGCCTTGGGCCCAGACGGGCAGGTGAGCGACGAGGTTCCCGCCGCCGTGACCGCCGGCCTCGGTGTGAGAGGCCGGGGCCACCGTGGCCAGCAAGGGCAGGAGGGCGAACAGCGGAATGACCGCCAGGTCCTGCAGCAGCAGCACCCCGAACGCCGCCCGGCCGACGGGTCCCTGCCTCAGGCCCTTCTCGTCGAGGGTCTGCAGCACGATCGCGGTGGAGGACATCGCCAGCACGAGGCCGACGGCGAGCGCCGTCTGCCAGGGCAGGCCCAGGGCGAGCGAAGCGGCGGCGATGGCCAGCGCCGTTCCGACCACCTGCGCGCCGCCCAGGCCGAAGATGGCCTTGCGCATGTCCCACAGCATCGACGGCCTGACCTCGAGGCCGATCAGGAAAAGCAGGATGACCACGCCGAACTCGGCGAACTTCATGACGTCGGCCTGGGCGCCGACCAGCGACAGGGCGTAGGGGCCGATGACGACGCCGGCGATCAGGTAGCCGAGCACCGAGCCCAGCCCGAGCCGCTTGGCGATCGGCACCGAGACGACGGCCGCGCCCAGATAGACGAGCGTCTGGGTCAGGAAGTTTTCCATTTAGCCCTTGGCCTCCGCGCGGGTCGGCAGCAGCGAGGCCACGCGGGCCTTGTAGCGTTCAGCCTCGGCCTTCAGGGCGGCGTCGTCTTTCACCGATGCGCCGTGAACCACGAACGGCGTCTCCCAGTCCATGCCGCACAGGTGGGCGGTCTGTTCCAGGGGGCGCAGGAATTCGTCCATGCTGAAGCGATTGTAGCCGTGGGCGTGATAGGCCTTGGCGGTGCCGCCGGTGGTGCAGGCCACGAACAGCTTCTTGCCTTTCAGCGCCTCGGCGCCGTCGCCATAGGCGAAGCCGTGCAGCCACACGATGTCCAGCCATTCCTTCAGCAGCGACGGCGTCGAGTACCAGAACAGCGGGAACTGCAGGGCGACCACGTCATGCGCCACCAGGGCGGCCTGCTCGGTCTCGATGTCTACCACGAAGTCCGGATAGGTCTCATAGAGGTCCTTGAACGTGACGCCGGAAAGGCTCTTGGCCGCCTTGGCCAGCGTCCGATTGGCGCGCGAGCGTTCAAGCGCTGGATGCGCCAGCACCAGAAGCACCCCGGAGGTGGCGGGTGTCACCGAGCCGGTGTTAGCGTCGGACATCAGGCGGCCCTTCTGGAAAAACAATTCATCAAGGGTTGAATTTCTTCTTGGCTCGGGCGACACGCTTCGCCCAACACCCGACTAGCAGGTCGGGACAAGGGAGACACCATGGTCGACAAGGTGAAGACAGACGCCGTCGAGGCCCTGGCCGGGCTGCTGAAGGACGGCATGACCATCATGGCCGGGGGATTTGGCCTCTGCGGCATTCCGGAGAACCTGATCGCGGCGATCCGCGAGGCGGGAACGAAGGACCTCACGGTCGTCTCCAACAATTGCGGTGTCGACGGCTTCGGCCTGGGCATCCTGCTGGAAAACCGCCAGATCAAGAAGATGGTCTCGTCCTATGTGGGTGAGAACAAGCTGTTCGAACAGCTCTACCTGTCCGGCGAACTGGAGCTCGAGTTCAATCCGCAAGGCACCCTGGCCGAGCGCATTCGTGCGGGCGGCGCGGGCATCCCCGCCTTCTTCACGCGCACCGGCTACGGCACGTTGGTGGCCGAGGGCAAGGAAGTCCGCGAATTCGACGGCGAGATGTACGTGATGGAGCGGGGCCTCACCGCCGACCTCGCGATCGTCAAGGCCTGGAAGGGCGACGCCGAGGGCAACCTGATCTACCGGAAGACCGCGCGGAACTTCAATCCGATGATGGCCACGGCCGGCCGCGCCACGGTGGTCGAGGTCGAGGAGCTGGTCGAGATCGGCGCCCTCGACAAGGACGCCATCCACACCCCCGGCATCTATGTCGACCGCATCATCAAGGGCGCGAAGTTCGAGAAGCGCATCGAGCGGGTCACCACTCGCCAGAAGGAGACCGCGTAATGGCCTGGACCCGCGACGAGATGGCGGCCCGCGCCGCCAAGGAGCTGCAGGATGGCTTCTACGTGAACCTCGGCATCGGCATCCCGACCCTGGTCGCCAACTACATTCCCGAAGGCATGCACGTGACGCTGCAGAGCGAGAACGGCATGCTGGGCATGGGGCCGTTCCCCTATGAGGGCGAGGCTGATCCCGACCTTATAAACGCCGGCAAGCAGACGATCACCGAGCTGGACTCGAGCTCCTATTTCAGCTCGGCCGACAGTTTCGCCATGATCCGCGGCGGTCACATCGCGCTGTCGATCCTGGGCGGCATGCAGGTGGCGGAGAACGGGGATCTGGCCAACTGGATGGTGCCGGGCAAGATGGTCAAGGGCATGGGCGGCGCCATGGATCTCGTCGCGGGCGTCAAGCGCGTGGTGGTGGTCATGGACCACTGCGAGAAGTCGGGCGCGCCCAAGTTCCTGAAAGCCTGCACCCTGCCGCTGACCGGCGCCGGGGTTGTCGACCTCTTGATCACCGAGCTCGGCGTGTTCGAGATCAATCGCGGCAAGACGCCGGTCCGGCTGATCGAGTTGGCCCCCGGCGTTTCGGTCGAGGACATCACGGCCAAGACCGAGGCGGCGTTCGAGACGGCGCTCTAGCGTCGTCTCTTTCGGACTATCGCCGCTTCGGCTCCGGCGGCAGCCCGGTGACGGGATCGCGGGGCAGGGGGGCGAAGCCCTCGGCGACGAACAGGTCGATCCGGCGCGAGCGCTTCTTGTCGAGGCGCACGCGGGAGATCTGCAGGCCGGACGTCGCCTTGAAGTCCTGCTCGATCTCCGGGCGATAGCCGCCCTCGAGGCTGACGATCAGGGCGCGGCGGCCATAGGCGGCGTTCAGCGGCACCTCGGTCTCGGCCTGGTTTTGGGGCGAGGCCTCGTGCACCCACATCCGTAGCGGCGGCGCGCCGGGCCGCCCGAAGTAGTCGCGGCCGTAATAGGCGGCGGCGTTGTAGAGGAAGCGGTCGTCCATCGCGACGGCGGTGACCCCGCCGCGCAGCGCCTGCTCCTCGCGGGTTCGCTCGATGACGGCCTGGATGGTCTGGTCCCAGCCGCGCACGCGCTTGAAGCCGTTCGACAGGCCCACGGCGTCGGCGGCGCGCGGATTGACCATGCAGACGACGAAGAACGCGGCGAACACCGCTTGCAGCGCCAGGCCGCCGACCAGCCAGCGGCGGGCGTTCCAGCGCAGCAGCCATCCCGCGGCCAGCACCGAGCCGGCGACGAAGGACGCGCCGGCCCAGTTGGCGTTGGCGCGCGAGACGAAGGCCTCGCCCGCGACGATGACCAGCGGCGGGGCGCTGAAGCACAGCAGCAGAAGATCCGGCGATTGCACCTTGCGCTTGATCCCCAGCCAGATCGCGCCGCCCAGCAGAACGCCAAAGGGGATTGGTCCGAACACCCCGAACTGGGAGATCACGAACTCGCCCAGCTCGCGGACATTGAACAGGTGCGCGCCCCAATTGGCGTTCGAGGCGGTGTGCTTGACCGTCGAGAAGTGGTGGCTGGCGTTCCAGGCGAAGTTCGGCGCCAGGGTCAGGACGAAGGCCAGGGCGAACAGCACGATCGCCGCCGCGCACCAGCGATGGCGCGCTTCCTTCGAGATCAGGGCGTGCAGGACGATGCTGCCGAGCGCATAGATCGCCGCGTATTTAGAGAGGAAGGCCAGGCCCAGCGTCACGCCCATTCCCGCCGCTACGAAGTAGCGACGTGGCGCATAGGCCTCGGCCAGGTCGACATAGGCCCAGATCGTCAGGGATAGGAAGAACAGCAGAGGCGCGTCGGTGGCGATCAGGCCCGAGGACAGCACCACGCCCGGCATCAGGCTGTAGATGGCCGCTGCGACCAGTCCGGACCATCCGCCGTACAGGCGCCAGGCGATCCTGTGGACGACGAGGGCCGTCGCGCCATGCAGCAGCGGCGCCGACAGCCGCACCCACGCCTCGGCGTCGCCGCCGATCTTGGTCGTCAGCCAGATCAGCCAGGCGATCATCGGCGGCTTGGAGAAATAGCCGAACGCCAGCTCGCGCGACCACAGCCAGTACTGGGCCTCGTCCGGATAGAGCTCCAGCGGCGTCGCGAACAGCGCCGCAAGACGCACGAGCGTCAGCCCCGCCACCATCAGCAGGGTCAGCCGCCAGGCGCGGCCTTCGGCAGTTTGCGGGGCGGGAACGAGCGTGGGGGTCATGACGCCTGATTAAACAAGTAAGAAAAATCTGACCAATTGTTCCGCGTTTCCGGGGCATTGTGACAGTTTCTGGGCGGGCGTGGCCTTTCCGTCACCAAACCTTTGAATAAGCCGCGTAAAGACCGCCTAGATCGCGCCGCATTTCCGATCATGCGGCGTCCGGAATAACGAGGGGTTTAACATGAATTCGATCCAGCGGCTCGCCGGTGGCGCTGCTCTGGGCGTGCTTGCCCTGGCCGCCGCCAGCGCGGCCTATGCTCAAGAAACGACCTCGGCCGTTCGCGGCGTCGTCACGGCTGACGGCGCGCCTCTGGCCGGCGCCACGGTCACCATTCTGCACACGCCCTCGGGCACGCGCTCGACCACCGTCACGGACGCGAGCGGCGCCTACGACGCCCGCGGCCTGCGCGTCGGCGGCCCTTACGACATCACCGTGCAGTCGGGCAGCTACGAGCCCAAGAAGCTCACCGGCGTCTATCTGAGCCTGGCCGAAACGGCCCGCGTGGACGTCGAGCTGGCCAGCACCGCGGTCGAGGAAGTCCTCATCACCGCCAGCGGCACGCGCGACAACGAGTCGGGCCCCAAGACGGTCCTGAACCGCGACGCCATCGAAGGCGTCGTTTCGGTGGCTCGCGACGTTCGTGACCTGGCTCGCCGCGACCTGCTGGTCTCGCAAAACATCCGGAACGACGGCGGCATCTCGATCGCCGGTTCGAACCCCCGCACCAACCGCATCACGATCGACGGTGTCTCGGCCCAGGACCCCTACGGCCTCGAAACCGGTGGTCTGCCCACCGCGCGCGGCCCGATCTCGCTGGACGCGATCGAACAGTTCAGCGTGGCCGCCGTCCCGACCGATGTCGAGAACGGCTCGTTCACCGGCGGCGCCCTGAACATCGTCCTGCGTTCGGGCGGCAACAAGTTCCACGGCTCGGCCTTCTACAACTACCTGAACGAAGGCCTGGTTGGTAAGCACATCGGCACGACCCGCGTCGCGCAGATGATCAGCCAGAAGAACTTCGGCGGCTTCCTGTCGGGCCCGATCTGGCGCGACAAGCTGTTCTTCGCCGTGTCGTACGAAAAGTACCAGACGCAGGACACGACCAATACGGGTCCCGCCGGCGCTGGCTTCGCCAACAGCTTCACGAACAACGTGACGCAGGCGGCCATCGACCAGATCGTGGGCATCTATAACACCAACTACGCCAGCGATTACGAAGTCGGCACGATCCTTCGCACCACCCCGGTCGTCGACAAGAAGTACTCGGCGAAGATCGACTGGAACATCAACGACAACCACCGCGCCAGCCTGACCTACCGTCGCGCTGACTCGGTTTTCACGTCGCGGACGGACCTCGGCTCGACGACGGCGGCGCTGGATTCGCACTGGTATGACGCCAGCTACCGCGATGAAGGCACCACGCTGGAAATCAACTCCGACTGGACCAAGCGCCTGTCGACCACCCTGCGCGCGACCTACCGCGACTGGGTGAAGGGCCAGATGCCCAAGAGCGGTCAGAACTTCTCGGACATCACTGTCTGCGTCGCGCCGAACGCCGACACCAGCCCGACCAACTCGACGATCCAGAGCTGCGCGACCGGCTTCGGCACCGTTCGTTTCGGTCCGGACCTGAACCGTCACGCCAACCGCCTGGACATCCAGGAAGCGGTGTTCCAGGGCACGGCCACCTATTCGCTGAACGAGCACGTCTTCAAGCTGGGCTATCAAGGCTCGAAGAAGGAAGTGTTCAACGTGTTCGTGCCGAACTCGCGCGGCACCTACTACTTCGACTCGATCGCCGACTTCCAGGCCGGCCGCGCCAGCTCGCTGACCTACAGCAACTCGGTGACCGGTAACGCCGACGACGCGGCGGCCGACTTCAAGTACTGGCTGCACTCGGTCTACGCGCAGGATGCGATCGACGTCACCGACGACATCAAGGTCACGGCGGGCTTCCGCTATGACTGGATCAAGATGGACGATAAGCCCGGCGAAAACCCGAACTTCGTCTCGCGCACCAAATTCACCAACACCAAGACGCTCGACGGCCTGGGCATCCTGATGCCGCGGGTCTCGGCCAACTGGAAGGTGAACGACCGTATCAAGGTGAGCGCGGGCCTGGGCCTGTTCTCGGGCGGTCAGCCCGAAGTGCTGTTCGCGACGCCGTTCTACAACAACGGCTACCAGATCGCCGGCGCCACGATCCGCCGCTGCATCACCGCCGCCGCCAACTGCACGGGCGCCAATGGCTATCTGGAAGCGTCGACGTCGTCCGCGGTCACGCCGGGCTTCAACGCCTCCGTCGGCTCGGCCGCCTTGGACAACCTGAACAGCTTCGCGAAGTTCGGCTACGAGATCCCGACCCTGGTTCGTCAGTTCCAGGAAGGCAAGCTCGCGGGCACGCCGGGCATCAACCCGAACAACGAAGTCATCGCGCTTTCGCCGGCCTTCCGCCTCCCGGCCGAATGGAAGCTCTACTTCAACGGTTCGTGGGACGTGTGGAACGGTTGGCGTCTGGACGCCCAATATGTGGCGACCCAGGCTCAGAACGCCGTGACCTTCGTCGACTATCGCGCCCAGCCGCTGACCGTGAATGGCCAGCAGCAGTACACGCCGGACGGTCGTCCGCGTTACGACGGCCTGACGCTCACGGCGCAGCAGCGCGCCCAACAGGGTATCACCTCGACCAATCCAGGCGACAACCGCGACCTGATCGCGGTCAACACCGACAAGGGCGAGGCGTTCACCGCCGCCGTCGGCTTGTCGAAGTCGTTCCGCTCGGGCGTCGACTTCGCCGTGGGTTACGCGCGTCAGAACATCGACGAGTCGAACGCCGGCCTGCGCTTCGGCACCACCGCCGGCTCGCTGTACAATAGCGTCCCGGCCGGCATGGACCCGGCGCGTGACGCCTACGGTCGCGGCCTGGAAGAGATCAAGAACCGCTACAAGCTGGAACTCGGCTATCGCAAGAAGTTCTTCGGCGACAACGAGACCCGCATCAGCCTGTTCGGCGAGCGCACCACGGGCCGTCCGTTCGGCTTCACGATGCAGGACGCCGCTTCGGGCCGCAGCCAGGTGTTCGGCGTGAACCGCGCCGCGCAGCTGCTGTACGTTCCGGATCTGTCGGCCGCTTCGGCGACCAACCCGCTGCAGTACGGCAACGTGTTCTTCAGCGACGCCGCGAACCGCGACCGCTTCATCGCCTATGTGAACCAGTTCGGCCTGAAGCAGGGCGTGCTTGAGAAGTATTCGAACCGCAACAAGGACCTGAGCCGCCTCGACCTGCAGCTCAGCCAGGAACTGCCGACCTTGGTCGACGGCCACAAGCTGAAGGTCCAGGTCGATATCCGGAACCTGCTGAACCTGATCGACCGCGACTGGGGCAAGGTCGAGGAGTACTCGGACGGCACCACGCTGGCGCGCGTGTCGTGCGTGACCTCGACCGGCGCCGCCCTGACGCCTGGCGTCAATGGCGCCGCCTGCCCGGCCTACCAGTACTCGAACGTTCCGACCGCGATCACCAAGAGCCGGAACATCAGCCAATCGCTCTGGTACGCCCAGGTTTCGCTGCGTTACGAGTTCTAAGGACCCGCAACGCCGATACGGCATCAAGAGAAGGGCGGTCCCTCGGGGCCGCCCTTTTTCTTTGTCATCGGGGTTTGCTAACTAGGCTCCGCTTGACCCCAGGCTCCGGAGGGGCCATCTGCGCCCCCTTCGTTTCTCCGACCGCCTTCATTGGACCTTCGAATGACCGTGATCGTCCCCGCCGAGTGGGCTCCGCACCGCGCCATGTGGGTCGGTTTTCCCAGCCACGCCGAGCTGTGGCAGGAAGACCTGGAGCAGGCCCAGCAAGAGGTCGCCGACCTCGCCCGCGCCCTGGCCGGTCCCGGCGGCGAGCGCGTGCGCCTGATGGTGGTCGGCGACGAGGCCGAGGCCGCCGCCCGCGCCCTGCTGTCCGACACCACGGTCGAGATCGTCCGGGGCCAGTTCGGCGACATCTGGCTGCGCGACACCGGCCCGATCTTCTTCGACGACGCCGGCAAGGCGGTCGCCGCGGGCTTCCAGTTCAACGGCTGGGGCGGCAAGTACAGCCTGGAAGGCGACGACATCGTCGCCGAGCAGATCGCCGCCGCCTCGGGCGCCCCGCTGGTCCGCAACGGCTTCATCCTGGAAGGCGGCGCCCTCGACCACGACGGCCTGGGCACCATCCTGACCACGCGCCAGTGCCTGCTGAACGCCAACCGCAACGCCGGCTGGGACGAGGCTTCGGCCGCCGCCGCCCTGGCGGGGGCGCTGGGCGCCAAGAAGGTGCTGTGGCTGGGCGACGGCCTGCTGAACGACCACACCGACGGCCACGTCGACAACCTGGCCCGCTTCGTCGCGCCGGGCGTCGTCGCCTGCCCGATGGCCTACGGCGCCGATGATCCGAACGCGGAGGTCTATGCCGAGACCGCCCGCCTGCTGGCCGGCATGACCGACAGCCGGGGCTCGCCGCTGCAGGTGGCGCGCATCCCCTCGCCCGGCAAGATCCTGGACGAGGACGGCGAGCCGATCCCCGCCTCGCACATGAATTTCCTGATCGCCAACGAGGCGGTCATCGTGCCGATCTACGCCGAGGAGTCGGGCGCCTTCGCCGTCGAGGTGATCAAGGGCCTGTTCCCCGAGCGCCAGGTCATCGGCCTGCCGTCCACCGCCATCCTGACCGGCGGCGGTTCGTTCCACTGCATCTCGCAACAAGAGCCGGAGACCGCCTGATGGCCCGCACGCTCAGCGTCGCCGCGATCCAGACCTCGTACGGCATGGATCTGCAGGCCAACATCAAGAAGACCGAAGGCTTCATCCGCGAGGCCGCGGCCAAGGGCGCGCAGGTCATCCTGCCGTCCGAGCTGTTCCAGGGGCCGTATTTCTGCGTCGCCCAGGAGGAGCGCTGGTTCGCCGAGGCCCATCCGTGGCGCGAGCACCCGGTGGTCAAGGCGATCGCGCCGCTGGCCGGCGAGCTGGGCGTCGTGCTGCCGATCTCGATCTTCGAGCGCGAAGGCCCGCACTACTTCAACAGCCTGGTCATGGCCGACGCGGACGGCTCGCTGATGGGCGTCTATCGCAAGAGCCACATCCCCGACGGTCCCGGCTACATGGAGAAGTACTACTTCCGGCCCGGCGACACCGGCTTCAAGGTCTGGAACACCCGCTTCGGGCGTATTGGCGTCGGCATCTGCTGGGACCAGTGGTACCCCGAATGCGCGCGCGCCATGGCGCTGATGGGCGCCGAGGCCCTGTTCTATCCGACCGCGATCGGCAGCGAGCCGCATGACCCCAGCCTCGACACCGCCCTGCCTTGGCGGCGGGCGATGCAGGGGCACGCCGTCTCGAACGTCATCCCGGTGATCGGCGCCAACCGCATCGGCTTCGAGCCTTGGGACGGCTATCCGAACGGCGGCCAGACCTTCTATGGCTCGTCCTTCGTGGCCGACCATCGCGGCGACCTGGTCTCGGAACTGGGGCGTTCGGACGAAGGCCTGGTCAGCGCGACCTTCGATCTGGACTTCCTGACGACGCACCGCGCCGCCTGGGGCTTCTTCCGCGACCGCCGGCCGGAGTTCTATTCGGCCCTGTCGAGCGGCCGCCCGGCGTGATTGCCACCGACCGCCTGACCTTGCGTCCGGCGGTGGACGCCGACCGCGACGCCATCGCCGCGCTGAACGCCCATCCCCGGGTAGGCGCGTGGCTCGGCGGCGTGCGCGATCGCGCCGAGAGCGACGCCTTCGTCGATCGCGTCCAGGCCCACCAGGCCGAGCACGGCTTCGGCTTCTGGGTGGTCGAGCGCCGGGCGGACGCATCCGTCGTCGGCATGACGGGCATCTGGTGGACGCCGCCGGAGCTCGGGCTTGGCCGCATCGTCGAGATCGGCTGGCGCTTCCTGCCCGAGGCCTGGGGTCAGGGCTACGCGACCGAGGCGGCCAAGGCGGCGCTGGCCTATGGCTTCGAGACCCTCGGACTACCCGAGATCATCGCCTTCACCGCCCGCACGAACCTGGCGTCTCAGGGCGTCATGCGCCGCATCGGCATGAGCCATGAGCCCGCGCACGACTTCGATCATCCGGGCCTGGCGGAGCATCACCCGCTCCGCGCGCACGTCGTCTACGTCGCGAGACCCTAGACGCCGCATCCCGTCGGCGGGCCGCTCGCCTTCGAGGCGGCCACCTCGGCGCGCGCCTTGGCCAGATCGGCCATGAAGGCGGGGTCGTCATGCAGGCGCGTGACCAGCGCCGATCCGAGATAGCGGCCAGCCTCGACGTCGCTCTGGAAGTGAACCCCGCAGATGATCCGGCTGTCGCCGAACGCCTTGCCGCGCGCCAGCACGGGAGAAGCCTTCTCCGGGACCAGCTCGGCGATCACCGAGGCCCAGGCCCAGCCGATCAGGCCGTGGCCGGAGGGGTAGGAGCCGTCAGTGCCGATCCAGGATTCGCGGGGCACGCAGATCGGCGCCTGATTGCCGACGGGCGGACGAGGGCGCTGGTAGACGCGCTTGGCGGGTTGGTAGATGCGGGCCGCGTCGTCGGTGATCCGTAGCAGCATGTGGGCCAGGGTCGGCGTCGCCTCGGTGCTCAAGGTCACGCCCGCCGCGCAGGAGAAGCTCTTCAGGCCGTTCTTGCCGGACAGGTCCGCATCGGCGATCGCCTGCGTCCAGGCCGGGGTGTTGACGAGCTTGCGGGTCTCCTGGAACTGCCGGCGCTCGGCCGTCGCGCGCGGAGAGCCCGGCTCGGGCGGCGGCCCGATGATGGCGGTCGCGTCGATCCCGCCGTTTCCGACCAGATAGCCGGCCGGCGGCTTCGTCCATCCCGCCGACGGGGGCGTGGTGGCGACGGGGCCGGGCGAGGTGTCGAAGCGCGCGCACCCCGCCAGGAGCGCAACGGCGGCGATCAGCACGAAACGAGGCATGGCGTGTGTCCTGCATGTCATCCGCTCACAGAACGAGCGGTAAATAGCGCGTCAAGGGCGTCAATAGCGCGAAAGCGGATTGACGGAGGGATATGTTATTTCATAACAGCGAACTCGTGGCCGCTCCCCCCGGCCAAGTCGTACCTGTTTAGGACCTTCCATGCTTCGTCGCGCCGTCCTTTCCGCCGCGAGCCTCGTCGCGCTCGCCGCCGCTGCTTCCGCCCACGCCGAGACGCCTGCCGCGCCCGCGCCTGCTCCCGACGACACCGAGGTCTCCAAGGTGGTCATCACCGCCGCGCCCTACGCCGTGTCGCTGGATACGGTGACCAGCAGCGTCAATATCGTCACGCGCGACCAGCTGGACGTCGCGCCGCCGGCCGGCCTGGGCGACATGCTGAACGGCCAGCCGGGCCTGCGCTCGACCGCCTACGGCCCCGGCGCCAGCCGTCCGATCATCCGCGGCCTGTCGGGTCCCCGAGTGATGGTGCTGGAGAACGGCGTCGGGCAGGTCGACGCCTCCTCGCTGTCGCCCGACCACGCCGTCGCCTCGGACCTCGGCGAGGCCGCGCGCGTCGAGGTGCTGCGCGGACCTTCGACCCTCGCTTATGGCGGCTCGGGCATCGGCGGGGTGGTCAACATCATCGACGATCGGGTGCCTTCGAGCCCCGCTCACAACGGCTTCGAGGGCCGGCTCGCCGGTTCCCTGTCGTCGGTCGACGACGGCAAGTCGATCAATGGCTCGGCCAAGTTCGGCAAGGGCCCGCTGGTCTTCGCCATCGACGCCGATCACCGCAAGAGCAGCGACTACGACGTCCCGACCACGCCGGTTTCGCCGCGACTGGCCGCGCGCGATGGCCTGACGCCGGATCCGGACAAGACCGTCAAGAACACCGACGTCGAGATGGACGCCTATGGCGCGGGGGTCTCCTATGTTCATGACAGCGGCTACCTCGGAGTCTCGGTCAAGAAGACCGACACCACCTATGGCGTGCCCTATCTGCAGATCCTGGCGCCCATCGACCCGAACGCCGAAGGGCCGGTCTCCATCCACCTGCAGCAGACCCGCTACGACCTGCGCGGCGAGCAGGACGTCGATCTTGGTCCGTTCGACAAGGTCCGCCTGTCGGCCGGGCACGCCAAGTACGAGCACGCCGAGGTCTCGGTCGAGGATGGCGAGGTCGGCACCCGCTTCCTGTCCGACGGCACCGAGGGCCGGCTGGAGCTGGTTCAGAAGGAGCGCGACGGTTGGCAGGGCGCGGTGGGCTTCCAGGCCCTCGAGCGTCACTTCGAGGCGATCGGCGACGAGGCCTTCGTGCCGTCGACCGACATCAAGGAATACGGCGTCTTCACCCTGCAGCGCCTGGACAAGGGTGACTGGGGGATCGACGCGGGCCTGCGCTTCGATAGCCGAGAGCTGAAGACCGACTTCACCAAGCGCTCGTTCGACAACGTCTCGGCCTCGCTGGGCGTGTTCTACAAGCCCGCCGACCACCAGTTCGTGGCGCTGACCCTGTCGCGCAACGGCCGCGCCCCGACCGAGTTCGAGCTGTTCGCCAACGGCCCGCACCCGGGCACCGGCGGCTACGAGGTCGGCGACGCCACCCTCGACTCCGAGAAGGTGACCTCGCTGGAAGCCACCTATCGCTACACGGGCGACCGCCTGCGGGTGGAGGGCCACCTGTGGGGCGCCCAGTACGATGGCTTCATCGAGGAGAAGCCGACGGGCGCCGTCGAGGACGACCTGCCGGTGTTCCAGTACTTCCAGACCAACGCCAAGTTCCATGGCGCCGAGCTCGAGACCTCGTACGTCGCTTGGCGCGGCGGCGAGAACGCCCTGAAGCTTGAAGGCGTCTACGACTGGGTCCGCGGCTCGACCGACCTCGGCATTCCGGCGCGCGTGCCGCCGTGGGCCCTGACCGGCCGGGTCGTCTGGACCGCCCCGCGCCTGGAGGCCCATGCCGAGGTTCGGCGCGTCGCGAGCCAGAATCGCGTCTCGACCTTCGAGCTGCCCACCGACGGCTACACCCAGGTCAACGCGATGGTGACCTTCAAGCCGTTCCAGGATCCGGCCCTTCGCCTGTTCGTCGACGGCCGCAACCTGACCAACGAGACCATCCGCGAGCACGCCTCGTTCCTGAAGGACTTCGCGCCCGGGGCGGGCCGTTCCGTCCGCGCCGGTTTCGCCTGGCGCTTCTAGCGCCGGTCGAAGGCGGGCTCTCGAACAGCCCCTAGAGCGCCCGCCACGCGCCGGGGCCCGGCTCCTCCCACCGCCGGGCTCCGGACTCGCCTACGACGGCGGCTAGATTGCCGCGTCCCGATGGATCGGCTAGAACCGCGAGCCTTTGCGGTCGTCTTCGAAGTGTTCGAGCGCCCGTTTCCAATTTCTGTCGTAGAGCTCTTCATGACAACGACCCAGTCCGCCGGCGAAATCACCGGCAACGTCCTGTTCTACAATTCGCCCGAGCCGCTGAACCGCGAGCAGCACGCCAAGCTGGCGCTGGTGCACAAGGAAAAGCCGTATGCGTTCGCCGCCGGCGGCACCGCCATCCCGCTGACGGTCTCGGAGTTCGCCCCGGCCGCCCTGACCTTCCCCGTGATCTTCGCCGGCGAGGACAAGGTTCCCCTGGCCGTGATGGGCCTGAACCAGCAGGAAAACCTGTTCATCGCCGCCGACGGTTCGGTCGAGCCGAACGTCTACATCCCGGCCTATATCCGTCGCTATCCGTTCGTCCTGGCCAATGACGACAGCCAAGGCCGCCTGATCGTCTGCATCGACCGCGGTTCGGACCTGCTGGCCGAGAACGGCCAGACCCCGCTGTTCGACGACAAGGGCGAACCCACCGAATACACCCAGAACTGCATCAAGTTCTGCGACGACTTCGAGGGCGAGCGCCTGCGCACGGACTCGTTCGTCCAGCTGCTGAAGGACCTGGACCTGTTCGAGCTGAAGAAGGCCCAGTTCCAGCCGCAGGACGAAACCGGCGCCGCCGTCGGCGAACCCGTCACCGTCGCCGAGTACTTCGGCGTCTCGGAAGAGAAGCTGAACAACCTGTCGGCCGAGAAGCTGAAGGAGCTGCAGCAGAACGGCGCCCTCGCGCAGATCTACGCGCACCTGGTGTCGCTGCTGGGCTGGGATCGCCTGATCAACAAGACCATGCTGAAGCAGGCCGAAGCCGCGAACCTGAACTAAGGTTCGGCGTCAGCTTGAACGAGAGGGCGGCGGGGCTTCGGCTCCGCCGCCCTTTTGTTTAGCGCGCGAAGATGCTGCGGGTCAGGCACGAGAAGACGAGGCGGCCGGCCTCGTCCAGCAGGTCGTGCTGGGCGATGACGATGCCCTTGCCTTCGCCGACCGGGTCCTTGCCCATGATCGTCATCCGGCCGCGCAGCAGCTCACCCACCGGCGGATTGCGCATCCAGCGCAGGGCGTCGACGCCCAGGCGCTTGGTCTGCGGCCAGGCGGCGCTGGCCTCGGTGTCGAGGCGGGTCCAGATCGAGAAGACCATGCCGTCGGGCGCACCGTTCTCGACAGGCCAGCCGGGCGAGAACGCGGTGATGAACGCTTCGAGCGCCTTGGCGTCGACGGCGCGCGTTCCCAGCGAAACGACCTGGCCGATCTCGATGTCGTCGAATGCGGCGGGCATGGGCGGCTCCGGTTGATTCCTCGTCCGACTGTCGGGTGCGTCTTGACCATTGTCGAGAGCGCCAAGCCGGGCCATGTGTGCTGGGTTGTCGTTTTCACAAAGCCCGGTCGCCGATGTTCCTCAAGAGAGCCGTCCTCGCCCTGCAAGCCTTCATGGCGGCGATCCTGCTGTCGAGCGCCGCCCTGGCCGGGCCGGTCGTCAATTCGGGCCATATCGAGTCGGAGCTGATCGCGCAGGAGTCGGGCGTCGCGCCGGGCGGGACGGTCTATGTCGCCCTGCGCCAGAAGATCCAGAAGGACTGGCACACCTATTGGCGCAATCCCGGCGATGCGGGCGAACCGACCAAGATCGCCTGGACCCTGCCGGCCGGTTGGAGCGCCGGTGACATGGTCTGGCCAACCCCGATCAAGGCCAAGCTCGGCCCGCTGCTGGACTACGCCTATGAGGGCGAGGTCCTAATCCCCGTGCCTATCAGCGCGCCGACGAACGCCCAGGTCGGGACCACGGTCTCCCTGACCGCCAAGGTCTCCTATCTCGTCTGCGAGCAGGTCTGCGTGCCCGAGGACGCCGAGCTTTCGCTGCTGCTGCCGGTGGTGGCCGGGGCGGCGGGCGCGGATCCGAAGTGGGGCGGCAAGATCGCTGAGGTCCTGGCCAAGGCGCCCAAACCGGCGGGCCTGAAGGCGGTGTTCGAGCTGGACGGCCAAGCCTTGAAGCTGGCGGTCACCGGCGCGCCGCTGAAGGGCGCCGACATGGCCGGCGCCTACTTCTTCCCCTATTCGGCCAAGGCTATCGAGCACGCCGCCGAGCAGGCGGTCGAGCGGGGGCCCGAGGGCCTGACCTTGACCTTGAAGCCCGGCTACGACTTCGTCGGCGGCGGTGTGGCCCCGGCCGAGCTTGCGGGCGTGCTGGCGCTGGCGAACGGGTCGGCGTGGGAAATTTCCGCGGTCGCGGGCGAGCTCCCCGCCGCCGCGGCGGGCCTGGGCGCGCCGGCGGCCAAGAGCGACGTGACGCCCGCGGCGGCGCCGGGCGGACTGCTCGGCGCCCTGGCGCTGGCCTTCCTGGGCGGACTGATCCTGAACCTGATGCCGTGCGTCTTCCCGGTGCTTTCGATGAAGGCGGCCAGCCTGGCGGGCCATGCGCATCATGAGAGCAAGGCGCGGGCCCAGGGCCTCGCCTTCCTGGCCGGCGTGCTGGCGACCTTCCTGGCGCTGGCCGGCCTGCTGCTGGCCGTGCGCGCCGGCGGCGCGGCCGTCGGCTGGGGCTTCCAGCTGCAGTCGCCGCTGGTGATCGCGGGCCTGGCGCTGCTGATGCTGCTGGTCGCGCTGAACATGTCGGGGGTGTTCGAGATCGGGACCTCGATCCAGGGTGTCGGCGCCGGCGCTTCGAGCCGCGACGGCCTGCTGGGCGCCTTCTTCACCGGCGCCCTGGCGGTGGTGGTCGCCGCGCCCTGCACCGCGCCGTTCATGGCGGGCGCCCTGGGCTACGCCCTGACCCAACCGGCCATCGTGGCGCTGGGCGTGTTCGCGGCGCTGGGCCTGGGCTTCGCCGCGCCCTTCGTGGCGGTGGCTTTCATTCCCGCCGTCCTGCGGCGCCTGCCGCGTCCGGGCGCCTGGATGGAGACCCTGAAGAAGGGCCTGGCCTTCCCGATGTACGGCGCGGCTCTGTGGCTGACCTGGGTGTTCGCCCAGCAGGCCGGTCCGATCGCGCTTGGCCAGGTGCTGGGCGCGGGCGTGCTGGCCGCCTTCGGCGCCTGGATTTACGGCCTGTCGCAAGGCCGCCGGGCGGCGGGCAAGCCGTTCCTGGTCCAGACGCTGGTCGGCCTTCTCTGCGTGGTCGCCGCCCTGGCCCTGGCCGCCTCCGCCGCCCTGGCCGCCAAGCCGCCGACCGCCGCGAGCGCGGGGGAGGCGTCTTCAGGCCCCGGCCTCACCGCCGAGGCCTGGTCGCCGGAGCGCGTCGCGTCGCTGCGCGCGGAAGGGCGGCCCGTGCTGGTCGACTTCACCGCCGCCTGGTGCGTGACCTGCCAGGTGAACGAGAAGGTCGCCCTGTCCGGCGGCAAGGTGGCCGAGGCCTTCAAGGCCCAGAACGCGGTCTATCTGAAGGCCGACTGGACCAATCGCGATCCGCTGATCGCCAAGGCCCTGGCCGAGTTCGGCCGCGTCGGCGTGCCGCTGTACGTGGTCTACCCCAAGGGCGGCGGCGCGCCGGTGGTGCTGCCTCAGCTGCTGACCGAGGGCATGGTGATCGAGGCGATCGAGAAGGCGGGCGCCTAGCTCTATTTCTTCTTGTCGCCGCCGCCAAAGGGTAGCCTGGACTTGACCTGATCCAGCGGCGTCCGGGTGATGACGACCGGGGGCGGCGCCACGACCGGCGTGGCCGGCAGAGGATAGGCGCGCCAGCCGCTTTGGATCAGCGCCGTGAAGCCTTGGCACTTGGGGAAGTAGCGGACCATGCCTGTACGCGGCTTGGGGAAGGGCGGCGGCTGGCTGAAGTCCTGCCGCTTGGGATCGACGAACCGCCAGTCGGTCGGCAGGCCATAGCCCTTCTCGCCGCCCAGCCGCACGGCCTTGTAGGCGATGTTGGCCTGGAAGGGCGGGACGCCGTACTTCAGCATGGCGCGCAGGAAGATGTCGTCGGCCTCCTGGCGCTTGCCGGGCTCGCCGATGGTGTAGAGCCAGTCGTGGACGATCGCCGCCCGCGCCGTCGGTCCCTGCGGATCGATGAAGGCCTGGCCGTACCAGGGCACGCTGGCGAAGTCGGTCACGTACCAGCGCGGCACGACGATCACCTTGCCCGTCTCGACGTCGCAATAGGGGAACTCGGCGTCCAGGGTGAACAGCTTGCGGCCGTCCTTGGTCTGGTTGAACAGCATGATCGGCTGCGGCGTCAGCGAGCTGGGCGGCGTCGGCGCGACGACCGGCACGAAGACGGTGGTGTTCGTCTGCGTCGCGCAGGCGGCGAGGATCAGGCTGGCGCCCGCGAGCGCGGCGAGGGTCTTCAATCGGGACATCAAACGGAGACGGGTGTGGGAGAGACAGGTCGCGTTCTTCTGGGCGCGGGAGGCCATACGAGCAAGGAAGAATGGCGAAGTTTCGGCGCTTGTCGCGATTTTGCGACTGTTTCGCATAACCGCGATCTGTGGCGGCTTCGAGGTGGGGAGGAAATCCTAGCTGGAGACCCGAAATGTCGATCACCCGCCGTCTCGTCGCCGCCGGCCTGCCGCTGGCCGCCCTCGTTCCCGCCGTCGCTCACGCCAGGCCGGCGCCGGACTTCACCGCCGTCGACGCTGACGGCAAGACCCGCTCGTTGTCCGAGTTCCGCGGCAAAACCGTGGTCCTGGAATGGACGAACGAGGGCTGTCCCTATGTCCGCAAGCACTATTCCGGCAACATGCAGGGGCTGCAGCAGGCCGCTCGCGCCGACGGCGTGGTCTGGCTGACCATCGCCTCGTCGGCGCCGGGGAAGCAGGGTCATTTCGCGGACGGCGCGGCCGCCAAGGCCTGGCTCAACGCCAAGGGGGCCAAGCCCACGGCGCTGCTCCTCGATCCCGAAGGCAAGGTCGCGGCGGCTTACAAGGCCAAGACCACGCCGCACATGTTCGTCATCGATAGGGCCGGGCAGGTCGTCTACGAGGGCGCGATCGACGACCGGCCGACCAACAAGGTCGAGGATATCACGGGGGCCAAGAATCTGGTCGCCGCCGCCCTGGCCGACGTCAAGGCGGGGCGCAAGGTGGCGACGCCGTTCGCGACGCCCTACGGCTGCTCGGTGAAGTACAAGGACGCCTAAGCGCTCGGCGATCGGCCCGCCGTCGGCCAAGGTCCAAAAAAACGTCATTGGTCCGCCATGACGCGGCGGCGGCCGTTTGCTAAGCCCGGAGCGAAAGCTCCGACCTCTTACGCAAGGACGCCGCCGCATGGCCGATCTCGACGCCGCCTGGACCCGTCTCGAAACCGCCGCCAAGGCCGCCGGGGAGAAGCGCATCGTCGACTTCTTCGACAGCGAGCCGGGGCGCCTGGAGACGCTGACCCTGGACGTCGCCGGCCTTCACCTGGACCTCTCCAAGCAGGCCTGGGACGAGGCGGGTCTCGAGGCCGCCCTGGACCTTGCCCACGCGGCCGACATCGAGGGCGCCCGCGCCCGGATGTTCGGCGGCGAGGCGATCAATTCGTCCGAAGGCCGCGCGGTGCTGCACACCGCTCTGCGCGCGCCGGCCGACGCCGACGTCAAGGCGCTGGGCCAGCCGGTCATGGCCGAGGTCGAGGCCGTCCGCCAGCGGATGAAGGCCTTCGCCGAGGCCGTCCGTTCGGGCGCGTTCAAGGGCGCGACCGGCAAGCCGTTCAAGGCCATCCTGCACATCGGCATCGGCGGCAGCGACCTGGGTCCGCGTCTCCTGTGGGACGCCCTGCGCCCCGTGCGCCCCGAGATCGACCTGCGCTTCGTGGCGAATGTCGACGGCGCCGAGTTCGCCCTGACCACGGCCGACATGGATCCGGAAGAGACCCTGGTCATGGTGGTCTCCAAGACCTTCACGACCCAGGAGACCATGGCCAACGCTGGGGCGGCGCGGGCCTGGCTGGTGGCGGCGCTCGGCGAGCAGGGGGCGAACCAGCATCTGGCCGCCATCTCGACCGCGCTGGACAAGACCGCGGCCTTCGGCGTGCCGGACGAGCGGGTGTTCGGCTTCTGGGACTGGGTCGGCGGCCGCTATTCGCTGTGGTCGTCGGTCAGCCTGTCGGTCGCCGTCGCCGCCGGCGGGGACGCCTTCGAGGGCTTCCTGCGCGGCGGGGCGGCGATGGACCAGCACTTCCGCACGGCGCCGCTCGAGAAAAACGCGCCGGTCCTGGTGGCCCTGGCCCAGATCTTCAACCGCAACGGCCTGGACCGCCGGGCCCGCTCGGTCGTGCCGTACTCGCACCGCCTGCGCCGCCTCGCCGCGTTCCTGCAGCAGCTGGAGATGGAGAGCAACGGCAAGTCGGTCGGTCCCGACGGCAAGCCCGCCCAGCGCGGCACGGCCACCGTGGTGTTCGGCGACGAGGGCACCAATGTCCAGCACGCCTACTTCCAGTGCATGCACCAGGGGACCGACATCACCCCGATGGAGCTGATCGGCATCGCCAAGTCGGACGAGGGCCCGGCCGGCATGCACGAGAAGCTGCTGTCGAACCTGCTGGCCCAGGCCGAGGCCTTCATGGTCGGCCGGACCACCGAGGACGTCGTCGCCGAGCTGAAGGCCAAGGGCGTCTCGGACGCCGAGATCGCCACCCTGGCCCCGCAGCGCACCTTTGCCGGCAACCGGCCCTCGACCCTGGTGGTCCTGGATCGCCTGACGCCGGAGACCTTCGGCGCCCTGATCGCGCTCTACGAGCACAAGACCTTCGTCGAGGGCGTGATCTGGGGGATCAATTCCTTCGACCAGTGGGGCGTCGAGCTGGGCAAGGTGATGGCGGGCCGCATCCTGCCCGAGCTGGAGAGCGGCGCGGCGGGCCAGCACGATCCGTCGACCACGGCCCTGATCCAGCGCCTGAAGCGCTAGATGCGCGTCGCCGCCATCGCCGCATGCCTGCTGGTGACGGCGGGGGCGGCGCACGCGGAGTCGGTCACGGTCGACGGCCGCAAGGTCGCCTATCGCCAGTGGGGGCAGGGCGAGCGCGTGCTCGTTCTGCTCAGCGGCCTGGGCGACGGCGGCGAGACCTTCGCCAAGGTCGGGCCCAAGCTGGCCGCCCCGGGCTGGCGGGTGATCGCCTATGACCGGGCCGGCTATGGCGGGAGCGCCGACGTCGCGGGCCGCCATGACGCCGTGCGGGCCGAGGCCGAGCTGCGGGGCCTGCTCGCGGCCTTGGACATCCGCCAGCCCGTCGTCCTGCTGGGCCACTCGCTGGGCGGGGTCTATGCCTCGTACTTCGCGGCCCGTCATCCGGGCGAGGTCGCCGGCCTGGTGCTGGAGGAGACCCGGCCCACCGGCTTCACCGCCGCCTGCAAGGTCAAGCTTAAGCTGGGCTGCGAGATCCCGCCGCTGCTCAAATACGCCCTGCCCGCCGCCGGCCGCCAGGAGGTCGAGGTCATCGCCCTGACCGAGCAGCAGGAAGAGGCGGCCGGCGGTGGCCCGGTCCCGACCCTGATCCTGACCCGCCGCAACACCGGCCAGGGCGGCTTCGACGGGCTCTGGCTGGCCCAGCAGGCCAAGCTCGTCCAGCGCTGGCCGAACGCCCGGCTGGAGGCCGCGCCGCGGGGCGGCCACTACGTCCACAAGGACGCCCAGGACTGGTTCGTCGGCCAGGTGGCGGGTTTCCTGGCCGCGCCGCCGCCGCGCTAGAACGTCTTGCGCACCCGCAGATTGACCATGGTGCGCGGGTCGATCGTGCGGTCCTCGACGAAGGCGATCGCGCGGTCGCGGCCGCGATTGGCGAAGACCGTGCGGCGGATCGTGAAGTCGTCCCAGATCGTCACCTGGGCCCGGATCGCCAGGGTCGGCGTCGGCTTGTACTCGGCGAAGGCCTCGTAGTAGCGCGAGCCGCGCCAGACATTGGTCTGGTCGACGTCATAGACGCCCTGGCCCAGCAGCGGCAGCCAGGTGATCCCCCACTGGGTCTTCCACGAGACGATGTCCTGCTGGAAGCCGATATTGGCCTGGGTCGGCCGGACCTTGCTGATCCGCCGGCCAAGGCCCGTCGTCGGGTCGGTGA
This sequence comes from Caulobacter segnis, assembly GCF_003243465.1. Taxonomy (GTDB): domain Bacteria; phylum Pseudomonadota; class Alphaproteobacteria; order Caulobacterales; family Caulobacteraceae; genus Caulobacter; species Caulobacter segnis_A. The sequence continues at coordinate 32,933 of NZ_QFQZ01000017.1, forward strand.
CGTGGGTCTTGTTCCAGTCGTTCTTGAAGGTGAAGCGGCCGCCCTTGACGCCCAGCTTGTCGGTCGGGACCACGATGTTCAGGCTGAGGCGATCCAGCGTGCCGTCGCCGATATTGCCCACCGCCGACAGGCCGTCCGGCAGCGGCAGGCGGTCGATCACCCCGATGATCTCGTCGTGGCGATAGCCGATCGACACCACGCCCTGGCCCCAGAAGCGCCGCTCGTAGGTCACTTCCGAGATCCAGCGCTGCTCGGGCTTCAGCTCGACATTGCCGCCATAGACGGTCTCGTCGTCCAGGTCGGACGAGGCGGCGAAGTCGTTGAAGTTCAGCTGACCCAGCTCGCGCTCGAAGCGAACGCGCACCTGATTGTCGGCCATCGGCGTCCAGGTCGCCAGGAAGCGGGGCTTGGCGTAGAAGAAGCTCTTCTTGTTGTCGGCGTCGCCGCTCTGCTTGATCGTCGAGGTCTCCAGCCGCAGGCCGCCCTCGAGCGTCAGCTTCGGATTGACCCGCCAGGTCGCTTTGGAGAAGGCCTCGCCGCGCAGTTCCTCGACCTTGACCGAGGCGCTGGGCAGGGGCACGCCGACCCCGCCCACGCTGTAGGCCTGGGTCACGTCCAGCATGTTGTAGGCGCCCTCGCCGCCGGCTTCCAGGGTCAGGGCCGACGAGACGTCGTGGCGCAGCAGGGCGCGGAAGATCGACTCGGAGCTGTCGCCGTCGGCCACGAACCGCTGCTGGTCCGAGGTCGTCCCGTTCAGCGTCTGGTCGCTGGTCTCGGCGTTGTCGAAGTTCTCGAACGAGTGGATCAGCCGCGTCTCCAGCGCCCATTTCGGCGCCAGCGGGCGGGTGTAGGTCAGGCCCAGCTCCCCAGAGTGGCTCTCCTCGGCGTAGGCGCTGCGGCGCAAGCTGGTCGGCGAGGTCAGCTCGCTCCATTCGTGCCAGTCGTTGCGGCCGAAGCGCCCCGTGGCCTCCAGCTTGCCGCCCGCCAGCGGCCCGGACCAGTTGCCCCGGATCGAGCGCCCGCCGCCCCAGCCGTCATTGCTGAACGCCTCGTCGCGGATCAGCTTGCCGGTCCCGTCGTGGCGCACGTTGCGGCCAGGCCCGTTGGAGTCGCTGGTGCCGATGCCGTCGCTGAGCGTCACGCCCCAGCTGCGATCGCCGTTGGTGGCCGTGAACTGGTAGCTGCCGCCATAGACGTCGTGGCCGCCGTGGTCGAACAGCGCGGCGTTCCAGGTGGCGATCTGCTGGTGGCTGACGCCCTTCTTCAGCACCACGTTGACGACCACCGAATAGCCCTGCATGTCGACGCCGGGCGCCCCGCCGCGGATCAGCTCGATCCGCTCGACCCGGTTGGCCGGCGTGCGGTTCAGCACGTTCGAGCCGGTGTCGTTCTTCGAGGCCGGCCGATTGCCGTTGATCAGCACGTTGCCGACCGCGCCCTCGAAGCCGCGCGTACCCGACCCGTCCTGGATCGTGAAGCCCGGCACGCGGTTGACCATGTCCTGCGCCGTGTTCGGACGATTGGCGGCGAAGAAGTCCGGGGTGAAGACCAGGACGCCCTTCTGGGTCGCGTCGTCCATCGGCGCCTGGGAGGTGGGGCCCGTCGGGACCGGCGCCACGGCGGCGGCCTGGTCGCCCGGCTTGCCCGTTTCGCTTGTCAGGGGCGTTTCGGCCGCCTGGACCGAACCGCCGATGGCGAGCAATACGGTGGCGGCGGTCGCCAGAAGCGCGGTCTTCGTCATCAACTTTCCCCTCAGCGAGGAGATCTGTGACCGCCGGGTCCGTTCATCTCAAGTTACAAGCCGGAAAGGTGGATTACTTCTCTGAAAGATTACAGGATCGTCATGTTTATACACGGCGGCTCTGTGGATAAGTCTCGTCGCGCCGGCCGAAACTCTTAAGACTTCGTGTATAGGCGCCGCCGGGGTCAGCCCTCGTTGGCGGGCGGGGCGTGAGGCTCGGGGATCGGCGGTGTCTCGTCCAGCCGCGCCCTCAGCATCCGCAGATACTCGTACTCCTTTCGGCGCTGCAGCTCCTGGGCGACCCGCATCCGCTCGGCGCGGATGGCGTCGACCGAGCTGTCGGCGTTGACAACGCCGATCTGGGGCGAGGTCGGCGAGGCCGGGGGTCTGTGCTTGGACATCGAAGGTTCCTGTCTCCATCGGTTTTGGACATGCGGCGACGGTCTTCCGCCGGAAAGGCCGGCGGGCTGGGGAGGCGGCGGAGCTCCGGGGCGCGCCCGGATGGATGTTGGAGTTACCGTTTCGACGAGACCCGGATGCTCCGCGCGATCGTTTGGACGAAAGCCCTCGGCGCGCGGGGTTTTAACCCGCTACCGAAAGAGGCCTCCGGCGGGCGGGAGGGAAAGCGACCCTCCCGGACCGCGCGGGCGATTTCAGCCCGCGCCTGGCGCGGTCCCCAGGGCCCTTCCGATCTGAGTAATCAGATCGGATAAAAGGGCTCTGCCCAAAAGACTCCGCGTCGCGAGCATGGCCCCCGGCCCGACCGCCGGACGGCGCCGCCCCGTCTGGAGCTGTCGCCCTTCCGCCGGCCCGCCGGGCCCCGCGACGCCGAGCCGGACCGCATCCCGCTCGACCACCCCCGCCGCCCGTTCGGTCGCCAGCTGGACGGCCTCCCCCGCGACGGGGCGAGGACCAGTATGGGCATGGGTCTGGAGGGGGAGGAAAGATTGAGCTGTAAAAATGAGAAGTCATTGATTGGGTTGGATTCGATTCCGGATACGCGGCTGCGTAGAGGGTGTTTTGAGCGCCTTCTCCCCTTGCGGGAGAAGGTGTCGGCGAAGCCGACGGATGAGGGGTCGATAAACGGCGCCGCTCGCGAAACCCCTCACCCGACCCGCTGCGCGGCCACCCTCTCCCGCAAGGGGAGAGGGATTTTCTCCCGCCCCCCTGTCGGCCCGCGCCCGCCTCATCCGTCCTCGCTCCAACAGAGGGGACCACGCACATGCGCGAGAAGATCACGACCTGGGCCGGGTGGATGCTGTCGGGGGCGTTTTCCCTGTTCATCGCCGGCGCCTCGGTCGCGCCGAAGCTGCTGCATCTGCCGGCGGCCACCCAGACCCTGGAAAAGCTGGGCTGGAACCCGCGCCACACCCTGATGATCGGGATCATCGAGGCCACGTGCCTGGTGCTCTACCTGATCCCGCGCACCCGCCTCCTGGGCGCGGTGCTGTTCACGGGCCTCCTGGGCGGGGCCATGGCCACCCAGATCCGCGCCGGGAGCCCGCTGTTCAGCCACGTACTGTTCAGCCTCTATCTGGGCCTCTTCCTGTGGGGCGGCCTCTGGCTGCGCGACCCGACGCTGCGGGCGGTATTTCCGTTTAGCCCCCCTTCTCCCCTTGCGGGAGAAGGTGTCCGCGAAGCGGACGGATGAGGGGTCGATAAACGGCGCCGCCCGCGCAACCCCTCACCCGGCCCTGACGGGCCACCCTCTCCCGCAAGGGGAGAGGGGGTTGCTTTGTTCTACATGTTCCCGTTATGTTCTATTCATGGTTGATCGCCCGCGCCAACTCGCCTTCGCTCGTCGGCTGCGCCGCGAGCCGCCGGCGACCGAGCGTCTGCTTTGGCGGCTGCTGCGTGACCGCCGGCTCGAGGGTCTGAAGTTTCGACGGCAGGTCCCGATCGGCCGCTATGTCGTGGACTTCGTCTGCCTGCGTCATCGCCTGGTCATCGAGGCGGACGGCCCCCACCACCAGGACTCGCCGACCGACCCGATCCGCGACGCCTGGCTGAGCGGGCAGGGCTTTCGTGTGCTGAGGTTCGCCAACGGCCAGATCCAGGGCTATCCGGACCGCGTGTTGGGCCTGATCCTGGAGGCTGTCGCCGCGCCGCTGACGCCTCCTTCTCCCCTTGCGGGAGAAGGTGTCGCCCCGGACCTGATCCGGGGCGACGGATGAGGGGTCGATAAACCCATCCGCCGCCGCCCGACCTGTCCGCCATCGCGGCGCCGCCCGTGCGACCCCTCGCCCGACCCACTGCGTGGGCCACCCTCTCCCGCAAGGGGAGAGGGGAACTGACGGATGAGGGGTCGATAGCCCCATCCGCAACCGCCCCTGCCACCCCCGACCGCCCCAGGTCGGGCCAAGCCTTACATCTCTTGGAGGCTGCAGCGTGCTGGGCGGGCCGGGTTGGTCAAGGACCGGCCTCCGGCCGGCCGCGCAGCGGCGGCGCTCTGCGCCGTCCTTGAGCAACCCGGCCCGCCCAGCGATCGTCTCGCCGTGAGATGTAAAGGGGGGGGGGAGCTTTCGTGAGGCCGAAAACGCGATAGAGTTCGAGTTGAAATGCTCGGGAAGGTGGTTTTCGGAGGGGTTATGACTATCTTTGAGCTCGTGAAGTTGACTCTTGATGAACTCTACCAAGATGCTGTCACGGAGCACGGGACTGAGGTCGATCAGGTAATCACTGAGTGTCTTGGCTATTTAAGTGACTCTTATAAGGACTTGACGAGTGACGAGCGCGAGCCGGTCAACTACGGCGATCCTGCTGTCCGATTTGCATATGTTTTTAGGTACGTTGCGGCGCATGGCGACTATATCGTTCAGCTTCTGAAGGCTTTCAGAGCTGAAATGGGAGGCGCTATATTCTCGGAGCCCACTGTTCGTGTGACGTGCATAGGTGGTGGTCCAGGAAGTGATGTAATTGCTGTTCTGAAATATCTCAGTGATATGGGAAAGCATGAGAAAGCCCAGAAGTTGATTTGCTATCTCTTGGATGGCGAGCAGGGGTGGGCTGACGCTTGGACTGAGTTTGATGAAAAAATTCAAACTGATGTGAAGGTAAGTCCCGTTTTCCAGAAGTTAGACGTCTCGGATTCTGGATCTTGGAAGTCACAGAAGAAATTTCTGCAATCTGATATTTTCACAATGAGTTATTTTGTCTCCGAGGTGATGTCGCAGGACGCTGAAGGTGATGTAAGTGATTTTTGGATGAAGCTATTCGAAGGTGCCAAGCCTGGCGCGCTATTCTTCTATATCGACAATGGTGCCAAGCCATTCAATGAATATATTGATGGGCTTGCGGGCGCGGCGGGGCTGGAAACTGTGTTCTCGATAGATAATAAGCGCTTTACGCCAAGTTATTCTGAGCAGGCTTCGGAATTGGCAGAGTACCGGAAGAAATTCGACGGGTTGAATCCGAAAATACAAGCTTATCTAAGTTGTAGGGTTTTCCGGAAGCCGTCATGAGCGACCTTTTTGGATCGAATGTTTTTAACTCGGTCGCTATGGATGGCGCTGACGTAAAATATGCGGCTCACGTTGATTTGGGATTGGATCCACAAAGGTTATTCTTAGAGTTGAGGGACGAAATTCCCTGGAGGCAGGAGGAGGTTTCTGTCTGGGGGAAGCGCCATTTACAGCCTCGGTTGATCTTTTGGATGGGAGATTCTGGGAAGGGCTACGCATATTCCGGTATTGCCCTCCGTCCCGAACCCTGGAGTCCGAGGATTGCGGCCATCAAGAAAACAATAGAACGCCTTCTGGGCCGAAGCTTCAACTCAGTGCTTTTGAATTATTACAGAGATAATAGAGATAGTATGGGCATGCACAGTGACGATGAGCCGGAGCTAGGGCCAGAGCCGGTCATCGCCTCTCTAAGCATTGGTGCGGTGAGGACGCTCACTTTCAAATCTAAATTGAATTCTGACTCGAGAAAACTTCGCCTCGAATCTGGGAGTCTTCTGGTTATGGCGGGGCAGACCCAAAAGAACTGGAAGCACGGAATCGGAAAGGAGACGGCACCGTGCGGTGGCCGGATCAATTTGACGTTCCGAACTATCTATAGTTAGGCGGGCATCCCCCTTCCCCCGCCGCCCCACATCCGCTACACCGCCCCCGCAATGACCCGCACGCCGCACCATCACGGCCACCACCACCATCCGACCTCGCCTCGCGGGATCGGCCGGGTCCGCTCGCTCTAAAAGCAAGCCCCCAGCCTGAGCCCCGCCTAGCGGATGGGGCTTGGCTCAAGCGCCATCCGTCGAAGCCTTGAAGTTTAAGGACCGACGATGACCATCGCCTCCGACGACACGACCGCCACCGACTTCCGCCCCGAGGCGCGCAGCCCGCGCGGCTTCGCCGACAAGCGCGCGCGCGACCTGCGGGCCGAGCGGGCGATCCTGGAGGCGGTGTCGGCGGTCTATGAGCGCTACGGCTTCGAGGCGCTGGACACCGGGGCGTTCGAATACGCCGACGCCCTGGGCAAGTTCCTGCCCGACAGCGACCGGCCCAACGAGGGCGTCTTCGCCCTGCAGGACGACGACGACCAGTGGATGGCGCTGCGCTATGACCTGACCGCGCCGCTGGCCCGCTTCGCCGCCCAGAACTGGGAGACCCTGCCCAAGCCGTTCCGCCGCTACGCCTTCGGGCCGGTGTGGCGCAACGAGAAGCCGGGGCCGGGGCGCTTCCGCCAGTTCATCCAGTGCGACGCCGACACGGTGGGCTCGGCCCGTCCGGAGGCCGACGCCGAGATCATCGCCATGGCCGTCGAGGGGCTGGAGGCGGCGGGCCTGCCGCGCGGGGCGGCGGTGCTGAAGATCAACAATCGCAAGCTCCTGAACGGCCTCTTGACCGCCGCCGGGGCCGACAGCGCCGGCCAGAAGCTGGCCGTGCTGCGCGCGGTCGACAAGCTGGACCGCCTGGGCGTCGACGGCGTGCGGCTCTTGCTGGGCGAGGGGCGGCTGGACGAGAGCGGCGACTTCACCAAGGGCGCGGGGCTGAAGGGCAAGGCCGTCGACCAGGTGCTGGACTTCGTCCAGGCCGGCTCGACCGGTGGCCGTTCGGCGACGCTGGACAACATCGCCCGCGTGGTGGCCGGCTCGGCCGAGGGCGACGAGGGCCTGCTGGAGCTGTCGCGGATCGACGCGGCCCTGACCAGCCTCGGCATCGCCGACGACCAGGCCTTCATCGACCCGTCGATCGTCCGGGGACTGGAATACTACACCGGCGCGGTGTTCGAGGCCGAGCTGCTGCTCAGCACCACCGACGAGAAGGGCGCCAAGGTCACCTTCGGCTCGATCGGCGGCGGCGGGCGCTATGACGACCTGGTGGCGCGGTTCACCGGCAATGTGACGCCGGCGACGGGCTTCTCGTTCGGGGTGTCGCGCCTGGCGGCGGCGCTGCGGGCGGCCGGGCGTGAGCCGGGCGGACAGGCGCGGGGGCCGGTGGTGGTCATCGCCTTCGACGACGCCCACATGCCGGAATACTTCAAGGTGGTGGGCGAGCTGCGCGCGGCGGGCATTCCGGCCGAGGTCTATCTCGGCACGTCCGGCATGCGGCCGCAGATGAAGTACGCCGACCGGCGCCTGTCGCCCGCGGCCATCATGCTGGGCGGCGACGAGATCGCGGCCGGCACGGTGACGATCAAGGACCTGGATCTCGGCCGCGAGCTGGCCTCGGGCGTCGCCGACAACGCCGCCTGGAAGGCCGAGCGTCCCGGCCAGCAGACCATTCCGCGCGGCGAGCTCGTCTCCGCCGTCCGCAAGATCATCGGGGGCTAAGGGTGAGGCTCGAGCGTTCCATTCCGGCGGAGGCGCTCGACGCCATCCGCGCTCCGCTTCTGGCCGCCGGCGCCGCGCCGACCGACGCGCCGGTGCTGCAGCCGCTGGGCCTGCTGCTGGATCTCGCCGGCGAGGCCATGCGCTCGCGGCTGTTCGTCGTTTCCGGCGACGGCGGCGAGGAGGCGGCCCTGCGTCCCGACTTCACCGTCGCGGTGGCGCGGCAGCACTTCTCTGGGGAGGCGGCGAGCGGCCGCTACCGCTACGAGGGGAAGGCCTTCCGCGTGGCCCCGCGCGGCAGCGACCGCGCCGAAGAGTTCCTGCAGATCGGGATCGAGGCCTTCGAGGCCGGCGATCCGGTCGCCGCCGACGCCGAGATGGCGGCTCTGGCTTGGGCGGCCTCGGCGGCCGGCGGGCGCCTGGACCTCTCGCTGGTGCTCGGCGACGTGTCGCTGTTCGCGGCCTTCGTCGACAGCCTGGACCTCGCCGCGCCCCTGGCCGCCCGCCTGAAGCGCGCCTTCGCCAAGCCCCGCCAGCTGAAGGCGGAGCTGGACGGTTCGTCTGAGCGCGGACTGGCTGAGGACGAGGAGAAAAGCCGCATCGCCGCCCTGTTGGCCGGCCTGCCCGAGGCCGAGGCCTCCGCCGTGCTGCAGGAGCTGTGGTCCTTGGCTGGCATCGAGCCCGTCGGCGGCCGCCGCCCGGCCGAGATCGCCCGCCGCCTCGTGGAAAAGGCCGAGGCCGCCAGGGCCGGCCGTCTCGACGCCGATCAAGCCGCCAAGGTCCGCGCCTTCCTGGCGGTGTCGGATCGTCCGGAGGCCGCCCTCGCCGCCATCACCGCCCTCGCGGGCCCGAACGACGCCGCGCTGAAAGCCGCCGTCGCCGGCTGGCGCGCGCGCCTTTCCGGCATGGCCGCCCGGGGTGTCCCGCTGGAGCGCGCGACCCTGGCCGCCGCCTTCGGCCGGGCGTTCGGCTATTACGACGGCTATCTGTTCGAGGTCCGCTCGGCGGGCCTGGGCGATGAGCGGCCCATCGCCGCCGGTGGCCGCTACGACGGCCTGCCGGGCAAGCTCGGCGTCTCCACCACCAACACCGGCGCGGTCGGCTTCATGGTCCGTCCCGCGCGCGCCTATGCGGGAGGCGGCGAATGACGCCTGCACCGATGATCTTCGCCATCCCCTCCAAGGGCCGCCTGAAGGACCAGGTCGAGGCTTGGCTCGCCGAATGCGGCTTCAAGCTGGAGATGACCGGCGGGGCGCGCGGCTATTCGGCCGAGCTGTCGGGTCTGCCCGGCGTCTCGGTGCGCCTGCTCTCGGCCGGCGACATCGCCGCGGGCCTCGACAGCGGCGACCTGCACCTGGGCGTCACCGGCGAGGACCTGCTGCGCGAGCGCGGCGACGACATGGACAGCCGGGTCATGCTGCTGCGGGCCCTGGGCTTTGGCCGCGCCGACCTGGTCGTGACCGCGCCCAAGAGCTGGCTCGACGTTGACACCATGGCCGACGTCGACGAGGTCGGGCACGCGCATCTGGCCAAGACCGGCCGCCGCCTGCGGGTGGCGACCAAGTATGTGACCCAGACCCGCGCCTTCTTCGCCCGCCACGGCGTCGCCGACTACCGCATCGTCGAGAGCAGCGGCGCGACCGAGGGGGCCCCCGCCGCCGGCGCGGCCGAGCTGGTCGTCGACATCACCACCACCGGCGCGACCCTGGCCGCCAATGGCCTGAAGATCCTGTCCGACGGCGTGATCCTGAAGAGCCAGGCCCAGCTGACAGCCTCGCTGTTGGCCGGCTGGAACGGCGAGCAGCTGGACGCCCTGCGCCGCCTGCTGTCAGTGGTCGAGGCCAAGGGCCGGGCGGGCAAGCTCGCGACCCTGGTCTGGCCGGCCGAGCAGGACCGCGCCGCCCAGGACGCCGTCGCCGGCTTCGTCGCCAAGGGCGGGTCGCGCCGCGCCAACGGCGCCTTGCTGGCGACCGCCGACCTGTTCGACGCCGCCGCCGCCCTGGCCGAGGCGGGGGTCGAGCCGGTGACTGTGTCGCGTCCGGACTATGTCTTCGAGTCGCGGTCGGCGGTTCTGGACCGTTTCGTCGAGGCCCTCGGACGGTAAGTTTTGACTAAAATGTCAAAAATATCGCTGGAATCCGAGGGTAAAACCGACTTTTCAGTCCAAACTACGCCAATGGCGTCAAAAATTCGTCGAATCCTTTGCAGAAAACGGCTTTGACGCGTTGACAGCGTCACGGATTTGACGTTTCTACACACTGCAAGGACGAAACGAGCCCACCAGAGAGCTCCCGTTCTTCGGCGTTTCGGGGAGGAAACGCCCGCCTAGATCGAATGATCGAGAAAATAGCCAGCCCGTCGCGATTATCCCCCGCGACGGGTTTGGTGTTTCTGGGCCCCGGCTCTAATCTTTGACGAAAATGTCAAAAGTCCTTGCCGGCCATTCGCATCGCTCAGCGATAGCCTAGCAAGTCCCTCAGGCCCGGCGCGTGGAAGTCGACCACCCGCCGGTGGGTCTCCGACAGCACCTTGGGCACCTCGGCCGTCACACTGAGGTTCTCGCGCGCGGTGCGGCTCTCGCGCGGATCGGCCCCGGCCTCGACGCGCGCCCGCCAGTCCTGCGGCAGCGCCAAGCCGCAGTCGGCGAGCAGCTGGCCGAAGAAGGCCTCGGCCCGCCTGGAGCCCAGGTCCTTGAGGTTCTCGACGATGTCCTCGTAGCGGACGATGACGGCCTTGGAGCCCATCCAGGCCACGGCGTTCATCGTGAAGATGTCCCGAAGGTCGGGGATGCGGCCGTGGGCGCCCAGGATCATCATCATGATCACGTCGTCGATCGCCGCGCCGCCCTCCTTGATGTGGTTCAGGCTGCCCTGGAACTCGTCGGACATGTAGAAGCGCGCCCGGGCCAGCACCCAGTCGTAGGGGTCGCGGACGAGCACGATATGGCGCACGTCGCGCAGGGCCACGGCCGCCTCGTCGGAGAACAGCATGTGACCCCAGCTGATCATCGGCTGGTCGGGCAGGAAGGCGTCGCGGCTGCGCGCCAGCAGGGCGTGCTGGATGTACTCGCGCCGCCAGTGCTGCTCGGGTGCGACGAACATCCGCATGATGTTGCGGATCAGGTGGGTGCCGGCCTTCGGCACGCTGTTCAGGAAGACCGGCTGGCCCAGCCGCGCGCGCTCGAACCGCTCGCCGATCGCATCCAGGTTGTCGGGCTTGCCGCGAATGATGGCGTTCACGCTGGGAGGGCCTCGGGACTGAAGGAACCGGACAGAAAAACGGCGGCGGATTGCTCCGCCGCCGTGATCTTAGTGGATTGGGTCGCGCTTAGAAGTGCGCCTTGATGTTCACGAACAGGCGACGGCCCAGATAGTCGTACTGGGAGGACTGAACCGAGGTCCCGACCATGTCGTACTTGCCCTGGCCGATGGTCAGCGCCGGTGGGTGCTCGTCGAACAGGTTCGAGACGCCGCCCGTGATGGACCAGTCGTCGAACTCACGCCGCAGCGACACGTTGTGATAGGCCGTGAACTCGGTGTGGATCTTGTAGAACGTGGTGCCCGCGGTGTTGCGGTCGAGCTCGGTCTCGGCGTCGGAGGCCTTGCCGATCATGTCGACGCCCCAGAAGCCGGTCCAAGGACCCTTCTGGAAGCTGATGTTCAGCTGGCCGGTCCAGTCCGGATCGCCGACGAAGCCGTTCTGATCGATGACGGTGTCAGCGAACTTGGCCTCGGTGTCCTTCAGCTGCCAGGTCGATTGCAGCTCGGTCGTCATGCGGATGTCCCAGGGCAGTTGCTGGCCGTAGCGAACGGTCAGGTCGATGCCGCGGTTAATCTGCTGGGCGATGTTGATGTAGTTGTTGGTGATGTTGGTGATCAGGTGCGAACCCGGATTCCGCGTGAACAGGCTGCACAGCTTGTCGTTCGGGAAGTTCAGGGACTTCAGGCACTGGCTGACGATGGTCGCCGCGCCCAGCTGGCTCACTTCGTTCTTCACGTTGATGTCGAAGTAGTCGACCGCCATCTGCAGGTCGGCGAACTTCGGCGTCCAGATCACGCCGTAGGTCTTGGCCAGCGAGGTCTCGGCGACCAGGTTGCCCTTGCCGCCCGACGACACGATCGTGACGCTGGCGCCGGCGCCCGAATAGGTCTCCGGCACGCCCGACGCGCGGCAGTTGTCGGCGACCCGCTGGGTGATGTTGCCCTGGGCGAGGTTCTGGCCCCAGCGGATGCAGGGATCGACCGAGCGCTGGCTCGCGAAAGCCGTCTGGGCGTTCTTGTACAGCTCGAACAGCGCCGGGGCGCGGAACGAGGTGCCGCGCGTGGCGCGCAGGCGCAGCGACGGGACGATCTGCCAGTTCAGGCCGATCTTATAGGTGTCGTCCTCGCCGTAGGAATTGACCTTGGTGTGGCGGCCCGACAGCGACAGCTCGACGTTCTTGGCCAGGAACATGTCCCGGAAGATCGGGATGCTGAGTTCGCCGTAGACTTCCCGCGCCAGGTCGTCGCCCTTGGTGATCCCCGCGGCCGACGAGTTCCAGATGTTGCCGGCCAGGGTGATCGGACCGGGCGTGTCGTTGATCGAGTCCTTGCGGTAGTGGAAGCCCAGGGCGACGCCCACGTCACCGGCGGGCAGCTTGAACAGATTGCCCGAAACCGAGCCTTCGAAGACCAGCTGCTTGTAGATCGTCTTGCCGGTCTCGGTGTCGAACAGGAACGCTTCTTCCTCGGGCGTATACTTGCCGGCCAGGAAGTCGGGCGAGACCCAGGCGACGTCGACGCACTGCTTCTTGCTGACCGGCGTCACTTGGCCGGCGCACGAACCGGTGCGGAAGGCGTTGCTGTCGACGGCGTCTTTCAGGATGACGTCCTGCGAGTACAGGCCCTTGCTGTGGCTGTACTGGGCGAAGACGTCCCAGTCCCAGCCCTTCAGGAAGTCGATGCCGCCGAAGTCGCCGCGCAGGCCGCCGACATAGCGTTGGTAATCGACGCGCTGGCCGTCGCGGGCGTGGTTGGTGACCGGCGTCGGCGACAGGATGTAGTCGCCGCTGAAGCCCACGCTGAACGGGTCGGCGCCGGTGTTGGGGCCGCCGGTCTCGGTGTAGAAGTAGCTCCAGAACTGGCGATAGCCGTTGGTCTTGGTGGCGCGGCGGTTCAGCAGCGCTTCGCCATAGGCCTCGACGCTGTCGTTGATCTTGAAGGCCCCCTGGGCGAACACCGTGTTGCGCTCGGTGCGCGGGCTCAGCGACGTCGCCAGGTTGAACGGGCTGTTGTAGTCGAGAACGCCGCGGTCGGGCGCGGACGGATCGTCGCTATAGCCGACCACGTAGAAGCCCGCGGGCGCGCCCGGATAGCCGCCGCCGGCGGGAGCCCGCGGGATCAGGCCGGCGATCTTGCCGGTGTAGTCATACTGAAGCTTGCCATCGAGGCCCGAGAAGTTGGCGTCATAGAGCCAAATCTGATCGTACAGCAGATCCTGGCACTGGATCTTGCCGGTGCGCGGATCGATCGTGTCCTTGCGCTTGCCGGAGGCGTCGGTGATGTACTGACGGCCGCAGTTGGTGTAGCTGCGCTGCCCGCGCGTCTGCTCGGCCTTCTTGTAGTACTCGTAGGACAGGCTGAAGAAGCCGCGATCGAAGGTCTTGGCGAAGCTGGCGCTGGCCGAATACTGCTCGCCGCCGTGCTTTTGCGGCTGGCTGTAGAACATTTCGGCGTCGATGCCGTCGGTGTTGCGCTTGGTGATGATGTTCACCACGCCCGCCACGGCGTCCGAGCCGTAGATCGACGAGGCGCCGTCCTTCAGGATGTCGACGTGGTCGATCACCGACAGCGGCAGCACGTTGAGGTCGAAGGCGGACACGCCGCCGCGGGTCCCCGCGGGTCCGGCCCGGCGGCCGTTCAGCAGGACCAGGGTGCGGTTGGGACCCAGGCCGCGCAGCGAAACGGTCTCGGAGCCGGGGCCGCCGTCGGTGACGAAGGCGCTCGAGATGTCGGCGGTCACCTGCGGCGAGCCCGACGCGATCGTCGAGGACTGCAGCAGGCCCGTCGCCGAGGCGATGCCGCGCAGCTGGCCCTGTTCGGCCGAAATGACCTGGATGGGATCGGGGCTGTTGAAGGCCGAGCGCTTGATGCGCGAGCCAGTGACCACGACCGCTTCGACCTCGGCGTTATCCGGCGCCGAAGCGCCCGCCGCCGGCGCCGTCTGGGCCAGGGCGGGCAGGGCGGCGCTCGTCGCCAGGCCGGCGATGATCGTGGAGGCTAGAAGTCGTCCTCGTTGGTGCAGCATGAAAAAAATGGCCCCTCAATGGTAAAGCTCGCGATGGAGCGCGCGGGCAATTCAGCTCTCGCGCGAAGTCCATGCCTCCGTACGGAAGCGCTTTCCAGCGGCGACCGCAATGTTTCCGCCGCCGAACCGTCACATTTACTGAGGCTGTGACATCTTGCGCGCAGTCTTGTCCCCGGGGGGCGGAGGCGCCTGCTGAGTGGGCTTTTTCGCTGTGGCCCTGCGTCTTCCGGACGCAGCGCGCGGTCGGGAATCTCGGGCCATCCTGCCCTCGTGCTTGGGAAGGCTCCGGGAGATGGCCATGGACGAGTTCATTCGCCGCAAGAATATCGAGCTGTTCCGCGCCAAGCTGCGGCGCGAGCCCGACCCCGAGATGCGCGAGACGCTCGAGCAGCTGCTCAAAGAATACGAAGCCCTGCCGCTGGGCGGCGGCGACAAGCCGCCGATCGCCGCTTAGCCCTCACGGACGCCCGGTCTCCGTCCACCCGCCGCCCAGCGCCTGGTACAGCGCCACGGCGTTCTGCAGCCGAGCCTCGCGCACCTGGGTCAGCGCCAGGTCCGTGGCCAGCAGGCCGCGCTGGGCGTCCAGCTCCTCCAGATAGGCGACATAGCCGGCCTGATAGCGCTTGCGGGCGTGGTCCAGGGCCGAGGCGGCGGCGGCGCGCTGGCGGACGGCGGCGGCCTCCTGCTCGGCGAGGCGGCCGGTCCCCTCGAGCGCGCTCTCGACCTCGCTGAAGGCGGTCAGCACGGCCTTGCGATAGGCGAAGGCGGCCTGGTCGCGGCGGGCGGCGGCGGCGTCGGACTGGGCGCGCAGGCGACCGCCGTCGAACAGCGGCGCGAGGACGCTGGCGCCGACGCTCCAGACGGTCAGGGTGTCGACGTGCAGCACCGACAGCTCGCCGCCGGCGGCCGACAGGCGCACCTGCGGCAAGAAGGCCGCGCGCGCCGAGGTCAGGCTGGCGTCGGCGGCGACCAGGCTGGCCTCGGCCTGGGCGATGTCGGGGCGGCGGTTCAGCAGCGAAGAGGGCAGGGGTGCGCCGGGCTGCGGGATGACCAGTCCAGCCAGGCTCCCGCGCGGAATGGCCTGGGCGGTCTGGCCGACCAGCAGGGCCAGGGCGCCTTCCTGGCGGCGGATCGCCAGCTCCAAGGCCGGGACGCGCTGGGCGGCGGCTTCAAGCTCGGCCTCGGCCTGGCGCAATTCCAGGTCGGAGGTCACGCCCTCCCTGGCCCGGCGACGGGCGCGGGCGGCCGATTCCTGGCGCGAGGCGAGGGTGGCGCGGGCGGTGGTCAGCTGGGCGTCCAGCGACAGCAGCGCCACATACGACCGCGCCACGGCTGCCGAGACCGACAGGCGGGCGGCGTCGCGGGCGTCGCGGCTGGCCTGCAGGCTGGCGCGGGCGGCGGTGTCGGCGGCGCGCACGCGGCCCCACAGATCGACCTCGTAGGCGACTTGCAGCTGGGGCTGGAAGGCCTGCAGGGTTTCCGGCTTGCCGAAGGCGCTGAGCTCGCGCTGCTTCTGGATGCCGGCCGAGGCCGTCAGCGACGGCAGCAGGGCGGCGCTGGCCTGGCGGGCCTGGGCCTCGGCCTCGCGCACCCGCGCCTCGGCCGCGCCGAGGTCGGCGTTGTAGGCCAGGGCGGCGGCGACCAGATCCGACAGATGCGGATCGCCGAACGCCTTCCACCACTCGGCGGCGGCGGCGTCTTCCGACGGGGTGGCCGCGGCGCGCCAGCCGGCCGGCGGCGTCACGGAGGCGGTCGCCGGCGGCGCGGTCCTGGGGCCCGGCGTGGTGCAGGCGGTCAGGGCGCTCAAGGCCGTCAGGCCGATAAGGGCGCGGCGCATCAGCGGCGGCCCTTGCCGGCGGTGTCGACCTGCGCCTCCACCGACATGCCCGGACGTAGGCGGGCCAGATCCGGCTGGCCGGCGTCGAGCACGATCCGCACCGGCAGGCGCTGGGCGATCTTGGTGAAGTTGCCCGTGGCGTTCTGCGGCGGCAGGATGCTGAACTCCGAGCCGGTGGCGGGCGAGACCTGCTCGACGCGGCCCGTGAAGCGCTGGTCGCCCAGGGCGTCGACCGTGACGCTGGCGCTCTGGCCCGGGCTCATCCGACCCGCCTGGCGCTCCTTGAAGTTGGCGATCACCCAGCGCTGCGGCGGCACCAGCGAGACCAGCTGCGTGCCGGCGGTGGCCCATTGCCCCTGACGCACCCCGAGCTGGCCCAGCTGGCCGTCGGCCGGGGCGGCGACGATGGTGTTGGCCAGGTCGATCTCGGCCAGGCGAAGGGCGGCCTTGGCGGCCGCGACGGCCGCTTTCAATCCCTCGCGCGACACGCCGACCGAGCGGATGTCCTGGCGGGCGATCTCGCCGCCGGCCCTGGCCGAGGCGAGCGCCGCCTCGGCGGCGCGGAGTGAGGCGCGGGCCTGGTCGCGTTCGCGCAGGGACACCGAGCCGTCGGTGGCCAGCTCGGCGACCCGGGCCATGTCGGCGCGGGCCCGCTCGACCTGGGCCTGGGCCGAGCCGATGTCGGCCTCGCGGCTCTTCAGGGCGGCCTCGCGCGCGGCCTGGGCCTGGGCCGAGTTGGCGAGGTCGGCCTCGCGCGCCGCCAGGGTGGCGCGGGCCTGGTCCACGCGCTGGGCGTAGATGCGCTGGTCGATCTCGAACAGCGGCTGGCCCTTGCGGACGGTCTGGAAGTCCTGGGCCATGACCTTGACGACATAGCCGCTGAGCTGGGGCGCCACGACGGTGACCTGGCCGCGGACATAGGCGTTGTCGGTGCGCTGCACGGAGCCACCGAACGGGGGCAGCTTCCACAGGAACAGGATCAGCACGATCACGCCCAGGGTGATCATGGCGGTGAGGAAGATCGCGTAGCCGCTGGGCGGCTTGGGCCGGGCCGGCGGCGGGGCGGCGGAGGCGGCGCGGTCTTCCGGCTGCGGCGCCGATTGGGGCGCGGACGGGGTCGCGTCGGTCATGCGGTCTCTCGGGCTGGAATGGTGGAGGGCGGCGTCGCGGGCGTCGTCCCGCCCTGGGCCTTCATGCGCAGGGCCAGGCGGACGAACAGGAAGCCGGCGTAGAAGAACTGGACGAGGGCGACGACGCCGACCACCAGGAAGACGTCGTTGAAGGCCAGGACGGTGGCCTGCTGCGTCACCTGCTGGGTCAGCAGCACGCTGGCGTCGGCGGCGCGCAGGGCGGGATCGGCCTGGGTCGAGGCGTAGACGCCGCCATAGGTCTGCAGCGTCGCCGCGACGGTCGGATCGGCGCCGGTCAGGCGCTCGGCCAGGCCCACGGCGTGCTGCTGGGTCCGCACGGTCTGCAAGGTCCCCAGCATGGCCGCGCCGAACAGGCCGCCCAGGTTCTGGGCGACGCCGAACATCACCGAGAAGGTGATGATCGAGCCCAGGCCCCGGGTCAGCAACTGGCCGATGCCGAACATGAACGACGGCCCCAGGAACATGGTGGCGGCGAAGGCCAGCAGGGCCTGGCTGAAATAGAGCTCGGCCGGGCCGGTCTGCGGCGTGGAGCGGGCGTCGAGGAAGGCGGCGACGGCGATCAGCAGGACCGAGCCGAGGAACTGGGCGGGAATCGTCTTCTGGGTCAGGGTCACGGCGCTGACCACCAGGCCGGCGGCCGTCGCGGCCAGGACGATGGCGTATAGCAGGCGCTGCTGCTCCTGGGCGAAGCCCAGGGCCTGCATCAGGCCCGCCGCGCCGACCGTCTGCTCCGACAGGATGACCCGCACCAGGGCCACGTTCAGGCAGAAGCGCAGGAAGGTCCCGGTGGCCACCCAGCGGGTGTCGATCAGCGGGTGGGTCCGGCGATGCTCGACCACGCCGCCCGCCGCCAGCAGGATGACCGCGGCGATCAGGCACCAGCCGATCCACGGCGCCTCGAACCACCAGACGATGCGCCCCAGACCCAGCACGGCGACGATCAGACCAAGACCCCCGCCCAGCAGGGCGAAGGTCAGGGCGTCGACGCCCTCGAACACGTGGATGCGCATGCCCTGCGGCAGGCGGAACAGCCAGACCATCGCCAGGCACAGGGCCGCGAGGCTGGCCTCCAGCGCGTAGAGGCCGTGCCAGTAGGCGGCGTCCAGCAGGCTGGTCGAGATCACCCGCGCCAGGGGCGAGCCCAGCTGCGAGACCCCGACCCCCAGCACCAGCGCCCCGATCCGGAACGAGGCGGGGAAGGCCTGCAGCATGTAGAACATGGCCAGCGCGGTCAGGGCCGCCGCGCCGACGCCGCTGATCGCTCGCAGGACCAGGGCCATGGCGAAGTTGTCCAGTACGAGGTGGGCGAAGGCCGCCACCGTGTAGAGCACCAGGAACACCAGGGCGAACCGGCGGATGCCGAACTGCTGGCGGTACTTCACCAGCAGCAGGTTCATCGAGATGTTGGTCATCACGTAGATGGTGGTCAGCCAGGCGCCTTCCGTCGGCGTCAGGCCCAGCGACCCCTGGATGGCCGGCAGGTTGACCTGGATCAGGGCCTGGCCCAGCGAGCCGGTGATCCCGATCAGCAGGCTGATCAGGCCGTGGATGATCCGGAACTGGATCGGAAAGTAAGGCGTCGACGGCGAGCCGGGCAGGAACGGCCGTTCGTGCGGAAGCCAGTCCGGCGTCGGTCCGATCTGTTGGCCGTGTTGCGGCATGGAGCCTCGCTGTGAGCGCGTCTTTTACCGCGCGAGGCCTGCACGGCAAGGTTTAGAATGCCGCGTTCCGTCGACATGCCGACACTGCTAACGCGTGACGCACAAAAAAGGGCCGCCGGTCTCCCGGCGGCCTTCGCTTTGCTGCCTGACGATCTCAGGCCTTGGGCCCGACCGCGAAGACGAGCGGGATCGTGACCTGGCCGCCGGCCACGGGCTTTCCGTCCAGGGTCTGGGGGCGCATCTGGAAGATTTCGGCCAGTTGCAGGGCCGCCGCGCCGAAGCCGTGGTCGCCGGGGCTTTCGCTCCTGACCTTGCAGCGGGTCAGGCGGCCGGTGGTCAGCACCCGGCAATCGATGACCGCTCGGCCCTCTAGGTTCGCCGCCGCGGCCGTCGCCGGGTAGAAGCGCGCCATGTCCTCGGCCGTGGGTTTGATCGCCCAGTCGGGCTTGGTGATCGCGGGGGCGGGGCGCGCCTCGGCGGCCCAGACCGCGCCGGCGCCGGCGAGGCCGACGAGCGCGGCCAGGGCGAGGCCCGCGGCCTTTCGCGCCGGGCTCTTGGCGGGGATGTTCAGCATGACCAGTCGCTCCTTCAGGGTGTGGGCGCCGCCGGCCGGCCAAGGGCAGCCGAACGGGACGACGCGGGGGGTGATCACGGCGCCGAGCAGGGTCTCGGCATAGAGCCGCCGGGCCTGCGGGCGGCGGGACAGCACGGCCTCGTCGCAGGCCATCTCCTGGTCCAGCCGCAGGCGGCGAGCGCCCAGGTGCGCCAGCGGGTTGAACCAGGCCAGGCAGTGGACGGCGACGACCAGCGCGTTGATCAGGGCGTCGCCGCGCGCCAGATGGACCCGCTCGTGCGCCAGAACGAGATCCCGGGCCTCGCCCTGGAAGCACGTTTCGAAATCGGCCGGCAGCACGATGCGTGGCCAGGGGCGGGCGAGCACCATCGGCCCGGTCCCGACATGGCGGCCGCGCAGCAGGGTCGGATCGCGCGGGTCCGGGGTCAGCTTTCCCAGCGACCGCGTGAACCGCATCTGGCGAACGACGAAGACCGCCGCGTTGGCCACCGCGCCGACAAGCCATATCAGGATCAGCGCCCTCGCCACGGCCTCGGTGGCCAGGACCGCCGGAACCACCTGGCCCGCCGCGCGGCTGGCGCTCGCCACGATGGGGGCCACGGACGTCGCGGCGACGGGAGCGGGGAGCAGGGCGGCCAAGGCGCACAGGGGCGGGGTCAGCCAAAGCAGATAGGCGGCCAGGGCGCCGAACCGCCGCCGGACGGGCGCGCGCAGGCTCATGACGAGCGCGACGCCGGCCGCCAGGGCCAGGTTGCCGCCGACGATCTCGGAAAGGACGGCCGCGCTCACTTGCCGATCCTCTCGACCAGGGCCTTCAGCTCGGCGATGTCCTCGTCGCTGAGCTTCTCGGTCTCCGAGAAGTGCATGACCAGTGGGGCCAGGCGGCCGTCGAACAGCCGGTCCAGCAGGCCCTGGCTCTCGCCCTGCACATAGTCGCGCCGGCTCAGCAGCGGGGAATAGAGATAGCGGCGCCCATCGGCCCTCGCGGCCACGGCCTTCTTCTTCACCAGCCGGCTGATCAGCACCTTGACCGTGCCCTCGGTCCAGGCCTGGGGCGCGCACACCTGCGCCATGATCGCCTCGGAGGTCAGGGGGCTCTCCCGCCACAACGCCTCCATGACCACGCTCTCAGCCGCGCTGATCTTCATGTCCGCCTCCGATGACAAGTGTCAACGAGCCGACGTTGACACTTGTCATCGAACTCGTCAACCGCCGTTCGGGGACTTGTCCGATCCTTACCACCGTGTCGGAATGGCCTTGGGCTAGGCTTAGCCGAGGCCGTGGAGGAGCTTGCCGATGACGCCGCTGTTCCTGACCTTGCCGCCGAGTCCGGCCCTGGCTGGCTGGGTCGCGCGGCACCAGGTCATTCGGCTGCGCTTTCCGGCCGGACAGCGCGCGCCGATCAAGCCCTACTGGCCGCGGCCCGCTTGCGCCCTGGCCTTCTACCCCCGCGACCGCGAGGCGTTGGTCGATGGGCGGGGACGCGAAACGATCAAGCCGCGCGCCGCCCTGATCGGACAGCCGACCGAACTGACGCGGCGGGCGGGCGGCGCCGACTTCTGCGTCTACCAGATCGAGTTCGAACCCGGAGCCCTGCGGCGGCTGAGCGGGTTGTCGATGGCTGAACTCACCGACCAGACTCTCGACGCCGAGGCGGTGTTTCCTGATCTGCGCGCGGTCGCGGATCGGATCGCCGAGGCGTCCACCGCTCAGGCCATGGTCGCGACGGCGGAGGCCTGGCTGGCGCCGCGCGTGGCCGCCTGCCGCCGCGACCCCGACGGCGTGGATTGGGCGGCGGCGCGACTGATCGCGGGCGAGGCCGGATCGCTGGACCGGCTGGCGCGCCGGATCGATCGGGCCCCGCGCGCCTTCCACCGCGCTTTTCGCCATCGCCTGGGCGTCAGTCCCAAGCTCTTCGCCCGCATCGCGCGGCTGGACCGGCTGATCCGCGCGCGCAACGCCGATCCGGCGGCGGACTGGCTGAGCCTGGCGATCGGCGCGGGCTACTACGACCACCAGCATATGGCGCGGGATTTCCGGGACCTGTGCGGGGTTGGCCCCTCGCGCTTTCTCGCCGCCGAGGCCGCGGCGCCCGAGCGGCGGTTCGGCATAGCCGAGCGCTAGGACTCGCGATTGTCGTCAAGTCGTGGTCAAAGGATGTGGGATAACGGGGGTATTTGATATGTCGGACGCGGTTCTGGATATCGGCGGGCGAGGGGCGGGCGCGAGCCCGACGGCGGGATCGGCCGCGCGCGGCGACCTGGTCTTCTTTCGGACCCTGATCACGGCCATGGCCGTCGTCGAGGTCGCCGGCTTCGTGCTGCAGCTGGCCATGGGGCGCTCGAGCTTCGGGGCGCCGCTGATCGTGCACTTCCACGCGGTGGTGTTCATGGGCTGGGTGGCGATCGTCGTGACCCAGGCCTGGCTCGTGAGCGGCGGCGCGTTGCGGGTCCACCGGACGCTGGGCACCGTGGCGCTGGCCTGGATGCTGGCGATGGTGGTCCTGGGGCCGCTGGTCACGCTGGCGGGGATGCGCGCCGGACGCACGCCCTTCTTCTTCCAGCCGCAGCACTTCATCCTGGCCAATCCAGCGACCCTGCTCGGCGCGGTGGGCCTGTTCGCGGCCGCCGTCGTGCTGCGCAAGACGCGCGACTGGCACATGCGCCTGCAGGTCGGATCGTTCACGATGCTGATGGGGCCGGGGCTTGGCCGCATCCTGCCGCTGCCGTTCCTCAAGCCCTATGCGTTCGAGGTCGCCGCCGGGGCGGCGGTGATCTTCCCACTGATCGGGCTCGTGCGAGATTGGCGGGTCCGCGGAAGGCCGCATCCGGCGTGGTTGTGGACGATCGGCGTGCTGGCCGCGTCGCTGATCGGGGCGCGGGTCCTGGCGCTGTCGCCGGCCGGGGACGCGATCTACGCCGCCGTGGCCAAGGGCGCGCCCGCCGCGCCGGCGGACGGCCGAGCCTTCCCCAAGCCGCCGTTCTGAGCGGGGCGCGAACGCAAAAGGGGCCGGTGATCGCTCACCGGCCCCCATGCGGCCCGTCACCGACGGGCGCGGGATCGTCTGGAAACTACCAGATCTTCACGCGGTCTTCCGGCGCGACGTACAGCTTGTCGCCCGGCTTGACGTCGAAGGCCGAGTACCAGCCGGGCTGGTTCCGGATCGTGCCGTTGACGCGGTAGTAGCCCGGCGAGTGCGGATCGCTGGCGATCTGCTGCTTCAGGGCGTCGTCGCGCGACTTGCCGCGCCACACCTGGGCCCAGCCCAGATAGATGCGCTGGTCGCCGGTGAAGCCGTCCAGCACCGGGGCCGGCTGGCCGTGCAGCGAGACGTGATAGGCCTCGCGGGCCAGGGTCAGGCCGGCCATGTCGCCGATGTTCTCGCCCATGGTCAGCTTGCCGTTGACGTGCACGCCGGGGAAGGGCTCGAACGCCGAGTACTGGGCGCCCAGCTTGTCGGCCTGGGCGTTGAACTTGGCGGCGTCTTCCGCCGTCCACCAGTCGCGCAGCACGCCGTCGCCGTCGGACTTGCGGCCCTGGTCGTCGAAGCCGTGGCCGATCTCGTGACCGATAACGCCGCCGATGCCGCCATAGTTGATGGCCGGGTCCGCGTCCGGGTGGAAGAACGGCGCTTGCAGGATCGCGGCCGGGAACACGATCTCGTTGTTGACCGAGTTGTAGTAGGCGTTGACCGTCTGCGGGGTCATGCCCCACTCGGTCTTGTCGACCGGCTGGTTCAGGCGGGCGACGTTGCGGCGATACTCGACCGCGCCGGCGCGCTGGGCGTTGCCGTAGGCGTCGTTGTCCTTGACCTCCAGCTTCGAATAGTCGCGCCACTTGTCGGGATAGCCGATCTTGACGGTGAACTTGCTGAGCTTGTCCTGGGCCTTGACCTTGGTCTCCGGACCCATCCAGTCGAGGTTGTCGATGCGGGTCTTCAGGGCCGTGCGGATGTCGCCGACGAGGGCGACCATCTTGGCCTTCGACTCCGGCGGGAAGTAGGCGGCGACATATTCCTTGCCGACGGCCTCGCCCAACATGCCGTTGACCTGGGCGACGGCGCGCTTCCAGCGCGGACGCTGCTCGGGCTGGCCCGACAGGGTCTTGTTGCGGAACTCGAAGTTGGCGTCGGCGAAGCGCTTGGACAGCATGCTCGCGCCGCCGTCGATCACCTTGAACGCCTGCCAGGCCTTCAGGGTCTCCAGCGGGGTGTCGGCGTAGATCTTGGCGTACTTCGGGAAGCTGGTGTTGGTCGTGACGATGAAGCGGTCGACCTTCGGCAGCTCCGTGCCGATCAGGTACTTGTTCCAGTCATAGCCGGGCGTCAGGGCCTGCAGCTCGGCCAGGGTGGCGGGGTTGTAGGTCTTGTCGCGATCGCGGCGCTCGACGCGGGTCCACGAGGCCTCGGCCAGCTTGGTCTCGAAGTCGACGATGGCCTTGGCGTTCGCGGCGGGCTTTTCCCAGCCGGCCAGGGTCAGCATCTTCTCGACATAGGCCAGGTAGGCGGTCTTCTTGTCGGCGAACTTGGCGTCCAGATAGTAGTCGCGGTCGGGCAGGCTGAGGCCGCCGGTCGAGGCGTAGACGGCGTAGCGCTGCGGGTTCTTGGCGTCGCTGGAAACGCCGACGCCGATCAGGGTGGCGTAGGGCGTGGTCGCGCTCTTGCCCATCAGGGCGGTGAACTCTTCCTTGGTCTTGACCTTCTTGACGCCGTCCAGCCAGGGCTGGATCGGCTTGGAGTCCAGCTTCTCGATCGTCGCCTCGTCCATGAAGGCGCGATAGGCGGCGCCGATCTTGGCCTTCTCGCCGGTCGCGGCCTTGTCGGCGGCGGCGGCTTCGATGATGGCGCGGGTGCGGGCTTCGGAGAGTTCGGCCAGCTTGTCGAAATTGCCGTAACGGACGCGGTCCGAGGGGATCACCGTCTTGGCGTCCCAGGTTCCGTTGGCGAACTTGTAGAAGTCGTCGCCCGGCTTGGCCGTGGTGTCCATGCCCGAGATGTCGAAGCCCCAGGTCCCGTAGCGCGGCGATTCCAGCGAGGTCGCGTCGCCGGCGGCGGCGCCTTCGGCCGGAACCGGCAGCAGGGATTCCATCACGCAGGCGTCGTCGATGCAGGCGTGCTTCTCATGAGCTTGCGCCCCGAAAGCGGACAAAGACAGCGCCGCCATAGCCGCCGCGCCGAACCAAACTCTTTTCATGGAAAATCGCATCCGTTGGTGTGAGCCAGAACATGGCGGCTGAAAGCGCGAGCGGTTTCGGCGGCCCCCATGCCCCAAATGACATAGAGCCTGCGGGATGTTTCCGGTTTTCGTCAGAAACGGACAGGCTCTGTCGGCAATCTGCAACGGAGCGAAATATTTGCTCCCTTAAAAAAAGTTCATCTTGCGGGGGTCGAGCGCGGTTCGCCAGCCCTCAAGGCCTTCGCCGACAAGGCGCGCGACCATGGTTGGTGGGGACAGCTGGGAGAACGCTGTTACGGCAATTTTTACCCTTGGGTTGAACCCGTTTCGGGGAGGTGGGTCAGGCCTTGGCGGGACGCCGGCGGCGCGGGACGCGGACGATCGCCTCGCCATCCATGATCAGGTCCTCGCCGACCAGGGCCTCGCAGCGCAGGGTGACGCGGGCGCTGACTTCGTCGATCGCCGCGACGGTGGCGCGCGCGGTGACGACGTCGCCGATCCGCACCGGACGGTGGAAGGCCAGGGTCTGCGACAGATAGATCGAGCCCGCGCCCGGCAGGATGGTCCCGACCACGGCCGAACCGAACGAGGCCGACAAGAGGCCATGGGCGATCCGGCCGCGATAGGCGGTCTTGGCGGCGTAGGCCTCGTCGATATGGACGGGGTTGAAGTCGTCCGACGCCTCGGCGAACAGGCCGATGCGCTCCTCGGTCACGGTGACCTGCTTCTCGGCCGTCATGCCGACCGAGAGTTCCTCAAGAATGTAGCCGCCCGAGGCGTGTGGCTGGATCATGACGCCGCGTTACCGGGCGAGGGGCGCGGTGGCTAGTGGAAAAGCGGGGGGGTAGGCTGTCGGTCTCCATCCTTCAGCCATAAACCCGACCTTCCCGGCGAACGCCGGGATCCAGATCGAACCCGCGAGCGGTCACCGGTTGGCGTCGCGCGATATCGCGTCATCCCCAGCCGCTTCGGATGAATCTGGGCCCCGGCGTTCGCCGGGGAGGTCGGGAGACTAAGAAGCCGGTCGTCCTCAGTGCCCCACCGCCGCCGCGGGCGCCGCCTTGCGCGGCGCTTTCGCCAGCATCCCCCGGGCGATCTCGTCCTCACCGATCAGGGCGTGGGAGGCGCCCATCTGCTTGAGCAGGGCGACGTCGGCGTCGGTATAGGCGCGGGCGACGATCAGGGCCTGGGGGTTGGCGGCTCTCGCCTGCTCGATGATCCGCGCGGCCTCGAACGGATTGGGCACGGCCACGAACAGGTGGGTGGCCTTGTCGAGGCCGGCCTTCAGCAGCACCTCGGGTTTCACCGCATTGCCGCCGACCGTCTCGAAGCCCGCGCGGCGCAGGTCCTCGGCGCGCTCGACGTCGTCCTCGATCACCACAAGGGGCGTGCGGCCCTTCAGCCCCTCGGCCACGGCCTTGCCGACCCGGCCATAGCCGACCAGCACCGCGTGCGGCTGGGCGGCGGCCGAGGCGGGCGGGGGCTCGCCCCGGGCCTTGGCTTCCTTGGCGATCATGCCGGGCAGGATCTTGTCGAGGATGGCGAACAGCAGCGGATTGACCAGGATCGACAGGATGGCGCCGGCCAGGACGAGGTCGCGGCCGTCGTCCGGCAGCAGCTTCAGCGACACGCCCAGGCCCGCCAGGATGAACGAGAACTCGCCGATCTGGGCCAGGCTGACCGAGATGGTCAGGGCCGTGCTCATCGGGCGCTTGAAGGCACGAACGATGATCAGGGCGGCGATCGACTTGCCCACCACGATGATCGCCAGGGTCGCCAGCACGGCCAGCGGCTCGCGCAGCAGCACCATCGGATCGAACAGCATGCCGATCGAGACGAAGAACAGCACCGCGAAGGCGTCGCGCAGCGGCAGGGTGTCGTTGGCGGCCTGCTGGGAGAGCTCGCTCTCGGCCATGATCATGCCGGCGAAGAAGGCGCCGAGCGCGAACGACACGCCGAACAGCGCCGCCGAGCCGAACGCCACGCCCAGCGCGATGGCCAGGACGCCCAGGCGGAACAGCTCGCGCGAGCCGGTGTGGACGATGCGATGCAGGATCCAGGGGATCACCCGCCGGCCGACGATCAGCATGAAGGCCACGAAGGCCGCGACCTTGCCGATGGTCAGGGCGAAGGCGCCCAGCACGCCGCCGCCGGCCAGGAACCCGGAAGCACTTGACGCCGGCGCCTCGCCGCCCAGCACGCCCGACAGCGCCGGCAGCAGAACCAGCGCCAGCACCATGGCCAGGTCCTCGACGATCAGCCAGCCGACGGCGATCTTGCCGCGTCCGGTCTCGACCAGCCGCCGCTCCTGCAGGGCGCGCAGCAGCACCACGGTCGAGGCGACCGAGAGCGCCAGGCCGAACACCAGGCCCGCGCCGACGCTCCAGCCCAGCGCCACCGCCAGGCCCAGGCCCATCACTGTCGCCGCCGCGATCTGCACGACCGCGCCGGGAATGGCGATGTTCTTCACCGCCATCAGGTCCTTCAGCGAAAAGTGCAGCCCGACCCCGAACATCAGGAGGATCACGCCGATCTCGGCCAGCTGCGGCGCCAGC
Organism: Caulobacter segnis; assembly: GCF_003243465.1. GTDB lineage: Bacteria > Pseudomonadota > Alphaproteobacteria > Caulobacterales > Caulobacteraceae > Caulobacter > Caulobacter segnis_A. The sequence goes on from NZ_QFQZ01000017.1 coordinate 59,681, forward strand.
TCCTGGTCGGCCACGTAGCCGGGGGTGAACGGCCCGACCAGCACCCCGGCCAGCAGGTAGCCGACCAGGACCGGCAGCTTCAGCCGGTTGGCGATGGCGCCGAAGATGAAGGCCAAGCCCAGGCCCGCGACGATGGTGGCGATCAGCGAGGTATGGTGCAAACGTCCTCCTTGACGGTCATTCTTTTCGGGCGTACTCAACCAATATGGGTGACAATGCCCGAGGCCGCTAGATGCCGCACGCAAAAATTCTTCTCCCGGCGCAATGCCGGGCCGCTCGCGGCCTGATCAACTGGTCCCAGGGAGAACTCGCCGATCGCGCGGGCGTTTCGCGCAGCACTGTCAAGGACTTCGAGACCGAGCGCCACGCCCTGCATCATAGCACCGAACGGCTGCTGATCGACGCGATCGAGGCGGGCGGCGTGATCCTGATCATGGCGGACGAGGCCGGCGCCGGTGTTCGGTTGCGGCGACCAACTTAAAGAGAGGCGAGGGGCGGGCGCATGGAGCACGAGGTTTCGGCGGCGAACTACAAGGACCTGGTCCTGTTCCTGGCGACCGCCGGCATCGTCGCGCCGATCTTCAAGCGCCTGAGGATCAATCCCATCCTCGGCTATCTGCTGGCCGGCGTGATCCTGGGCCCCTTCGGTCTGGGCCGCTTCATCCACGCCGCCCCGTGGCTCGACTACGTCACCGTCGACAACCCCGCCGAAATCGCCCAGCTGGCCGAGTTCGGGGTCGTCTTCCTGCTGTTCATGATCGGGCTGGAGCTGTCGTGGGAGCGGCTGCGGCTGATGCGCAAGCTGGTCTTCGGACTGGGCGCGGCTCAGGTTATCGGCTGCTCGCTCGTCCTGGCGGCCGGGGCCATGGCGCTGGGCCAGCCGGCGCCGGCGGCCCTGGCGATCGGCGCGGCCCTGACCCTGTCCTCCACCGCCATCGCCGTGCCGGTGCTGGCCGAGCGGCGGCGACTGCACTCGGACGCCGGGCGGGCCACCTTCTCGGTGCTGCTGTTCCAGGACCTGGCCGTCGCGCCGATCCTGATCACCCTGGCCATCGTCGGGCGCGGCCACGGCGAGTTCCGGGCCGCCGACCTGCTCTCGCTCGCGCCCGCCGCCGTCGGCCTCGGGGCCATCGTCCTGGTCGGCCGGATCGCGCTGCGGCCGATGCTGAAGTCGGTCGCCAAGGCCAAGAGCGAAGAGATGTTCATGGCCGCCTGCCTGCTGGTGATCATCGGCGCGGGCCTGGTCAGCCAGATGTCGGGGCTCTCGATGGCGCTGGGCGCCTTCGTCGCCGGCATCCTGCTGGCCGAGACCGAGTACCGCCACGAGGTCGAGGTCAAGATCGAGCCGTTCAAGGGGCTGCTGCTTAGCCTGTTCTTCGTGTCGCTGGGCATCCGCCTCGACCTGTCGCTGCTGGTGGTCAAGCCGGTGGTGATCCTGGGAACGGTCGCCGGCCTGCTGCTGGTCAAGACGGCGGTGGTGTTCGGGATCGGCCTGCTGATGGGCCTGGGCCGCAAGGCGGCGACCGAGGCGGCTCTGATCCTTGCGGCCGGCGGCGAGTTCGCCTTCGTGCTGCTGGACAACGCCATGGGCGCGGACGTCGTCCCGCCGGCGATCGGCCAGGCCGTCCTGGTCTCGGCGACCCTGACCATGTTCCTGATCCCGGGGTTGGCGGCTCTTGGCCAGCGCCTGGGCCGCAAGGGCGCGCCGCCGCCGGTCAGCGAGGCCCCGACCGGCGAGCCCGACCGGGTCGGCCCCGAGCCCGCCGGACAGGTGCTGGTGATCGGCCATGGCCGGGTCGGCAAGCTGGTCGGCGACATGCTGGGCCGCCACGACCTGGCCTGGATCGCGATCGAGCGTGACGCGCGGCTGGTCGAGCAGGGCCGCCGCGACGGCCTGCGCATCTATTACGGCGACGCCTCGCGCGTGGAGCTGCTCGAGCGCTGCGGCCTGGCCACCGCCCGCGCGGTGGTGGTGACCATGGACGCGCCCGAGGCGGCCGAGGCGGTGGTCGCCGCCGCCCGCGGCGCCCGCCCGGACCTCGCCATCGTCGCCCGCGCCCGCGACGCCCGCCATGCCGCGCGGCTCTACGAGCTGGGCGCCACCGACGCGGTGCCCGAGACGATCGAAGCCTCGCTGCAGCTCTCCGAGGCGGTGCTTGTCGACATCGGCGTGCCGATGGGCCTGGTGATCGCCTCGATCCACGAGCGCCGCGACGAATACCGCAAGAAGCTCAATCGCCCCGACGCCCTGGGCGGCAAGCGCCGCCGACTGCGGGACGCGTCGTTGCGGTAGGGGGAGGGGCGGCTGAAGCGCGGTCCGATGGGCCGAACCCTGGCCTTCGGTGGCGGGCGGCGGGGCTCCCGAAGCCATCTGCACCTGCGAACAGGCGTGGCTTTTGGGTCGACGATCTGCGAGTCCTTGAGTCTTTCTAGTCACAAAACCTTGCGCGCAATCGTTTCACGTGCGAACCCAGCGAAGCTGACGCTTTCGATTTGCGGGAGCCGGCGGGCACGCTCGGATGCGATTCTGAGGGGCGGTCTTGTGGAGCTTTCCCTTGAAAAATCAGGGGGGCGAAACCTGACGAGTGTGTCTTCGCCGACACTTTCCCGTGGCGTTCGCCTTGGTATAACAGCGCCAGGCCCGGGTCTCCGGCCTGGGCAGGGCAATAGAGGGCTCTTCAAAAATGAAACTCAACCTCCTGGCGGGAGCCGCTCTGGCCGCGGTGTTCGCCGCGTCGGGCGTTTCGGCCCAAGAGACCGGCTGGTACGGCGCGGTCGATCTTGGCTACCACTGGCCGCAAAGCATCAAGACGACTTCCAACGTCACCACCCCGGACGGCGAGTACGCCCACTGGGCCTGGAAGTCGGAGAAGGACTGGACCGGTTTCGTCCGTCTCGGCTACCAGTTCAACCCGAACTGGCGCGCTGAAGTCGAAGGCGGCTACCGCCCCGGCGACCTGAAGAGCGTCCATGGCCCGGCCGTGCGCACGCCCGTCGGCCTCTGCACCCCCGGCGTGACCCGCACCCTGCTGGCCCCGACCTGCGGCGCTCCGGACGGTTCGATCGATTCCTGGACCCTGATGGCGAACGTCATCTATGACTTCGCGCCGGGCTCCTGGCTGAACCCGTTCGTCGGCCTCGGCGCCGGCATCAACCGCCTGGACGTCAAGACCCTGGGTCAGTTCAGCAACGTCGGTCCGACCAGCGCGACCAACGCCGCCGTGCAGAACCTGACGGCGGACGATGACGACATCGCCCTGGCTTACCAGGCTCTGGCCGGCGCCTCGATCAAGGCGACCGACAAGCTGAAGATCGACGTCACCTACCGCTACATCACCGGTTCGCAGCACACCTGGCAGACGACCGGTTCGGGCGCGATCCAGCCCGGCGCGTTCCAAGGCCAGTACAAGGACCAGTCGGTGACCGTGGGTCTCCGCTACTCGTTCGCGTCGCCGCCTCCGCCGCCGCCGCCCCCTCCGCCGCCGCCGCCCCCGCCGCCGCCGCCCCCTCCGCCGCCTCCCCCGCCGCCGCCGCCTCCGCCGGCTCCGGTGTTCGAAGCGCGTGAGTTCATCGTGTACTTCCCGTTCGACCAATCGGTCCTGACGCCGGAAGCGCAATCGGTGGTCACGGAAGCCGCCAAGTACGCCAGCGATGGCAAGGCGACGAAGATCATCGTCGTCGGCCACACCGACACCTCGGGCTCGCCGAAGTACAACATCAAGCTGTCGGAACGTCGCGCCAAGGCCGTCGCCGACGCCCTGGTGTCGCAAGGCGTCGCCAAGGAAGTCCTCGGCGTCGATTGGAAGGGTGAAAGCGCTCCGGCCGTCGCCACCGGCGATGGCGTGAAGGAACCGCTGAACCGTCGTTCGACGATCTCGATCAACTTCTAAGATCGACGACGACTGCAAGACTTGGGAGGGCCCGGCGGCGACGCCGGGCCCTTTCTCTTTGCGGGGATCTCTTTCTCCCCGGGGATCGCTTGGGCGCGAGCGGCGAAGGCTGTAACACCGCTTGATGCTGACCGATCCGCTGTTCTACGCCGTCGCCATACCGGCCGTGATCCTGCTGGGCCTCGCCAAGGGCGGCTTCGCCGGGATCGGCGTCGTGGCCGTGCCGCTGATGGCCCTGGCGGTCTCGCCGGTCATGGCCGCCTCGATCGTGCTGCCGATCCTGCTGGTCCAGGACGTGGTCAGCGTCTGGGCCTTCCGGAAGAGCTGGGACAAGGGGCTGCTGGTCCTGATGCTGCCCGCCGCTGCGGTCGGTATCTTCCTGGGCTGGGCTTTGGCGGCCTTCGTCAAGGAGGCGGCGGTCGAGCTGGCGGTGGGCGTGATCTCGGTGGCCTTCGCCCTGCAGCGCCTGTGGGCCGAGCGGGCGGTCAAGGCGGCCGGCCAGCTCAAGGCGTCGCCCGGCCGGCCCTGGTACGGCGCCCTGTGCGGCGCGGCGGCCGGCTTCACCAGCCAGATCGCCCATGCCGGCGGGCCGCCGTTCCAGATCTACGTCCTGCCGCGCCGCCTGCCGCGCGACACCTTCATCGGGACCAGCGCCATTTTCTTCGCGGTGGTGAACTGGATGAAGGTGCCGGCCTATGTGGCGCTGGGCCAGTTCACGCCGAAGGTCCTGGCCACGGCCGGTGTGCTGACGCCGCTGGCCATCGCCTCGACCTGGGCCGGCGTCTGGCTGGTTCGACGCGTGCCCGCCGAGGGCTTCTACAAGGTGATCTATGCACTGTTGGTTCTGGTCGGCGGCAAGCTGGTGTTCGACGGCGCGCGCGGCCTTTTGACCTGAGGCGCGTTTTCCGCGCGATCGTGTCGCCAGCGCCCTTTCGCGGCCATACTGATCGACGCTTATATGTCACGGAACGAACTTACCGTTCGGGCGTACTGCATCCGGACCAGAGCGGGGCCATGACGACCACCACCCAAACGACCGACCTCGTCGCGCGCGAGCCGGCGGCGACGCACTATCCGACGCCGGCGGCCAAGTGCGCGGACCTGATCGTGCATCTGGCCGGGTTGGCCTGCGCCCTGTTGGGCGGCGGCATCCTGCTGGGCCTGGCGTTTGGTCTCGGAGACCTCAAGCAGGTGGCGGCGGTTAGTGTCTACACCGTCGGCCTGATCCTGATGCTGTCGCTCTCGACGGCCTACAACTTCGCCAAGGCCCGCTGGCGGCCGCTGCTGCGCCGCTTCGACCACGCCGGCATCTTCGTGATGATCGCCGCCTCCTACACGCCCTTCACCACCCAGAACCTGCACGGCTGGTGGGCGATCGGCATGACCACGGCGGTCTGGACCGTCGCTACGATCGGCGTGCTGGCCAAGCTGTTCCTGCCGGGGCTCGACAAGCGCTTCTGGGTCGGCCTGTACCTGGCCCTCGGCTGGCTGGTGCTCGTGGCGATCAAGCCGATGATCGACGGCCTGTCGTGGGTGGCCCTGCTGCTGCTGGCCATCGGCGGCGTGGTCTATTCGACCGGCACGATCTTCTACCTGATGCGCCGCCTGAAGTTCCGGCGCGCCATCTGGCACGGCCACGTCATCGGCGGCGCGGGTCTGCACTACGCGGCCGTCCTGGTCGGCGTCGTGCTGTCCAGCGCGCGCTAGAGACCGGAGGCCGGCGTGGACAAGGATCTTTCCGGCAAGGCCAGCCTGCAGGGCTTCTTCCGGACCGATCCGCTGCGCGGCAAGCGCCTGCCCGCGCCCGCCAGCGACCGCCATGTCGAGGCCACCGGCTTTCCGGGCGTGCGACTCAGCGTCGACCAGGCCGACGACGCCTTGCGCCAGGCCGCCGACCGCCTGGCCCCGCTGCGGTCGTTCCTGGGGCGCGACGAGTTCAACATCCTGGCGCTGTCCGGCGGCGCGGCGGGCGGGGCCTATGGCGCCGGCGTGCTGACGGGCCTGTCCAAGGCTGGCCGGCGGCCCGACTTCGCCATTGTCACGGGCGTCAGCACCGGCGCCCTGATCGCGCCGCTCGCCTTCCTGGGCTCGGCCTGGGACGAGCGCCTGACCGACGCCTATGTCGGCGGCCATGCCGCCGAACTGCTCAGCCTGCGCCGCCTGAACTCGGCGCTCGGGCCCAGCATCTTCAAGGGCGAGTCTCTGGACCGGCTGGTCGAGACCTTCGTCGACACCGAGATGGTCCAGGCCGTGGCCGCCGAGCATCTGAAGGGCCGCCGCCTGCTGATCGCGACGACCAATCTCGACAGCCAGCGCGCCGTCGTCTGGGATCTGGGCGAGATCGCCTCGCGCGGCGGCGAGGGGGCGCTGAAGCTCTTCCGCACCCTGCTGGTCGCCTCGTCCTCGGTGCCCGGCATCTTCCCGCCCAAGCTGATCGACGTCGAGGTCGACGCGCGGGCGCACCAGGAGATGCATGTCGACGGCGGCGTGGCCGCGCCGCTGTTCCTGATGCCCGACGCCCTGCTTCACTGGCGCAACCTGGGCCCCCGCTTCCGCCGCGGCCGCGTGCACGTGATCGTCAACACCGTGCTGGACCCCGCCACGCAGTCGACCGCGCCGGGCGTCGCCTCGATCATGAGCCGCAGCTTCGACACCATGCTGCGGTTCTCGTACCGGCAGGCGCTGAGCCTGGCCGCGGGCTTCTGCACCCGTCACAACCTGCCGCTCTCGGTGGCCTCGATCCCGAACAGCTTCGAGGGCTTCAACCTGTTGAAGTTCGACACCGACATGATGCGGCGGATCTACGACGCCGGGGTTGAGCAGGCCACGGCGGGCGCGGCCTGGACCAGCGCGGTCGAGGAGCAGAGCCTGTGGCGGGGCCTGTTCAAGAAGCCGCTGGCGGCCTCTCCCGCCGTCGGCACGGGCGTGATGATCCGCGACGAACCCCTGGGCGCGGCGGCGCAGCTCGAACCCTAGGGCTTCCTAGGCCTTCTTCAGATACCGCGCGCGCAGCTTGGCGACGTTCGGCGGGTCGGCGCGGAAGTCGGACGCCAGGCCCAGGCGCGCATTGCACGACGGGCAGCGGACGTGATCCTCGTCGGCCAGGTCGGCCGGCGGGTCGAAGCGCGTTCCGCACGGCTTGCACTTCCAGTCGCCGACCGGGGCGGGCGGCGGGGGAGGCGGCGGCGGGGCGGCCGAGGGCGTGAACACGGTGGTGCGAGCCGACGGCTTGACCATGCGCTCCAGAGGCGGCGGTCCGCCGGGGGCGGCGACCGGGCTCTTGAGGCTCAGGGTCTTGCGGCGCGGGGGCTCGCTCTCGCTCATGGTCTCGCTGGGGTCGTGGACAGGTGGGGCGCTTGCTGCATGAAAGCGGCCGGAAACACAAGCCCAATAGGCGCGAAGGCCACTACCAGTTGGGCCTGAGGCTGAACGAAAGGGCCACCACGTCGTCCTTCTGCGTGGCCAGGCCCATGATGCCTTCCTTGGCCTTCATCTCGCGATGGATGTAGCCCAGCGAGGCCTGCATAGGGCCCTTGCGCCAGGCGACGCCGGCCTGGCTGTCGCCGATCAGGCGGCTGGTGGTGTCCTGGGTCAGGCCGGCGCGGTTCCAGTCGCCGTTCTGGCCGCGCAGCATGTTGAAGCCGACGGCCCGGCCGCTGGCGGCGGCGTAGATGTACCAGCGCCCGCGATCGCCAAAGGCGGTGTCGCCCTCGCGGACGCCCAGCGCGTCGGTGACCCGGTCGCCCATGTTCTTCTTCTTGCCCAGGCGCACCGTGGCGCCCGCCTCGGCCGAGCCGCCGGCGCCGCCAAAGCCCAGGCCCGCATGCGGCGTGACGTCCAGGGCGTACTTGCGGCCCTTCAGCATCACCGCCGACGGCCAGCCGCGGGTCACGGTCACGTCGACCTCGCGCAGGTCGTAGGCTTCCGGGCGCGAGAGGGTCAGGGGCGCGTAGGCGGCGGTGGGCGCGGCCCCGGCCATCGAGACCCGGACGGAGTCGATGGGGCCGCCGGGCTGGGCCTGATGGCTGAACGCGTTCGAGCGCCAGCTGACCGGGCCCACGCCCTGGTAATAGCGGTCGGTGTCCAGAAGGCGGACCTCGCCGCCGGCGGCGGTCGGCGGCAGGGCGAAGCCGCCCTCCAGCGCCAGCTCGATCGCGTCGCTGTCATAGGCGATGAAGCCGGCGGCGGGATCCAGGGGGCGCAGGCTCTCGGGCTTGATGTTCAGCACGGGCTTGGCGGCGGCGGGGGCGAGCTTGGCGGGCGGCGCCGCGACGGCCTTCGGGGCCGCGCAGGCGGTCCTGGCATGCGCCAGTCCCACGGCCAGAACGGCCGTTAGACACAGGACGGTTCGCTCCCCAGCGGTCCGCATCCCGGATTCCCCAATCCTAACGGAAGCCCAGCCTACGCGCTTCCTGCCGTCTGTCCACCGTGACGAAAGCGCACGTGGTGAACCGCCGGGAGGCGGTCAGGTTCCGTCCAGCCCGCAAACGAAAACGGCGGCGCGATCCCCATCGCGCCGCCGTCCCGATATCAGGTGTTTGTGACGCCTCACTGGC
>NZ_QFQZ01000018.1 GCF_003243465.1 Caulobacter segnis
AAGTGTACATCCTGATCCTGCCGGGCTTCGGCATCATCAGCCACATCGTCTCGACCTTCTCCAAGAAGCCGGTGTTCGGCTACCTGGCGATGGCCTACGCGATGGTCGCCATCGGCTTCGTCGGCTTCGTCGTGTGGGCGCACCACATGTACACCGTCGGCATGAGCATCAACCTGCGCGCCTACTTCGTGGCCGCCACGATGATCATCGCCGTCCCGACCGGCGTGAAGATCTTCAGCTGGATCGCCACGATGTGGGGCGGCTCGCTGGACTTCAAGACGCCGATGCTCTGGGCGATCGGCTTCATCTTCCTGTTCACGGTCGGCGGCGTCACCGGCGTCGTCCTGTCGAACGCCGGCATCGACTACAGCCTGCACGACACCTACTACGTGGTGGCGCACTTCCACTACGTGCTGTCGCTGGGCGCGGTGTTCGCCATCTTCGCGGGCTTCTACTACTGGTTCGAGAAGATGTGGGGCGTGAAGTACAACGAGTTCCTCGGCGCCGCCCACTTCTGGGTGATGTTCATCGGGGTGAACCTGGTGTTCTTCCCGCAGCACTTCCTGGGCCTGCAGGGCATGCCGCGTCGCTACATCGACTATCCGGAAGCCTTCGCGAAGTGGAACTACGTCTCGTCGGTCGGCTACATGATCACTGTCGTCGGCGTGGGCATCTTCATGCTGGTGCTGATCGAGGCGGCCATCCGTCGCCGCAAGGCCGAGGCCAACCCGTGGGGCGAAGGCGCCACCACGCTGGAATGGACCCTGTCCTCGCCGCCGCCGTTCCACCAGTTCAGCGAACCGCCGGTGATCAAGGCGGACGACCACCACTAAGGCCGTCCGGACTGGACCAAGCGGGGGCGCGGTCGGGATCCAAGCAGGATCCGGGCCGCGCCCTTCGCCCTTCGAGCGAGACAGACACGTTCCGTAACGGACACCGATGAAGACCGCCGCCATGACCCCGGAAACCGCGTCGAGTTCGACGGCGGACGCCTCGCAAGCCGCGCGCTGGCAGGACTACTTCCAGCTGATGAAGCCGCGCGTCATGTCGCTGGTGGTGTTCACTGGCCTGACGGGGCTTCTGGCCGCCCGTGCGCCGATCCATCCGATCCTGGGCGCGGTGGCGGTGCTGTGCATCGCGATCGGCGCCGGCGCCTCGGGCGCCCTGAACATGTGGTACGACGCCGACATCGACCAGAAGATGCGCCGCACGCGCGGCCGTCCGGTGCCGGCCGGCAAGGTCAAGGGCGAGGAGGCCGCCTCGCTGGGCGTCGTTCTCAGCCTGCTTTCCGTGATGTTCCTGGGCTTCGCGATCAACTGGTTCGCGGCGGGCCTGCTGGCCTTCACCATCGTCTTCTACGCCGTCGTCTACACGATGTGGCTCAAGCGCTGGACGGCGCAGAACATCGTCATCGGCGGCCTGGCCGGGGCCCTGCCGCCCGCGATCGGCTGGGCCGCGGCCACGGGCCACGCGCCGCTGAACGCCTGGCTGATGGTCGCCATCATCTTCTTCTGGACGCCGCCCCACTTCTGGGCGCTGTCGCTGTACGTCACCACCGACTACGCCAAGGCCGGCGTGCCGATGCTGCCGGTGGTCAAGGGCGCGCGCGAGACCCGCAAGCAGATCCTGCTCTACAGCCTGGTCTTCGTTCCGATCTGCCTGGCGCCGGTGCTGACGGGCCTGGGCGGGCCGTTCTACCTGGCCGTGGCGGCCCTGGGCGGCGCCGTGTTCCTGCTGCTGGCCGCTCGGGTCTTCATGAGCAAGGCGGGCGACGCCGCCGATCCGCGCGTGGCCGACCGGGCCCTCTACGACGTCACCGAGGACGAACGCGCCGCCGGGGCGAAAGCCGCTCGCAATCTGTTCGCCTTCTCGATCCTTTACCTGTTCGCCCTGTTCGCCGCCCTGCTGGGCGAGGCCGTCGCCGGCGTCGGGGCCCTGGAGCTTCTCAAGTGAGCAAGTCGATCGACACGGACGCCGACAAGCAGGCCGCCAAGAAGGCGCGCGATGGCCGCAACATCGCGATCGGCCTGGGCCTGGCGGCGTTCGTCGTCCTGGTGTTCGTCGTCACCCTGGTGAGGCTCAGCGGCAATGTTCACCCGCACCCCTAAGGCTCCGAAGGCGCCCAAGGCGGCGCTGACCCCGCAGGAGGCCATGGCCCGCCGCAATGGCCGGGTCGCGCTGATCTGTGCGGCGGCCTTCTTCGGCATGGTCGGCGCGGCCTACGCGGCCGTTCCGCTCTACAAGCTGTTCTGCCAGGTCACGGGCTTCGATGGCACGGTGCGTAAGGCCGAGGTCAAGCCGACGCGGATCCTGGACCGCAAGGTCACCATCCGCTTCGACGCCAACATCCGCGAGCTGCCGTGGCAATTCCAGACCATGCAGGCGAGCCAGGACGTCCGCATCGGCGACACCGGCCTGGCCTTCTTCAAGGTCACCAACCCGACCGACAAGCCGATCACGGGCCGCGCGCTCTACAACGTCGTGCCGGAGTCGGCGGGGCCGTACTTCCAGAAGCTGGAGTGCTTCTGCTTCACCAGCCAGACGATCCAGCCTCACCAGACGGTGGAGTTCCCGGTCGTCTATTTCGTGGATCCCCAGTTCGCGGACGATCCCGAGACCAAGGGCAAGAACGAGATCACGCTTAGCTACACCTTCTTCCCGGCCGTCGAGGACGGGAAGGGCAAAACGGGTCAAGTCGCGGGCGCGACGACGCCTCGCATCGTCGAACCTCTTGGCGGCGCGCCGTCGAGAGGGCTATAGCTTTCAACAAGATCGCGGCGCGGGGGACCAGCGACCGCGCTCAGAAGGATAATAGGGGTAACCAGCAACATGGCCGGCGCCGTCAAACACGACTACCACATCCTTCCGCCCAGCCCCTGGCCGTTCGTCGGCTCCATGGCCGCGACCGTCATGGCCATCGGCCTGATCGGCTGGCTCAAGGGCGGCGTCCTGGGCATCGACAAGGGCAACTGGGCGATCTTCGCCGCGGGCCTGGCCGGGGTGCTCTACACCATGTTCGGCTGGTGGTCGGACGTGGCCAAGGAAGCCAAGGCCGGCGATCACACCCCGGTCGTCTCGATCGGCCTGCGCTACGGCATGATCCTGTTCATCGCCTCGGAAGTGATGTTCTTCGTGGCGTGGTTCTGGATGTTCTTCGAGATGGCGCTGTTCCATCATCACCGCACCCTGTCGGCGATCGAGGAAGTCCGCACCGCCTGGGCGACCTGGCCGCCGGCCGGCGTCGAGACCGTCTCGCCCTGGCACCTGCCGCTGGTCAACACCCTGACCCTGCTGCTGTCGGGCACGACCGTGACCTGGGCTCACCACGCGCTGCAGGTCGGCGACCGCAAGGGCGCCAAGTGGGGCCTGATCCTGACCATCCTGCTCGGCGTGCTGTTCACGACCATCCAGGTCTATGAGTACAGCCACATCAACCACGAGCACCTGTTCTACTCGGAAGCCGCCGCCAATTCGGGCCTCTATGGCTCGACCTTCTTCCTGGCCACCGGCTTCCACGGCTTCCACGTGTTCGTCGGCACGCTGTTCCTGATCGTCTGCCTGATCCGCCTGATGAACGGCGCCTTCACGCCCAAGCAGCACTTCGGCTTCGAGGCGGCGGCTTGGTACTGGCACTTCGTGGACGTCGTCTGGCTGTTCCTGTTCGCCTTCATCTACGTGATCTTCGGGGCCTCGGCCCACTAGATCGGATACTCCGATGGGGCCCGGAACGCCGACCAGCGTTCCGGGCCTTTTTCGTTTCAGAGGCTTCGAGCCATGACCAAGACCAATCCCTACGCCGCCGGCGCGCGCGGCCTGTGCCCCCACTGCGGCGAGGGCTATCTCTTTGACGGCTTCCTGAAGGTGGCGCCGACCTGCGAGGCGTGCGGCTTCGAGCTGGGCAAGTACGAGACCGGCGACGGCGCGGCGACCTTCGTGATCCTGATCGCCGGGACGGTCTGCGCGTTCGGGGCGCTGTTCTCGATGTTCGCCTGGAACTGGCCGGTCTGGCTGCTGCTGGTCGTCTGGCTGCCGGCCGTGTTCGTGATCACCCTGGGGCTGATGCGTCCGGCCAAGGGCCTGATGGTCGCCGCCCAGGTCGCGCAGAAGGCCTCGGAAGCCGGCCGCGACCATGTCTGATGTTTCGCCCAAGAAGGCCGGCTTTCCGGTCGGCCTGACGATCGCCACGGCGGTCGCGTTCGTGATCCTTTGTGGTCTGGGCGCCTGGCAGATCCAGCGTCTGCACTGGAAGGAAGGCGTTCTCGCCCGCATCGAGGCCCTGAAGACCGCTCCGGCCATGCCGCTCGTCCAGGTCCTGACGGCCAAGGCCCGCCCCGAGGACCTCGCCTGGACCCGGGTCAGCGTCGATTGCGGTGACGTGGCGGGCGAGCCCTTGCCCTTGGTCTACGGCGTCCGCGAGGGCGACGTGGTCTGGCGGGCCCAGGCGCCGTGCGCGGTGCTGGCCGGCCCCTACAACATGATCCTGGTCGACCGAGGCCTGGTCCCGGCCCTGAACGGCCAGGTCGCCCCGCCGCCGCGTTCGTTCGATCCGCCTCGCCGCGTGGTCGGCGTGCTCATTCCGGTCCGCCAACTCGGCGGCGATCGCGCCAAGGTCCTGGAGCGCTTCCCCGGCCGCAAGCCCGCGCCCCTGGTGCTGATGGCCGAGACCGAGACCCCCGCTCCTGCCGGAATCACGCCCGCGCCGCTTCCGGCAGAAATTTCCAATCGTCACCTCGAATACGCGCTGACGTGGTTTGGTCTTGCCGTGACCCTGCTGTTTATCTATGCCGCCATGCTCTGGCGGAGAGTGAGACCCTGATGCGTTACGTGTCGACCCGCGGGCAGTCCGCGCCCATTGGCTTCCTGGATGCGGTGCTGGCCGGCCTGGCCCCCGACGGCGGCCTCTACGTGCCGTCCGAGTGGCCGAGCTTCCGCTCGTCCGAGATCGCGGCCTTCGCCGGCAAGACCTACGCCGAGGTCGCCGCCGCCGTGGTCGGCAAGTTCGTCGGCGACGACATCCCCAAGGACGACCTGGCCCAGATGTGCGAGGAGGCCTACGCCACCTTCGCCCACACCGCCGTCGTTCCCTTGAAGCAGCTGGGCCCCAACCGCTTCCTGCTGGAGCTGTTCCACGGCCCGACCCTGGCCTTCAAGGACGTCGCCATGCAGCTGCTGGGCCGTCTCTACGACTATGTGCTCGAGCGCCAGTCGCGGAAGATGACCATCATCTGCGCCACCTCGGGCGACACCGGCGGCGCGGCCGTGGAGGCCTTCCGAGGCCGCAAGAACGCCCGCATCGTCGCGCTCTTCCCCGAAGGCCGGATCAGCGAAGTGCAGCGCCGCTTCATGACCACGGCCGCCGACGCCAATGTCGCCTGCATCTCGGTGCTGGGCTCGTTCGATGACTGCCAGCACATCGTCAAACAGGCCTTCCAGGACGACCAGTTCCGCCACGGCGTCGACCTGTCCGGCGTCAACTCGATCAACTGGGCCCGGATCGCGGCCCAGAGCGTCTACTACTTCACCGCCGCCGTGGCCCTGGGCGCGCCAGCCCGTGAAGTCGCGTTCGTGGTGCCGACCGGCAATTTCGGCGACGCCTACGCCGCCTTCGTCGCCAAGAAGCTGGGCCTGCCGGTCCACTCGATCACGGCGGCGACCAACTCCAACGACATCCTGGCCCGCGCCTTCGAGACCGGCCGCTACGCGCGCGGCGCGGTGGCCGCGACCCAGAGCCCGGCCATGGACATCCAGGTCGCCAGCAATTTCGAGCGCCTCTATTTCGAAGCCGTCCGCCGCGACGCCGTCGAGACCGAGCGCGCCTTCCGCGCCTTCGCCGACACCGGCCTCCTGGACATTCCGCCGGCCGCCCAGGCCTGGATGAAAGAGCTGTTCCGCGGCGCGTCGGTCAGCGAGGCCGACACCGCCAAGACCATGCTCTCGACGCTGAACGAGACCGGTGAGATCGTCGATCCGCACACCGCCGTCGGCCTCGCCGCCGCGCGGGGTGTCGATGTCCCGGCGTCGGTGCCCGTCGTGGTGCTGTCGACCGCCCACCCGGCCAAGTTCCCCGAAGCCGTCGAGGCCGCCACCGGCGTCCCGCCGGTCACGCCGCGCGCCACGCCGGATCTCTCCAAGAAACCGGAGAAGTTCGAGCGCCTGCCGGCCGACGGCGCGGCCGTGAAGGCGTTCGTCCGCACCTTCGCGGCGACGACCTGACGGCGATCCGCGCCGCGCAGTGGTCGCGGGGGCGTTTAGCGACTATATGCAGCGCCCCCTTCCTCTCCCCCGTTTTTCGGGGGAGGCGTAAAAAGAGCTGAATGACCGCCACTCTCCGCACCCTGAAGAACGGCGTCCGCGTCGTCTGTGATCCGATGCCGGGCCTCGAAACCCTGGCGCTCAGCGTCGTCGCCGGCCGCGGCGCGGCCTACGAGGATCCCGCGCGGTCGGGCTGGTCGCATCTGCTGGAGCACATGGTGTTCAAGGGCGCGGGCCAGCGCTCGGCCCGCGACATCGTCGAGGTGATCGAAAGCGCCGGCGGCTCGATCAACGCCGCCACCGGCTATGAACGCACCAGCTTCCAGGTCCGGGCGCTGCGCGGCGGGCTCGATCTGGGCATGGACGTGATCGCCGACCTCGTGCGGCGGCCGACGCTGGACCCCGCCGACCTCGCCCGCGAGAAGCAGGTGGTGGCGCAGGAGATCGCCGAGGCGGCCGACGCCCCCGACGATTACGTCTTCGACCTGATCCAGAAGGCCAGCTGGGGCGACCATCCGGTGGGCCGTCCGATCCTGGGGAGCGACCAGACGGTCGAGGCCGCCACCGTCGAGGCCCTGTCTGACTGGCGCGCCGCGCTCTACGCCGCCGATCGCCTGGTCGTCAGCGCCACGGGCGCGGTCGAGGAGGCCGAGCTGATGGCCGCCGCCGAGCGGGCCTTCGGCGACCTGCCGGCGGCGCCCGGTGCGGCGGTCCCGGAGGCGGCCGAATTCATCGGCGGTCCGGAGGCCGAGGCCCGCAAGCTGGAGCAGAGCCACCTCGTTTTCATGCTGCCCGCCTGCGGCTCGCGCGACGCGGACTACTTCGCCCTGCGCATCTTCGCCGAGGTGCTGGGCGGGGGCATGTCTTCGCGCCTGTTCCAGGAAGCCCGTGAAAAGCGCGGCCTCGCCTACAATATCGACGCCTATGCCGACACCTACGCCGACCATGGCGCCCTGGGCGTCTACGCAGGCTGCGCGGCCTCCGACGCCGTCGAGACCGCCAAGGTCTGCGCGGCCGAGGTCGCCAAGCTGGTCGAGCATATCGACGACGCCGAGCTGGCCCGCGCCAAGGCCCAGCTGAAGGCCCACATGTTCATGGCCCGCGAGCAGCCGCTGTCGCGCGCCGAGCAGGGGGCGGGGCAGGTGCTGCTGTTCGATCGCCTCTACGCGCCGCGCGCGCTGGCCGCCGAGGTCGACGCGGTGACCGCCGAGGACGTGGCCCGACTGGGCCGCCGGCTGGTGGCGGGGCGGGCCGCGTCGGCGGTGCTGGGCGCCAAGGGCTCGCTGAAGGCCGGCGAGGCGTTCGGCAAGACACTGTTCTCGGCCGCCTGAGTCGCAAGCGCACGATGCTCCCCTCGTTTCTCAAGCCCCGCCCCTTTCTGCGGCTGCAGGGAAAGAGCGTCTATCTGCGGCCGCCGAAGCTCGCCGACTATCGCGCCTGGGCGGCGCTGCGGGGGCGTTCGCGGCCGTTCCTCGAGCCGTGGGAGCCGGTCTGGCCGGAACATGACCTGACCCGCGCCGCGTTCCGGGCGCGGCTGGCGGCCTATGCCCGCGAGATGGAGCAGGACGACGCCTATCCGTTCTTCGTCTTCCGGCGCGCCGACGACGCCCTGGTCGGCGGCGTGCGGCTTTTCCATGTGCGACGTGGCGTCGCCCAGACCGGGACGATCGGCTACTGGGTCGGGCAGCCTTTCGCTCGCCAAGGCCACACGCGCGACGCCGTCGAGACCCTGATCCGCTTTGCCTTCAAGGGCTTGGGCCTCCACCGGCTGGAAGCCGCCTGCATGCCCGAAAACGCCCCGTCGGCCGCGCTGCTTCTCAAATGTGGCTTTTCCGAGGAAGGATATGCGCGGGGTTATTTGAAAATTAACGGCGATTGGCGAGATCATCGTCTGTTCGGCTTGGTGGCGCCTGAGTAAGTAGGGGCGGCGCGGCCGACACTGTGGGACGGGTATGTCTTTTCGGCCAGGCGAGCGACGAATCTGGGATACGACCGCGACGCTCGAGGCGTTGGGCGGAGCCGACGTCGCGCTCTGGATCTGGGAGCCGGACGCCGACCGCCTGCGCCTGAACGGCGCGGCGCGCGCGCTGGGCCTTGGCCCCCTGGCCCCCGAATGTTCGTCCGCGGCGTTCCGCGCCCTGGCCCTGCCGCAGGACCGCGCCCAGGCCGAGGAAGTTCTCAAGGTTCGCGAGCCGGGCCAACCGGTGGTGGCCCGCTTCCGTGTCCGGGGCGGCGAGGTCTGCCTGTGGCGCGGGGTCTGGCTGGAAGAGGGCGTGCGCGCCGCCGGCGTCGTCGCGGCTGAAACCAAGTTCGCGGGCTCCGAGCGTTGCGATCTGACCGGGCTGCTCGACCGCCGCGGCTTCATCGCCCGCGCCCGCGAGCGCCTGGCCGAGCCGGGCGCGCATGAGCTGGTCGTGGCGGACCTCGATCGCCTGCGCCGGCTCAACGAGGCGCTGGGCCACGATCGCGCGGATCTGGTGCTGGCCGCGCTGGGCTCGCGGCTCGCGGCCGCCTTCCCCGCCGACTCCATTCTTGGCCGGATCGGCGAGGACGAGTTCGCCGTGCTGTGCCGGCCCGATGGCTACCAGCCCGCGGAGATGCTGCGCGAGGCGCTGGAGCAACCCCTGCGGATCGCCGGCTTCGACATTCACCCCACCCTTTCCGTCGGCGGCGTGTCGGCCGAAGGCGGGCTTGAGGCGCCGCATCCCGTCGAACTGCTGCGTCGCGCCGAACTGGCCGTCGAGGCGGCGGGATCGGCGGGGCGGGGCGGGGCGGCGGCGTACGGCCGCGCCATGGAGACCGACGGCCTGTCGCGCCTGGCGCTGGAGGCCGACCTGCGCGGCGCGATCGGGCGCGGCGAGATCCGGCCCTACTTCCAACCCGTCGTGCGCCTGTCCACCGGCGCGCTGTCCGGCTTCGAAGCCCTCGCCCGCTGGATCCACCCGCGCCGGGGCATGCTGCCGCCCGACGAGTTCCTGCCCCTGATCGAGGAGATGGGGCTGATGAGCGAGCTGGGCGCGCACATGATGCACGCGGCGGCGCGCCAGCTGTCGGTCTGGCGCGACTGCCACCCGGCGATGAGCGCCATGACCGTCAGCGTCAACCTGTCGACGGGCGAGATCGACCGACCCGGCCTGGTGGACGACGTCGCCCAGACCCTGCGCGAGAACAACCTGCCGCGCGGGGCCCTGAAGCTGGAAGTGACGGAAAGCGACATCATGCGCGACCCGGAGCGCGCCGCCGTGATCCTTCGCACCCTGCGCGACGCCGGGGCGGGCCTGGCGCTCGACGACTTCGGCACGGGCTTCTCGTCGCTGTCGTACCTGACGCGCCTGCCGTTCGACACGCTGAAGATCGACCGCTACTTCGTCCGCACCATGGGGACCAACGCCGGCTCGGCCAAGATCGTCCGGTCGGTCGTCAAGCTGGGCCAGGATCTCGACCTGGAAGTCGTCGCCGAGGGCGTGGAGAACGCCCAGATGGCCCGCGCGCTGCAGGACCTGGGCTGTGACTACGGCCAGGGCTTCGGCTATGCGCCGGCCCTCTCGCCGCAAGAGGCCGAAGTCTACCTCAACGAAGCCTATGTCGACGGCGCCGCGCCGGTGAAGGCGCGGGGATAAGCAGCTTTCCTCCCCCTCCTGGGGGAGGTGGCCCGGAGGGCCGGAGGGGGTAACTCAGCCCAGGCCAGCGAAGCCCCCTCAGTCGCGGAGTTTATCCTCGGGCCGACCTGCGGTCGGTCCCGGGGGCGACAGCTCCCCCAGAGGGGGAGCAGACTTACTCCCTAAGCCCGTCCGGCCGTCGCCGACAGGTGGTCGGCGCTGATCCCCAGCTTGGCGAGGGCTCGCGTCCATTTCTGCTCGTGGTCCTCGCCAAACAGCAGGCCCTCGTCGGCGTCGCAGATCAGCCAGACATTGTCTCGCAGTTCCTGCTCGAGCTGGCCAGGTCCCCAGCCGGCGTAGCCCAGCGCCAGCATCGCCTTGCGCGGGCGGCGCATGGGGCTGGCCATGGCGTCCAGCACGTCGCGGGTCGCGGTCAGGCCCACGCCCTCGGCGACGGGCAGGGTCGAGTCCGGCGAGTGGAAGTCGTCGGTATGAAGGACGAAGCCCCGCTCCCGCTCGATCGGGCCGCCCAGCAGGACCAGATCGCGCGGCGCCTGGATGTCAGACGCGATCCCCAGCCGCTCAAGCAAAGCATGGACGGTCAGGCCCTCGACAGGACGATTGACCGCCAGGCCCATGGCCTGCTCCTCGTCGTGGCCGCACAGATAGAGCACGGTCCGCTCGAAGCGCGGATCCTCGATGCCCGGCATCGCCACCAGGAGCCGGCCGGTCAGGAACTCGCCCTCGTCGTCATCGATCAAGCTGGCCATGGGGGGAGCATTGGCCCTCCGCGTGACGCTTTCAAGTCCGCCGCCGCAGAAACCGCCTGGCGCGGCGCCGTCAAACCGTCGCTTGGCGGCGGCGCGCCGGGGGGATATCTCCAGGCCTTCCATCCCACACCAGAGGAACACGGCCCATGACGATCAAGGTTGGCGACACGCTCCCGGCGGCGACTTTCATGACCAGCACGGCCGAAGGGCCGGCGCCGATCAGCACCGACGACATCTTCAAGGGCAAGACCGTGGCGCTGTTCGCCGTGCCGGGCGCCTTCACCCCGACCTGCTCGGCCAAGCACCTGCCGGGCTTCAAGGACCACGCGGCCGACCTGAAGGCCAAGGGCGTGGATGCGATCGCCTGCGTCTCGGTCAACGACGTCTTTGTGATGAAGGCCTGGGGCAAGGACCAGGGCATCGACGGGGAGGTGCTGCTGCTGGCTGACGGCAACGGCGACTTCACCCGCGCCATCGGTCTCGACTTCGACGGCAGCAAGTTCGGCATGGGCGCGCGCTCGCAGCGCTATTCGCTGATCGCCAAGGACGGCGTCGTCACCCAGCTGAACGTCGAGGAAGCCGGCCAGTTCAAGGTCTCGTCGGCCGAGTACCTGCTGGAGCAGCTGTAAGCTTCGGTCCGAGCGTCGCCCTCGCGCCATGCGTGCGAGGGCGGACGCCGACTCCTTTTTTGGTCGCCTGCCAGTTGAGGCTGGGCCATGCTGGCGCTGCGTGACCGTGCCGGCGCGCGTTTGCTGCGAAAAACGCTATCGCGATAATAAAAGTCCTGGACTCTCGTAACGCTCTCGCTTAGATAATTCCTTATCGCGATAATCGTTGTCGCAAGATCAATGAGGATGATCATGAGCCAGTCGAAACAAGCTTCCCGCCGTGGGCTGATGACCGCTGGTCTCGGCCTGGCCGCCGCGGCCGCCGCCGCCCCCCTGGCCGCTCAGGCCGCTCAGGCGGCTTCGCCGAAGCCCGCCCCCAAGCCGCATGCCGCCCACCGCGCCCAGAGCGGCTTCGTCACCACGAAGGACGGCGTCCAGATCTTCTACAAGGACTGGGGGCCCAAGGTCGCCCAGCCGATCGTGTTCCACCACGGCTGGCCGCTCAGCGCCGACGACTGGGACGCCCAGATGATGTTCTTCCTGCTGAAGGGCTATCGCGTCATCGCCCATGACCGCCGCGGCCACGGGCGCTCGACCCAGACCGACACCGGCAACGAGATGGACACCTACGCCGCCGACGTCATCGCCCTGACCGATCATCTGGACCTGAAGAACGCCTTCCACGTCGGCCACTCCACGGGCGGCGGCGAGGCGATCCACTACGCCGCCCGCGCCAAGCCGGGCCGGGTGGGCAAGGTCGTGCTGATCGGCGCGGTGCCGCCGATCATGCTGAAGACGCCGGCCAACCCGGGCGGCCTGCCGATCGAGGTCTTCGACGGCTTCCGCTCGGCCCTGCTGGCCAACCGCGCC
Organism: Caulobacter segnis; assembly: GCF_003243465.1. GTDB lineage: Bacteria > Pseudomonadota > Alphaproteobacteria > Caulobacterales > Caulobacteraceae > Caulobacter > Caulobacter segnis_A. The sequence continues at coordinate 12,100 of NZ_QFQZ01000018.1, forward strand.
CAGTTCTTCCGCGACATTCCGGAGGGTCCGTTCTTCGGCTTCAACCGTCCTGGCGCGAAGGTTAGCCAGGGCCTGATCGACAACTGGTGGCGCCAGGGCATGGCCGGCGGCGCCAAGGCCCACTACGACTGCATCAAGGCCTTCTCGGAGACCGATTTCACGCCGGACCTGAAGAAGGTCGACGTCCCGGTCCTGATCATGCACGGCGAGGACGACCAGATCGTCCCGATCGCCGATAGCGCCCACTTGGCCATCAAGCTGGTCAAGAAGGGCACGCTGAAGACCTATCCGGGCCTGCCGCACGGCATGGCCTCGACCCACCCCGAGGTCATCAACGCCGACCTGCTGGCCTTCTTCAAGGCGTAAGGGCGGACGAGATATAGCTGTGTCATCCCGGCCGTAGCGAAGCGGAGAGCCGGGACCCAGGGCAGCCGCAATGCGCTTGGCCCCTGGGTCCCGGATAGCCTCTTCGAGGCTTCCGGGATGACACGCTGTTTTTTGCGTTTAAGTGACTCTGAGCCCCCAGGACCTCCGCCGTCATCGCCTCCAGACGCCGAGTATCTGCTGGATCAGCTGTAGTCTTTCCGGTCTTCCCTCCTCCGGGCGGGGGAAGGGCGGCTCAGCGGCCTTGGTCCAGCTTCAGCAACTTGACCACGTTGTCGTGCAGCACCAGCTTCTCCTCGGCGGCCGTCAGGCCCAGGGCGCGGACCGCCTTCAAGGCTTCGGCGGGGCTGTCCACGGGCCAGTCCGAACCGAACAGCACGTGGTCCATGCCGTGTCGGCGCAGGGTCCAGACCAGTTCCGGCGCCACCGGTGATCCCGCATAGGCCGGGGCGATGGCCGAGACGTCCAGCCAGACGTTGCCGCCGCGACCCAGCTTCCGCAGCGTCGCCAGGCTCTGGAACTCGCGGAATTCCGTGAAGCCCATGTGGGCGAAGATGAAATTCGTGCCCGGCTGCTGGAACGACAGCATCATCAGCTTCCCCGGCTGGTTGGTGTCCAGCGGGTTGTAGCTGTCGAACAGCACGGCCATGCCTAGCTGGCCGGCCTTCTCGGTCACGCGGGCCACGGCCGGGTCGGCGACATCCAGCTGCTGGCTGTTGGGATGCAGCTTGATCTCCCGGACGCCCAGCCGCGCCAGGCGCTCCAGCTCCGCCAGCGCCGCATCGCCGTCCGCCGGATGGACCGAGGCGATGGGATAGAAATGGTCAGGATCGGCCGCCACCGCCGCCAGGAGGGCGTCGTTGAGGGCGCGTGTGGCGGGCATATCGCCCTTGTCGGCCATGACGATCAGGGCGCTGCGCTGGACGCCGGCGGCCGCGTCCAAGGCCCGCAGAGCCGCCGTGCCCATCGGATGGGCGTCGGTCAGGCCGTTGGTCGGGCTCGTCCGCAGGTGGGCGTGGGTGTCGATCACCGGCCCCGCGTAGCGGTCCGCCGCCAGGGTGGTCCCGCCTGAAAGGACCGTCGCGACGGCCGCGACGGCCGCGACGGCCAGGCCAAGAGCTTTGCGCATGCTTCCTCCCAGAGTGGCGGGGAAGCTAGATCAAGCCGAACGCGACCGCCCGTTACCTTTGTTTCATCAAGCCCCCAGCACCTCCGGCGTCATCGCTTCCAGGTCCTCCGCGCCGAGCATCACGCCCGCGGCCGCGCCCGGAACCTGCGCCAAGACGCTTTCGGCGAAGACACGGGCCAGGGCGCGCTTGCTTTCGGCCCAGGCCGCATCGGCCTCGCCGGCCGCCGCCAGGGCGCCCTTGGCCAGCATCCAGCCGCCGACCACGTCGCCCAGCAGCTTCAGATAGGCCGTGGCCCCCGACAGGGCGTCCGGCATGGCCTTGGCGCGGCGCTCGATCAGCCAGGCGGTGGCGCTGGCGGCGGCGTCGAGCGCGGCCTCCATGCGCAGCCCCACGCCCTTCAGGTCCGAGCCCTTCAGGTCTTGGATCGTGTCGCGGATGTCGTCCATCAGGTCGGCGATCGCCTGGCCCTCGCCCATCGACAGCTTTCGGCCGATCAGGTCGATGGCCTGGATGCCGTTGGTGCCTTCGTAGATCGGGGCGATGCGAGCGTCGCGATAGTGCTGGGCCGCGCCGGTCTCCTCGATGAAGCCCATGCCGCCGTGGATCTGCACGCCCTGCGAGGCGACCCAGACGCCGACGTCGGTCGACCAGGCCTTGGCGATCGGGGTCAGCAGCTCCTCGCGCAGCTTGGCGCTGCCGCGCGTCGTCTCGTCGGCGGCGGCGCGCGCCAGGTCGGCGGCGACGGCGGTCGACAGGCAGATGCCCCGCGCCGCCTCGATGTGGGCCTTCATCAGGACGAGGCTGCGGCGCACGTCGGGATGGTCGAACAGGCGCGAAGGATAGGCGCCCGTCCACGCCGAGCGGCCCTGGGCGCGGTCCTGGCTGAAGGCCAGAGCCTGCTGATAGGCGCGCTCGGCGATGGCGGTCCCTTGCGTCCCGACCTGCAGCCGCGCGGCGTTCATCATCGTGAACATGTTGGGCAGGCCCTGGCCCAGCCCGCCGACCAGCTCGGCCTTGGCGCCCTCGAACAGCATCACGCAGGTTGGCGAGCCGTGGATGCCCAGCTTGTGCTCCAGCCCGCCGACCCGCAGGGCGTTGGCCTCGCCGAGCGTCCCGTCCTCGCCGACCAGCACCTTGGGGGCCAGGAACAGCGAGACGCCCTTCACGCCGGGAGGGGCGTCGGGCGTGCGGGCCAGGACCAGGTGGACGATGTTGTCGGCGGCGTCGTGGTCGCCCCAGGTGATGTAGATTTTCTGGCCGGTGATCCGCCAGCCGCCCTCGCCATCCGGCGTGGCCACGGTGGTCAGGGCCGCCAGGTCAGAGCCGGCCTGAGGCTCGGTCAGGTTCATGGTGCCGGTCCATTCGCCGGAGACCAGCTTGGGCAGATAGAGCGCCTTCTGGCGGTCCGAACCGTGGTGGTCGAGGGCCTCGATCGCGCCGAGACTCAGCATCGGGCAGAGGCCGAACGCCATGTTGGCCGCCTGGATCATCTCCAGCACCGCGACCTCCAGCGTCTTGGGCAGGCCCTGGCCGCCGTGCTCCGGAGCCGCCGCGAGGCCGGCCCAGCCGCCCTCGGCGAACTGCTTGTAGGCGTCGGCGAAGCCTGGCGCGCAGCGCACCACGCCGTTCTCGAGCTTGGCGCCGACCAGGTCGCCCTGGCGGTTCAGCGGCGCCAGCACATCGGCCGCGAAGGCGCCGGCCGCCTCGAGCACCGCCGCCACCGTGTCGGCGTCCGCTTCGGGGAAGGCGTCGGCCAACCGGTCGAAGCCCGCCGCATGGCGCAGCGAAAAGGCGAGGTCACGGACGGGGGCGCGGAAGGTCATGCCGACGAACTCCAGGTTATCGGCGTTTTCTTTAGGCGCGTGGGCTCGCGACGCAAAGCCGGCCACAGATTTGTTCGCCAGGTAACGATCTCGTGATCCGTCGGGCCTTCAAAGCTATGCTGGAGTGATTAAGTCGGGGAACCGTAACTAGTCCTGTTCTAGTTCGAAGGAGACACTGCCCGATGTTCCGTCCTTACGCCTATGCCGCCCTCGCGGCGACCCTGCTCGCCGCCCCGGCCGCCCTGGCCGCGCCGGGCGTCACCTCCACCAAGCCCGCCGACCTGCCGGCCGGCCACTACGTGCTCGACAAGACCCACGCCTCGGTCGTGGCCAAGATCAAGCACATGGGCTTCTCGAACTACCAGTTCCGCTTCACCAAGGTCGACGCCAGCTTCGACTATGATCCCAAGGCCCCGCAGGACGCCAAGATCAAGGTGACCATCGATCCGGGTTCGATCGACACCGCCACCGGCGCCGACGAGTTCGGCCTGAAGTTCAACAAGGAGCTGGCCGGCGACGGCTGGCTGGAAGCCAACAAGTTCCCGACGGCCACCTTCGTCTCGACCAAGGTCGAGCCGGGCGCGGGCCAGACCGGCAAGGTCTATGGCGACTTCACCCTGCACGGCGTGACCAAGCCGATCGTGCTGGACGTCACCTTCAACGGCGTCGGCTCCAGCTTCGCCCCGGGCAGCGTCAAGACCGGCTTCTCGGCCTCGACGACGATCAAGCGTTCGGACTACGGCGTCACCAAGTACGTCCCGCTGGTCGGCGACGACGTCGCGCTGAGCATCGAAGTCGAGTTCGACAAGAAGTAAGCTATTGGCGCGCCGCGCCGGTCCCGTGGGATCGGCGCGGCGCGTTTCTTCCACGACTGCCCGGAGTACCCGATGGCCGCGACCCGCACGCGCTACACCACGGTGGCGATTGTTCTTCACTGGCTGATCGCCGCGGCCATCATCTTCCAGATCATCATCGGCTGGCGCATGGGCGACGGGCCCAAGGGCTCGCCGACGACCTTCGCCCTGTTCCAGCTGCACAAGTCGATCGGCTTCACGATCCTGCTGCTCAGCGTGGCGCGCCTGGCCTGGCGAATCTTCAACCGCACCCCGGCGCCGCCGGTCCACCAGCCGCGCTGGGAACAGATCGCCTCGAAGCTCGTGCATGTGGGCTTCTACGTGATCATGATCGGCCTGCCGCTGACCGGCTGGATCCTGGTCTCGACCAGCCGCGTGGTGGTGCCGACCCTGTGGTGGGGCGTGATTCCGTGGCCGCACCTGCCGGGCCTGCCCGAGCTGGCCGCCGGTCCCAAGCACGCCTGGCACGAGTTCGGCGAGATCGGTCACGGCGTCCTTGTGAAGCTGACCTATCTGCTGCTGCTCCTGCACCTGGGCGCGGTGGCCAAACACCAGGTGCTCGACAAGGACGAGGTGTTCCAGAACATGGCCCCGGGCGCCAAGCCAGGCCTGAAGGAGCCGCGCGCCTGGCTGGCCGCCGCCGGTCTCGCCGCCGTGGTCGCCGCCGCCTACCTGTTCACCCCGACGGTCAAGGCCGCCAAGCCGGTGGCCCTGCCGCCGCCGCCCGCCGAGGCCGCGGCGCCGGCCGAGCCCGCCGCGCCCGCGCCTGTCGAGCAGGCCGCTCCGGCCGCCGAAACCGCCAAGCCTGAAGCCGCCGCCGTCGAAGCCCCGCCCGCGCTCAAGGATCCCGTCGCCTGGACCGTCCAGAAGGGCGCCAGCCTGACCTTCTCGGCCACCTGGTCCGGGACGCCGGTCGAGGGGCGCTTCAACCGCTGGACCGCAGACATCCTGTTCTCGCCCGACGCCCTGGACCGCTCGAAGCTGACGGTCAGCGTCGACATGGCCTCGGCCGTCACCGGCGACGACCAGCGCGACCAGAGCCTGCCGAGCGGCGACTTCTTCGACACCGCGACCCACCCGAAGGCCACCTTCACGGCCACCAAGTTCCGCAAGGCGGGCGAGGGCCAGTATGTCGCCGACGGCACACTGGACCTGCGCGGCGTGAAAAAGCCGGTCAGCCTGCCGTTTTCCCTGAAGATCGTCGGCGACACGGCGACCGCGCGCGGTGTAACCACCCTCGACCGGACCACGTTCGGGGTTGGACAGGGCGAATGGGCGTCTACGGATCAGATCGCGGCCAAGGTGAAGGTCAGCTTCTCGCTGACCGCCAAGCGGAAATAGGCGCCGCCGCCGGCGCCTTGCGCGTCGGCGGTCTCGTCATCCTGCCGACCGAGACCGTGTATGGCCTGGGCGCCGACGCGGCCAATCCCACCGCCGTCGCGGCGATCTTCGAGGCCAAGGGCCGGCCGCGCTTCAACCCGCTGATCGCCCACGTCGCCGACCTGGAGACCGCCGAGCGGATCGCCGAGTTCGACCAGCGGGCGCGGGATCTCGCCCGCGAATTCTGGCCGGGGCCGCTGACCATCGTCGCGCCGATCAGGGACGCCTCGGCGGTCTGCGACCTGGCCCGCGCCGGCCTCGACACCGTCGCCATCCGCGTGCCGCGCCATCCGATCTCCCGCGCCGTGCTGGCCGCGTTCGGCGGCGCCGTGGTCGCGCCCTCGGCCAACCGCTCAGGTCGTCCCAGCCCCACCACCTATGCCGACGCCGTGTCCGAGACCGGCGACAAGGCGGCCGCGGCGCTGGACGGCGGGCCGTGCGCGGTGGGCCTGGAGTCGACCGTCGTCTCCGTGCTGGACGGGCAGGCCCGCCTGCTGCGGCCGGGCGCCGTGACCCGCGTCCAGCTGCAGCAGATCGTCGGCCCCTTGGCCGAGGCGGACGATGACGCCAAGCGCTCGCCGGGGCGCCTGGCCCTGCACTACGCCCCGGACGCGCCGGTGCGGATCAACGCCAAGGCGGCCAAGCCAGGCGAAGCCTTCCTGGCCTTTGGCGGCGGGGCGAGCGGCGAGGGGGTGTTCAATCTCAGCCCCAGGGGCGATCTGGCCGAGGCGGCGGCGAACCTGTTCTCGTATCTTCGCGCCGCCGACCGCACCCACCCCTCGGCCATCGCCGTCGCGCCCATCCCCGAGGAGGGCCTGGGCGAGGCGATCAACGACCGGCTGCGTCGCGCGGCCGGCTTCATCGGCTAAAGGCCTCTTTCCTCGCGGCGTCAGAGCGCCGCGCGAATATCGGTGAGGGCGAAGTCGTCGCCCTTGTAGAGCAGGGGCGCGTCGAGCGTCTTGGCGAGGGCGTAGGCGAAGCTGTCGGCGAGGTTCAGGCCGGCGGGATGTCGACCCTTGCCGTAGGCGAGGTAGGCCTTCAGCGCCGGCTCGTGCAGAGCCGGCTCGCGCGCGACCTGGATCCGCGCCCCTTCGAGCCAGGTGTCGAAGGCTTGCTGGTCGGCCAGATAGCCCCGGGCGACCAGCACGATGCCGGCCTCGGCGTAGTTGATCTCGGACAGCAGCATCTCGTCGCCTTGTGCGAGGACGCCCAGGAAGGCCGCACGCTCAGGCTCGCCGGTGATGATCGCCACGAGCGCGGAGGTGTCGACGACCAGCCTCATGCGGTCGGCAGGCCGGGAAGGTCGTTGATCTCGTCGAAGTCCGTCTTGGTGATCGGCGCCAACAGGCCCGCCCGAGCGGCCGGAGTCACGACCCGATCCGTCAAGGCCTGCAGTTCCGCGACGCTGAGCCGTTTTGGCGTTTGCCGCTCCCGCGCCAGCGCCTCGCGCGCCAGGGCGTCAATCGTGCTGGTGATCGTGGTTCCTCGCAGGGTGGCGATCTCGCGTACGAGCTTCTCGGTCTCGGGGTTCTTGATGAAGATGCCCATCGCGCCCTCCGGTATATAACCCAGGATATACTATCCAGCCGGCCGCTAAAAGCGTATCCTCCCAGGCCATGACCAAGCCCGTTCCCGCCGATGTCGTCTCGCGTTTGAAAGCCGTGCTCGGCGAGGGCGGCTGGAGTCAGGATCCGGACGTTGTCGCGCCGCTGCTGGTCGAGTGGCGCGGCCGCTGGAAGGGCGAGACGCCGCTGCTGGTCACCCCGCGCACGACGGCCGAGGTCGCCGCCGTGGTCGGGATCTGTGCGGCCGAGGGCGTGGCGATCACGCCCCAAGGCGGCAACACCGGCCTCGTCGCGGGCCAGATCCCCCACGGCGAGATCCTGCTCTCGACCCGCAAGCTGACCGCCGTGCGTGACGTCGATCCGATCGACGACGCCATGGTGCTGGAGGCGGGCGTCACCCTCTACGAGGCCCATCAGCAGGCCGCCAAGGTCGGTCGCCGCTTCACGGTCGGCGTCGCCTCGGAAGGCTCCTGCACGATCGGCGGCCTGATCTCGACCAACGCCGGCGGCACGGCGGTCCTGCGCTACGGCATGATGCGCGAGCAGGTGCTGGGCATCGAGGCGGTGCTGCCCAATGGCGAGATCTGGAATGGCCTCAAGCGCCTGCGCAAGGACAACACCGGCTACGATCTGAAGCAGCTGCTGATCGGCGCCGAGGGCACGCTCGGAATCGTCACCGCCGCCAGCCTGAAGATCCAGGCCCCGCTCGCCTCGCGGGCCGTGGCGATCGTCGGCCTGGGCTCGCCCGCCGACGCCATCCAGCTGTTGGCGCGGGCCAAGGAGGAGACCGGTGGCTCGGTCGAGGCCTTCGAGCTGATGGGCCTGCTGGGCTTCGCCCTGACGGTCCGCAACGTGCCGGGCCTGCGCGATCCGCTGCCGACCGAGCATCCCTGGTACGTCCTGATCGAGATCGCCAGCGGCGAGCCCGGCGCGGCCGAGGCGGCCTTGGAGCGGCTGCTGACCGGGGCGCTGGAGAGCGGCCTGATCGCCGACGCCGCCGTGGCCCAGACCGAAACGCAAATGAAGGCCTTCTGGCACATCCGCGAGGGCCACTCCGCCGGGCAAAAGCCGGAGGGGGCTGTGTGGAAGCACGACGTGTCGGTGCCGGTCTCGAAGATCCCGGACTTCATCGCCCGCGCCGACGCCGCGATCGAGCAGGCCTTCCCGGGGACGCGGATCATCGCCTTCGGCCACGTGGGCGACGGCAATGTCCACTACGACGTGCTCAAGCCCGTCGGCGCCGACGACGACGCCCACGACGTCCAGCGCGAGGCCGGCGCCAAGATCGTCCACGACATCGCCGCCGGATTCTCTGGCTCGATCAGCGCCGAACACGGCCTGGGCGCGATGAAGACGGCCGAGGCCCTGACCTACAAGGACCCTATCGAGGTCGCGGCCCTGCGGTCGATCCGCCAGGCTTTGGACCCCAAGCGGATCATGAACCCCCGGGTGCTGTTCTAGCCGCCGCGCGCTTGCGGGCGCGCAGGAACAGCACGAGCATCACCGCGAACGCCCCGGCGGGGATCGTGGCCTTGTAGAAGCCCGGCTGCGATCCTGGCAGCAGGTTGATCGCCCACGGGATGAAGCCCCACCGGCCGGTCGCCTGCTCCATCCAGAACGCCCCGACCCCGACAAAGCACATCACCGCCCAGACCGGACGGAACTTCAGTCCCCGATCGCGGAGGACCAGGAACAGGGCGACGATCATCGGAAGCGGCCAGGCGAGGGCGGCGGCGAGGCCAAGGGTCTGCATGACCCGCTGATACCCTCGCCGCGTAACGAGGTCGAGGAGTCTCAGCCCTCCGGCACTCCCGCCATCATCGCCCTTAGCGCCGCCAGATGGCCCTTCAGCGCCTCCCTGCCGGGCTTCGACAGGGAGAGCCAGGTGCGTTGACGCCCGTCTGAGGTGGCCTTCTTGACCTTCACATAGCCGGCCTCCTCCAATGTCTTCACGTGCTTGGAAAGCACCGACTCCGAGACGTCGAGGGCCTCGCGGACCGTGGCGAAGTCGATGGTGTCGACGGCGGCCAGCATGCAGCACATCTGCAGGCGGTTGGGGGCGTGGATCACGGGATCGAGCTCGGCGCTCACAGCGGGCGTCCGTCGCGCAGGTCGGCGCGGAAGGCGGCCTCCCAGACGAAGCCGCCGATGGTCGCCATCACCGCGATGATCGCGCCGGCGACATAGGGCGCGTAGCTGACATGCTTCATGTGGAACAGCCAGCCCGATGTCAGCATGGTTGCGCCTGTCAGGGTGGCTAGCGCGACAGCGACGATCCGCGTCCGGCCGGCGCGATAGCCGTAAACCCACATGCCGGTCTTACGGACGTAGGACTTCACCAAGAGCCAAATGCCCAACCCGCAGATAGGGAAGTAGGCGTATTGCCATACGATCGGCACAGCCTGGGCTACGGCAAGTCCGCCCATCAGCAGGCCCAGCACCGGGTGATACCAGACCGGCGCCTTGGCGCGCTCGGCCATGTCGGCGTTGGCGGCCTCGACCTCGGCCAGCATGCGCAACGCGTCTTCGTCTCGGGTCATCGCGACCTCCTTACTTTCCATTGCGGAAAGTCATAGCGGGTCGCTTTCCATCTTGGCAAGTGAAAACTTTCCGATCTGGAAAGTGATGCTGCTCCCACCTAGCGCCGCGCCTCCGAAGCCTCTATCTCCCCGGCCATGCTGATGGTCATCTCGCCCGCCAAGTCTCTGGACTTCACCGCGCCCGCCCAGGCCCTGCCGCTGACGACGCCTGAGCTGAAGGGCCAGATCGCCGAGCTGGCCAAGGTGACGCGCAAGCTGACGGCGGCCGACCTGAAGCGTCTGATGCACATCTCCGACGCCCTGGCCAAGCTGAACCGCGAGCGCTTCCAGGCCTTCGACTCGGAACTGGAGGACGGGCTGCAGGCGATCATCGCCTTCAACGGCGACGTCTATGCGGGCCTGGCCGCGCGCGAGCTGGACCGGCCGTCGCTGGAGTGGGCGCAGGACCACCTGCGCATCCTGTCGGGCCTTTATGGCGTGCTGCGCCCGTTCGACGCCCTGCAGCCCTATCGCCTGGAGATGGGCACGCGGCTGAAGACCAAGCGCGGCCATAACCTCTACGATTACTGGGGCGAGACGATCTCCCAGACCCTGAACACCGCCGCCGCAGGCCACGCCGACCCGACCCTGGTGAACCTGGCCAGCCAGGAATATTTCGGCGCCGTCGACGCCAAGGCTTTGAAGCTGCCGGTCGTCACCTGCCACTTCAAGGAGGAGAAGGCCGGCGAGCTGCGCGTGCTGGGCTTCTTCGCCAAGAAGGCCCGCGGCCGCATGGCGCGCTACGTCATCGACAACCGCATCGACCGCGCCGAGGGCCTGAAGGGTTTCGACCTGGACGGCTATCGCTTCCAGCCGTCGCTCTCGACGGACGCCGACTGGGTTTTCGCTCGCCCGCAGCCTTAAATTCATCTATTGGTGAATTTATAGCCCCTCGCCCTTCGCGAGGGCGAGCGATATGTTGCGCCGCAACATCGTTGGTGCGTCATCCAGGAGCGCGTGAATGGCCGTCGATTTCGGTTTGCAAGGGCAGGTCGCCATCGTCACCGGTTCGACCAGCGGCATCGGCCACGCCCTGGCCGACGCGCTCGCGGCCCAAGGCTGCAACATCGTCATGAACGGCCTCGGCGAAATGAACGCCATCGAGCGCGCCCGCTCGGAGATGGCCGAAAAGCACGGCGTCGAGGTGCTGTATCACGGCGCCGACATGACCAAGCCGATCGAGATCGCCGACATGGTCAAGGCGGCCAAGGCCGAGTTCGGCGAGCTGGATATCCTGGTCAACAACGCCGGCGTCCAGTATGTGGCCCCGATCGAGGAGTTCCCGGACGACAAGTGGGACCTGATCATCGCCATCAACCTCTCCTCGGCCTTCCACGCCACCAAGGCGGCGGTGCCGATCATGAAGGAGCAGGGGCGCGGGCGGATCGTCAACATCGCCTCGGCCCACGCCCTGGTCGCCTCGCCGTTCAAGTCGGCCTATGTGGCGGCCAAGCACGGCATCATGGGCCTGACCAAGACGGTCGCGCTCGAGGTCGCGACCCACGGCATAACCTGCAACGCCATCTGCCCCGGCTTCGTGAAGACGCCGCTGGTCGAGGCCCAGATCGCCGACCAGGCCAAGGCGCGCGGCATTTCGGAAGAGGCGGTGATGAAGGACGTCATCCTGGCCGCCCAGCCGACCAAGCAGTTCGTCACCTTCGAGCAGCTGGCGGGCATGCTGCTGTATCTGGTGTCGGACGCCGGGGCCTCGGCCAACGGCGCGGCTTTCCAGGTCGACGGCGGCTGGGTCGCGCAATAGGCTTAGCGGGTGCCCATCCCGCCCTTCACGCGTAAGAAGCCCACCGGCCGCGCCCTGAGCCTGGCGCTGCAGGGCGGCGGCGCGCATGGGGCGTTCGAGTGGGGCGTACTGGACCGCCTGCTTGAGGAAGAGGACCTGGAGATCCGGGCGGTCACCGCCGCCTCGGCCGGCGCCATGAACGCCGTCTGTCTGGCCCAGGGCCTGATCGACGATGGCAAGGCCGGGGCCAAGGCCAGGCTCGACTCGTTCTGGCGGCAGGTGAACCGTTCGGGCGGCCGCAACGTCTTCGGCGACACCTCGATCTGGACCAGCGCCTTCTCCGGCGGCGTCGACTGGTGGAAGAACACGCCCGGCTGGCGAATGGCCGAGACCCTGGCCCTGTCGTTCAGCCCCTATGAGTTCAATCCGTTCAACCTGAACCCCCTGCACGACGTGCTGGAGGCCGAGATCACCTTCAAGGCGTTGCGCGAGCGCTCGCCGGTGAAGCTGTTCATCTCGGCGACGGCCATCCGCACCAGCAAGTCCAGGATCTTCCGCGAAACCGAACTGACCGCGCGCCATATCATGGCCAGCGCCTGCCTGCCCCAACTGTTCCAGGCGGTCGAGATCGACGGCGAGCCCTATTGGGACGGCGGCTTCCTGGCCAATCCGGCCCTCTGGCCGCTGTTCTACGAGGACACGCCCGACGACATCCTGATCGTCAGCCTCAATCCGTTCGTCCGCGAGGAGACGCCCAAGACCCCGGGCGAGATCATGGACCGGCTGAACGAGATCACCTTCAACGCCTCCCTGGCTTCCGAGCTGCGGGCCATCGGCTTCGTCCAGAAGCTGTTGGACGAGGGGTTGCTGAAGGACAACGCCCGGGGCCGCTACCGGCGGATGCTGGTTCACGCCATCACCGCCGACAAGCCGCTGGCGGACCTGTCGCTGTCGACCAAGTTCAACACCGAGTGGAGCTTTCTCAGCGACCTGAAGGAGCGCGGCCGCGCCGCCGCCGACGCCTGGCTCGCCGACTGCGGGACCTGCATCGGCGTCAAGTCCAGCGTCGACCTGAAGGTCGGGTTTCCGTGAGCCCGCATCCCGTGCCGACGGTCGGGGTCGTCTGCCTGCGCGGCGACCAGGTGCTGTTGATCAAGCGCGGAACACCGCCGCGCCTCCACCAGTGGAGCCTGCCGGGCGGGCGCCTGGAGTGGGGTGAGACGACGGCTTCCGCCGCCTTGCGCGAGCTGAAGGAGGAGACCGGCGTCGACGCCGAGCTCCTGGGCCTGATCGACGTGATCGACGGGGTGTTTCCGGCGCGTCCCGGCGGGGAGATCACCCGTCACTACGTCCTGATCGACTATGCCGCCCGCTGGACCGGCGGCGAGCCCGTGGCCGGCGACGACGCGGCGGACGCCCGGTTCGTCTCGCGCGAGGAGGCGATGGCCCTGGTGGAGTGGAACGAGACGCGGCGGGTGATCGCCGAGGCTTACGAGCGGTTTGGGGGGTAGTTCTCCCCCCCCCCCCCCGCATCGCGGGGGAGGAGAGGCGCTTGCGCTCACGCTTCATTCCCCCGACATCTCTTCCATGACCCAGCTCGACGCCCCAGCGCCCCGCTTCTCCATCAGCCCCAACGCCCTGATCCTGCTGGCCGCCTGCGTGGGCCTCGGCTGGGCGGTCGGGGCCGGGCTTCCGCCCGCCGGCGTGATCACCTTCGCCTTCGTGGCCGCCGCCTGGGTGTTCAGCGTCGGGATCCACGAGTTCGGCCACGCCCTGACCGCCTACAAGGCCGGCGACACCACCATCGTGGAGAAGGGCTACCTGACCCTCGACCCGCTGAAATACTCCGACCTCGCCACCACCATCGTCATTCCGCTGATCGCCCTGGCCCTGGGCGGCATCGGCTTCCCCGGCGGCGCGGTCTATCTGCGCGAGGACCTCATGCGGTCGCGCGGCTGGCGGTCTTTGGCCTCGCTGGCCGGGCCGCTGGGGACGTTGCTGGTGCTGGTCGCCATCGCCGCGGCCCTGCCGTTTGTCGCCGCGCCGCCGCTACGCCACGCCCTGGCGCTTCTGGCCTTCCTGCAGGCCACGGCCTTCGTGCTGAATCTGCTGCCCGTTCCAGGCCTAGACGGCTATGGCGTCCTTCGGCCGTTCCTGCCCGACGGCGTCCGCGCGAGGTTGATCAAGGTCGAGCGCGTCGGATTCCTGCTGCTGTTCGCCCTGATCTTCTTCGTCCCCGGCGTCAGCGACCTGATCTTCAAGGCCGCCCTGACGGTCACCGACCTTCTGGGCGTGCCGCGCGCGGCGATCGGCGACGGCTGGCGGACCTTCCACTTCTGGGGGTCTTGACCTTCGGCAGCTGATCGCCTCCCCTTCAAACAAGTGTTCAAGATAATGAGGGGAGGATCGTCATGGCCTACGCGCCGTTCAACCTGTCGGGCAAGGTGGCCCTGGTCACCGGCGGCAATCGCGGCATCGGCCTCGGCATGGCCAAGGCGATGGCCCAGGCCGGCGCCGACATCGTCATCTGGGGCTCCAATCCCGAGCGCAACCAGACCGCCGAGCAGGAACTCACGGCGCTGGGCGTGCGCGTGAAGGCCCAGACCGTCGACGTCGCCGACGAGGCCCAGGTCCGCGAAGGCATGGAGGAGGCGGTGGCCGCCATGGGCCGCGTCGACGCCGTCTTCGCCAACGCTGGCATCGGCTACGGCTCGCCGTCCTTCGTCGAGATGAAGACCGAGGTCTATCGCAAGGTGCTGTCGGTCAATCTGGACGGCGTCTTCTTCACCCTGCGCGAGGCCTGCCGGCACATGGTCGAACGCGCCAAGGCCGGTGATCCGGGCGGCTCGCTGGTCGGGATCGCCTCGCTGGCCGCCATCGAGGGCGCGGCCAAGAACGAGGCCTACGCCGCCACCAAGGGCGCGGTGATCTCGATGATCAAGTCGGTCGCGGTCGAGCACGCCCGCTACGGCGTCCGGGCCAACGCCATCCTGCCGGGCTGGATCGCCACCGACATGACCGCTGGGGCGCAAGGCAACAGCGCCTTCGCCGAGAAGGTCATTCCCCGGGTTCCCGCCCGCCGCTGGGGCGAGCCCGACGACTTCGGCGGCATGGCGGTCTATCTGGCCTCTGACGCCTCCAGCTACCAGTCGGGCACGACCATCGTCATCGATGGCGGATACTCGATCTTCTAAGAATGCGTTTCTTGGACTCTGCGGTCCATTGAAACCCTATTGAAAACAGGGGGTTGCGGAACCTGCGCGGTGGTGAGAAACTTCCCTTGTGGCAGCCTGGACATCAGATCCGGGCGTCGCGAGGAAACGAGAGAGAACGATGACGCCCCAAGACGTTGTCAGCCTGGCGCCGCCGCGCGGCTTTCTGATGATGCTGGCCCTGGCCTTCACCGGCATGATGGCCTGCTTCTGGACCCACGACACCGACGTCGAGGCCGAACTGGTCCGCCGCGACTAGGGTTCCGATTGTCGTTCGGAGCGCGCTTACCAGATCAAGGGCGCGCGATCTCTGAAGCCACGGCGCATGCCTTCTCGAAAGCCGCCTGGAGTTCTGCGCTCACCGAGCGCGGCGGAGGCTCCGCGCCCAGGTGGATGGCGCGCAATTCGTCCATGAACGCCTCCCACATCGCCGACCCACCGGCCTCCAGAAGCTCGGCGCGGATCGCCAGTTCCGGCGTGGTCGGCGTGTGTCGTCTGCCCCACGCCCCCATCTGCGCCAGCAGCGGCACCAACTGGATCGATGGTTCCGTCAAGCTGTAGACGCCCTTCTGCTTGTGGCTGGGGTCATCGACGCGTGACAGAAGGCCGTTGGCGACCAGGCGCTTGAGCCGATCGGCCAGCACGTTGGAGGCGATGCCCTCCTCGGACCGGTTCAGCAGTTCCCGGTAGTGGCGCCGACCGCCGAACATCACGTCGCGCAGGACGATCAGGCTCCAGCGATCCCCCAGCAGTTCGAGCGTCAAATTGATGGGGCAGCCGGATCGGTGAGGCGGGAGGGACATTTTCGCTCCGAGAAACTGGTTGCGATGTAGGAGCAGCGCCTCTAAGCATCAACTGCTTGCAAATTGCAATCGGATTGAGGCGGCCCGTGTCACTGACCCTCTATGCCCATCCCTTCTCGTCCTACTGCCAGAAGGTCCAGATCGCGTTCTACGAAAACGATCTGCCGTTCACCTACCGGCTGCTGGGCCCCGAGGATCCCGCCGCCATGGAGGAGCGTCAGGGCCTCTGGCCGCTGGGCCGCTTTCCTGTCCTGGTGGACGATGGCGTCACCGTGGTGGAGTCCAGCATCATCATCGAGCACCTGCATCTGTTTCACCCTGGGGCGGTGGCGCTATTGCCCGAGGATCCGAAGGCCGCGCTGAGGGTGCGCTTCCTCGATCGCTTCTTCGACCACTACGTCATGACGCCGATGCAGGTCCCGGTGTTCGAGTCATTGCGTCCCGACGGCGGTCGCAGGGAAGCGATGGCCGAAGCCGCCGTCGCCTTGGATACGGCTTACGGATGGTTGGAGGGGCAGCTCGACGGCCCTTGGGCCGCGGGCGACGATTTCACCATGGCCGACTGCGCAGCCGCGGCGTCGCTATTCTACGCGGACTGGGTGCGTCCGATTGGGGAGGCGTTTCCCAAGGTGGGGGCCTATCGCGCTCGGCTGTTGGACCGGCCGTCGATGCGGCGCTGCGTGGAGGAAGGGCGGCCTTATCGCGCGCTCTTCCCCCTGGGGGCGCCGGACCGAGACTGACCTCGCGGCAGGCTTGTGACGCCGTCGGCTCGCCCTGATCCTTCCGCAAAACATGGGAGGAACGGGCATGGGGCTGCGCACGCCGCTCTGCGGTCTTCTGGATATCGAGCATCCGATCCTGCTGGCAGGCATGGGCGGTGTCTCCTATGCGCCCCTGGCGGCGGCGGTGTCGAACGCCGGCGGCTATGGCGTCCTAGGCATGGCCGGGACCTCGCCCGACTTCATCCGCAGCCAGATGCGCGAGGTTCGCGCCCTGACCGACAAGCCGTTTGGCGTCGACCTGCTGGCCGCCACGCCTGACGCCCTGACCGCTAGCGTCGAGGTCATCATCGAGGAAGGGGCGAGTTCCTTCGTCGCCGGGCTGGGCGTGCCGTCCCCGATCATCGCGCGGTTAAAGGCCGCCGGCCTAAAGGTCATGGTCGTTTGCGGCGCGGTGAAGCACGCGGTGAAGGCCGAAGCCGCAGGCTGCGACGCCGTCATCTGCCAGGGCGGCGAGGGCGGCGGGCACACGGGCCTCGTTGGCACCTTGCCCCTGGTCGCCCAGGCGGTCGAGGCCGTGAAGATCCCCGTGGTCGCCGCGGGCGGGCTTTACGACGGTCGTGGTCTGGCGGCGGCGCTGGCGCTGGGCGCGCAGGGCGTATGGATGGGCACGCGCTTCATCGCCTCGGCCGAGGCCCACGCCGGCGATCTCTACCGCCAGGCCGTGATCGAGGCTTCCGACGAGGAGACGGTCCGCACGCGCTGCTACTCCGGCAAGCCGATGCGGGTGAAGAAAAATCCTTACGTCGAAGACTGGGAGGCGAGGCCCACCGAAATCCAGCCCTTCCCGCAGCAGGCGATGATCTCGATCCGCAACGGCGCGATGGGCGGCATCGGCGGGCAGATCGAAGGCCTCGACCCCGACAAGTCCTGCTTCGCCATGGGCCAGAGCGCCGGCGGGATCCACGACGCCCCGCCGGCCGGCGAGCTTGTCGTCCGGTTGATGCAGGAAGCAGAGACGGCCTTGGCGCGGGCCAACGCCTGCCGCGTCTAGTCCGCGACCTTCGGCAACACCCGGCGGAAGTGGGCCTCGACCGCGTCGTGGCACTCGCAGGCGCGTTTCTCCAGGCCTGGTCGGTCCAGCACCTCGACCCGCCCGCGGCCGATGTGGATCAGGCCGGAATCCTGCAGGCTGCGCGCCACGGCGCTGATCGTCGTGCGCTGCACGCCCAGCATCTGGGCGAGGGTTTCTTGCGTCAGCCGGATCGGCTCGTCGCCCGAGCGGTCATGGGCGAACAGCAGCCAGCGGCAGGCGCGCTGCTCGATCGGGTGGAGGGCGTTGCAGGCGGCGACCTGCATCATCTGGGCGATAAACACGTCGGCGTAGCGGTCGAACAGGTCGGCCACGACCGGCGAGCGGTTCTTGACCTCCTCGAGCCGCGCGGTGGGCACGCAAAAGGCGTAACCGGGAACGCGGACGACGGCGCGGCCATAGGCCGGCTTGAACCCCGCGCTGACCATGCCGCCTATGGCGCCTTCATGGCCGATGCTCGCCGCCTCGATTTCCTGCCCATCGGACGTGACGACCAGCAGCGAGGCCTGGGTGGGACCGCAGGGCAGGTAGGTGTGCTCGACGTCGTCACCCGCGTCGAAAAGGACCTCGTCCTGGGGCAGATCGACAAGGATCAGATAGGGGGAAAGGGTTTCGAGGGCGTCGGGACGCAGGGCGGCCAGCAGTCGGTTGGCCGAGAAGGGCGGCGCGTCTTCGCCGCCTGCGGCTCCGCGGGAAAGACGGGCGGTGGCTGACATGGAAATCTCCGTGACGGTGCTTAAGCGCACAGCTCACGGCTTAGTTTCCGAGGGCCTCCCAATGACGTATCAGCTGAGCGCCTCGAGGTTTGCGGGCTTCCAGCTTTCATCCTCTTCGTGAAGCACGACAGGGAGGCCCAGGCCGGCGGGGTGTTCGGCGAGCCGAAGCACCGCGGCCCGGGCCGCGTCGGGGGTTTCGTAGGCCCCGAAACGCAGGTGTTCGCCGATAATCGACCAGTGGTCGCCAACGCGGACAACGCCGTAATGCACCTCAGTCATGGCTAGACCTCCTTGCAGTAATCCACAGGGAACGCCCGATCGGCGGTTGGCGCAAGTGCTTTATCGCTAAAGCTTTTTCTGACACCGGTGGACTCTTTGTCCCCAGAAGCGGCGAAGATTTGCCCGTCTTTCGGCGATCCGCGGGTGACAAGGCGGCGCGCGGTTGGCGATAACCGGGCGCATGGTTCGCCCGCTTCTCTCCGGTCTTCTCGCGACGGCGCTTTTAGCCGCTGGGCCGGCCGTGGCGCAGGATCGGCCGGCCGATCAGCGCCAGCGCCTTCTGGAGCTAGCCTATGCGCTCGGGGAGGGGCACGCCCTGCGGCAGGCGTGTGAAGGCGAGGACGACCAGTCCTGGCGCGCTCGGCTGATGCGGCTGGTCCAGGTCGAGCGGCCGGGCGCCATGCTGGAGGCTCAGCTTCGCGAACGTTTCAACGCGGGGTTCGTCGCCCGACGAGGACAAGCCTGCGACGAGGCAGGCCACAAGGCCGAGGCCGAGGTGGCCCGGCGCGGCCAGGCCCTGGCCCTGAAACTCGCGCACGCCACGATCCAGGTCCGTCGCGACCCGCCGGCGCCGGATTCCGTGGCGGACGCCGAAACGGCGCGCTAACCTCAACCGCAAGATTGTGGAGGAGGGCGTCTTGGGCGTCTCGATAGTTGTTCTGATCCTGCTGGTCCTGGCGTTCGTCCTGGTGATCAGCGTGATCAAGATCGTGCCCCAGGGGCGCGAATTCACCGTGGAGCGGTTCGGTCGCTACACCCGGACCCTCAAGCCCGGCATCAGCATCCTCACGCCGTTCGTCGAGACGATCGGGCGCAAGGTCAACATGATGGAGCAGGTGCTGGACGTCCCGCAGCAGGAGGTCATCACCAAGGACAACGTGTCGGTGAAGGTCGACGCGATCGTCTTCATCCAGGTCATGGACGCCGCGGCGGCGGCCTATCGCGTCGACAACCTGATCTACGCGATCACCCAACTGGCCCAGACCAACCTGCGGACCGTCGTTGGTTCGATGGAGCTGGACGAGGTCCTGAGCCAGCGCGACGCGATCAACACCCGCCTGCTGTCGACCATCGACCACGCCACCGGCCCCTGGGGCGTCAAGGTCGCGCGGATCGAGATCAAGGACCTGACGCCGCCGCCGGACATCACCAACGCCATGGCCCGCCAGATGAAGGCCGAGCGCGAGAAGCGCGCGGTGATCACCGAGGCGGAAGGCGAGAAGCAGTCCCAGATCGCGCGCGCCGAGGGCCAGAAGCAGTCGGCCATCCTGCAGGCCGAGGGCCGCCGCGAGGCCGCCTTCCGCGACGCCGAGGCCCGCGAGCGTGAAGCCGAGGCCGAAGCGAAGGCGACGGCCTTCGTCTCCGAGGCCATCTCGAAGGGCGACGTCAACGCGATCAACTACTTCATCGCCCAGAAGTACGTCGAAGCCTTCGGCGAGCTGGCCAGGAGTCCGCAGCAGAAGACCGTGATCGTGCCGGCTGACTTCGCCGGCCTGACCGGGACGGTCGCGGGCGTAGGCGAGCTGATCAAGAGCCTGGGCGCCGATCCGCCGTCGCGTCCGTCGCCGACGCCGAGACCTGCCTCGCCCACCGCCACCAGCACGCCGACCGGCGGCAAGCGCGGGGCCTGACCATGGGCGCTTTGCAGACCCTCTATGCGTCGCACCCGTTCTGGCCCTGGCTGGCCCTGGCCGCCCTGCTGCTGGCGATCGAGGTGGCCACGGGCACCGGCTGGCTGCTGTGGCCGGCCGCCTGCGCCTTCGTCGTCGGCCTGCTGGCCGAGGCCTTGCATCCGGGGCTGGCCTTGGAGGTCGGCCTGTTCGCCGTGCTGACCATCGCCTCGACCTATCTGGCGCGCCGGTTCCTGCGACCGGTGCTGGAGCCCACCAGTCCCGACCTGAACGATCCCCTGCAGCGGCTGGTCGGCCAGCACGGTCAGGCGATGTCCGCGTTCGAGCAGGGGCGCGGCCGTGTCTTCGTCGACGGCAAGGACTGGGCGGCGGAAAGCGACGGGGCGGCGCCGCTGCTCGAGCAGACGGTGGTCGTCACGGGCGTCGACGGCGCGGTGCTGAAGGTGCGTCCGGTCGTTCACTGAGCCGCGCCGACGACAAAAGCGGCGCTGGCCCCTGTTATTGGCGCGTCGCCGCACCATCTGTGCCGCGAGCGACCGGTCGGTCGCATCCGCTTCACGCTTTGAGGGAGACGGCGTGACCTCCATCATCTCGGTTAAGGGTCTGAACAAGACCTATGCGTCCGGCCACCAGGCGCTGAAGACGATCGATCTCGACATCGAAAAGGGCGAGATCTTCGCGCTGCTGGGACCCAACGGCGCCGGCAAGACCACGCTGATCAGCATCATCTGCGGCATCGTCAATCCCAGCCGGGGGACGGTGACCGCCGACGGCCACGACGTGGTCCGCGACTACCGCGCCGCGCGGACCAAGATCGGCCTGGTGCCCCAGGAACTGCACACCGACTCTTTCGAGACGGTCTGGGCCACGGTCAGCTTCTCGCGCGGTCTGTTCGGCAAGCCGCGCAACGACGCCCTGATCGAGACGATCCTTCGCGACCTGTCGCTGTGGGACAAGAAGGACAGCAAGATCATGGCGCTGTCGGGCGGCATGAAGCGCCGCGTGATGATCGCCAAGGCGCTGAGCCACGAGCCTACCATCCTGTTCCTGGACGAGCCCACCGCCGGCGTCGACGTCGAGCTGCGCCGCGACATGTGGGAGATGGTCCGCAAGCTTCGCGAAAGCGGCGTCACCATCATCCTGACCACCCACTACATCGAGGAGGCCGAGGAGATGGCCGACCGGATCGGGGTGATCAACAAGGGCGAGATCATCCTCGTCGAGGACAAGACCGTCCTGATGCGCAAGCTGGGCAAGAAGCAGCTGACCGTACATCTCAAGGAGCCGCTCGCGGCCCTGCCGGCGAGCCTGTCTGATCCGTCCCTGGCTCTCGCGAACGACGGCGCCGATCTCGTCTACACCTTCGACGGACAGGCCGAGGACACCGGCGTCGCCGACCTGCTCAAGCGGCTGTCGGAGCAGGGTGTCGAGTTCAAGGACCTGAAGACCGACCAGAGCTCGTTGGAAGACATCTTCGTCAGCCTGGTGAGGGCGCCGCAATGAACCTCTACGCGATCAAGGCCATCTACAAGTTCGAGATGGCGCGGTGGTTCCGCACCCTGGCCCAGAGCGTCATCTCGCCGGTGCTGTCGACCAGCCTCTATTTCGTTGTGTTCGGCTCGGCGATCGGCTCGCGCATGCAGGCCATCGACGGCGTCAGCTACGGGGCTTTCATCGTCCCGGGCCTGATCATGCTGTCGCTGCTCAGCGAGAGCATCTCCAACGCCTCGTTCGGCATCTACATGCCCAAGTGGGCCGGTACGATCTACGAGCTGCTGTCAGCCCCCGTCGCCTGGTACGAGGCCGTGGCCGGCTATGTCGGGGCGGCCGCCACGAAGTCGATCTGCCTGGGCCTCCTGATCCTGGCCACGGCGCGGATCTTCGTGCCCTTCGAGATCGCCCACCCGTTCGTGATGCTGCTGTTCCTCGTTTTGACCTCGGTGACCTTCAGCCTGTTCGGCTTCATCATCGGGGTGTGGGCCGACGACTTCCAGAAGCTGCAGATCGTGCCGCTGCTGATCGTCACGCCGCTGACCTTCCTGGGCGGCAGCTTCTACTCGATCAAGATGCTGCCGGAGGTCTGGCAGAAGATCACCCTGTTCAACCCGGTGGTCTATCTGATCAGCGGCTTCCGCTGGGCCTTCTACGGCCAGTCGGACGTCGGGGTCGGCGTCAGCCTTGGCATGACCGCGGTGTTCCTGGCGGTATGCCTGAGCGCGGTCTGGTGGATCTTCCGCACGGGCTATCGCCTGAAGGTCTAGTCTTCGTCCTCGTGTTCGGCGTCCTCCGCCTCGGCCGGGACCGCTGCCTTCAGTCCCTTCATCCCGCCCGCCTTGGCGCCCTTGGCGACCAGGGCGGTCTCGGCCCTACGGATCATGGCGCGCTCGCCGTTGAAGCCGGCCAGGGCCGCGCAGGCCTCGAAGAAGCCGGGGTCTGCGCGCGTGTCGATCTCGGGCTGCTGGACGATCAGGTGCAGGCCGCGGGCGCGCAGCTTCAGAGCCACATCCATCACCGCGACGAGATCGCCGCCCAGAGCGTGGAGGCTGGGCGCGGCCAGGACGCCGCCGAGCGCCAGCGCGTCCAGGGCCCGCTCCAGCCCGGGACGCACGACGCCCGAGGCCAGGCAGCGGTCGCTGAACACCTGCTCGCAGCCCAGCAGCAGCAGGCGCTCCTCCTGGGCGGGGCTGAAGAACACCCCCGGTGCGGGCGGGATGCGATAGTAGCCGACGAATTTCATCGTCCGCCCATCGCAAACCCGCCACGCCCTGGCGAGCGGAAAACTACTACCGCCCACAGACTTCGCGAGCGGTCGCGGCGGCTCGGTCTCAGAGCGACTCCAGAACGCCGGCGACGAACGCCGTCCAAGGCGTGGTCGGGCGACCGATCAGGCGCGACAGCTGCCGATCGTTGTCGAACAGCGCGTCCCGGGCGGCGCCGGCGTCGGCCTGGGCGAGGCCCGCGGCCAGAGGGGCGGGCAGGCCGATGCCGGTCAGGACCTCGGCGTAGGCGGCTTCCGGCAGGTTGTTGTAGGGCAGGGTGCGACCGGTCTGGCGCGAGGTCTCGGCGGCGAGCTCGGCCATGGTGAAGGCCTCATCGCCCGCCAGTTCGTAGGTCTTGCCCTCGTGCCCGTCGCTGGTCAGCACCACGGCGGCCGCGTCGGCATAGTCGGCCCGTGTGGCGGCGGAGATCCGGCCTTCGCCCGCGCTGCCGACGAAGGCGCCGGCGTGGAGCGCGCCGGCGATCGCGCCGGCGTAGTTCTCTAGGTACCAGCTGTTGCGCAGCAGGGTGTAGGCGAGGCCGGACTCGCGGATCAGCGCCTCGGTGGCGCGGTGTTCGACGCCCAGGCCGATCGGGGTGTCGTCGGCGTGCAGGATGCTCGTATAGGCGATCCGCTTCACCCCCGCGGCCTTGGCGGCCTCGATTACGTTGCGGTGCTGGTCCACGCGCTGGCCGATCGCGTCGCTGGAGATCAGCAGCAGGACATCGACGCCGACGAGGGCGGCGGCGAGCGTCTCGGGCTTGTCGTAGTCGGCGGCTCGGGCCTGGACGCCGAGATCGGCGGCCTTGGCCGGATCCCGGGCCAGGGCGACGACCGTCTCGCCCGGCGCGCGGGTCTTCAGTTGTCCAATAGCCAGGCGGCCCAGTTGGCCGGTGGCTCCGGTGACGGCGATGGTCGTCATGTTCCTGCTCCTTCTCAGCGGACGCAGCTCATCTAAGACCCTTGCTTACTTTTCGTAAGTACGTACATGAAGGTAAGTATGGAACAACCCGATCGCTCCGAAGCCGCTTCACGTCGGCTGCTGTCCGAGATCGTCGCCGAGGGCGGCCTTAGCGCGAACGTGATGGCCGCCGCCTGTCCCTCGCGGGAGGTGCTTAATCACGTCACCAGCCGCTGGGGCGTCCTGGTGCTGATGGCGCTCGAGGCCCGCACCCTGCGCTTCAGCCAGCTGAAGCGCCAGATCGGCGGCGTCAGCGAGCGGATGCTGGCCCAGACCCTAAAGCTGCTCGAAGGCGACGGCTTCGTCCGCCGGCAGGCCTTCGAGGTCGTGCCCCCGCACGTCGAGTACAGCCTGACGCCGCTAGGCCTGGAGGCCGCCGAACGCGTGCGGGGGCTGGCCGACTGGATCCAGGTCAATATCGGCCGGATCGTGGAGCACTGGGATCCTGAAGATCTCGCCGCCTATGCGCCCGAGATCATGGCCTAGCGCCGATTGTCGGGCCCCAGCGGCAGGCGGGCGTAGATCGCCGCACCGGTGCGGGCGAAGGCGTCGGCGCCGAACCGCTCCAGCACCCGGGCGCGAGAGGCCTCCCCCAGGTCGGCCAAGCGCTCCGGCGCGGCGAGCAGCTTGCGCAGCGCATCCGCCAGGGCCCCGGCGTCGCCGGGCGGGACCACGTAGCCCGTCCGCTGGTCCAGGACCGTGAACGGCATCTCGCCGACCGACGAAGCGATGACTGGCAGGCCGGCCTCCATGGCCTCGTGGGCGGCGATGCACAGGCCTTCCGAGCGCGAGGGCTGCACATAGGCGTGCAGGCTCGCCAAGAACGCCCGAGGCTGGGGCTGGAAACCGACGAGTTCGACATTGTCGAGCCCCGCTGCGGCGATCTGGGCCGTGAGAGCCTCGCGCTGGGCGCCGTCGCCGGCGATCCTGAAGCAGAATGGCGCGGGCGGCGCGAAGCCCGCCGCCTTCAGGCTTGCCAAGGCCTCGACCAGCACGTCGTAGCCCTTCACGCGATGCAGCCGACCCAGCGAGCCGAGCTCGATCGTTTGGCCAGGCGTCCAGGGCCTGGCGGTCGGCGCCTCGCCTTTCGCCGCGAACAGGGGCCAGGTCGTCAGTCGCTCGGCCGGAACGCCCAGGCGCTCGGCGGTCAAGCGGGTGACGTTGTCGGAGTCGCCGATCCACAGCTGGCTCAGGCTCTGGGTGGCGCGCAGCAGGACCTTGTTGGCGGGTTTGAGAAAGGCCGCGTGCTGCCAGCTCACCACCGGCAGCCGCCGACGCAAGCCGACCAGCTGTCCCAGAAGCGTCGCCCGGGTCAGCGAGGTCCAGACCAGGTCCGGCTTGAAGGCGGCGAGGCTGCGGTCCAGCCAGGCCAGGGCCGCGGCGTGATCCTTTTCCTGGCCGTCGCGGACATGGACCGTCAGGCCGTCGGCTTCGATGGCCGCCAGGGCCCGGCCGTCGCGCCGAAGCAGGGCGAACACCTCGACCTCGGCGCCCTGGGCGCGCAGCACGCGGGTCACCGCCGGCACCGGCGCGGCCGCGCCGCCGCCTTCCAGCGAGTTGATCACATAGGCGATCCGCATGGCGCTAGCCGGCGACCGCCATCGCCGGCTGGACGGAGGCCTCGGGCCAGTCGAGCCCGGCGAACCGGGCCAGGGCGCGCGCGGCCCGCGACGAGGACGGTTCGGCGGTGAGGTCGAAGCTGCGGTCGAACAGCGCCTGCTGGACCGGACGCCAGATCGCGGCGTGGTCCTGCCGGGCGGCGGCCAGGGCTGGCCCCAGCTCTGCGGCTCGGCCGATGACGGGACCGGCGCGCCAGTGCTCGAAGTTGGGATCGCCGCGCCAGTCGAAGCCGTGGGTGTTCAGGAACACGCAGGGGCGCGGATGCAGCAGGAACTCGTAGATCTGGCTGCTGACGTCGCCCAGATAGATATCCGCCCGCTGGGTGTAGGTCATGGTCGTCGAGGCCCGGCTGCCCAGGTCGATGTGGATGTTGGCCGCCCGCAGATACTTCTCGTCGATATGGCCCGCGCGATCCAGCCGCAGCTTGTCGATCGTGACCACGAACGGACGCTCGAACAGCATCACGTGCGGGGCGAAGATCAGCTGGTACTCGTCATGCTCGACGAACCAGTCCAGCACCGCGCGCCCCTCGTCGTACCAGGACGAGAGGTGCGGCGAGACATGCGGATTATACAGCACCACCGGACGCTGGTCGTCGACGAACGGCAGGTTCGGCCGTGGCGGCGCGAGATCGAACTTGGGATAGCCGACAACCGAGATCGTCTCGGGCTTCACGCCGGCCTCGCTGATCAGGCGCTCGCGGATCTTGGGGCCGGAAACCAGCACATGGTCGAAGCCGGCGCTGGCCTTGTCGAAGCCGATCGCCCGGTCGCCGGCCCCGTGCCGGGTGTGGACGATCTTCAGATCGGTCAGGCCGTAGCGGGTCTTCAGGATCAGCGAGGTCTTCTCGGCGACGACCAGGATGTCCAGCGACCGGAAGAAATCGAGATTGTCCCGATAGATCATCAGCTTGGTGGCCGGGATCAAGGCCTCCAGGACACCCGCGAGGTTCTTTGACAACCCGGGTTTCAGGCCCAGTTGGACCAGGGTCACGCCCTTGCCGATCATACCCTCGGACAGCCTGATCACCTCCGCGCTGAGGCGGGGGTTGGTCGTGGCCACCACGATGTCCAGGTCGGGCCGGCCGCGCGCCAGCGCCACCGCGATCGGCAGGCTGTGCGCCACCTGGTGGACCTGATCGTGATTGAAGAGAAAGCCGATCCGCATAACGTTGAGACGACGTCGCGCGGCGACCGCCTCAAGCCAAGCTTCGTGAAGGTTGCGTGACGTCCGGCGTTAGAGCGTGAGGCCGAAAGTGGGAACCGGTTTCGGCTGACCTCACGCTCCAAGGCTCTAGAAGCGCGGATTGGCCTCGCGCAGCCCCTGGTTGGCCAGGGCGTCCGCCCGTTCGTTCAGCGGATGGCCGGCGTGGCCCTTGACCCAGCGCCAGTCGACGTCATGGCGCGAGCGAGCCGCGTCTAGCCGCTTCCAGAGGTCGTCGTTCTTGACCGGGCTCTTGTCGGCGGTCTTCCAGCCGCGGGCCTTCCAGCCCCGGATCCATTCCTGGATGCCCTTCATCACGTACTGGCTGTCGGTGTGGAGCTCGACGGTGCAGGGACGGTTCAGGAGTTCCAGCGCCTGGATGGCGGCCATCAGCTCCATGCGGTTGTTGGTGGTCCCCGCCTCGCCGCCGCAGATTTCCTTTTTCTTGTCGCCGTAGAACAGGATGGCGCCCCAGCCGCCGGGGCCCGGATTCCCCTTGCAGGCGCCATCGGTATAGATCGTGACCTTGGGCGTCATGCGAACAGCACGAGGCCCTCGCGGTGGACGGCCAGCTTGCGCTCGTACTCCAGCGGGTCCTTGGGCTTGACCAGCGCGCCGGCGGGCGTCGCGCCCCAGTCGGCCAGGCGGGTCAGGAAGAAGCGCATGGCCGCGCCGCGCGCCAGGATCGGCAGGGCTTCCTTCTCGGCGGGGCTCAGAGGCCGGCGGCGTTCATAGCCGTTCAGCAGGGCCTTGGCGGCGGTGATGTTGAAGCTGCCGTCGGCCTCGAAACACCAGGCGTTCAGCGTCACGGCCAGGTCGTAGGCGTAGGCGTCGTCGCAGGCGAAGTAGAAGTCGATCGTGGCGGCGAACTTGCCGTCCGAGTGGAAGAAGACGTTGTCGGGGAAGTAGTCGGCGTGGACGGTGCCGCTCGGCAGGTTGCGCGGCCACATCAGGGACAGCTGCGCCAGGTCCTGGTCGATTGTGGCGGAAAGGCCGGGCTTCAGGCCCTCGGCGGCCTTGCGGTGCTTGGAAAACAGCGGCGCCCAGGCGGCTTGGCCCAGATCGTTGGCGCGACGGGCCGGATAGCCCTCGCCGGCCAGGTGCAGCCAGGCCAGACCTTCGCCGGCCTCGCGGCAGTGGGCGGCGGTCGGCTTGCGCGCCGAGAGGCCGGGCATGAACTCGACGATCGCGGCCGGCTTGCCGCGCAGGCTCGACAGCGTCCGGCCCTGGCGGTCGGGGATCGGCCGCGCGCTCGGATAGTTCTTGTCGGCCAGCCAGGTCAGCAGATTCAGGAAATAGGGCAGGTCCTCGGCCTTCACCCGACGCTCGTAGACGGTCAGGATGTAGCGACCCTTCTCCGTCTCCAGCAGGAAGTTGGAGTTCTCCACGCCCTCGGCGATGCCCTTGAACGCCAGCGGCGCGCCAAGGTCGTAGCCCTCGAGGAAGGCGGCGAGTTCGTCGTCGGTGATGTCGGTATAGACGGCCATGACGGGGGGATGCGGGAGCCGGCGCTGGCGGTCAAGGGGGGCGATCCTGTCCCCGATCTCGCGGTCATGCTATATTTGCGGAGAAGGAGCCGCGAGATGATCGTTCTGAAGGTCGAGAAACAAGGCGACGATGTCGTGCTCGTGCCAAACGACGAGGCCCTTGCTTTGCTCGCGGCCGAGCCCGGCGATATCTTCGTCGTCTCCGAGACCGAAGGCGATCGGCTCGTGATTTCGAAGCAGCGCAGCCTGGAGGAACGGTTCGAGCGCGGTCGAGCCTTCCTCGGGCGATATCGCAAGACGTTCGAAGACCTCGCAAAATAGGCGATGATCGAACCGGTTTGGATGGATGAGGAGCTTCTTCTGAGGCTTCACGACGAGGTTCTGCGCGAGACCGGCGGCGCGCCCGGAGTGCGTGACCTCAATCTCCTGCGTTCGGCTTTAGCCCGTCCGCTCAATCGTTATGTCTACGAGCGCGTAGCGGATCTCGTTGAGCTCGCCGCGAGCTATGCTGTCGCGATCTCCGGCAATCATCCTTTTATCGACGGTAACAAGCGGGCGGCGTTCATGGCGCTCGGTCTTTTCCTCGATGACAATGGCCTGGAGTTGATTGCCGAAGGAGACGACGCGACCCAGACCATGTTGGCCGTCGCCGCCGGGGAGCTCGACATTCCCGCCTTGACCGAGTGGCTGCGAACCCGCGTCGTTTAGGGCGTTGGCGGCGGAGGCGGATCACAAGGTGATGATCTTGTGGGACGTCTCAGCTCGCGACAAGGCGGCGACCGATCGTCCTTCGGGGCGAGAGCCATCCTTACATCTCACGGCGAGGCGATCCTTGACTGACCTGATCAGCCCTGCACGCTGCAGCCTCCAAGAGATTTAAGGATCGCACCGACCTGGCGACGTCGGCTTTTGAACCGTTGCCGGTCTAGGTTTTAGCCATCACAACTAAGGCCATGCGTCCTCTTCGTCTGCCTCTCCTGATCGTCCTGACTGTGACGGCTAGCCAAGCGGCTTCTGAGCCACTGGAGCGGCCAACTGTGGAGACGACCATCCGAGTTGAGCGCGAACAGGGCGGGTCATGTTCGGAGATACGCGTGGGCAAGCCGGGCGGGGCTCCGACGCTGATCATGACCGACATATGCCACGGTTGGAGCACCACGACGTGTGCCGATAAGTTGTTTTTCCGGGGCGTGGGGGTGACCGAGGATCAGGGGCAGGTGTTTTTCACCGAGGAAAGCCGCGCTGTCGATGCGGTGCGGCTGGTGGACCAAAGCATTCGGACGCGCTGGCCGCGCCATGAACACTTGAACCTCACTTTCGGCGCGCCACGATGCGAAGGCGCGGCGCTCGTGCTGCCGCTTTCCGGCTCGCACATGCGGGCGAACGCCGACGGACCGGCGAGCGGCTTCACGGGAGAAATTCGGATGAGGAGCGCGCGGGACCTGCGGGTGACGGTTCGGCCGAAGCGATAGGCACAGTTTCGCTGACCGCCCTAAGCCGTCAGCAGCCGCGGCAGCTTAAACGTGATCGTCTCCCGCGCCTCGACCAGTTCCTCGACCGTCGTGTCGAACCGCGCGGCGATGGCGTCGATGACTCCCTGCACCAGGTCTTCTGGGGCAGACGCCCCAGCGGTCAGGCCCACGCGCGAAACGCCCTCGAACCAGGCCCAGTCGACCCCCGAGGCGTCGTCGATCAGGTGCGCCTCGCGGGCGCCGGCCTTCAGGCCCACTTCCTTCAGGCGCACCGAATTCGACGAGTTCTTCGAGCCGACCACCAGCACGAGCTCGGCCTGCTCGGCCAGGCGACGCACCGCGTCCTGGCGGTTGGTGGTGGCGTAGCAGATGTCTTCCTTGTGCGGGGCGGCGATGCCGGGGAAGCGCTCGCGCAGCAGGGCGATCATGTCGGCGGTGTCGTCGACCGACAGGGTGGTCTGGGTCAGGAAGGCCACGTTGCCGGCGTCCTTGGGCTCCCAGGCGGCGGCGTCGTTGATGTCCTCGATCAGGGTGACCGCGCCGTCCGGAAGCTGGCCCATGGTGCCGATCACCTCGGGGTGGCCGGCGTGGCCGATCAGCACGATCTCGCGGCCGGCGTCGTAGTGCTTCTGGGCCTCGACATGGACCTTGGAGACCAGCGGGCAGGTGGCGTCGAGATAGATCATCTCGCGCGCCTTGGCCTCGGCCGGCACCGACTTGGGCACGCCGTGGGCCGAGAACACCACCGGGCGGTCGTCGGGCGCCTCGGACAGCTCCTCGATGAACACCGCGCCCAAGGCCTTCAGGCGGTCCACGACGTGACGGTTGTGGACGATCTCGTGGCGGACATAGACCGGGGCGCCGAACTTCTCGACGGCGCGTTCGACGATCTGGATGGCGCGATCCACGCCGGCGCAGAAGCCGCGCGGGCTGGCCAGCAGCAGCGAGATCGGGCGACGGATCGGGGTCTGGGCGTTCATGGGCCGGAACCTAGTCTCTCGCCGCGGCCGGCGCCAGGAGTCTGCGTCGTTGCGACGTCACGCATATGCCTTTATCAGGCTGCATGACGCCGAAGGGGCCTGTGGCCTCGCTTGGCTCTCGTTTCTTTTCACCGGACGTTTCATGCGCCGCACTTTCACGCTCGCCCTCAGCGCCCTGATGGCCGTCTCGATCGCCGCGACCACGGCGACGGCCGCTTACGCCCAGCGCGGTCCCGGCGGCGACCAGGGCGGCGGTGACGACGACGGCGCCAAGAAGAAGAAGCGCGACGAGGAATGGAACCAGCCGAAGGCGCCGCTGCCGCAGCTGCGCAACGCCGGTCCCTGCCCGTTCGTGAAGGTGCTGTACGACGCCAGCCGCTATGTCGAGTTCAAGGACGGCAAGGAGTCGGCCGCTCAGGCGGGCTTCACCGGCGAGATCCAGAGCCTGGCCTCGGGCTGCGCCTACAAGGGCGACGAGCCGATCAGGATCCGCCTCGAGGCGCTGTTCCAGCTGGGCAAGGGCCCGCAGGCGCAGGGCGACAAGCACGTCTACCGCTACTGGGTCGCCGTGACCGAGCGGAACCAGGCCGTGATCGCCAAGGACTATTTCGACCTGCCCGTGACCTTCGCGCCCGGCCAGGACCGCGCCTATGCGCGCGAGACGATCGAGCAGATCACCATTCCGCGCGCTGACGGCAAGGTCAGCGGCAGCAACTTCGAGGTCCTGATCGGCTTCGACGTGACGCCGGAAATGGCGGCCTTCAACCGTGACGGCAAGCGCTTCCGCATCCAGGCCGGTCAGGTTCAACCAGGGACTTCCACCAAGCAATGAACGATTTGAAGCGGTCCTTGAGCGAGGCGGCTTCGGCCGCGTTCCAGGCCGCCGGACTTCCTCCCGAATTCGGACGCGTCACCGCCTCCGACCGTCCCGACCTGGCCGATTTCCAGTGCAACGGCGCCCTCGCGGCGGCCAAGAGCGCCAAGCGCAATCCGCGCGAGATCGCTGCGCAGGTGGTCGAGATCCTGAAGGATGATCCGCGCCTAACCTCGGTCGAGATCGCCGGCGCCGGCTTTATCAACCTGCGGGTCAGCGACGAGGCCCTGTCGGCCCGCGCCCGCGAGATCGCCGCCGACACGCGGACCGGCGCCCAGGTGCTGGATGCCCCGCGCCGCGTGCTGATCGACTATGCCGGTCCCAATGTCGCCAAGCCGATGCACGTGGGCCACCTGCGCGCCTCGATCATTGGCGAGTCGATCAAGCGCCTTTACCGCTTCCGCGGCGACGAGGTGCTGGGCGACGCCCACTTCGGCGACTGGGGCTTCCAGATGGGCCTGCTGATCAGCGCCATCCTCGACGAAGACGCCACGATCGCCGCCCTGGTCGAGAAGCTGCCCGAGACCGCCGAAGGCGCCGATCCGGCCGACGTCGCGGCGCTGAACGCCTTGCTCGACGCCCGCATCGGCTTGACCGATCTCGACCGCATCTATCCGGCCGCCTCGCTGCGCCAGAAGGAAGACGCCGCGTTCAAGGAGCGCGCCCGCAAGGCCACCGCCGAACTGCAGAACGGCCGCTATGGCTATCGCGCGCTGTGGAGCCACTTCGTCAAGGTCAGCCGGGTGGCCCTGGAGCGCGAGTTCCACGCCCTGGGCGTGGACTTCGACCTCTGGAAGGGCGAGAGCGACGCCAACGACCTGATCGGGCCGATGGTCGAGCAGCTGGAGGCCAAGGGCTTGCTGGTCGAGGACCAGGGCGCCCGCATCGTCCGCGTCGCCCGCGAGGATGACAAGCAGGACGTGCCGCCGCTGCTGGTGGTCTCCTCGGAGGGCTCGGCCATGTACGGCACGACGGATCTGGCCACGATCGTGGATCGCCGCCAGTCGTTCGACCCGCACCTAATCCTCTACTGCGTCGACCAGCGCCAAGCTCTGCACTTCGAGACGGTGTTCCGCGCCGCCTATCTGGCCGGCTACGCCGAGGAGGGCTCGCTGGAGCACATCGGCTTCGGCACCATGAACGGGACGGACGGCAAGCCGTTCAAGACGCGCGCCGGCGGCGTCCTGAAGCTGCACGACCTGATCGAGATGGCCCGCGAAAAGGCGCGTGAACGCCTGCGCGAAGCCGGCCTCGGCGCCGAGCTCTCGGAAGAGCAGTTCGAGGACACGGCCCACAAGGTCGGCGTCGCGGCTCTGAAGTTCGCCGACCTGCAGAACTTCCGCGGCACCTCCTACGTCTTCGACCTGGATCGCTTCACGAGCTTCGAGGGCAAGACCGGCCCGTACCTGCTGTACCAGTCGGTGCGCATCAAGAGCGTGCTGCGCAAGGCGGCCGAGGCGGGCGCTCGCGCGGGCGAGATCGTCATCGGCGAACAGGCCGAGCGGGACCTGGCCATGCTGCTGGACGCCTTCGAGGGCGCGCTGCAGGAGGCCTACGACAAGAAGGCCCCCAACTTCGTCGCCGAGCACGCCTACAAGCTGGCCCAGTCGTTCTCGAAATTCTACGCGGCCTGCCCGATCATGAGCGCCGACAGCGACGCCCTGCGGGCCTCGCGCCTCGCCTTGGCGGAAACGACCCTGCGTCAGCTGGAGTTGGCGCTGGAGCTCCTCGGCATCGAAGCGCCGGAAAGGATGTAAGGCCGCCGCTCCATCGGCGCCGCAGGCTCCCGTCCCTCTTGTGGATTGCTTTCCCTGAAGCGGGGTTCGACAGTCTGCGGCGAGTCGAGGGGACGAGGGGCCATGGGGAAGAATTCGATCGCGTTATTGATGGCGAGCGCCTGCGTGGGCGCGCTCGCGGGGCCTGCCCTGGCGGCCGACCCGGCGCCGGCCAAGCCGGTCGACAAGTTCGCCGAGGCGACCGCGGGCCTGGAGCGCAAGGAGGGCCTCGCGCCGGTCTTCGTCGACCGCAAGCGCGCGCGGGTGATGATGCTGCTGCCCAAGCCGGGTCCGGACGGGATCTCGGGCCGCTACATCTACCAGACCTATCTGCGGGCGGGCCTGGGCTCCAACCCCACGGGGCTCGACCGCTCGGCGCCGGGCGAGACCCAGATCATCGCCTTCCGCCGGGTCGGCGGTAAGGTCCTGGCCCAGTTCGAGAACTGGGGCTTCTCGGCGGCGCGGGGCTCGCTCGACGAGCGGAAGGCGGTGGCCGAGTCGTTCCCGATCTCCACGGTGTGGTCCGGCGACGTGGCGGCCGAGGCGGCCGACGGCGGCCTGCTGGTCGACGTGACGAGCTTCCTGGTGCGCGACGCCCAGGGCGTGGCCAAGACGCTGAAACGCACTCGCCAGGGCGACTTCCGGCTGAGCGAGGGCCTGTCCTACGCCGACGCCGGGGCGGTGAACGTCTTCCCGACCAATATCGAGCTGGAGGCGGTCGAGACCTTCGTCGGCGACGAGCCGGGCTCGGAGGTGCGCGGCATCGTTCCCGATCCGCGCAACGTCACCCTGGCTCTGCACCACTCGTTCGTGGCCCTGCCAGCGCCGGGCTTCGTTCCGCGCCAGAACGATCCGCGCGTGGGCGTGATCGACCACGTGGTGGCCGACTACTCGGCGCCGCTGGGCGAGCCGCTCGTCTATCGGCTGGCCCATCGCTTCCGCCTGGAGAAGACCGACCCCACCGCCGCCCGCTCGCCGGTCAAGAAGCCGATCGTCTTCTATGTCGACCGCGCCGCGCCCGAACCGGTGCGCTCGGCCCTGATCGAAGGCGGCCGCTGGTGGAACCAGGCCTTCGAGGCCGCCGGCTTCATCGACGCCTTCAAGGTGGAGGTGCTGCCCGAGGGGGTGAGCCCGCTGGACGCCCGCTACAGCGTCGTCAACTGGGTCCATCGCCAGACGCGAGGCTGGTCCTACGGCCACTCGGTGGTCGATCCGCGCACCGGCGAGATCATCAAGGGCGACGTGCTGCTGGGCTCGCAGCGCGTGCGCCAGGACCGCCTGATCTTCGAGGGGCTGGAGGGCGCCGAAAAGACGGGCAAGGGCGGACCCAACGACCCCATCGAGATTTCCCTGGCCCGCCTGCGTCAGCTGGCCCCGCACGAGATCGGCCACTCGATCGGGCTGCAGCACAACTTCGCGGCCAGCACCCAGGGCCGCGCCTCGGTGATGGACTATCCCGCGCCGAAGATCGCCATCAAGGACGGCCAGCTCGACTTCTCCGACGCCTATGCGCGGGGGATCGGCGCCTGGGACAAGTTCGCGATCGAGTGGCTGTATAGCCCCGCGCCTTCGGGCGCCGACGAAAAGGCCTGGCTGAAGGCCAAGGCCGACAAGAGCCAGGCCGACGGCCTGCGCTACGTCTCCGACGAGGACGCGCGCGGCGCCGACACCGCCCATCCGCTGGGCGCGGTCTGGGACAACGGCGCCGATCCGGTCGCCGAGCTCTCGCACCTGATGGCGGTGCGCAAGATCGCCCTCGATCGCTTCGGCCTGCGCAACCTGCCCAAGGGCGCGTCGGTGGCGGACCTGCGGCGGGTGATCGCGCCGATCTACATCTTCCATCGCTACCAGGTGGACGCGACGGCCAAGCTGGTGGGCGGGGTCGACTTCACCTACGCCGCCGAGGGCGACGGCCGCGAAGCGTCCAAGCCCGTGCCCGCCGGCCGCCAGGCCGCCGCGATCGACGCCCTGCTCAAGACCCTGGACCCGGCCGCGCTGGATCTCTCGGACAAGACCCTCGACCTCCTGACGGTCGGCCAATCGCAATCGACCGACCACGCCTACGAGATCGAGACCTTCGGCGACGGTCCGGTGTTCGACCTGCCGGCGGCGTCAGAGGTGGCGGCCGACCTGGTCTGGGGCGCCCTGTTCGCCCCGGCGCGCCTGAACCGCCTCGTCGAGGCCAAGCGCCGCGATCCGGCCCAGCCGGGGCTGGAGGGGTTGCTGGATCGCGCCTTCGCCGCCGTGGCCTTCGACGGCAAGGCCTCGGGCCGCGAGGCCGAGCTGGCGCGCCGCGTTCGCCAGCGCATGGTGGTCAATCTGGGCCAGAGCCTTGGCGACAAGACCCTGGCCTCCACCGCCGGGGCCCTGATCCGGGCGCGCCTGGAAGAGTGGGGCGAGGGGCTGAAGCTTCCCGCCACCGCCTCGGCGGCCGACCGCGCCCAGGCGCGCAGGCTGGCCGAGATCGTCGACGACGACAGCGGCGAGGCCCTGGCGGCTCTGGTCGAGGGCGGCAAGGGGCGGGTGGCGATCCCGCCGGGTCCGCCGATCGGCGAGGACGACTGGTTCGGGGACCTGCTGCCTTAAGCGCCACGGGCGGCGAAAGGGGCGTTGAGAGGATCCCTTGGAGGTGGTCCAGCTTGACTCCCGCCGCCGCCTCCCGCATCACGCCGAGGACCCCCGCGGGAGACATCGGGATTCGCTCCCGAGGCCGAAGGCGCAACCGCCCCGGAAACGCTCAGGCAAAAGGACCGCGCGGGTTTAGGAACGCTGGAAAGAGGCCTCCCGAGGGGGCGGCTCGCCGAAGGAGCAAGGGACGCTTCGTCCCGGAATCTCTCAGGCCCAAGGGACAGCGGGGGCGCGACCAACCGGCGATAGCCGGTCCCGTCGCCGACCTCGTTTGGAGCCCATGCCGTGTCCGAAGACCTCAAGAAGACCCCGCTTTACGACGCCCACGTGGCGGCCGGCGCGCGCATGGTTCCGTTCGCGGGTTATGCCATGCCCGTGCAGTACAAGGACGGGGTGCTCAAGGAGCACCTCTGGACTCGCGAGCACGCCGGCCTGTTCGACGTCTCGCACATGGGCCAGGCCCGCATCCGCGGCGAGAACCCTGCGAAGAGCTTCGAGAAGGTCGTCTCCGCCGACTACCAGGGCCTGAAGGCCGGCAAGCAGCGCTACGGCGTGCTGCTGAACGCGCAGGGCGGGATCGTCGATGACCTGATGACCGCCCGTCCGGACGAGGACGGCCTGTTCGTCGTCGTCAACGGCGCCTGCAAGGACAACGACTACGCCATCATCGCCCGCGAGCTGGCCGGCGAGGCCACGGTGACCCGCCTCGAGGACCGCGCGCTGCTGGCGCTGCAAGGCCCCGAGGCCGCCGCCGTGCTGGCCGCCCACATCCCCGAGGCCGCTGAGATGGTGTTCATGGACGCCAGGGCCCTGACCGCCTTCGGCGTCGACGCGATCGTCTCCCGCTCGGGCTACACGGGCGAGGACGGCTACGAGATCTCGGTCCCGGCCGACGCCGCCGAGCGCGTCTGGAACACCCTGCTGGCCGACGACCGCGTCAAGCCGATCGGCCTGGGCGCGCGCGACAGCCTGCGCCTGGAAGCTGGCCTGCCGCTCTATGGCCACGACCTGGACGAGACCGTCTCGCCGATCGAGGCGGGCCTGAACTTCGCCGTCGGCAAGTCGCGCCGCGAGGCCGGCGACTATCCGGGCGCCGATCGTATCGCCAAGGAGCTGGCCGGCGAGCTCACCCGCGTCCGCGTGAACCTGAAGGTGCTTGAAGGCGCCCCCGCCCGCGAAGGCGCCGAGATCGCCGACGAGACCGGCGCCGTGATCGGCAAGGTCACCAGCGGCGGCTTCGCCCCCAGCCTGGGCTACCCCATCGCCATCGGTTTCGCCCCGCCGGCTCATGCCGCGATCGGGACGAAGTTGAAAGTCATCGTTCGCGGGAAGGCCGCCGCCGCCGAGGTGGTCGCCAGCCCGTTCGTTCCGAACCGTTACGTTCGCAAACTCTAATCCATCCAAGGGCCGAGACAGATGCGCTTCACCAAAGATCACGAATGGGTCGTCGTCCAGGGCGACGTGGCGACCGTCGGCATCACCGCCTACGCCGCCGAGCAGCTGGGCGACGTGGTGTTCGTCGAGGTTCCGGAAGCCGGCAAGACCGTGAAGCAGGGCGAAGGCCTGGCCGTGGTCGAGAGCGTCAAGGCCGCCTCGGACGTCTACGCCCCGGTCTCGGGGGAGGTGATCGAAGGCAACGGCGAACTGTCGGACGCCCCGGAAACCGTCAACGCCCTGCCGGAAAGCGGCGGCTGGTTCGCCAAGATCAAGCTGGCTAACCCGGCCGAGGTCGACGCCCTGATGGACCGCGACGCGTACGAAGCGTTCCTGGCCACCCTGTAACACCCCATCCCCACCCTTCCCCATCAAGGAGAAGGGAGCAGGACAGAAACATGCGCTATCTCCCCCTGACCCCCGAAGACCGCGTCGAGATGCTCGGCGTGATCGGCGTGAAGTCGATCGATGACCTG
Organism: Caulobacter segnis; assembly: GCF_003243465.1. Classification (GTDB taxonomy): domain Bacteria; phylum Pseudomonadota; class Alphaproteobacteria; order Caulobacterales; family Caulobacteraceae; genus Caulobacter; species Caulobacter segnis_A. The sequence continues at coordinate 49,674 of NZ_QFQZ01000018.1, forward strand.
TTCGTGGACGTGCCGGCCTCGGCCCGCCGCGACAAGCCAGTCGACCTGCCGCACCATGTCGGCGAACTGGAAGTCGAGCGGGAGATGGCCGCCCTGGCCAAGCGCAACCGCGCGGCGGGCGAGGGGGCGTTCTTCTGCGGCGCCGGCGCCTATCGCCACCACGTGCCGGCCACGGTCGACCACATCATCCAGCGGTCGGAGTTCCTGACCAGCTACACGCCCTACCAGCCGGAAATCGCCCAAGGCACCCTGCAGGTGCTGTTCGAGTTCCAGACCCAGGTCGCGGCCCTGACCGGCATGGAGGTGGCCAACGCCTCGCTCTATGACGGCTCGACCGGCGCGGCCGAGGCCGTGATGATGGCCCAGCGCGTCACCCGCCGGAACAAGGCGGTGATGTCGGGCGGCGTTCACCCGCACTATGTCGGCGCGATCGAAACCCTGGCCCACGCCGCCGGCGTGGAGACGGCGCGCATGCCAGCCGCGATCGACGCCGAGGATGCGGTGATCGCCGCGATCGACGCCGACACCGCCTGCGTCGTTGTCCAGACCCCGAACGTGTTCGGCACGGTCACCGACGTGACCAAGATCGCCGAGGCGGCCCACGCCGCCGGCGCGCTGCTGATCGTCGTGACGACCGAGGCGGTCTCCTACGGCCTTCTGAAGTCGCCCGGCGAGATGGGCGCCGACATCGCCGTGGCCGAGGGGCAGTCGATCGGCAACGGCCTGAACTTCGGCGGGCCCTATGTCGGCCTGTTCGCCTGCAAGGAAAAGTTCGTTCGCCAGATGCCGGGCCGCCTGTGCGGCGAGACGGTGGACGCCGACGGCAAGCGCGGCTTCGTACTGACGCTCTCGACCCGCGAGCAGCACATCCGCCGAGACAAGGCGACCTCGAACATCTGCACCAACAGCGGCCTGTGCGCCCTGGCCTTCTCGATCCACATGAGCCTGCTGGGCGAGACGGGCCTGCGCAGGCTGGCCGCGCTGAACCACCAGAAGGCGGTCGCCCTGCGCGACGCCCTGGCGGCCGTCCCCGGCTACGAGATCCTGACGCCGCGCTTCTTCAACGAGTTCGCCGTCCGGGTCCCAGGCAAGGCGGCCGAGTTGGTCGAGACCCTGGCGGACCACGGCGTCCTGGCCGGCGTGCCGTTCTCGCGCCTCGACGCCGGCGCCGGCATGGACGACGTCCTGCTGGTCGCCGCGACCGAGACGACGATGGACATCGACATCACTTTCCTGACCAAGCTCCTGACCAAGGTGGTGGGCCAATGAGCATGAACAACGTCGGCCGCCCCACGCGCCCTGAAGCCGCGAATGACGCTCCCGCCGGACACGAGACCCTAACGGGCGCGCGCGGCCTGCTGCAGGACGAGGCCCTGATCTTCGAACTGGACGGCTGGAACAAGACCGGCGTCGACCTGCCCGAAGCCGCCGCGCCGTCCAGCGATCTCGCCGGCCTGCTGCGGTCCGAGCCGATCGGCCTGCCGGGCCTGTCGGAGCCGGAAGCCGTCCGCCACTATGTGCGCCTGTCCCAGAAGAACCACGCCATCGACTTGGCGCTTTATCCGCTGGGCTCGTGCACGATGAAGCACAATCCGCGCCTGAACGAGAAGATGGCGCGCCTGCCGGGCTTCTCGGACATCCACCCGCTGCAGCCGACCTCGACCGTGCAGGGCGCGCTTGCGCTGATGGACCGCCTGGCCCACTGGCTGAAGACCCTGACCGGCATGCCCGCCGTCGCCCTGTCGCCCAAGGCCGGCGCCCATGGCGAGCTTTGCGGCCTTCTGGCCATCCGCGCCGCGCACGAGGCGGCCGGCAACGGCCACCGCAAGACGGTCCTGGCCCCGACCAGCGCCCACGGCACCAACCCGGCCACGGCGGCCTTCGTCGGCTACACCGTCGTCGAGATCGCCCAGACCGAGGACGGCCGCGTCGATCTCGCGGACCTGGAGTCCAAGCTCGGCGACCACGTGGCGGCCATCATGGTCACCAACCCCAACACCTGCGGCCTGTTCGAGCGCGACGTCGTCGAGATCGCCCGCCTGACCCACGCGGCCGGGGCCTACTTCTACTGCGACGGCGCCAACTTCAACGCCATCGTCGGCCGGGTGCGCCCGGGCGATCTGGGCGTCGACGCCATGCACATCAACCTGCACAAGACCTTCTCGACGCCGCATGGCGGCGGCGGCCCGGGTGCGGGTCCTGTGGTGCTGAGCGAGGCCCTGGCGCCTTTCGCTCCGACGCCCTGGCTGGTTCACGACGACGACGGCTTTGACCTGGTCGAGCACGCCGGCCAAGAGGGAGCCGAGACCGCCTTTGGCCGCATGAGCGCCTTCCATGGCCAGATGGGCATGTATGTCCGCGCCTACGCCTACATGCTCAGCCACGGCGCCGACGGCCTGAAACAGGCGGCCGAGGACGCGGTGCTGAACGCCAACTACATCAAGGCGCGCCTGAAGGACGTGATGAGCCCGGCCTTCCCGGACGGCCCGTGCATGCACGAGGCGCTGTTCGACGACGCCTGGCTGGAAGGCACGGGGGTGACCACGCTCGACTTCGCCAAGGCGATGATCGACGAGGGCTTCCACCCGATGACCATGTACTTCCCGCTGGTGGTGCATGGCGCGATGCTGATCGAGCCGACCGAGACCGAAAGCCGCCACGAGCTGGATCGCTTCGTCGCGGCGCTGCGCGCCCTGGCCGGCGCGGCCAAGGCGGGGGACACGGAGCGTTTCAAGGGCGCGCCGTTCCACGCCCCGCTCCGGCGCCTGGATGAGACGCAAGCGGCCCGCAAGCCCCGGTTGAGGTGGAAACCTGTGGCCGCGGCGCCACTGGCGGCTGAATAGCATTCTCCATACCCCCCTTGCGACCAGAGGGCGCCTTTACGGCGCCCTCATCGCTCCACATATCGGGGGAGCGCGTCGGGGTTGACTGGGTGATCCAGGGAGCATGCGTCGCGCAAGCTCGTTGTCCCTCCCATGACCGCCTTTGTCCTCGCCATGCCGCGCGCCCGCCGCACCGCCGATGATCTCGCCCGTGAGCTCATCGCGCGCTTCCTGCGCGTGATCCTGCTCAGCCTGGGCGTCCTGCTGGTCATTGGCGGCATCGTCATCGCGCCGCTGCCCGGGCCCATGGGCCTGCCGCTGACGGTGGTGGGGCTGATGCTGGTGCTGCGCAACTCGTTCAAGGCGCGCAAGCAATTCGTGCGCTTCCAGCACGCCCACCCCAAGCTGATCTTCCCGCTTCGCCGTCTGCTGCGCCGCGAACCCGAGGTCGTGCTCGTCGCCTGGCAACAGGCCCTGCGGGTCGAGCGGCTGGTCACGCCGCGCCGCTGGCGCGTGGCGGTCCGCTGGCGCAAGTCGCTGAAGCGCCGGGCGGCGAGGCGCAACGGACAGTGAATCCCACGGTCGCGACGATCGACATCAAGCACCGGGTCCGGCGTCGCGCGCGCCTGGCCTTGCTGCTGCGCGAGTCGGCGGCCCGCGCCTTCCGCTGGATCGCCATCGGGTTTGGGACGCTGGTGATCCTGGCCGGCGCCGTGCTGACCCCGCTGCCGGGGCACCTGGGCCTGCCGCTGCTGGTCATCGGACTGATGATCGTGCTGCGCTATTCTCTGGCCGCCCGCAAGACCTTCATCCGCTGGCAGAAGCGCCACCCCAAGCTCGTCTTCCCGATCCGCCGCCTGATGCGCCGTGAACCCGAGGTGCTGCTGGTCGTCTGGCAGCAGATGCTGCGCACCGAGAAGCTCGTCCTCCGCAAGGCGCGCTGGCGCCTGCTCAAGCGTACGCGCAAGCGGGTCAAGCGCTACGTGGCGCGGAAGACAGCCAAGGCGGCGTAGGCGACAGACCGCGTGCGAACCTCACCCGTGGGCTTTAGGCTCGCCTTACCGTGGCGGCCCGCGTCGCCAATCAGACCAATCTGAGACCGCCATATGCAGCTCGCGCCCGGCGATCCGGTGCCCATGTTCCGGGCCCTTACCCGAGACAACCCGTCCTACGCCCTCGACGCGGCGGCCGGCCGTTACCTGCTGCTGGCCTTGGTCGCCGATGGCGATGACGCCTTCATCGCCGCCGTCGAGGCGCTGATCGCCAATCCCTCGCGTCTGCCGACCGTGGAGACGCTGGCGCTGTTTGGCCTGCTCCGGGATCGGCAAAGATGGGCGGCGCGGACCGATCACGTGCCCTTCGCCCGGTGGATGCTGGACGACAATGGCGCGGCGACCGCCGCCTTCGGGCTCGGCGGCTGGTCCGGCTGGGTGCTCATCGATCCCAGCTATCGCGTATTGCTGACCTTGGCGGCCGGGGAAACCGCACGGCTGCCTGAGATCCTGCTGCAGCTGCCGCCGCCGCTGCTCCATGCCGGCGTGGAGCTGCCGGCGCCCGTACTGGTCTTGCCCCGCGTCTTCGAGCCTGAGTTCTGCCGGACCCTGATCGCCGCCTATGAGGCCGATGGCGGCGCACCCTCGGGCTTCATGCGGGAAGTCGACGGCAAGACCCTGGAGATCCGCGATCCCAGCCACAAGATCCGGCGGGACCTCGTCCTGTCCGCGGGACCACTGCGCGATGCGGTGAGGTCGCGGATTCAGCGGCGGTTGGCGCCGCAGATCGCCCGGGCCTTCCAGTTTTTGCCGACGCGGATCGAGCGGGACCTGATCGCCTGCTACGACGCGGCCGACCACGGCTTCTTTCGCGCCCATAGGGACAACACCACCAAGGGCACCGCCCATCGGCGGTTCGCCGTCACCATCAACCTGAACGCCGAGGCCTATTCGGGCGGCGATCTCCGGTTTCCCGAGTTCGGCCCGCGAACCTATCGCGCGCCGACGGGCGGAGCGGTGGTGTTCTCGTGCGGCTTGCTCCACGAGGCGCTGCCGGTGACCGAGGGCAAGCGCTACGCCTTCCTGCCCTTCCTCTATGACGAGGCGGCCGCGCTGGTGCGCGAGAAGAACGCCGAACATGTCGCGATCGAGGGCTACCGATACGTCGCCAAGCCCCCCGCGGAAGAGGCGACCTGACGCTGCTCTAGGATCTGCGGCGGAACAGACCGGCCGCCGAGGGGTTGCAAGGGCGCCGACGAAGGGAGCCCACCATGCACGTCGAACAGATGCTCGCCACCCATCCCCATGTCAAAGGCGCGGTCAACACCGCGCTCGCCCGCTGCATCGAGGCCTGTTTCGACTGCGCCCAGGTCTGCGCGTCCTGCGCCGACGCCTGCCTGGGCGAGGCGAAGGTCGCCGAACTCGTCCAGTGCATCCGCTTGAACATGGACTGCGCCGACGTCTGCCTGACGACCGGTCTGATCGCCACTCGCCGATCTGGCGGCGATGTTCCGCTGATCGACGCCCAGCTGCGCGCCTGCCAGCTGGCCTGCGCCCGTTGCGCGGCCGAGTGCGAGCAGCATGCCGAAATGCACGAGCATTGCGCCATCTGCGCCGCGGCCTGCCGGGACTGCGAGCAGGCCTGCCAGGCGGCTTTGGCCAGCCTTGCGGACGGCCAGTCCGCCGCCCATTGAACGGTGATAGAAAAAGGGCGCGGACCTTGCGATCCGCGCCCTTCGTCTTGTCTAACCAGCGTCGCTAGCGGCTATTGCAGCTTGGCGCCCATCTGGGCGATGGCGGCGTCCGCCAGAGGGTCGCTCTTGGCGCCGGCGAGGCGGGCGGCCAGGACGGCCTCCGCGGCCTGGGCGGCGAGATCCACCGCGGCGGCCTTGACGTCGGCGGCGGCCTGGGCCTCGGCCTGGGCGATCTTGCGCTCGGCCATCTCGGCGCGGCGCTTGATCTGCTCCTCGAGCTTTTCCTTGGCTTCCTCGGCCAGACGCTTGGCGTCGGCCTTGGCGGCTTCCAGCATGCTCGCGGCTTGGCGCTCGGCTTCGTCGCGCTGGGCCTTCACGCCTGCGAGCAGGGCTTGCGCTTCTTCCCGCAGTTGCTGGGCTTCGTCCAGCTCGGCCTTGATCTTGGCCGAGTAGCTGTCGAGCGCGCCGAACAGGGCGCCCGGCAGGACCTTCAGGACGACCAGCAGGCCGAAGAAGATCACCAGAGCGACCAGAACCCAGAATTCCGGGTTCGAGAGGCTGAACAGGGATTCGTGTTCCATCTTCAGTCCCTTAGGCCAGGGCCGACTTGAGCTCGGCGGCGGTGGCCGCCTTGCCGGTCAGCTTTTCGACGATCGCGCCCGCCGTGTCCTCGGCCACCACGCGGACCTGGCTCATGGCCTGGTCGCGAGCGGTCTGGATCGAAGCTTCGGCCGCGGCCAGCTTCTCGGCCAGGGCGGCCTCTTCCTTGGCCTGACGCTCGGCGGCTTCGGCCGAAGCCTTGGCCTTCGCATCGGCGGCCGTCTTCTGGGCCTTGGCGCGGGCCTCGGCCACTTCGGCGGCGGCCGCGCGGGCTTGGGCCTCGGCCTCGTCCTTCATGCGACGGGCGTCGGCGATGTCGCCGGCGATCTTGGCGCCGCGTTCCTCGATCGCGCCGCTGACGCGGGGCAGGAGGCCCTTGGACAGCACCGCGTAAAGCACGGCGAAGATGAGCAGGAGCCAGACGATCTGACCGCCCCAGTGCTCGAACTGCAGCTGCGGGAGACCGCCGCCGCCTTCGTGGCCCTTGGGGGCTTCCGTCGTCTCGGTCGTGCCTTGATGTTCCGTCGCCATGGGCGAAGGCGCCTCTCAGCTATTGCGCTTGGAGCGGACCGTGATCCGGCCCGCTCCAGGAAGCGCGAGAAAACAGAAATCGGGGCGCGTCGCTTCCGGTGAAGCGCCGCGCCCCGGGGATCGGATTACGAGAACAGGATCAGGAAGGCGATAACCAGGGCGAAGATGCCCAGGGCTTCCGTCAGGGCCATGCCCAGGAACAGCATCGGACGCTCTTGAGCGGCGGCCGTCGGGTTGCGCAGGGCGCCTTGGAAGTAGTTGCCGAACATCACGCCCAGGCCCACGCCCGCGCCGATCATGCCGAGCATGGCCAGACCAGCGCCGATGTACTTAGCAGCAGCAGCGTCCATGATTGAGACTCCTTGAGAAGGGTATTGGTTGAAAGACTAGAGGTTGATCAGTGGCTGTCGAGGTGCACGACGTCGTTGAGATAGACGCAGGTGAGCACCGCGAACACGAAGGCCTGGAGGAAGGCCACCATGAACTCGAGGGCCGTCAGGGCGACGACCGAGGTCAGGGCCAGGGCCGCACCGGCCCAGCCCAGCACGCCGAGACCGCCCAGGGCGATCACGAAGCCGGCGAAGATCTTCAGCACCACGTGACCGCCCAGCATGTTGCCGAACAGACGAAGGCCGAGGGTGATCGGACGGATCAGGAACGACAGGATCTCGATCGGCACCAGCAGGATGTACAGCACCGGCGGCACGCCCGACGGGGCGAACAGCTTGAAGAACTTCAGGCCGTTCTTGGCGAACCCGACGCCGATCACGGTCAGGATGACCATCAGGCCGAGCGTCAGGGTCACGGCCAGCTGCGAGGTCGAGGTGAAGACCAGGAACATGCCCTGCATGTTCATGAACAGCACGAACGCGAACAGCGTGAACACGAAGGGCAGGAACTTCTTGCCGTCGTGGCCGATGATCGACTCCGCCAGCCCGTCCACCAGGCCGTACAGCATCTCGCCGACCGCCTGCAGGCGGCCCGGCACCACGGCTCGGCGCGCGGCCAGGCTGTAGAAGACGATGATCAGGGTCGCGGCCAGCAGCATCGCGAACACCGAGTTCGTGATCGACAGGTCGATAGCGCCCAGGCCGGGAACGGTCACGGTGGGCAGTTCCACGATCTTCTTGATCTGGAACTGGTGCATCGGATCGGCCATCGGCCCTAGTCTCTCTTCTGCTTGGGGACGGTAGGCCCGTCTCCCGTGTCTCCGCCGGCATTCCCTTGAGGGGACGGCGCCGACGCCTGCGCGCTCAGTTTCATCGCCTTGCGGACGATGGAGAAAATCGCGAGCCCCAGACCGATCAGCAGACCGCCGACCATGCCCCAGGGGCTCGTGTGGACGTAGTGGTCGAGCAGCCAGCCGAAGCCGAGACCCACCAAAACACCCCCGATCAGGTCCGCCAGCAGACGGTAACCGTCCTGCTGGGCCTTTTCGGACGCGGCTTTCACCGGCTTTTCCGCCGCCCTCCGCGCCTCAAATGCGGCGAGCCGAGCGTCGAGGCTCTGCGGAGCCTTGTCGTTCGGTTCGTCGGCCTTGGGCATAGGAAGCGGCAGGTCCGAAAGCGCCGAGGACGCGCCAAAACAAGGCGCTTTTCCGGCCGGCTTGATCGGCGCGGAACCTATAGACCTCGCTGCGGTGCGTCAAGGTGACCGCTACACGAAGCAAGTCGCGGGAATATTTGAAGTTTTTGCGTTCCCCTCCGTCAGGCGGGCAAAACCGACCCCAATCTTGTCCCGGCGCGGGGGCGCGGCGCTCTTTCGGAACGTAAAAGGCTTCCTATCTGAGAAACGCTCTCCAAGACGCCGCTCCCCCTAGGCAAGGAGCGTCGGGCCTCGATGACGCATTGATTTTTCCGTCGATTTAGGCTTTAGAGCCGCCGCCTCCAAACAATACGAAGATTCATGTCGCACCTGAAGAACACCGGATTCGCCGATCGTATTTCCGCCCAGCAGGAAGCCAAGAAGGCGATGCTGGCTAAATTCAAGGCCAAGCCGACCGTCCAGGACCCCGATTTCGACAAGCGCGAAGAGCTTCGCGCCGCCGAACTCGAAGCCGTCCGCGCCGCCCGCGCCGAAGCCAAGGAAAAGGCCCGTCTCGAAGCCCTGGCTCGCCAGGAAGAGCTGATGGCCGCCAAGCGCGCCGAGCGGAAGGAGCGCAAGGCCCTGGAAGCCGCCGAAATGCGCGTCCGCAAGGAAGAAAAGGCCAAGGAGCGCGACGAACTGCGCGCCCTGGGCAAGCCGACCAACAGCAAGCAGTCGCGCGCTCACCAGTGGGCTCACCTGCTGGGTTAAGGATCGAGGGGCCTTTCGGGCCCCTTTTTCTTTGCCTGAGGCGTCGAACGGGACCATGAGCCGCTCATGGTTTCGCTAGACGTCATCGCCAGTCTGTTCGTGGTCGCCGCCCTGGCCGGAGCCCTGGACGCCATCGCCGGCGGCGGCGGTCTCGTGACCCTGCCGGCCCTGCTGCTGGCCGGCCTCTCGCCGGTCCAGGCCCTGGGCACCAACAAGCTGCAGGGCGCGGTCAGCGCCATCTCCTCGACCAGCGCCTTCGCCCGCCGCGGCCTGATCGACTGGAAGACCGCCTGGCCGGTCGCTCTCGGCGCCGCGATCGCGGGCCTGTGCGGCGCCCTCTGCGCCAGTCTGCTGTCACCCCAGGTCCTGCGCGCCATCGTGCCGGTGCTGCTGATCGCCATCGCGCTCTATTTCGGCTTCTCGCGCGCCCTGAAGCGCGAGGACGTGTCGCCGCGCATGGCGCTGATCCCGTTCGCCTGCTTCGTGGCCCCGCTGGTCGGCTTCTACGACGGGATCTTCGGTCCCGGGGCGGGGGCCTTCTACATGGTCGCGATCGTCACCCTGTTGGGCTACGGGGCGCTGAAGGCCACCGCCCACACCAAGCTGGCCAACGCCGCCAGCAACCTGGGCAGCCTGGCCCTGTTCACGCTGAAGGGCGCGGTCGTCTGGCCAGTGGGCCTGGCCATGGCGGCCGGCGCATTCCTGGGGGCCCAGGTCGGGTCAAGGCTGGCCATGCGCTTTGGACCGAAGCTGATCCGGCCTCTCCTGGTCGTGATCTCGTGCGCCATGGCGGTGAAGCTGCTGGCCGATCCGGCCAATCCCATCCGCCAGGCGATCGGGTTCTAGGCCGCCACCAGCTTCTCGGCCGTGCTCAGATCCACGCTGACCAGCTGGCTGACCCCGCGTTCGGCCATGGTGACGCCGAACAGGCGGTCCATCCGGCTCATGGTCACGGGGTTGTGCGTGATGGCGATGAAGCGCGTCTGCGTGCGGCGGCGCATCTCGTCGAGCATGTTGCAGTAGCGGTCGACATTGGCGTCGTCGAGCGGCGCGTCGACTTCGTCCAGCACGCAGATCGGCGCCGGATTGGCCAGGAACACGCCGAAGATCAGGGCGCTGGCGGTCAGGGCCTGCTCGCCGCCGCTCATCAGGCTCATGCTGGCCAGGCGCTTGCCGGGCGGGCAGGCGTAGATCTCGAGGCCCGCTTCGAGGGGGTCGTCGCTCTCGATCAGCTTCAGCTCGGCCTGGCCGCCGCCGAACAGCGCCTGAAAGAGAGTCTGGAAGTTGGCGTTGATGACGTCGAACGCGGCCAAGAGCCGTTCCCGCCCCTCGGCGTTCAGCTCCTCGATGCCGGCGCGAAGCTTTGTCACCGCGCCCGACAGATCGGCGCGCTCTGTCCGCATGATCTCCAGGCGGCCGGCGTATTCCTGGGCCTCTTCCTCGGCGCGGAGGTTCACTGGACCAATCGCGTCGCGCTCGCGCTCCAGGGCGAACAGGTGAGCTTCCACGCCGGCGGCGTCCTTCGGCACGGCCACGGCCTCGCCGGCGACGTGACGGCCGAGTTCTTCGGGCTCCATGCGAGCCTGCTCACGAATGGCCGTGGCGACCTCGGCGAAGCGCTGGCGGGCGCCGTCCAGGTGAGCGACCAGGGCGGCGCGCTTCTCGCGCGCCTCGCCGGCCGCCTGCTCGGTCGCGCGGGCGGCGCGATCGGCGTTCACGCGGTTGGTCTCGGCGGTCTCCAGGGCGTCGCTGGCCTTGGCGCGGCGGGCCTCGGCGGCGGCGAACGCGTCGAGCAGGGCGACCAGCTTCTCTTGCAGGGCGGCTGGCGCCTCGCGCGCGGCCTCGAGGGCGGCGGCGGCCTTGGCGCGGTCCCCTTCCAGCGACTCCGTGCGCCTGGCCGCGGTCTCGGCGCGCTTGGCCCAGTCGGTACGGTCGCGCTCCAGGTTCTCCAGCCGGCGCTGACGGCCCGCGCGTTCCCGGGTCTCGACGTCGAGGGCCGTGCGGGCCGCGCTGGCGGCTTCGCGCGCCTTGGCGGCGTCCTGGCGCGCCTGGGCGAGTTGAGGTTGCAGGTCGCCCGAGGTCTGGGCGGCGGCGTGAGCGTCCCGCGCCTGGGCGAGCGCCGCGTCGGCCTCGACCTTTTCGGTCTCGAACCGGGCGATGGTGTCGTCGAGGGACTGGGCGCGCGCGGCCCTCATCGTCTGCTCGCGCTCGAACTTGGCCACTTGCTCGCGGGCCTGGTTCAGGAGGCGCTCGGCGTCCGGCGGACCGCGGCGCTTGTCGCGCAACAGATCCTCGACCGCCCGCATGCGATCCGCGGCGCTTCTCAAGGCGGCCGCGGTGGCCTCAGCCCGAGGGACCAGGACGTCGATCTCGGCCTCGACCTCGGCCAGGCGGGTGCGTTGTTCAAGTCGGACAGCGGCGGGCTTTGGCGCGTCGGCGCGGGCGACGAAGCCGTCCCAGCGCCAGAGGTCGCCTTCGATCGAGACCAGGCGCATGCCGGGCTTGAGCGCCTTCTGCAGCCGGTCCCCGTCGGCGCGAGCGACCACGGCCACGTGTGAGAGACGAGCGATCAGCTCGGGCGGCGCCTTGACTAGCGGGACGAGTGGTTGGGCGCCCTCAGGCCAGAGCGGGGACGAAACCTGCGCCCCGCCCCAGTAGGACGGGGCCTTGGAATCGAGGGCGGCGTCGAGATCGTCGCCGAGCGCGGCGGCCAGGGCCGCGCCATAGCCCTTGTCGGGGGACACGCTGTCCAGCGCCGGCGCATGGCCGCTCTTGGCGCGGGGGGCAGTCAGTTGGGCGAGACCCCGCGCTTCGGTGCGCAGGCGCCCAAGCTGGTCCTCGACACCGCGCGCGAGTTGGCGGGCCTGGGCCTCCTGCTCGGCGGCCTTGACGCGCTCGGCCTCGGCTTCCTCGAGCGCCGCGCGGGCGGCGGCCAGGGCGGCCTCGGCGTTGGTGAAGCGCTGGCGGGCCTCGGCGGCGGCCGGATCGACCTCGGGACCGATCGCCGCGCGCTCGGCCTTGGCCTGGTCGAGCGCGCGGTTGGTGCGGCTGGCGCGCGCGTCGGCTTCGGACAGGCGTGTGGTCGCGGCGCGGAACTGCGCCTCCTCGGCGGCGACTCGCGCGGCCAGCTGCTCGACCCGGGTCTCGGCGGCGGCGCGGGCGGCTTCGGCGGCCTTGGCGGCGGCCTCCAGTTCGGGACCCCGCTCGGGGGCTGCGGCGACCAGGGCGCGAACCTCGGCGAGCTCGGCGTCGATGCGGGCGAGGGCGGCGGCGGCGTCTTCCTTGGCCTGCTGTTCGCGCGTCCGATCGGCGTCGATGCGGGCCAGATCGCTCTTCAGCCGCTCGAACTCGGCGGAGGCCGCCTCCGCCTCGCGCTCGGCGCGGTCCTTCTGGATGGCCAGCTGACCGAGGATCGCCTGGGCGATCGTCGCCTCTTCCCGCAGCGGCGGCATAGAGGCTTCGGCCTCGGTGATCGCCACCTGGGCGGCGGCGCTGGCGCGGGCGGTTTCCTCGACAAGCCGCGCGGCCTCGGTCGCCTCGCGCTGGGTGCGCTCCAGCGTGTCGCGAGCCTCGGTCCAGCGGGCGTAGAGCACCGCCCCCTGCACCGCACGGATCTCGGCCGACAGGCGCTTGTACTTCTCGGCCTGGCGCGCCTCGCGCTTGAGGCGGTTCAGCGCCGTCTCCAGCTCGCGGGCCACGTCGTCCAGGCGGGCGAGATTGGCCTCGGCGGCGCGCAGGCGCAGCTCGGCCTCGTGCCGACGGGTGTGCAGGCCCGAGACGCCAGCCGCCTCTTCCAGGATGCGGCGGCGGTTCTGCGGCTTGGCGCCGATCAGCTCGCTGATCTGGCCCTGGCGGACCAGGGCCGGCGAGTTGGCGCCGGTCGAGGCGTCGGCGAACAACAGCTGGACGTCGCGGGCCCGCACCTCGCGGCCGTTGATCCTGTAGGTCGAGCCCGAGCCGCGATCGATGCGGCGAACGACCTCCAGCACCGGGTCGTCGTTGAACTGGGCCGGCGCGGTGCGGTCGGCGTTGTCGATGGTCAGGGCGACGTCGGCGTGGTTGCGCGGCGGGCGCGCGCCGCTGCCGGCGAAGATCACGTCGTCCATGCCGCCGGCCCGCATGGCCTTGGCGGAGTTGGCGCCCATCACCCAGCGCAGGGCTTCCAGGAGGTTCGACTTGCCGCAGCCGTTCGGCCCGACGATGCCGGTGAGGCCCGGCTCGATCCGAAACTCGGTCGGTTCGACGAAGGACTTGAAGCCCGAAAGGCGAAGGCGCTGGAACTGCACGAGGCGGTCCCCCTGACCCGTCAGCCCTTCGCCGCCACGCCGAACGCGCGCGACAGGGCGTCGAAGCCGATGTCGCCCTCGATCGGCGAGCCGTTGACGAAGAAGGTTGGCGTGACCTCGATATTGTCCTGATTGATCGCCCGGAAGAACCGGTCATTGACCGCCTTCAGCGCGGCCGGGTCCTTCAGGGCGGCCGAGAACTGCGCCGGCGTCAGGCCGTATTGCTTGCCGATCGCCTCGAGTCCCTCCCACAGCTTCTCGCTGCGATAGATCTCCTCCTGGCGCTGGAAGATGGTCGCCAGGACGTCGAAATACTTGCCAGGAATCCGGCGCGCCAAGATGAAGCCGGCGGCGGCGAACTCGGTCGGCGGCGTCAGGAACTCCCGGAAGACCAGACGGACCTTGCCAGTGTCGATGAAAGCCTTGCGGACCTGCGGCAGCTCCTCGGTCCACCAGTGGGCGCAATGGGGGCAACTGGCCGAGGCGTAGACCACGAACTGGACCGGGGCCTTGGGCGAGCCCAGCGTCATCTCGCCAGGGACCGGCGGCAAGGGCGCCGCCCGCGCGGGCGTCGCCCCCAGCGCGAGGCCGGGGAGCGCGAGGCCGGAGACGATCAGGGCGCGCCGGTCCAGGGTCATTACTTCGCCGCCGCGGCGATGGCTTCGTCCAGTTGGGCCAGGGTGCGCTCGCCGCCGCCCTCGTCGCCCACCTTCTTGCCGTTGACGACGAAGGTCGGCGTGCCCTGGATCTTGGCTTCCTTGCTGTACTTCTCGACGCGGTCGTTGAGGGCCTTGAGCGCCTTCTCGTCGGTGACGCAGGCGTTGAACTGGTCCTCGGTCATGCCGGCCGACTGGGCGACGTTCAGCAGGCCCTCGCGGAACTGACCGGTCTGGAACATCTGCTCCTGGGCGCGATAGACCGAGTCGATGACCTGGAAGTATTTGTCCTTGCCGGCGCAGCGGGCCATCAGGAAGGCGGCCGCCGCGACCTCGTTCGGCGGGGTGATGATCTCGCGATAGACGTAGTTCACCTTGCCGGTGTCGATGTATTTGGCCTTGAAGGCCGGATAGACCTCGGCGTTCCAGCGGGCGCAGTGGGCGCACGAGGCCGAGGCGTATTCGACCACCACGACCTTGGCGTTCGGATTGCCCTGGGTCATGTCGTCGGCGGTGACGGCCTCGCTCTTCGGGCTGCAGCTGGCGAGGCCAGCGGCGAGCGCGGCGACAACGGTGACTCGGCTGATCAACGAACGCATCGAATGGCCCTTTGAAGGTCGATTGAAAACTTAAGCCCGATTCTCGCTCCGACGCGAAAAGGGCCTGATGCTGGCTAGCGGAAGAGCGCGACCGGGCGGCCGTTGTCAATGGTCTCAGCGGCCTGAGGAGAGGACCCCACGTCCCAGCTTCAGCAAGGCCTGCTTGAGGCCGCCGTCGGGCTGTTCGGCCAGGCTGTCGGCGAGTTCCTTCTCCAAGGCCGCGTCCAGCGGCGGCTTGCGGCGCGGGCGCTGGGCGACAGGCGCGACCGCCGCCTTGATGGGGCCCTGGACGATCCGCAGGCGCGTGACCACGCCCTTGCCCAGCAGCATGTCCAGCCGGGCGGTGATCTGCGGCGCCTGGTGCTGGATCAGCGACGCCACGGGGCCGTCGACTCGCAACTCCAGCGCGCCGCCTTCTCCGTTGCGTCCCTTGATGATGCGGACAGGCTCGGTGCGCCGCGCCAGCGTGTCCCCGACGATCTCGCGCCAGCGCGCCTGCAGCGCGGCCGGGCCCTGGCCGAAACGGGTTTCCAGCTCCTTCAGCAGCGGCGCCAGATTCTTGCCGGCGGGCGGGGGCGGACGGCGCTGCGGCCTGGTCCGCTTGGCGCGCAGGATCGCGATCGCTTCTTCCGGGGTGGGCAAGGGGCGGCGGGCCATGATCCGAAGACTAGCATGGAGGCCGGTCTTCGCGGTAGGCGAGGGGTGATGAAAGCCAGCGTCTCTGTTGATCGCGCCGCCCTCCGCTCGAGCCTGCTGGCCTGGTATGACCGTCAGGCGCGGTCGCTGGCCTGGCGCGTCTCGCCCGCCGACCGCCGCGAGGGCGTGCGCCCCGATCCCTACCGCGTGTGGCTGTCGGAGGTGATGCTCCAACAGACCACCGTACCGCACGCCACGCCCTACTTCCTGAGCTTCACCCAGCGGTGGCCGACGGTGTCGGACCTGGCGGCGGTCGAGGACGGCGACCTGATGGCGGCCTGGGCGGGCCTTGGCTACTACGCCCGGGCCCGCAACCTGCTGGCCTGCGCCCGGGCGGTGGCGGGCCAGCACGGCGGCGTCTTTCCGGACACCGAGGAGGGCTTGCGCAACCTGCCGGGCGTTGGGGCCTACACCGCGGCGGCCGTGGCGGCGATCGCCTTCGACCGGCCAGCCAATGTGGTCGACGGCAATGTCGAGCGAGTGATGTCGCGACTGTTCGCGGTCGAGACGCCGCTGCCCGACGCCAAGCCCGACCTGAAGGCGCTGGCGGGCGAGCTGGTCACCGAAGAGCGCGCCGGCGACTGGGCGCAGGCGCTGATGGATCTGGGCGCCACGGTCTGCAAGCCCAAGGGGCCGCTGTGCGACCTTTGCCCCGTCTCGACCTGGTGCGAGGCTTTCCGCGGCGGCGCGCCGGAGACCTACCCGCGCAAGGCCAGAAAGGCCGACCGCCCGCGTCGACACGGCGTCGCCTATGTCCTGACGCGAGGCGATGCGGTGGCCCTGGTCCGCCGGCCGCCGAAGGGTCTGCTGGGCGGGATGCTGGGCCTGCCAACCTCGGATTGGCGGGCGACGCCCTATGACGACGCTGAGGCGCGAGAAGCGGCCCCCTTCGCCGCGGACTGGCGTGATCGGGGCGCGGTGGAGCATGTCTTCACCCACTTTTCGCTGACCCTGCGGGTGTTCGCCGCCAGCCTGGACGAGGGCGCGGAGGCGCCTGCCGCGTTCGTCTGGACGGCGCGCTTGGGCCTTTCCGCCCTGCCGAGCGTCTTCCTGAAGGCCGCTCGCGCCGCCGAGCGGATGCTTTAAGGCCGAAGCGGTCGCCCGAACGGCGACGCGTGACCCTGGCGCCCCGACGTCCTAAGGACGGAGGCCAGTTCACATTCGGAGCCGCCCGCCATGACCAGCATCGCCGTAATCGGACCCGGCGCCGTCGGTGGAACCCTCGCCGCTTGGCTGGCCCAGGCGCCGGCTCACGCCGTCATCGTTTGCGCTCGCACGCCATTCGAAAGCCTGACCGTCCAGACGCCGGACGGCGCCATTAGCGCGCACCCCCGCGTGGCCACCGCCGCGGAGGGGTTGCCGCCCGTCGACTGGGTGCTGGTGGCGACCAAGACCTATGACACCGATGGGACGCTGGCCTGGCTCGACGCCTTGGTCGGCCCGGAGACGCGGGTGGCGATCCTGCGCAACGGGGTCGAGCACCTGGAGCCATTCGCCGGACGGATCGCGGCCGACCGCCTGGTCCCGGCCGTGGTCGATATCCCCGCCGAGCGCTCGGCCCCGGGGCGGGTGCTTCAACGGCGCAATGGCTGGATCAAGGTTCCGGCGAGCCCGGCCGGGGAGGTCTTCGCAGCCCTGTTCGCCCACACGCCGATCGCGGTTGAAGCCGTGGACGACTTCAAGACGGAGGCTTGGAAGAAGCTGGCCCTCAACTGCGCCGGGGCGGTCAACGCCCTGATCCTGAAGCCGGCCGGCGTGGCCCAGGACGAGGGCGTGGCGCAGGTTATGCGAAGCCTGGTGGCCGAGTGCATGGCGGTGGCGCGCGCGGAGGGGGCGAGCCTGCCCGACGACCTGGCCGACCAGGTGATCGCCGGCTACCGCGCCGCCGACCCGGGCTCGGTCAACTCGCTGCACGCCGACCGCGCGGCCGGCCGTTCCCTGGAGCTGGACGCCCGCAACGGCGTCATCGTTCGCAGGGGCGCGGCTCACGGTATTCCGACGCCGGTCAACGCCATGATCGTGGCGCTTCTGCAGGCGGCGACGCGACCCTAGAGCGCGATCGCCGCCCGTCTGGCAAGCCCTTGCGCGGCGTCGCCGGACCAGGAGCGCTTTACGGGCGATCCTTCTTCGGCAGGGCCGCGATCTGGTCCGGGGTCAGCTTGGTGATCGTCTTGGCCCGGATCGGGATGGGCATGCCGAAGCCGTCCGACACCCGCAGGTCCAGGTCCAGCGGACCGCAGACGCTGTCGACGCCCCAGACCACCGAGACCAGATGGACGCCCGGCCAGGTCAGCTGGTTGGTGCCATAGGCCAGGTCGACCTTGTAGACGTCCATGCCCCGGACCTTCATGTACAGGGTGTCCTTGTTCGGCGCGGTCCAGCCGCGCCAGTCGGACAGGTAGAAGCATTGCCGCGCCGGCTTGGCCGGCTTGGCGGCGGCGGTGGGCGGCGCGACCGCGGCGTCCTGGGCGGCCGCCGGGCCGCTCA
>NZ_QFQZ01000116.1 GCF_003243465.1 Caulobacter segnis
GCTCTGGGCTATATCAGCCCCGCCGAGATGGAACGCAGAGCGGCTTAACCCCGTCCACTTTTTCGGGGGAAGATCAGGGGCGGCGGCTGGCTGGTGGCTGTGGTGCGAGCGAGGACAGCGCCGGTCTGAGGTCTTAGCGCCAGGCTTCAGAGCCACGTGCCGCCACTTGCCAGTCCCAGAACGAGCGAACTCAAGAGAATGAAGGGCGCGTTGAGCAGAGCGCATACGATGGCGAAGCCTCTGCGGCCCTCCAGCGTGAAAACGCTCCACCCCGTCACGACAATGTACGCCACCAGGATCAAGACGCTGACGTAGCCGATCCAGCCCGCCGTCTTCATGCCTCCCTCGTAGAAGATGGCGCCAAGTGGCAGCGGAAAAAGCCATAAGGCGGGGAGCAAGCACAGGCGGGAGGCCTTACGTCGCTCTGGAAGCAGAAAGACCAGCAAGGTCGTGGCTGCGCTTAAAGCTCCTGCTCCATGGAGGCTGGCCTGCTCTAGCAGAAACCAAAAGAAGCTCAGCTTTTGCATCGCCCCATACAACCGACCGTGTAGCGCGATCGCAAGCAACATCGTTGCCTGGCTCCAAACGCAAAACCGCCCCGAGGCGGGAGGGAGCCTCGGGGCGGTTGCTAGGCCGTCCGCCTAAGGGGGAGGGGTGCGGACGGCCGCTGACGGCTAGGGGGAGGGATTAGCCGTGCAGCTTGATGGCGGTTTCGGCGATCTTGCGGCCTTGGTAACGGGCGCCGACCAGCTCGTTCTCGCTGGGCTGACGCGAGCCGTCGCCGCCGGCGATCGTCGTGGCCCCGTAGGGGCTGCCGCCGGTGACTTCGTCCAGGGTCATCTGGCCGGCGTGGCCGTAGTCCATGCCCACGATCACCATGCCGAAGTGCAGCAGGTTGGTGATGATCGAGAACAGGGTGGTTTCCTGGCCGCCGTGCTGGGTCGCCGTCGAGGTGAAGGCGCCGCCGACCTTGCCGTGCAGGGCGCCGCGAGCCCACAGGCCGCCGGCCTGGTCGAAGAACGAGGCCATTTGCGAGCTCATCCGGCCAAAGCGCGTGCCGGTGCCGACAATGACGGCGTCGTAGTTGGCCAGGTCCTCGACCGTGGCGACCGGGGCTTCCTGGTCGAGCTTGAAGTGAGCCTTCTGGGCGACTTCCAGCGGCGCGGTTTCCGGGACGCGCTTGATGTCGACCTGGGCGCCGGCTTCGCGAGCGCCTTCGGCGACGGCCTTGGCCATCGTCTCGATGTGGCCGTAAGACGAGTAGTAGAGAACGAGAACCTTGGCCATCACGGCCTCCTTTGAGCGTGGGTTAGGGGAGGAAAGTCGGACGCGAGGCTAAGGTTTCCTCGCGTCCGTTTCTTGAAGGAAAATCTAGTCCAGGGCGGCGTCGACCAGGACCAGTTCGGCGTCTTCGAGGGCGGTGACGGTGATCGCGTCCTCGTCCTTGATTCCGGCGCCGTCGCGGGCGTTCAGCTTGACGCCGTTGACTTCGACGGTCCCGACGGCCGGGACCAGATAACCGCTACGGTCCTTGCCCAGGGCGTAGGTGGTGCTCTCACCCGCCTTCAGCGTCGCGCCCAGGACGCGGGCGTCCGTGCGGATCGGCAGGGCGTCGGCGTCGTCGGCGAAGCCCGAGGCCAGGGTCACGAACTTGCCCGAGCGGTCGCCCTTCGGGAACGGCTTGGCGCCCCACGACGGCGCGGCGCCGAATGTCTTGGGCTCGATCCAGATCTGGAAGATCCGGGTCGTTTCCGGCTCGAGGTTGTACTCGGAGTGACGGATGCCCGTGCCCGCGCTCATCACCTGGACGTCGCCAGCCACGGTGCGGCCCTTGTTGCCCAGGCTGTCCTGGTGGGTGATCGCGCCGTCGCGGACATAGGTGATGATCTCCATGTCGCTGTGCGGATGCGGCGGGAAGCCGGTGTTGGGGGCGATCTCGTCATCGTTCCAGACCCGCAACGAACCCCAGTTCATGTTACGGGGATCGTAGTAGCTGGCGAACGAGAAGTGGTGCTTGGCCTTGAGCCAACCGTGGTCGGCGCCGCCAAGCTTTTCGAACGGTTTACGGTCGATCATGGCTCTAACCTTTCTGTCCCTTGCGAGGCGCCGGTCCGGCGCGTCGTGTTGAGGAGAAGATAGGGGATCTGGCTGGATCCGAAATGGAAACTGTTGAAACACATGGTTTCCAAAACTAAGCTATCGACATGTCCAAGCTCCCCGATCTCGAGGGCCTCGCCGTGTTCGCCAAGGTGGTGGAGCTGCGCTCGTTCGCCGCCGCCGCCGACGAGCTGGCCATGTCCAAGGCCACGGTCTCCAAGGCCGTCACCCGCCTGGAGACGCGCCTGGGCGCGCGCCTGTTCAACCGTACCTCGCGGCGCCTGGCCCTGACCGACGCGGGCCAGTCCCTGGTCGAGCGCGCCACGCGCGTCCTGGCCGAGGCGCAGGCGGCCGAGGACGAGGCCTCCAGCCAGTCTTCCGCGCCGCGGGGCCTGGTGCGCATGGCCGTGCCGATGTCCCTGGGGATCACGACGTTGGGGCCTGTGCTGCCGGCCTTCCTGGACATGTATCCCGAGGTCTCGATCGACCTGAACCTGTCGGACGCGACGATCGATCTCGTGGGCATGGGGTTCGACCTGGCGCTGCGCGTGGCCGACCTGCCCGACAGCTCGCTGGTGGCGCGCCGGCTGCGGGCGGTCAAGCGGCACCTCGTGGCCTCGCCCGCCTACTGGGACCAGCACGGCCGTCCGCACCATCCCGCCGATCTCGCCCAGCATCGCGGCCTGACCTATGGCCACCAGTCCGCGCCGGAGACCTGGCGCTTCCAGAAGGGCAGCGAGGAGGCGGCTGTGCGGCCGCGGTCCGTGATCCGCGCCAACAATGGCGACGTGCTGTTGCCGGCCCTGCTGGCGGGCTCGGGCGCGGCCATGCTGCCCGACTTCATCGTCGGGCCGGCCGTGGCCGATGGTCGCCTGGAAGAGGTGCTGACCGAGTGGCGCGGTTCGCCGATCGCGCTGCATCTGGTCATGCCGCCCGGCGGACCGCGGCCGGCCCGCGTCGAGGTGCTGGCGGCCTATCTCGCCAAGACCCTCGGCGCTTCGCGCTAGCTAGAGGCTGTCGACCTGGGCGGGCGTCAGGGCCGCCAGCTGCACGGGCGTCATGGCCTCGAGATTGGTCGTCGACAGCCAGTCCAGCTGGTTGATCGACAGCCCGGGGATCTGGGCCGGCGTCAGGTAGCCGATCTGGGTGGTCGTCAGCCCGGCGATTACCGTGGTCGACAGCGATCCGATCTGGGTCGCCGTGAACCCCTGGACCTGGGTGGCGCTCAGCATCGCGAACGCGGTCTGAGACAGGCTGCGCATCTGGTAGGCCGACAAGCCTCTCAGCGCCGTCGGCGTGAGGCTGGTCATCTGGGTGGACGACAGTGTCGCCAGGTTCGAGACCGGAACGGCGCCCAGCTGCGCCGGCGACAGGGCCGCGGTCTGGGTGGCGGTGAACTCGGCCATGTCGCCGGCGGTCAGGCCGCTGATCTGGGTGGCCGTCAGGCCGGCGATCTGGGTGTTCGTCAGGGCCTGGACCACCGTGGCGTCCAGGCTTCTGAGGTTGGTCGTCGACAGCCCGCTGATCTGCGTCGAGGCCAGGCTCAGCACTTGGGTGCTGGACAGTTCGGCGAAGTCCGTCGTGGTCAGGCCGCTGAGCTGGGTGGCGGCCAGCGCGCCGAGCTGGGTCGAGGTCAAGCCGGCGATCTGGCTGGCGCTGAGGGCGCTGATGTTGCTCGCCGAGAGCGCGGCCATCTGCGTCGCGCTGAAGCTGGCGACCTGGGTCGCCGTCAGCTTGGCGAAGTCGGTCGCGTCCAGGCTCGAGATCTGGGTCGTCGTCAGGTTGGAGAGCTGCGTGGTCTTCAGGCCGCCCACCTGGGTCGCCGACAGGCCGCTGAAGCTGTCCGGGCTGAGCGCCGCCAGTTGCGTTGCGTCCAGGGCCGCGACCTGGGTGTTGGAGAGGCTGCTGGTCTGGGTGCGCGACAGTCCGGCCATCTGCGTCGCCGAGAAGGCGGCGAGGTCGGTGTCGAGCTCGGCGATTTGGGTGGTCGACAGGGCGCCGACCTGCGACGCGGTCAGGCTCTGCAGCTGGGTGACGGTCAGAGCCGCCAGCTGGGTGGTGTTGATGGCGGGCACCAGCGTGGTCGGCAGGGCCGCGATCTGCGAGCCGGCCAGGGCCTGGATCTGGTCGGGCCACAGCTCGCCCAGGTCGCCGACGGTCATCGCCTGGATCTGGGCCGTGGTCAGGTTCTTCAGCTGGGTCGGATCCAGCGCGCCGATCTGGGTGGCGTCCAGGGCGATGAAGTGCGTGGTGTCCAGCGCGCCGATCTGGGTGGCGCTGAGCGCCTCCATCCGACTGGAGTCGAGCTTGGCCAGCTGGGTCGAGGTCAGGGCGTTCAGCTGGGCGCCGCTGAACGCGGCCAACTGCGCGGCGTCGAAGATCAGGTTCGGCGCGAAGGCGGGGATTTGCGTCGTCGCCAGGCCCTTGACCGCGGTCTTGGACAGGGCGGAGACCTGGGTGGCCGACAGTCCCGACAGCGTCGTCGTCGACAGCACCGCCACTTGGGTGCTGACCAGATCGTTCAGCTTCGTCGCCGCCAGCCCCTGGACGGTCGTCGCCGACAGGGCCGCGATCTGCGACGCGGACAGGTACGAAATCGGCACTGGATCCGCTCTCCAAGGTCGCGACGCGAATCGTTCTTGCCAAGCTTAGGTGAAATGGCCGCTGGCGACCATGCGACCATCCGGCCGGGCCCCGCGCGCGTCAGCCGGCTCGCATGGTCCAGAGATCCAGATCCCGTTCCCGTCCGATCAGGGCCAGGCCCGAGGCGATGGACTCGAACTCGCCCCCGGTCTCGATCTTCGCCGCGCCGAAGCGGCGCAGGAAGATCTGGCGCACAGCCGGCACGAACGAGCTGCCGCCGGTCAGGAAGACGCGGTCCACGCCGGCCTCCGACAGGCCCGCCCGCTCGAGCGCCTCGGCGACGGCGGCTTCGATGGCGGCGAGCTCGGGGGCGATCCAGCCTTCAAAGTCGCTGCGCGCGACGGTCTTTTCGATGCGGACGGACCCGGCTTCGAAGTGGAACGTCGCCGCCTCCTGGCTGGACAGCGCCTCCTTGAGCGCCGAAACCGAGCGATAGAGCGCGTAGCCGTAATTGCCGTCCAGCACCTCGATCAGGGCGGCGATCTTGTCGGGCTCGACGGCGGTGCGTTCCAGGGCCCGGATGTCGCGCATGTCCTTCGAGGCGCGCAGCAGGGCCAGCTGGTCCCAGCGGGCGAAGGCGGCGTAGTAGCGTTGCGGGATCGGCAGCCGGTTGGAGAACGACCGATAGTCCGACCCCTTGCCCAGCTCGGGCGACACTAGCTGGTCGATGATCCGGTAGTCGAAGGCGTCGCCGGCCAGGCCCACGCCCGAGCGCGACCGCGGCGTGGAGCGCAGGGTTCCGTCCGTCGCGCGCTCGAACCGGACCAGCGAGAAGTCCGAGGTGCCGCCGCCGAAGTCGGCGACCAGCACGGTGGCGTCCTGCTTCAGTTGGCGGGCGAAGAAGAAGGCCGCGCCGACCGGCTCATAGGCGTAGCGGATGTCGGTGAATCCCAGCCGCTGGAAGGCCGCCTCGTAGCGGGTCAGGGCCAGGCTTTCGTTCGGCGACCCGCCCGCGAAGGTCACGGGCCGTCCGACGATGATCCTGGGCGGCAGGTCGTCCATCTGGGCGCCCGCGTGCTCGCGCAGCCGCAGCAGGAACGCCGCCAGCAGGTCCTCGAACTGGTAGCGCTTGTCCAGGATCCGCGTCTCGGTGAAGGCGGCCGAGGCGGCGAAGGTCTTGAACGACTGGATGAACCGCGTCTCCAGCGGCTCCTCTAGGTAGGCCTCGATCGCCCAGGGTCCGGCCTCGACCACGCGCTCGCCCTGGACGCTATGGAAGCTGAGCGCCGAGCGAAAGGCGAACAGATCGCGGTTGTCGATCGCGAAGCGGATGAGGCGCGACTTGTCATCGCCGTGCGTCATCGAGACGACGGTGTTGGTGGTGCCAAAGTCGACGCCGATGGTCGGCGCTGTCGCGGCCGTCATGGGAGGCTCGATCGGTTCGGGGCGGAAGGGCCGTGCGTCGTAGCGCCTTCCAGCGCGGCGTCAAGGCCGGGCGGTTGACTAAAGGCCGGGCGTCGGCTCGAAGAGGCGCGAGCAAGCAACGGGCGAACCTTGGAAAATTTCGATGTCCTGGTGATCGGCGCGGGAGCGGCCGGCATGATGTGCGCCATCGAGGCGGGCAAGCGCGGCCGCTCGGTCCTGGTCATCGACCACGCCAAGGCGCCGGGCGAGAAGATCCGCATCAGCGGCGGCGGGCGCTGCAACTTCACCAACACCGGCGCCTCGATCCACAATTTCCTGTCGGCCAACCCGAAGTTCGCCCTGTCGGCCCTGCGCCGCTATCGGCCCCGCGATTTCATCGCCCTCGTCGAGCGCCACGGCATCGCCTATCACGAGAAGACGCTCGGCCAGCTTTTCTGCGACGGCTCGGCCAAGCAGATCATCACCATGCTGCTGGCCGAGATGCAGGCGGCCGGTGTCGTCTTGCGGCTGGAGACCAGCGTGCAGGGCGTCGCCAAGGTCGAAGGCGGCTTCGAGGTGGCGCTGTCGTCCGGCAAGGTTCGCTGCCAGTCGCTGGTCGTCGCCAGCGGCGGCAAGTCGATTCCGAAGATGGGCGCCACGGGCCTGGGCTATGACATCGCCAGGCAGTTCGGCCTGGGGATCGTCGAGACGCGGCCGGCGCTCGTGCCCCTGACCTTCGAGCCCGGCATGCTGGCGCGCTTGACGCCGCTGTCGGGCGTGTCGCTGGACGCCGTGGTCGCCCACGGCAAGACCAGGTTCCAAGAGGGGATGCTGTTCACCCACCGGGGCCTGTCCGGGCCCTCGATCCTTCAGATCTCGTCCTATTGGCGCGAGGGCGACGAGATCCGGGTCGACATGGCGCCGGGCGTCGACGCCCTGGCCGCGCTGAAGACGGCGCGCACGGCCACACCGCGCCAGGCGGTGGCGACCGTGCTGTCGACCTTGCTGCCCAAGCGCGTGGCCCAGGTGATCGCCGACGAAGAGGCGGGCGGGAAGGGCAATATCGCCGACTGTTCGGACAAGGTGCTTGGCCAGGTGGCCGGCGCGGTCAACGCCTGGACCTTCAAGCCGGTCGGCTCGGAAGGCTATCGCACGGCCGAAGTGACCCTGGGCGGCGTCGACACCGACGCTCTGGATTCCCGCACCCTGGAGGCCAAGGCCGTGCCGGGGCTCTATTTCATCGGCGAGGTGGTCGACGTCACCGGCTGGCTGGGCGGGTATAACTTCCAGTGGGCTTGGAGCTCGGGCTGGAGCGCGGGACAGGCGGCGTGAATCTGCTCCCCCGTTGGGGGAGCTGTCGCAGAGCGACTAAGGGGGCTACTCGGCCTTAGCCGAGCTGCCCCTTCCGGCCCTCTGGGCAACCTCCCCCAAAAAGGGGAGGAGAACCCGATAGCTAACTACTTCTTCTTGAACGGCTTACCCGCCGGCTTGCCGCCCGGCTTGGCGTCGAAGCTCTTGGCCTTGAAAGGCTTGGGCCCCTTGAACGGCTTGGCGGGACCGTCGCCGTCGCGCTTGCCGGCATAGGGCTTGGCGTAGGGCTTCGGACCGGCGGCGTTGTCCTCGAAGCGCTTCTTGAACGGCTTCTTCGGCGCATCGCCTTCGGCGCGTGGCGCGCGGGGCTTGAAGTCCCGCTGCGGCCGGTCGTCTTGCGGACGCTCGTCATGGCGCGGCTTGAAGGCGCGCTTGGGACGGTCGGCCTGTTCAGTCGGCGAGTAGGGGCGATCTTCACGCGGCGGACGCGGCGTGAACTCCCGTTGCGGACGGTCGCCGTCCTCGAAGCGCTTCTTGAAGGGAGGGCGCTGGGGACGCTCCTCGCCTTCGCCGCGCGGCGGACGGGGCTTGAATTCACGCGGGGGCGCGTTCGGATCGCGCGGCTCGTAGTTGCGCGGCGGACGCTCGCCACGCGGGGCCGGCGCCGTGGTCGGGGTGATCGAGACGTCTTCGCGCACGGTCGACTGCACGGCCGCGCCGAACTTCGTCGCCGCCTCGGCCGAGATCTCGAACTTGGTGTCGTAGTCGAAGATCCGGATCGCGCCGATGTCCTTCTTGGTGATGTGGCCCAGGCGGCAGATCATCGGGATCAGCCACTTGGGATCGGCGTTGCCGCGACGGCCGACGCTGATCCGGAACCACTCCGAGCCTTCCATGCTGACGCGCGGTTCGCGCTCCGGACGCTCGCCGGGTTCGCCCGTGCGCAGGCGCGGACCGGGATCGGCGCCGTGGCGCGGATCGTCATAGATGTCTTCCGGCGATGGCAGCTTGGCGCGGCGCGTGCGGATCAGGGCCGCGGCGATCTCGACCGGCGTGCGCTTGGCCAGCATGGCCTCGGCCAGGGCGATATCCTCTTCGGTCGAGACTTCCGAGAAGATCGGGTCCTCAAGCAGGCGCTCCTGGTCCTTCTCGCGGATCGAGTCGGCGCTGGGCGCGCCGCCCCAGTCGGCGTCGACGCCGGCCGCGTACAAGAGCTGCTCGGCCTTGCGGCGGCGGGTGTAGGGGACGACCAGGGCGCTGACGCCCTTCTTGCCCGCGCGGCCCGTCCGGCCCGAGCGGTGCAGCAGGGTGGCCTTGTTGATCGGCAGTTCGGCGTGGATCACCAGGCCCAGGTCCGGCAGGTCAAGGCCGCGCGCGGCGACGTCGGTGGCGACGCAGACGCGGGCGTGGCCGTCGCGCAGGGCCTGCAGGGCGTCGGCGCGTTCGCGTTGGGAAAGCTCGCCCGACAGGCCGACAACCGCGAAGCCGCGCTCGCGCAGCTTGGCGTGAAGCGAGCGGACGCTCTCGCGGGTGTTGGCGAACACCAGGGCGCCGGGGGCTTCGAAGAAGCGCAGCAGGTTGACGACGGCGTGCTCGACCTCGTTGGGCGCCACGCGCACGGCGCGGTATTCGATGTCGCGGTGTGGCTCGTTGCGGCCGATGGTGTCGATGCGGACGGCGTCATTCTGATAGCGCTTGGCCAGCTCGACGATGTCGCGGGCCAGGGTGGCCGAGAACAGCAGGGTCCGGCGCTCGGGCGGGGCGGCGTCGAGGATGAACTCGAGGTCTTCGCGGAAGCCCATGTCCAGCATCTCGTCGGCCTCGTCGAGGACGGCGACCTTCAGCTTGGAAAGGTCCAGGTGCCCGCGCTCGATGTGGTCGCGCAGGCGGCCCGGCGTGCCGACGACGATGTGGGCGCCGTAGTTCAGCGCGCGCTGCTCGCGGCGGGCGTCCATGCCGCCCACGCAATTGATCACCGCGGCCTTGGCTTCCGCATAGAGCCAGCCCAGCTCGCGATTGACCTGCATGGCCAGTTCGCGGGTCGGGGCGATGACCAGGGCCAGCGGCTCGGCGGCCTGGCCGAAGGTCTCGGCCTCGCCCAGCAGGGTGGGAGCGGCCGCGAGGCCGAAGGCGACGGTCTTGCCAGAGCCCGTCTGGGCGCTGACCAAGAGGTCGCGGTCGGCGGCGTCGGCGGCCAGCACGGCGGCCTGGACGGGGGTGGGCTCGGCGTAACCCTGAGCGGCGAGAGCCCGCTCAAGAGCGGGGTGGGAGGCGGGGAAGGGCATATGGGTCCAGTTCACGTCTGCGACCGCGCACACAAACACGCGCGGCTCGCGCCATGACCAAATCGGGCCCCTTTGAAGCCTTCAACGCTTCCCTCGGACCGCTTCTTGGTCGAATTCCAACAAAAATAGCCCCGTTCCGCCGCCGAAGCGACACGAAGGGGGCTCGATGAGCGGCCTTATGCGCTTGTTGCGGTGCAAAAAGCAAGAGCCGAGGCGCATGGCCACCGCCGCGGGCCCCCACCTGACCACGGAGGGGCGTGACCCCTAATCCTCCCCCTCGCGGGGGAGGTGTCCGCGCAGCGGACGGAGGGGGAAGTGCTGCTAGCCCCGCCTCTTCCCCCTCCGTCGTCTCTTCGAGCCGACACCTCCCCCGCTAGGGGGAAGATTTTTACGAGCGTTCGCGGCGCTCCATGATCCGCGTATCCGGAATCGAACCGAACGAATTCAACGGCTTCTCACTTTTACACGC
>NZ_QFQZ01000117.1 GCF_003243465.1 Caulobacter segnis
TAGAGGCCGACCGGCGCGGCGACCAGCATGGCGATCAGCATGATCAGGAAGGTGCCAGCGAACAGCGGCACGGCCCCGAAGGCGCCCGCCGAGGCGACCTGGTCGGCGCGCATGGCGATCTGCGGGCTCCACTCGGTCCCGAACAGGAAGGAGATCGGATTGACGCTCTGGAAGAAGCGCCAGCTTTCCCAGACCAGCGACAGCACGATGCCGAGCGTGGTCAGCACCGCCGCCACCGAGCAGCCGATCAGCAGCACGCCGATCCAGCCCTCGACCCGGTTGCGGGCGCGGAACTCGGTAGAGATCTTCGGGAAAGCCAGCAGGAAGCCGGCCAGGGCCAGCACGGCGGCCGCGCCCAGGATGCCGACCTTCAGGAAGGTCTCGATGCGGCGCGCCTCGGCGACCTTGGCGTCCAGCGCCGTCTTCAGCTCGCCGTCGTAGGTCACCTCGCTGGGCGCCTGGCCGGCGGCGATCGCGTGGGCGTCGCTGTAGAAGACGGCCTGGCGGTCGACTTCCAGCGCCTGGACGGCGGCCGGGCGCTCGGACTGCAGGATCGCATCCTCGATGCGACCGCCGAACATCACGCCCAGCAGCAGCAGCAGGGCGGCGGGCACGCCGGCCCACAGGGCCGCATAGGTCCCGTAATAGTCCGGCAGGGAATGGAGGACGCGGGCGCGGCCTCCAGCGGCGGCCACGGCGCGACGACGACCGGCCATGAAGGCCGCGCCGGAGAACAGCGCCAGGACAAGGAGCGAAAGCCAGGTCAGCATGCGTGAAGCTAATCTTGCGCCAGTGTTGCGAAGGCTCCGCAGGATCGCGGCCTTCCCCCGGGCCCGATCTATGCCGGGCGGGCGCTGTGCTTATGCGACAGATACAT
The DNA here is from genome assembly GCF_003243465.1 of Caulobacter segnis. GTDB lineage: Bacteria > Pseudomonadota > Alphaproteobacteria > Caulobacterales > Caulobacteraceae > Caulobacter > Caulobacter segnis_A. The sequence continues at coordinate 878 of NZ_QFQZ01000117.1, forward strand.
GACAGTTTGACGACAGCGTCCGGTTAACGCGCCTCACGCGGCGGAAGATGAGTTTTTTCGGGTCTTCCACAGCGACCAGAACACGCCCGCCGCCAGGATTGCGAAGGTGATCGACAGCGACAGGCCGGCGGGGAACTTCGCCCAGCCCAGCAGGTCGGCGATGAATATCTTGCCGCCGATGAACACCAGCAGCACGGCCAGCGCCTGCTTCAGATAGGCGAACCGGTGCAGCACGGCCGCCAGGGCGAAGTAGAGCGCCCGGAGGCCCAGTATGGCCATGATGTTCGAGGTGTAGACGATGTAGGGGTCGGTGGTGATGGCGAAGATCGCCGGCACCGAGTCGACGGCGAAGATCAGGTCGGCGAACTCGACCAGCACCAGGGCCAGGAACAGCGGCGTCGCCAGCAGGGCGGCCTTGCCGGTGCGGGCGTCGACGCCCTTGACGAAGAACTTCTCGCCTTCCAGCCGATCGGTGACCGGCAGGGCCCGCCGGACGAACTTGAGGGCGACGTTCTCGTTGAGATCCATCGGCTTGCCGCTCGAGAACAGCATCTTCACGCCGGTCAGGATCAGGAAGACGGCGAAGATATAGAGGACCCAGCTGAACTGGCTGACCAGCGCCGCGCCGACGCCGATCATGACCCCGCGCATCAGGATCACCCCCAGGACGCCCCAGAACAGCACGCGGTGCTGCAAGGCCGGGGGAATGGCGAAGAAGCCGAAGATCAGCGCGATGACGAAGACGTTGTCGATCGCCAGGCTCTTCTCGATCACGAAGCCCGTCAGGTACTCGACGCCCGAGGTCGCGCCCAGCTGAAGCCAGACCAGCCCGCCGAAGCCCAGGCCCAGCGCGATATAGATGGACGACATCAGCAGGCTCTCGCGCACGCCGATCTCGCGCGTCTTGCGGTGCAGGACGCCGAGGTCGAACGCCAGCAGCGCCACGACGGCCAGCACGAAGCCGGCCCACATCCAAAGGGGCTTGCCGATCACCGGCAGGGTCAGGAAGTCCATGATCAGGTCGCGCTCCAGCCGTCGGCGATCGCGGGGCGCTCGCCGGCCGGCTTGCAGATGGCGGAAGGGGGGTCACGCCGAAGCGTCAGACCCGGATGTCCAGCACGCTTCGCCGGGGAGGCCGCGAGGCCGGCGAGGCCTCGAGACGGTCCGGCGGGGCGACCGGCTTGGCGGTGGGCTGGCTGGCGTGGGACGCCGCCTGGACCACCACCTGCTGGGTCAGCCGCAGCGGCAGCCAGGACGCCGATGCGGAGGGGCCGGCGACTCTCATCTCCGCCCCCAGCGATCGACCAGATCAAGCAGGAAGGGCGGTCGCCGCGCCTTCGGGTCAGCCGCCTCGGGGGATCCGGGGGGACGCTCGCGGGGCGCGGACTGGGCCCGGCCGCCACGGACTGACTTGTAGAAGATCGAACTCATGGACATCGACGCTCTCCTCTGTTGGGAGGGCGGCCCGACGTCGGGCTGGCGGGGCTGTAGGGATATCCCTTGGACCCGGCATCGAGCACACCCGATGCGTTCCGACATCACGACCGCGCTTGTCAGCGCCGATCGTCAGAGGGGCCCGGCTCGCATAACAAAGATAGATGAGCAGCGGAGGCTTCGCAAGATGCGGCCAAGCTGGCCTTTTGAAGGCGCCCGGCCGGACGCCTTCTAGCCCTGGGTCTTGGCCATGGGCAGATAGACGCCGAAGGTTGCGCCCTCGCCCCGCACGCTCTCGACGGTCAGGCCGCCTCGGTGGCGGTTCATGATGTGCTTGACGATCGCCAGCCCCAGGCCGGTGCCGGAGCGATCGCCGCTCTTCTGCCCTTCGACGCGATAGAAGCGCTCGGTCAGTCGCGGCAGGTGCTCGCGCGCGATCCCCGGCCCGCGATCGGTGACCCGCAGGGCGGCGTAGCGTTCGGCCGGATCATGATCGGGCGTCAGCAGAGACATGCGAGCGGAACCGGCGTCGCGGGGCGCCGCCGCGGCCTCCGCGGCCAGGCCCGGAAAGATCTCGATCCGCACGGTCCCGCCCTTGGGCGTGTACTTGATCGCGTTGTCGAGCAGGTTCTGGATCACCTGGATGATCTGGTCGCGGTCGCCATCGACCACCGCCCCGCCGCGCGGCGGCAGGACTGGGTCGAAGGTCACGGACTTGTCCTTGGCCTGCGGCGCCAGAGCGTCGATCACGTCGACGGCGGCCATGGCCAGGTCCACGCGCCCCAGCGGCGCGATATGCTCGTTCAGCTCGATCCGCGACAGGCTCATCAGGTCGTCGATCAGCCGAGACATCCGCTCGGCCTGGGCCAGCATGATGGTCAGGAACTTGTCGCGCGCGCCTGGGTCGTCCTTGGCGTGACCGCGCAGGGTCTCGATAAACCCCGACAGCGACGCCAGCGGCGTGCGCAGCTCGTGGCTGGCGTTGGCCAGGAAGTCCGCGCGGGTGCGTTCGCTGCGGCGCGCGTCCGTCTCGTCGCGCAGGGCCAGCAGGGCCAGGCGCGAGCGGCCCGGCGCCTCCCTCAGCGGCCGGATGCTGGCCAGCCAGGCGCGGCCCTGGGCGCCGCCCGTCTCGAACTCGACCAGGCCTTCAAGGCCGCCGAACAGCGCCTCGTCGACCGCCTCCAGCACGCGCGGATTGCGCACCGCCGTGACCAGCAGCTGGCCAGGGTGTTGAATCTTGAACAGCTCCCGCGCCGAGGCGTTGGCGAACAGGAACCGGCGGCCCGTCAGGTCGTCGGCCTCCTCGGCCGCGATCACCATCAAGGGGTCGGGCAACCGGTCCAGGATCGCCGCGAAGGGGGGAATCTCCTCGGCCGCGGCGACGGGCGCCAGCGGCGTTCCAGCCGCCGGGGGCGCGGCGCGCGCCTGGTCGCGCTTGGCCAGCCAATAGCCCGCGCCCGCCGCCGCGGTCGCCGCGGCGGCTGCGGGAAAGGGCTGCGCCGCCCCCATGGCCATCAGGGCCAAAATCACCCCCGGTCCCAAGAGAATAGGCCAGAAGGCGCTGGCGCGGCGGCCTTCCGGTCCTTCCGGGAACGTATTGGCCAGCGGCATAGGCTTGCTCATGGTCTGGAGCGTGGAGCGATTCGACGAAGCAGATATGGCGCCCCGCCAAGCCATGCGATAGACGGTTGGCGCCTTAGTGCGTGTCGCGAGCGGGACTCACCGCAATTTCGCCGCAACGTGACCCGAATTAGGTGCGCCGGTTTCTATCGAGGTGTCGTTCGTAATGCAGCGCAAGGTCCTGGTCGCGACAGTCGCGACCGCTCCTCTTCTGGCCATGGCTTTCGCCGCGTCGGCGGAAACCTCGGTCTCCAACGCGCGCACGACGCCGATCGCCACCAGCACGGCCACGGGCACGGCGGCGGACGACATCAAGATCACCGCCGACGGCTCGATCAAGCCGACCGCCGCGGGCGCGATCGTCACGATCGACAGCAACAACAAGGTCACCAATGCGGGGACCCTTTCGACGAACGGCGTCAACGACAGCGTCGGCGTGCTGATTCTCGGCGGCAAGACCGGCGGCCTGACCAACTCGGCGGCCATTTCTCTGCTCGAGGATTACACGCCCACCGACAGCGATAACGACGGCGACCTGGACGGCCCCTTCGCCCAGGGCTCGAATCGAATCGGGGTTCGCCTGACCAACGCCGGGACCTTCACCGGCGACATCCTGAACGAGGCCGGCGGCGCGATTAGCGTCGAGGGGAACAACTCGGCGGGCATCCTGCTGGAAGGCCCTGTCGTCGGCAACGTGACCAACCTGGGCAGCATCAGCGTCGTTGGCGACAACGCCCGCGGCGTGCGGATCGCCGCGCCGGTGACCGGCAAGGTCACGATGGGCGGCACGATCAACGTGCAGGGCGCGGGCGCCGTCGCGCAGGACATCGCCGCGAACATCAACGGCGCTCTGGTGCTGCAAGGCGGGACCAGCGCGACCGGCTATCGCTCGACCAGCCGCCCCTCCACGCTGGACGCGCTGAACAAGCTCGACGCGGACGACCTGCTGCAGGGCGGATCGGCGGTGCGGATCACCGGCGACGTCACCGGCGGCGTCCTGCTGCAGGGGTCCAACTACTCGACCAAGGTCGGGACCGACGGCAACACCGTCGTCACCAGCATCGCGTCCAGCAGCACCGGCACATCCAGCATCAGCGTCTCGGGTTCGGCGGCGGCGCTGCAGATCGGTTCGGCCAGCCAGAACGTCACCCTCGGCGCGGTCGGAGCCGGCGACAACGCCTTTGGCCTGGTCGCCAAGGGCACGATCAGCGCGAGCGGGGTTTATAACGGCGTCACCTCGACCGGTCTTTCGATCGGGGCCGATGGCGGACGCACCACGACGCTGGTCGGCGGCCTGCGCAATGACGGCCAGATCTCGGCCGGCAGCTATGAAGCCAACGCCACGGCCGTCATCCTGAACAATGGCGCGGTCGCGGACCAGATTCTCAACCGCGGCACGATCACCTCGACCTCGTCGTCGTTCGCGGGATCGGGCGTCACCGCCACCGCGCGCGGCGTTGTGCTGGGCGCGGGCTCCAACACCACCAGCCTGAACAACATCGGCACGATCAGCGCCTCGCGCACCGGCGAGACCGGCGACGCGGTGGCCGTTCTCGACCAGGCGGGAACACTCACCAGCATCACCAACACCGGCTCGATCCGCGCCGCCGTCGGCGCGCCGCAGTTCAAGGCCGACGGCACGACCGCCACGGTGACGGCCAGCGGCAAGGCGATCGCGCTGGACCTGCGGGCCAATAACGCCGGCGTCACCTTCACCCAGGCCACGCCGACCAGCTTCACCTCGACCACCACCTTCCCCAGCACCGACACCGTCACCAGCACCGACACCACCGTGGCGACGACGACCCCGACCACGGTCGGCGACGTGCTGTTCGGCGGCGGAAACGACACCTTGAACCTGGCCAGCGGCACGCTGCTGGGCGCCATGTCGTTCGGCGCCGGCCAGGACCGCCTGTCGATCACGAACGGCGCGGTCGCCCTGGGCTCGCTGACCGACAGCGACGGCAGGCTCGACATCTCGGTCGCCAGCGGCAGCCTGGGCATCGTCAACAGCGAGACGATCAACGTCAGCAGCCTGAACATCGGCTCGACCGGCAAGATCCTGTTCTCGGCCGATCCGTCGGCGGGAACCGCGACCAAGCTGGTCGTCTCGGGCTCGACCACCATCGCCTCGGGCGCCGAACTGGGCATCCGCCTGGCCAACCTGGTCAAGCAGCCGACCACCTTCACGGTGATCCAGGGCTCGAACATCAGCGCCGGCACGTTCGGCAACAGCCTGCTGGCCCAGTCGCCCTATCTGTACGTGGCCACCAGCCGGGCCGACGCCAACAACGTCTATATCGACGTGCGCCGCCGCACGGCCGCCGAGATCGGCTTCAACAAGGCCGAGACCTCGGCCTATGACGCGGTCTTCGCCGCGCTCGGCTCGGACTCGACGCTGGCCAGCAGCTTCCTGAACCAGAGCACCCGCGACGGTTTCCGCGATCTTTACGACCAGATGCTGCCCGACCAGGGCGAAGGCCTGTTCGCGGCCCTGCAGTCGGTCAACCAGCAGGTCTCCGCCGCCACGATGTTCCGTCCGGACCCCGGCGATCGCTATGGGCCCGACAGCCTGTGGATCCAGGAAATCACCTCGCTGACCCGTCGCGACACCGACCAGACCCTGGGTTCGGACACCCAGGCGTTCGGCTTCGTCGCCGGCTACGAGGCCATGGGCGACGCGGGCGGCGCCCTGGGCGTGACCCTGGCCTACGCCAGCCTGGAAGAACACGACACCGTCGCCAAGGTGGGCGAGCACACGACCGCCTCGTTCGTCCAGACGGGCGCGTACTGGCGCCGCTCGGTCGGCGGCTGGCGGTTCAACGCCGGCGGTGGGGTCGGCTACGGCTTCTTCAACGGCAAGCGCCGCTTCATCGCCCCGGACACCAACGCCGACGGCGTCGCCGACCTGGTGCTGAAGAACAACGCCGACTGGAACGGCCTGACATCCAACGCCTATGCCGGCGTCGCCTACGAGGCCAAGATGGGCCGCTTCTTCGCGCGCCCCGAAGGCCGCGTGGACTATGTCTGGCTGCGCGAAGGCAAGCGCGCCGAGAGCGGCGGCGGCAAGGGCTTCGACCTGACCGTCGACAAGCGCACCTCCAGCAACCTGAGCGGCGAGCTTGGCCTCGTCATGGGCGCCGATTTCGGCAAGAACGTCTGGTGGCGTCCTGAAGTTCGCGTCGGCTACCGCCAGACCCTGGCCGGCTCGGTCGGCGACACGGTCGCCAGCTTCCAGGGCGGCAATCCGTTCACCCTGGCGGCCTTGAACGACAAGGACGGCGCGGTCACCGCCGGCTTCGCCCTGCGCGCCGGTACGCCGATGTCCTACCTGGCCCTCGAGGGCGGCGTCGAAGCCACCAAGAAGCAGAAGCGCTACAACCTGCGCCTCGCCGGTCGCGCCATGTTCTAAGCAGCGCTGGCCGCCAATATGATCCCAGCCAAGGGGCCTGCGGCATGCCGTCGCAGGCCCCTTTTGCGTCTGTGATCGCGAGTGCTTTTATAAACCTGGGCGCGAAACGCGCCTGCTCCGCCGCCCGTAAGACGAGCGCGGTATTGTTCCGTAAACGGATTATTGTCGCTTAGGCGTTTGGATTCACGGGAAGATTCAATGAATCTTCCGGACCACCGGGCCGCGCCTTGCAGAAAAACTCATGGCCGGCTTTCCCAAATCTCGATTCCAGAGCTAGGAATAATGGTCTTCCCTGGCTCGGCAGGTCGGCCCGCTCAGCGGCGCCGAGAGGGGACTACACATGATCAAAGCCACCAAGATCGTCTTCCGCGCCGCGCTGATCGCCGGCGTCTCCCTGCTGGCCACCGCCGGCGCCGCCTCCGCCCAGACGACGGCGGCGAGCCCGGAAGAGGCCGCCGCGCGCATCGCCGCGCTGGAAGCCCAGCTGGCGGCGCTGCAACAGCAGGTCTCCGACCTGAAGGCCGCCACCGCCGCCAGCTTCAAGGACGTCCGCGCCACCCAGAGCGCCACGACCTTCAGCATCGCCGGCGGCAAGCCGACCATCGCCTCGGGAGACGGCGCCTACAGCGCCACCCTGCACGGGGTCATGCAGCTGGACGCCGCCCACTACTTCCAGGACAAGGGCCTGCCCGCGGTGATCGGCAACGGCCGCGACCTGAATAACGGCACGAACTTCCGCCGCGCCCGCCTGGGCGTCGACGGCAAGTTCGCCAAGGTCTTCGACTATTCGGTCCTGCTGGACTTCGGCGGCGCCGGCACGGATGGCTCTGGCGTGCTGCAGGAGATCTACCTCCAGTACAACTACGCGCCGTTCAAGGTGCGGGTCGGCGCCTTCGCCCCGAACCTGGGCCTCGAGGACGCCGCCTCGACCAACGGTTCGCTGTTCCCCGAACGTCCGTCGCCCGCCGAAGCCGCCCGCGGCCTGGCCGGAGCCGACCGCCGGATCGCCCTGCAGGCCCAGGCGGTCGGCGAGCGCTGGATCCTTTCGGGCGCGGTGACCGGGGCCAAGGCCGGCGACGGCCAAACCTTCGACGAGCAGCTGGGCTACGTCGCCCGCGTGGCCGGCACGCCCTTGAAGGGCCTGGACTGGCTGGTCCATGTCGGCGCGAACGCCAGCGTGGTGGTCACCCCCGCCCAGACCGCGGCGCTCAGCGGCGCCTATCCGATCAACATCCAGGACCGTCCAGAACTGCGCGTCGACGGCCAGCAGCTGATCGGCACGGGCGCGATCGACGCCAAGGGCGCGCGCCACTACGGGCTGGAGTTCGCCGCCCAGAAGGCCAACCTCCTGATCCAGGGCGAGGCCTTCGACTACAAGATCGACCGCCGCAACCCGGCCGTTGGGGTCAGCGATCCCAAGTTCAAGGGCTGGTACGTGGAGGGCGGCTGGGTGCTGACCGGCGAGGCCCGCAAGTACAACCCCGCCAACTTCGCCTTCGAAGCCCCGACGATCACCAACCCCTTCGATCCCAAGAAGGGCAAGTGGGGCGCCTGGGAGCTGGCGGCGCGCTATTCGGTGCTCGACCTCAACCACCATGAGAACGCCACCCTGGCCGCCGATCGCGTGCGGGGCGGCGAGCAGACCATCTGGACGGCGGGCCTGAACTGGTTCCCCAATTCGGTCACCAAGTTCTCGCTGGATTACCTGGACGTGGATATCGACCGCAAGGATCCGGCCGGCGGCCTGCTGCCGCTCAGCCAGAGCTACCAGGCCGTCAACTTCCGCAGCCAGTTCGCGTTCTAGGTCAAAGGCCGCTCGCCGCGAGGCGAACAGAAATCGAAGGCGAGCGGCCCTTCTTCAATGTCCCAATCTCCGGAAAGGATCGCGCCCATGAGCGACATTCTCAAAGCTCCCTCTCGACGCGGCTTGCTGGCCGGCGCCGGCGCCGGGGCCGCGACCCTGATGGCCGGCGGGCTCGCCCACGCCCAGGCCGCCAAGCCGGTGACCCTGCTCAACGTCAGCTACGACCCGACGCGTGAGCTCTACAAGGACATCAACGCCGCCTACGCCAAGTACTGGAAGGACAAGGTCGGCCAGACGCTGACGATCAACCAGAGCCACGGCGGCTCGGGCAAGCAGGCCCGCTCGGTGATCGACGGCCTGCAGGCCGACGTCGTCACCCTGGCGCTGGCCTACGACATCGACGAGATCGCCGCCAAGGCCAAGCTGCTGCCGGCCAACTGGCAGTCGCGCCTGCCGCAGAACTCCACGCCCTACACCTCGACGATCGTGTTCCTGGTCCGCAAGGGCAATCCCTGGAAGATCAAGGACTGGCCGGACCTCATCAAGCCGGGCGTCGACGTGATCACCCCTAATCCCAAGACCTCGGGCGGCGCCCGTTGGAACTATCTGGCCGCCTGGGCCTGGGCGCTGAAGCAGCCGGGCGGCAATCCCGCCAAGGCCGAGGCCTATCTGCGCAACCTGTTCGAGCACGTCCCTGTGCTGGACACCGGCGCGCGGGGCGCGACCACCACCTTCACCCAACGCGGCATCGGCGACGTGCTGCTGGCCTGGGAGAACGAGGCGTTCCTGGCCCAGGAGGAGCTGCCGGGCAAGTTCGACATCGTCTATCCGTCGATCTCGATCCTGGCTGAGCCGCCCGTGGCGCTGGTCGACAAGAACGTCGACCGTCACAAGACCCGGACCGTCGCCGAGGGCTATCTCAATTTCCTCTACAGCCC
>NZ_QFQZ01000001.1 GCF_003243465.1 Caulobacter segnis
CGAGCAGATCGGTGATCGTGTCGCCGGCGGCCAGGGCGACGTCGATGGTGGACTGACCGCGTTGCAGCGAGTCCTTCACCGAGTTCAGCGACTGGGCGGTGGCCGACTGCGTCTTGGACATGGCCCAGATCGCGCCGTTGTCCTTGGCGCTGGCGACTTTCTTGCCGGTGTTGATGCGCTGCTGGACGACGCCGAGTTCGGCGCTGGTCGAGTTCAGGTTCTGCAGGGCGATCATCGCCCCCGAGTTCGTATTGATGCTATTCAGCGCCATAACGAAACAACTCCTATTCGAGGTGTCCCGGCGTCGTTTTGACTGCCGGCGGGCGTTTTACCCACCGCAAGTATCCACATTCGTGATTTCGATTTCGTTTAAGGATTTCAGATACGTAATTAACGTTTCGAGCTATTTTATTAATAGTAAACAACTATATTTACTTATTGCAGGCCCGCCCAAGCGCCCATCTGTTCTAAAATGGAACAGGCCGCACGATCTCTTCCTGAATTTATCAATCCTGGATCGAGCCAATTCGCTAATCCAGGGCCGCGCCACCTATGCGATAGCTTGAAGTCCGCGGCGAGGCGCGGAGCGCTCGCCCAGGGGTGCGCCCCTGCGCCGCAGGGCCGGGCGCGCCCGATCGCTCAGGCGGCGAGCGGGTCGGCCTTGCAGGCGGCCGCGATGAACGCGTCGTGCGTCGGCAGGCGCGACACCAGGCCGGCGTTGGCCTGGCCGATCCGCCGCACCCGGGCCACCACCTCGTCATAGGCCGCCGCGTCGGCGAGGCGGTCGTAGTCGCGCGGCGCCACGCCCTGCCCCAGGAACACCGCCAGCCAGCTGGGCTCGGCGAACAGCTGGTCGTCGTAGCGGGCGATCTTGGCCCGGCTGCGGAACAGCTCGATCCGATGCGCCAGGCTGTCGGGGATGGCCATGGTCCGGCAGTAGGTCCACAGCGGCGCGTCGTCCCGCTCGGTGGCGCAGTAGTGCAGGATGATGAAGTCGCGGATCTGCTCGTACTCGATCTGCGTCAGCCGGTTGTATTCATGCTCGGCGGCGGGGTCGTAGCCGCCCAGCGGCAACAGGGCCAGCAGGCGCATGGCGCCGGTCTGCACCAGATGGATGCTGGTCGACTCCAGCGGCTCCATGAAGCCGCCGGCCAGGCCCAGGGCCACGACGTTCTTGCTCCAGGCCTTGCGGCGGCGGCCAGCCTTGAAGCGCAGCGGACGCGGATCGGCCAGGGCCTTGCCGTCGAGATTGGCCAGAAGCGTGGCGGCGGCCTCGTCGTCGCTGATGTGGTCGCTGCAATAGACGTAGCCGTTGCCGGTGCGGTGCTGCAGCGGGATCCGCCACTGCCAGCCGGCCTCGCGCGCGGTCGAGCGGGTGTAGGGCGTCAGCGGATAGGCGTTCTCGCAGGGCACGGCCAGGGCGCGATCGCAGGGCAGCCAGTGCGACCAGTCCTCGAAGCCCGCCTCCAGGGCCTGCTCGATCAGCAGGCCGCGGAACCCCGAGCAGTCGACGAAGAAGTCCCCCTCGACCCGCCGGCCGTCGGCCAGGACGAGGCCCGAGACGAAGCCGTCCTCCAGCCGTTGCTCGACCTTGGCGATCCGCCCCTCGGTGCGCTTGACGCCGCGCGCCTCGGCATAGGCCCGCAGGTACTGCGCATAGAGACCGGCGTCGAAGTGGTAGGCATAGCCCAGGCCCGGCACGCCGGGCGGCAGGTCCTTGGGCGGGGTGGCGAACTTGCCGGCCTTGGCCGCCACGGTCGACAGGGCGTAGCTGTCCAGGCTGCCCCCCTCGCCGTTGGCCCGCAGCCGCAGCCAGTAGTGATGGAAGCCGACCCCGTCGATCGGCTCGCCATAGGCCCCGAAGGGATGGAAGTATTCCTGGCCCTGGCGTCCCCAGTTGCGGAACTGGATGCCCAGCTTGAACGTCGCCTGCGTCTTGCGGACGAAGTCGTACTCATCGATCCCCAAGAGGCCGTTCAGGAACTGGATCGGCGGAATGGTCGCCTCGCCGACGCCGACCGTGCCGATCTCGTCGGACTCGATCAGCTCGACCTCGCCCAGATGGCCCTTCAGCGCCTGAATCAGCGTCGCGGCGGCGATCCAGCCGGAGGTCCCACCGCCGACGATGACGAACTTGCGATAGGGCTTTGCGTCCATCGGGCCGCCTCGAACCGTGCTCAGGCCGGCAGGCTAGACCCCGGCCCCGAAAAAAAGAAAGCCCCCGCCGCGTCCATCCGGGAAGGACGGGGCGACGGGGGCCATGCGCTGAAGGCGCCGGTCCCTAGAAGGTCCCGCGCAGCACCACCGAGTAGCGGCGGTCGGCCTCCACCCAGTTGCGACCCGTCAGGCCCTCTTCCGGGCGGCCCGGATAGCTGACCAGGATCTTGGTCTTGCTGTTGGTGATGTTCACCGCCTGGAAGCCGATCTTCAGCTTTTCGCTGACCGTGTAGAAGATCGAGCCGTCCAGCTGGCCGTAGTCGTCGGCCCAGGCGGGGATGTTGATGTTGGCCGCCGTGGTGGTCAGCAGGTAGCGCTCGCGCCAGTTATAGGCCAGGCGCGCCGAGACCTTGCCCAGGTCGTAGAGGGCGGCGACGTTGAAGCTCTTCTTCGACAGGCCTTCGAGCGGCATGGACTCGCCGAGCGCGCCCGTCACGTTGCCGATCTGGGTGTTGTCGTAGGGATTGACCGCGGCGTTGCGGGCGCCCTTGCTGTCGACATAGGTGAAGTTGGCCTGGACGCCGAGGCCCTTCAGCACGCTGGGCAGGAAGTCGTAGTACTGCTGGTAGGCGACTTCGAAGCCTTTGATCGTGCCGTGGCCGGCGTTGTACGGCTGGACCACCTGGACCGTGCGCGTCACCCCGTTGTTGGTGAACTGCAGGTTCTGCGAGCCGTTGGTGATGAAGTTGTAGATGTCCTTGTAGAAGGCCGTCGCCGTCAGGCTGCCCGTCGGCGCGAAATACCACTCATAGGCCAGGTCGTACTGGGTCGAGCGGATCGGCTTCAGGTTCGGGTTACCCGCGTTGGCGGTGTACTGGTACACGCAGTCGGCGCGGGCGCCGCCGGGGATGGTGTTCGAGCAGACGCCGCCGGTGATCACGCCGTTGGTGGCGGTGATCGCATAGTTCGGCTGCAGCTGCTGGAAGTCCGGACGCACGATGGCCTTGGCGGCCGCGAAGCGCACGAACATTTCCGGCGTGACCTTCAGGCGCGCGTTCAGGCTGGGCAGGACGTTGACATAGTCGCGACCGCCGACGAAGGCGCTCTTGGCGCCGTTGGCGAACTGTCGGTCGGGGACGGGGATCTTGCTGCCGTCAGCGATCGCCTCGGCGTTGACCGTGAAGTTCTGCAGGCCCTGGCTTTCGCTCTCGGTCTTGACGACTCGGACGCCGATATTGCCGTCCAGCTCGCGATCGTCGCCCCACAGGGCGATGTCGTGGCCGAACCGCAGCATGGCGAAGGCCGCGAGGGTCTTCTCCTTCTGGTGGTTCGTGCTGCCCTTACCGCCGTCCTGGTTCTGGTCCTCGAAGTCGCCGTTGAACGGACGCCAGCCGCCGCCGTTGGCCGCGGCGATCTTGCCGAGGATCGTCGAGGTGACGCCGTACTGGTTCACGAACGAGGCCGTCGGCATGACGAAGGCCGCCGGGATGTTGGCCTTGCCGCGGAAGTAGTTGTCGAACGGGAACAGCTCGTAATAGCCCTGGTAGCCCGACAGCTTGTCGATCGTGGCCGCGCCCGACCAGCTGGGCGCGACGGTGTCCCAGCGATAGGCGGTCTCGCGCGTCGTGGCCTGGCGATAGGTGTGGCGCACGCCGAAGCGGAACGACTTCAGCCAGCCGTCGCCGTCGAAGGTGTAGGCGCCGTCGAAGCGGGCGGCCAGCTCGCTGCCTTCGTTGCGGTCATGGTGGTCCATCGCCGCTTGCAGGTAGTAGTTGGCCGGGTTGGCCAGGAAGGCCTTGTCGTTGTTGGCCGTGATCGACGGCAGGCTTCCGGTCAGGTCCAGCGTGCCGGGCAGGGTCGAGCCGTTCAGGGCGTTGAACGCGGTGAAGTCGACGGTCTTGGTCTTGGCGTAGATGTACTGGACGTCGCCGCTGAAGGCCCACTTGTCGTTGGGATTGTACTTCAGGTTCAGCGAGTAGTCGGACGTCACCGAGCTGCGCTCGGCGTAGCGCGTGTCGATCAGCGACGAGCCCAGGCCCGTGCCGCCGGCCGTATCGGCCAGGGTGCCCTTCAGGAAGCGGCCCGCCGAGTCGTAGGTGAAGGTGGTGCCGGCGGCGGGGCCGTCCGTCGAGCCCGGCGTGAAGCCGTTCGCCCGCTCGGTCGAGGCCTGCAGCGCCGACGAGCGCAGGAACTGCAAGGTCGCTTCCCACTGGTCGTTCGGACGCCATTGCACGGCGGCGTCGATGCCCTTGCGCTCGCGGTCGAATTCCAGGCTGCGATAGCCGTAGCCGCCGGGGACGTAGACCGTCTTGCCGGGAACCAGGTCGGTGCGGACGTTGTAGGGCTCGACCGAGATGGTGTCGGTGCGGCTCTTCAGCTTGGAGTCCGACAGGTCGATCAGGAAACCGATCTGGCCGACGCTGGTGTCCCAGCGGTCGCTGTACAGGATCGAGCCGGAGGGCTTCCACTTCTTGGCCAGGTCGCCGTAGCTGCCGTCCAGCGAGTAGGCGATGATGCGCTTGGCGCTGTCGAACGGCAGGCGGGTGCGCAGGTTGACCGTGCCGCCGACGCCGCCTTCGATGATGTCGGCCGAGGGGTTCTTGTAGACGTCGACGCCGGCCATCAGCTCGGGCGGGATGTCCTCGAAGCTCAGGGTGCGGCCGGCCTTGGCCGAGAAGCTGTCGCGGCCGTTCAGTTCGCCGCGGACCCAAGAGAGGCCGCGCACCTGCACGCCCGAACCCTCGACCGAGATGCGGTCGGCGTCGCGGCCGTCCGAGGTGCGGCCAATGGTGACGCCCGCGACCCGCTGCAGGGCCTCGGTCACCGAGCGGTCCGGCAGGGCGCCGATGTCGGTCGAGGTGATCGAGTCGACGAGCTGCTCGGCGTTCTGCTTGATCTTCTGGGCCGACTGGATGGCGGCGCGCTGGCCGGTGACGACGATTTCCTCGACGGCGGAGTCGTCCTTCGGCTGCGCCTGGGCCTGGGCGAGGGCCGCGCCCGGCGCGACGGCGCAGAGCACGAGCGCCGATACGCCCGCGAGCATGAGTTTACGGTGTGACTGGTCTTGGCCTTGCATGGGCTTCCCCTCCCAAAAAGTCAGAGCATTCCGGAGCGTTCTTGGCGCTCAATGATCGCGGCGAGCTGGTCGCGCGCTTCTCGGTTTCGGTAGCTATAGTCGTATAAGTGATACCGACAAGCCGATTTTGATAGCGCTATCAATTCTCGGATGACAGCGTTGTTTTAGCCACACCAGGGTCAATGACACCGCGCGCAATGGCTGAAAACTCCGGAAGCGCTTCCATCAATGGGTGGACAGGGGGCGCATTGTCGGAGAAAATATTGTACTATAAATCGAGCCGCGAAGGACGCGGCGGGCGCGCCCTGCGCCAGCGGTGGACGGTCATGAAAAACAACAACGCAGGTCACGCTGCGACGTCGAAAGCCCAAGCCTGATGGACCAGGACATCGTGATCGTCGGCGACTGGGGCACCTCGCGCCTGCGCCTTTGGCTGCGCCAGGGCAAGAGCGTGATCCACCGCCGCGATGGCCCGGGCGTCTCGGCCCTGACCGACACCCCCGAAAAGACCTTCCTCGACCTGGTCGGCGATTGGCGCGACGCCAAGCCGGACGGCGCCATCCTGTGCGGCATGGTCGGCTCCAGCATCGGCTGGACCCTGGCCCCCTACGCCCCCTGCCCGGCCGACCCGGCGGCGATCGCCGAGCGCACGATCCGCCTGGAAGCCGACGGCCTGCCGGTGACGCTGGTTCCCGGCCTCTCCTGCGTGAACCCGCTGGGCGGTCCCGACGTGATGCGCGGCGAGGAGACGCAAGTCTTCGGCGCCCTGTCGCTCGACCCCGCCTTGCAGACCGGCCGCCACCTGCTCGTCCTGCCCGGCACCCACAACAAGTGGACCGTGGTCGAGGACGGCAACGTCACCGGCTTCGTCACCGCCCCGGTCGGCGAGACCTTCGCCCTGCTGAAGGCGCACTCGACCCTGGCCGCCGGCGGCGGGTCGCAGGCCGACGGCTCGCCCGAAGGCTTCGCCCTGGGTCTTGCGCGCATCGCCGAGCATGGCGCCGCGCGCCTGCCGCACCTGATGTTCGAGACCCGCGCCCGCCAGCTGCTGGACGGCATGAGCCCGGCCGACGCCATGGGCTACCTGTCGGGCCTGCTGATCGGCGCCGACGTCGCCGCCGCCCGCGACTGGTTTGGGCCGATGGACGCCGTGACCGTGATCGGCGCGGGCGCCCTCAGCGACCTCTATGTTAAGGCCCTGGCCAAGTTCGGGGTCGGCGCGTCCGTCGTCGACGGCGACGCGGCCGTCCTCGCCGGCCTTTCGGCCATCTCCAGATCTCAACGGAAGTGAAGCTTATGACCAACGCCGCTCCGCCCCCCATCGTGGCCATCCTGCGCGGCGTCAAGCCGACCGAGATCGTCGACATCGCCGCGGCCCTGGTCGCCGCCGGGATCAAGGGCATCGAGGTGCCGATGAACTCGCCCGATCCGCTGGAGAGCATCGGCAAGCTGTGCGACGCCTTCGGCGACCAGGCGCTGTGCGGCGCCGGCACCGTGCTGGCCCCCGAGGTCGTCGACCAGGTGGCCGGCGTCGGCGGCAAGCTGATCGTCACCCCCAACACCGACGCCGCCGTGATCTCGCGCGCCGTCGAGCTGGGCCTGACCGCCATGCCGGGCTTCGCCACGCCGTCGGAAGCCTTCGTCGCCGTCAAGGCCGGCGCCAAGGCGCTGAAGCTCTATCCGGCCAGCTCGTTCGGCCCCAGCCACATCAAGGCGGTCAAGGACGTGCTGCCCAAGGACATTCTCGTCTACGCCGTCGGCGGCGTGGGCGCGGCCAATCTCGAGCCCTGGCGCGCGGCGGGCGTCGCCGGCATCGGGGTCGGCGGCGAGCTCTACCGGCCGGGCTACACGGCCCAGGAGGTCGGCGAACGGGCCGCCGCCCTGGTCGCGGCCTGGGGCGCCTAAGGGCTCAAACAAACAACGAAAAGGGGGGAGACAACATGAACCTGGCCACGATCGACATCGCGGTGCTGGCGATCTACGCGGTCGCCATCTTCGGCCTGGCCCAATGGGTCAGCCGGGACAAGGGCGGCCACCAGAAGGACTCGACCGACTACTTCCTGGCCGGCAAGGCCCTGCCCTGGTGGGCGATCGGCGCCTCGCTGATCGCCGCCAACATCTCGGCCGAACAGATCATCGGCATGAGCGGCTCGGGCTACGCGATCGGCCTGGCCATCGCCTCCTACGAGTGGATGGCGGCCCTGACCCTGCTGATCGTCGGGAAGTTCTTCCTGCCGGTGTTCCTGAAGAACGGCGTCTACACCATGCCGCAGTTCCTGGAGCAGCGGTACGGCCCCAGCGTGCGGACCTTGATGGCCGTGTTCTGGCTGGGTCTGTATGTCTTCGTGAACCTGACCTCGATCCTGTGGCTGGGCTCGATCGCCATCCACACCGTCACGGGCCTCGACCAGATGTGGGCCCTGGCCGCCATCGGCGTCTTCGCCCTGGCCTACCAGATCTGGGGCGGGCTGAAGGCCGTGGCCCTGACCGACATCGTCCAGGTGGCCCTGCTGGTCACCGGCGGCCTGATCATCGCCTGGCTGTCGCTGGGCAAGATCGGCGGCGGCGACGTCGTGGCCGGCTTCCACCACCTGACCACCCAGTTCCCCGAGAAGTTCGACATGATCCTCTCGAAGGACAGCCCGCACTACAAGGAGCTGCCGGGCATCGCGGTGCTGATCGGCGGCCTGTGGATCATGAACATCAGCTACTGGGGCTTCAACCAGTACATCATCCAGCGCGCCCTGGGCGCCAAGGACCTGGCCGAGGCCCAGAAGGGCATCGCCATGGCGGCCTATCTGAAGCTCCTGATGCCGGTGATCGTGGTGCTGCCGGGCATCGCGGCCCTGGTGCTGGCCCCGCAGGGCATCAAGCCCGACCAGGCCTATCCGGAAATGATGAAGCTGTTGCCGCCCGGCCTGCTGGGCCTGGTGTTCGCCGCGCTGGTCGCGGCGATCGTCGCCTCGCTGGCGGCCAAGATCAATTCGATCGCCACCATCTTCACGCTCGACGTCTACGCCAAGGCCCGCCCGAACCACAGCGAGGGCCACCTGGTCGCGGTCGGCCGGATCACCGCCGTCGTCGCGGTGATCATCGGCGTCCTGACCGCCAAGCCGCTGCTGGGCGGCGCCGAGCAGGCGTTCCAGTTCATCCAGGAGTTCACCGGCTTCTTCACGCCGGGGATCGTGGTGATCTTCATCCTGGGCATGTTCTGGAAGAAGGCGACCACCGCCGGCGCCCTGACCGCCGCCATCGGCTCGGCCCTGCTGTCGGCCCTGTTCTGGTGGCTGCAGGAGAAGGGGATCTACACGATGCCGTTCATGAACCGGGTCGGCGTGGTGTTCCTGCTGTCGCTGGCCGGGGCGATCCTGGTGTCGCTGGCCGCGCCGCAGAAGAAGGAAGTCAGCGTCGTGACGCTGGAAGGCGTCAGCTACAAGACCTCGACCAGCTTCAACATCGCGGGCCTGGGTGTCATCCTGATCCTCATCGCGCTCTACGCCACCTGGTGGTGACCGCGCTGAACGCCGAGGGCGCAAAGGGACGACGAATACAGGTCCCGTCGCATTTTGGCCGCGCCATCCGTCCGAACGCTCTTGCTCAATGCGGACGGCGCGGCTGTATTCGGCGCGACAGAGTCCATGGGTCGGCCGCGCCGATCGCAAGAGGGAACGGCGATCGCGGGAGAGCGATCGTCAGGGGGAAGAGAATAAGATGCGCACCCAACCTGGCCTGAGCTTGACGTACGGCCTGGTGGAGCAGCTTGGCCAGGCGATCGTCACGGGCGAATACGCCACCGTGGGCTTTCCGACCGAGGGCGAACTCTCCAAGCAGTTCGGCGCCAGCCGCACCGTCACCCGCGAGGCGGTCAAGATGCTGACCGCCAAGGGCCTGCTCAGCGCCCGCCCCCGCCACGGCACGGTGGTGGAGCCCGAGGCCGAGTGGAACATGCTCGATCCGGACGTGCTGCGCTGGCTGCTGGAACGCAAGTTCAGCCTGCGCCTGCTGGCCGAGTTTACCGAGATGCGGCTGGGCATCGAGCCGGCCGCCGCCGCCCTGGCCGCCCGCAACGCCGACGAGGCCGGGCTGGAGGAGATCCGCAAGGGCCTGCGCCGGATGAAGGCCGCCGCCGAGGGCGAGGACGACCCGCTGTCGGCCGACATCGCCTTCCACGTCGCCATCCTCGACGCGACCAAGAACCCGTTCTATCGCGAGCTGCACGAGCTGGTGAACACGGCCCTGCGCATCTCGATCCGGTTCACCAACCGCATCAAGGGCCGCACCGCCTCGATCCCCTCGCACGAGGACGTGGCCCAGGCGATCATCGCCCGCGACGCCGACAAGGCGTCCTCGGCCATGCGCGAGATCATCGTCGATGTGCTGGAATTGATCCGGGCCGCCTCGCCGAACACTGAATCCGAGGCAGCCCGCCGCGACGCGTGAGCCGGAGCGGAAAACCGCTCGCGGGCTTGATGGCCAAGGTTTAATGTGGCGACGCTTGGCCGATCGCCGGCCGACCCTTAAAGTTCTGACCATGGGCAAGGGCTTTCCTTCCGTGACGGATCAGGTCGAGGGTCTCGACCGTCTCACCGACCGTGAGCGCGAGTGCCTGCGTCTGGTCGACCGGCACATGAGCTCCAAGGAGATCGCCCGCGAGCTGGGTCTCTCCAAGCACACCGTCGACTGGCATCTGGACAAGGCCAAGCGTCGCCTGGGCGCGACCGACCGCTACGACGCCGCGCGCCGGGTCTTCGACCGCGCGGCCCAGGCCGGCGCGCCCCCGCCCCCTGTCACGGCCCCTGTCACCCCCCCCTCCGATCGCGTCGGGGTCCGATCCGGCGCCGCTAGCCGAACCCCCGACTTCACGGTCTCCTGGCCCCGCTGAGCAAGGAGCTTTCCGTGACCGAACTGACCCCCCACCAGAAGGAAGCCATTGGCCGGGCGACCTACATGCGCCAGGACATCATGAGCTTCCGGAACAGCTGGCCGGCCCTCAATTCGGCCGAGCTCCTGCCGCCCATCACCTGGAGCGAACTCGAGCGCCAGCTGATGAGCCTGTCGGCGACGCCGGATGGCGCGGCCATGGTCCACGACCTGGTGGCGGCCACCCGCAAGCAAGCCACGTTCAAGCCCAGCGAGCTGGTGATGCGGGAGATCCTCTGCATCGCGAGCGCAGTGATGGACGAGAGCTTTCCGTCGGACTTCTCGTCTTCGGACTCGGACGCGGACAGCCTAACCATCTAAGCGTCCCCCATCGGTTGGCCTTCATCGCCGCCGTGATGATCGTGACCGCGCTCGCGTTCGGTTCGATCCTGGCGGGGCTCCACGCGCTGGAAGGCCTGTTTCCTTAAGTTCGACGCCTCGGGAGCCGGGCGTCCAATCGCACAGCCCCCATTGGCAACGCGCCGGCCTAGCCCCGCGCGAAGGAGATCGCTCATGCTTAAGGAACGTCGCCAAGCGGCCGAGACCGTGGCCGAAGCCCTGTTCGCCGCCGAGAAGGCCATCGACGCGGCCATCGCCTCCACCGCCACCCTCGCGGCGCTGATGCCGCACAGCCGCCAGGCCGCCAACCTCTCGGCGATCGTCGGCCAGGACGCCCTGATGTCGGCCATCAACACCATGCAGGCCCTGGGCGTGGCGCGCGAAGGCATCGTCACCACCCACAAGCACCTGACCGTCGCCCAGCACGACATCGGCCTGGCCCGCGTCTCGTTCGGCGACATGGCCGAAAAGCCGGGCTCGCCCGGCCCGTCGGGCCACCTGACGGTCGCCGCCTAGCGCTTCAGCGGTCGCGGCGAGGTCGCGGCCGCCAGGGCCCGAGCGTCAAGCGATCCCCGCCGGTTGGCCCGGCGGGGATTTGCAATCCTGGATAATGGCGCCACCCTAGGCGCAGCCGCACCCAGGGTTTGCGGCGGATCTTCCTGACCGGCGATGTTCTTCCACTTCTTCTATCAATGGGCCAGCCTGCTGGTCCTGGCGGCGACGGCGACCGCCGCCCTGTGGCGCGGCGACTGGCCCGAGCGGTTCGGCGCCGGCGCGATGGTCGCCGCCTGGATCGCCACCGGCGTCGTCTACAACAGCATCCAGCAGCGCGGCGCCCAGGCCGGTCCCATGGTCATCGACATCCTGCTGATGCTGGCGCTGCTGTTCGTCGCCCTGCGCTCGGACCGCTGGTGGCCGATGTGGGCCTGCGCCTTCCAGGCCCTCAACGTGGTGCTGCATTTCGCCATGCTGGCCGACGCGGTGCTGTGGCGGCGCGCCGCCTGGATCGCCAGCTCGTGCTTCAGCTACCTGGCCATGCTGGCCCTGCTGTGCGGCGCCCTGGGGCGCCGAAGACCCCCCGCCGCGCCTGACGCCGCGTCACCGCTGACATAGCCCCAAACGCCTGTTTCACTCCCGGCAACGAGAGAGCGCGTTGGGCGAAAACGTGAGGGGTTTCGCCGCTGACGCGTATCAGACAGCAGGGAGAGAACTGATGGGCGAAGCCTATATCGTGGCGGCCGCGCGCACGGCCGGGGGGCGCAAGGGCGGCAAGGTCTCGGGCTGGCACCCGGCCGACCTGGGCGGCGTCATTCTGGACGCGCTGGTCGATCGCACCGGCGCCGATCCGGCCCTGGTCGAGGACGTGATCATGGGCTGCGTCGGCCAGGTCGGCGAGCAGGGCCTGAACGTCGCCCGCAACGCCATCCTCGCCTCCAAGCTGCCCGAGAGCGTGCCGGGCACCTCGGTCGACCGCCAGTGCGGCTCGTCGCAGCAGGCCATCCACTTCGCCGCCGCCACCGTCATGTCGGGGGCGATGGACATCGTCATCGCCGCCGGCGTCGAGAGCATGAGCCGCGTGCCGATGGGCCTGTCCTCGCAGCTGCCGTACAAGAACGGCTTTGGCACCTATATGAGCCCGCGGATCCAGGACAAGTATCCGGGCGTCCAGTTCAGCCAGTTCATGGGCGCCGAGATGATGGCCAAGAAGTACGACCTGTCGCGGGCCGACCTCGACGCCTACGCCCTGCAGAGCCACCAGCGCGCCCAGGCCGCGACCAAGGCCGGCAAGTTCGCCGCCGAGATCGTGCCGATCGAGGTCAAGCTCGAGGACGGCAAGAGCGAGCGCCACGAGGTCGACGAGGGCATCCGCTGGGACGCCTCGATGGAGTCGATCGGCTCGGTGAAGCTGCTGGCCGAGGACGGCCGGATCACCGCCGCCACCTCCAGCCAGATCTGCGACGGCGCGGCCGGCGTGATGATCGTCAACGAGCGGGGCCTGAAAGCCCTGGGCGTCGAGCCGCTGGCCCGCATCCACCACATGACGGTGATCGGCCACGATCCGGTGATCATGCTGGAGGCCCCCATCCCCGCCACCCTGAAGGCGCTGGAGCGGGCCGGCATGAAGATCGGCGACATCGACCTCTACGAGGTCAACGAGGCCTTCGCCTCGGTGCCGACCGCCTGGCTGAAGGTCACCGGCGGCGATCCCGACAGGCTGAACGTCAACGGCGGCGCGATCGCGCTCGGCCACCCGCTGGGCGGCTCCGGCGCCAAGCTGATGACCACGCTCGTCCACGCCCTGAAGGACCGCGGCGCCCGCTATGGCCTGCAGACCATGTGCGAGGGCGGCGGCCTGGCCAACGTGACGATCGTGGAGCGGCTGTAGTTTCAAGACCATAAATCCGTGTCATCCCGGAAAGCGCGCAGCGCTTATCCGGGACCCAGGGGCCGGCGCAGTGTGGTCGCCCCTGGGTCCCGGCGCTCCGCTTCGCTACGGCCGGGATGACACGGTTTCACTGGCTTTGTCGGATAGCCCCCATAACGATCACCCTCTGGCACTGCCGCGACGCGCGCTCGTTCCGGCCATTGTGGGCGCTGGAGGAGCTGGAGCTGGCCTACGACCTCAAGCTCCTGCCGTTCCCGCCGCGCTTCCACGCGCGCGACTACCTGGACGAAAACCCGCTCGGCACCATCCCGCTGCTGGTCGACGGCGAGACGCGGATGACCGAGTCCGCGGCGATGATCGAGTACCTGTCGATGCGCCATGGCGGCGGGCGGCTGTCGGTGCGCCCCGACGCGCCGGGCTATGGCGCCTATCTGAACGGTCTCGTCTATGGCGAGGCCACCCTGACCTTTCCCCAGACCCTGGTGCTGCGCTACACGCGCCTCGAGCCGGAGGAACGCCGCCAGCCGCAGGTGGCCGAGGACTACGCCCGCTGGTTCCTGGCGCGGCTGAAAGGGTTGGAAGCGATCCTGGAAAGGTCCGCCTTCGCGGCCGCCGATCGCTTCACCGGGGCCGACATCTCGGTGACCTACGCCCTGCTGCTGGCGCGGGCCCTGAAGCTGGACGACGCCTTCCCGGCGGTCGTCGCCGACTACTGGAACCGCATGAGCCAGCGGCCGGCCTTCGCCCGCGCGAGGGCGGCGCAAAGCCAGGCGCCCGCGAGCGTCTGAACGAATTTATCGTCTTACGGCAAATTAACTCAGCGACCCGGGTTTTGTCGGCTAGAAGGCCGTCGGGCTAACAAGAATTGCTGGGGATGATCGTGCTTTACCGGATCGATGGGCGCCGCCCGACTATGAGCGCGCTGGTTCTGGTCCTGGGCGTGGGCGCGATCGCCCTGTCCGGATGCGGCGACAAGAAGCCCCAGAAGGCCAAGGCCGCGCCCTCCGCCGCGGCCACCGTCAGCGTCGCCACCGTCGCCAGCCAGCCGATCGCGCGCGAGATCAGCGCCACCGGCTCGATCTCGCCCTGGGAGGAGGTTCCGGTCGGCGCCGAAACCGGCGGCCTGACAGCGGTGTCCGTCAACGCCGAGGAAGGCCAGGTCGTCCAGGCCGGCCAGGTGCTGGTCAAGCTCAATGACGCCCTGATCAGCGCCCAGCTGCGCCAGCAGGAGGCGGCCGTCGCCAGCGCCCGCGCCACCCTGGCCGAGGCGCAGGCCGCCCTGGGCCGGGCCCGCGAGCTGCAGGCCAAGGGCTATCTGTCCCAGGCCTCGCTGGACACCGCCACCGCCCGCCAGGGCACGGCCACGGCCAACCTCGCCGCCGCCGAGGCCGCGCGCGGCGAGACGACCGCGCGCCTGGCCCAGACCGCGATCCGCGCGCCGGTCGGCGGGCTGATCAGCCGCCGCAGCGTCACCAAGGGCCAGATCGTCTCCACCGGCTCGGAGCTGTTCCGCATCGTCCGCGACAGCCGGCTGGAGGTCGACGCCGAGATCCCCGAGACCGATCTCGGCGCGGTCAAGGCCGGGATGCCGGCCACCATCTATTCCGACAAGATCGGCGAGACGAGCGGCCGCGTCCGCATCGTCACCTCCGAGGTCAACGCCACCAGCCGGCTGGGCGTGGCGCGCGTGGCCCTGTCGTCGATGGGCGGCTTCCGTCCGGGGATGTTCGCCCGCGTCCGCATCGACGCCGGCGACCAGCCTGCCCTCGTCGTGCCCAGCGCCGCGGTGCTCTATCGCGAGAACCGGCCGGGCGTGTTCGTGGTCGACGCGGCCAGGAAGGTCCACTTCCGCCGGATCCAGATCCTGACCAGCACCGGCGACCGCGTGGCCGCCATCGGCCTGACCGCCGGCGAGCAGGTGGTGGTCGACGGCGCCGGCTTCCTGGGCGAGGGCGACCTGGTGCGGATCAGCGCCGCCACGCCCAAGCCCGCTCGCTAGAGGACGCTCCGATGCGCAACATCTCGTCCTGGGCGATCAAGAACCCGATCCCCGTCATCCTGCTGTTCCTGCTGCTGATGATCGCGGGGATCTCGAGCTTCCGCTCGATGCGGATCAACAATGAGCCTGACGTCGATCTGCCGATCGTCGTCGTCACGGCCGTGCGGCCCGGCGCCGCTCCCAGCGAACTGGAAACCCAGGTCACCCGCCTGATCGAGGACTCGATCGCGGGCCTGGGCCAGGTGCGTCACACGCGCTCGACCGTGGTGGACGGCGCGTCGACCACGGTCATCGAGTTCGAGCTGGGCGTCGACCACGAGCGCGTCACCAACGACGTCCGCAACGCGATGTCGAACCTGCGCAGCGCCCTGCCCCAGGACATGCAGGAGCCGACCGTCACCCGGGTCGACATCTCCGGCGACGACCTGATCACCTACGTCGTCAAGGCGCCGACCCTGACGCCCGAGCAGCGCAGCTGGTTCGTCGACAACGACGTCAGCCGCGCCCTGCTGGCGATCCGCGGCGTCGGCGAGGTCAACCGCCGCGGCGGCGTCAATCGCGAGATCGAGGTCGCCCTGGATCCCGACCGCCTGGCCGCGCGCGGCGTCACCGCCGCCGCCGTCAGCCAGGCCCTGGTCTCGTCGAACGCCGACCTGCCCGGCGGGCGGGTGACCATCTCGGGCGCCGAGCGCGCCATCCGCACCTTGGGCGCGGCCGGCTCGGTCGAGCAGCTGCGGGAAACCCGCGTGCCGCTGTCCGGCGGCGGCGCGGTGCGGCTGGCCGACCTGGGCCAGGTCACCGACCATTGGGCCGAGCCGCGCACGCGCGCCCGCTTCGACGGCCAGGAGGTCGTGACCTTCTCGATGATCCGCTCGCGCGGCGCCTCGGAGGTGCAGACCGCCGAGAAGGTCCGCAAGGCGGTGGAGAAGCTCGACCAGGAGCACCCCGAGATCCAGATCGAGGAAGTCACCTCGAACGTGAAATACATCGAGGAGAGCTATCTGGCCTCGATGGAGGCCCTGATCATCGGCGCGATCCTGGCCGTGCTGGTGGTGCTGCTGTTCCTGCGCGACTGGCGCGCCACCCTGCTGGCGGCCGTGGCGATCCCCACCTCGCTGATCCCGACCTTCGCGGTGCTGGGGCCGATGAACCAGTCGCTGAACGGCGTGACCCTGCTGGCCCTGTCGCTGACCGTCGGCATCCTGGTCGACGACGCCATCGTCGAGATCGAGAACATCGTCCGCCACATGCGCGGCGGCAAAAGCCCCTATGCGGCGGCGATGGAGGCGGCCGACGAGATCGGCCTGGCCGTCGTGGCCACCACCTTCACGATCGTGGCGGTGTTCGCGCCGGTCGGCTTCATGCCCGGCATCATCGGCCAGTTCTTCAAGGCCTTCGCCCTGGCGGCCTGCGTGTCGGTGCTGTTCTCCCTGGTCGTGGCCCGCCTGCTGACGCCGCTGATGGGCGCCTACATGCTGAAGGCCGACCACAAGCACGAGGACAAGGACCCGCCATGGATGGGTCCGTACCTGAAGAGCCTGAACTGGGCCCTGAACAATCGCTGGAAGGTGCTGGCGATGGGGCTGCCGATGTTCGCCATCTCGGTGTTCCTGGCGACCCGCCTGCCGTTCGAGTTCCAGCCCCAGGCCGACCGCGGCCGCGCGGAGTTCTCGGTCGAGCTGCCCCCTGGCGCGACGCTGGACGAGACGGATGCGGTCGTGCAACGCGTGACCCGCGAGCTGCGCGCGCGGCCCGAAGTGGTCAGCGTCTACGCCTCGATCGGCCGCAACAACGCGGTCAACAAGGGCCAGGTCACCGCCGACCTGACCGAGAAGGGCCAGCGGATCAGCCAGCAGCAGTTCAGCCGCCAGATGGTCGACCAGTTCGCCGCCATCGCCGGCGCGCGGATCGGCGCGGGCAGCAACAACGGCGGCGGCCCCTCGAACGGCGGCAGCTACACCCTCAGCCTGGTCAGCGACAACGGCCCGGCCCTGGAGGCCGCCGCCCGCAAGGTCGAGGCCGAGATGCGCTCGGTCCCCGGCCTGGCCCACGTGGTCAACACCGCCGCCATCGCCCGTCCCGAAATCGTCGTGACCCCGCGTCCCGACCAGGCCGCCCGCGCGGGCGTCTCGGCCGGCGCGATCTCGCAGGCCGTGCGCGTGGCCACGATCGGCGACGTCGACCAGAACCTGCCCAAGTACAATCTGGGCGACCGCCAGGTGCCGATCCGTCTGCGCCTGAACGACGAGGCGCGCGGCGACATCGCGGTGCTGCAGACCCTGCAGGTGCCGTCGGCCAACGGCCCCGTGCCGCTGAACGCCGTCGCCGACGTCCGCTTCGGCGCCGGGCCCTCGCAGATCGACCGCCGTGACCGCTCGCGGGTGGCCACCATCACCGCCGAGCTGGACGGCATCGTCGTCGGCGAGGCCGGCGCGCGGGTGCACGCCCTGCCCTCGGTCAAGAACCTGCCCCCGGGCGTCAAGGAAGTGGCCGCCGGCGACGCCGAGTTCATCCAGGAAATGGTCAGCGGCTTCCTGGGCGCGCTGATCACCGGCATCCTCTTAATGTACGTCGTGCTGGTGCTGCTGTTCCGCAGCTTCGCCCACCCGATCACCATCATGGTCGCCCTGCCGCTGGCGATCGGCGGCGCGTTCGGCCTGCTGGTGCTGGCCAAGTCCAGCTTCTCGATCTCGACCCTGATCGGGATCCTGATGCTGATGGGCATCGCCGCCAAGAACTCGATCCTCTTGGTCGAGTACGCGATCATGGCGATGCAGGAGCATGGCATGGACAAGCGCACGGCCATCATCGACGCCGCCCACAAGCGGGCGCGGCCGATCCTGATGACCACCGTGGCCATGGGCGCGGGCATGCTGCCCACGGCTATCGGCCTGGGCGCCGAGGTCGAGTTCCGCGCGCCGATGGCCATCGCCGTGATCGGCGGCCTGATCACCTCGACCCTGCTGTCGCTGCTCTACATCCCGGTGGTGTTCATCCTGATGGACGGGCTGAAGACCCGCTCGGAACGCCTGATGCACCGGATGTTCGGCCACCAGCACCACGCCGCGCCCAAGGCGGCGGAGTAAGGCCGGGCCCTCGCAACGCAAAGCCCTCCGCCAGCGCTGGCGGAGGGCTTTTTTGTTTCGCCGGAGGCTTCGACGCCCCTCCGCGGTGGGCCTATTTCGGCTTGATCGGCAGGATCGAACCGTCCGAGCCGTAGCGCAGCGGCGTGATGGCGATCGAGCGCCGATGGTCGCCGCCGCCGGGCAGCAGGGCGTCGTGATAGAAGAACCAGGTCCGCCCCTTGGCCTCGAGGATCGCCTGGTGGTTGGTCGAGATCTTCAGGTAGTCCAGGATCACGCCGCGATAGGCGTAGGGGCCCATCGGCGACGTGCTGGTCGCGTACACGATCTGCCCCGGCCAGCCGGTCGAGAAGCTGAAATAGTAGAGGCCCTTGCGCTTGTGCAGGAACGGCGCCTCGCCATAGGTCTTCTTGGGGTCGTTGGCGGGAAAGCCGGTGACGACGAGATCCTGGATCGGCCCGGCCAGGCTGGTCATGTCGGCGCCCAGCTTGACGATCTTCGGCACGCGGGTGCCGAAGACCATGTAGGCCTGGCCGTCGTCGTCGATCAGCACCTGGGGGTCGATCGGCTCGGCCCCGGCGTTGGCGTCGCGGGCCTTGTCGACCAGGGGAGCGCCGATGGCGTCGGTGAACGGCCCCTCGGGCTTGTCGGCCACCGCCACCCCGATCTTGTCGCCGCCCACCGGGGCGTAGAAATAGTACTTCCCGTTGCGATAGGCCGCCTCGGGCGCCCACGCCTTGGCGTCGGGCCGCGCCCAGCCGAACACCGTCACCCCGAGGAAGGCGCCGCCGTCCTTCCAGGTCTTGAGGTCCTTGGAGGTGTAGAGCCGCCAGGTGGTCGAGTCCCAGTACTTGCCCGAGTTCGAGGCGTCGTCCGTGGCGTACAGGTAGTAGCCGCCCTTGAAGGCGTGCGGCGACGGGTCGGCGTTGAACCGCGGGCTGATCGGCTGGGCGGCGAGCGCGGGGCTCGCCAGCAGGGCCGCCGCGAGCAGCAGGGAAAGAGGCTTCATAGGTCAGGCGCTCCTATTGCGGCGTGGTGGCTTGGGCGGGACGCGCCTTGTCGGGCGTCGTCCCCTCGCCCGCGAAGGGCTCCAGGCGGAAGGCGACGCGGATCGGCTCCAGCTTGGTGCGGTACTTCACGTGGGGCTGGCCGACGTGGTTCCAGGCCGTGTCGCCGCCGACGCCCCACTGGGCGCCGTCGACCAGCAGCGTGACCGCCTCGCGCGGGACGATGTCCGTCGACTTCCAGGTTCCCTCCGGCCGGCGGTAGAGGTCGGTGTAGGGGAAGGCCAGCACGTTCATCATCAGCGGCGTCTCGCCCCGCACGCGCAGGCCCTGGCCCTCGCCCGAGACCTCCAGCCAGCGGACGTCGACCTTGTTGCCGGTGTCCTGGGGCCGCATGTAGTCGTGGTTCTGCTCGGCGATCGCCCCCCGCCACAGGCCGATCGGCGCGCTGGTCTTGCGGTCGACATAGCTCTCGTGCGGGCCGCGGCCATACCATTCCACGGTCTTGAGGCTGGTCGGCAGGCTGAACCACAGGCCCACGCGGACCGGCGGCGGCAGGTCGTCCTTCAGCGGCGTCAGCTGCCCGGCCACGTCGACCGAGCCGTCGCCGTTCATCACGTAGGTGGTGACGAAGCGCGCCGCGCCGGCCCCCAGCTCATGGTCGACGCTGACCCGGCCGGCCTTGGCGTCGACGGTGATCGCCCGGGTCTGGCGCGTCCTGGTCATGGCCTTCCAGGGCGCCTGCTGGCTGACCGTGCCCGTCAGGGTGTCGTTGTCGGTCTCGGCCCGGAAGAAGTTCGGCTGGCCGCCCGTCAGCGTCGCGCCCCCGGCCTTGCCGTAGCCGGCGACCAGGCCCGTCTTGCGGTCCAGGGTCAGGGTGGCGCCGCCGGCCGACAAGGTGATCGCGTCGGCCGTCTCCTTGAGCGCGACCGCGCCCGCGGCCGCCTTGGCCGCCGGCGCGACCGGCTGGGTCAGGGCGAACTGCTCCCAGCCCACGACATAGCCTTCCGGCGTCAGGGGCACGGCGCCGGCCTTGGCCTTGGCGCGTACGGTGACCATGTACTCCGCGCCCGGATTGCGGGGGATCCCGGCGACCGGCAGCGTGATCGTCTGGGTCGCCCGCGCCTGCGTCGCCAGGTCCGGCAGGGCGCCCGAGGCGACGCCGACGCCGTCCTCCAGCAGCGTCCACTCGAAGCTGAAGCCCGACAGGTCGCGGAAGTCGTGGCGGTTGCGCACCGTCACCGCGCCGGTGGCGGGATCGAAGCCCTCGAACTGGATCGGCGACAGCACCTTCTGCACTTCGTAGAGGTGCGGATTGGGCGTCCGGTCCGGCTGGTTCAGGCCGTCGCCGAACTCGACATCGCCGCCCGGATTGGGGCCGTACTCGCCGCCGTCGCCCCAGTAGCGGCGACCGTCCTTGGCGTAGCGGTACATCGACTGGTCGACCCAGTCCCAGATGAAGCCGCCCTGCAGCTTGTCGTACTTATAGATGGTGTCCCAGTAGTCCTTGAAGTTGCCGCCCGAATTGCCCTGCATGTGGGCGTATTCGCACTGGATCATCGGCTGGGCGCGGGTCGGTTCCTGGGCCCAGTCGACCATCTTCTCGATGTCGTCGTACATCGGCGCATAGACGTCGACATAGGCGTTGGGCTCGTGCTCCCAGTCCAGGGTGCCCCAGCCCAGGTACGAGATCAGGCGCGAGGGATCGCGCTTGCGCGCCTCGGCCGCGGCCTTCTCGAAATTGGGCCCGATGCCGGCCTCGTTGCCCAGCGACCAGAAGATCACCGACGGGTGGTTCTTGTCGCGCTCGACCATGTTCAGGACGCGGCTGACGTGGGCCCCTTCCCACGCCGGGTCGAAGCCCAGCTGCAGCTTGGGCCGCAGCTCGGGATACTTGTTGGCGTAGTCCATGTAGGCGTGGCTCTCGATATTGGCCTCGTCCATCACATAGAGGCCGTACTCGTCGGCCAGGGCGTACCAGAGCTCGGCGTTCGGGTAGTGCGAGGTGCGCACGGCGTTGATGTTGTTGCGCTTCATGAGCTCGATGTCGCGGCGCATCGAGGCCTCCGACATCACGTGGAAGGTCTCCGGATCGTGCTCGTGGCGGTTGACGCCGCGGATGACGATGGGCTTGCCGTTGACGGCCACGCGGCCGTTCTTGATCTCGACCGTGCGGAAGCCGATCCGCTGAGGCGTGGCCTGGATGACGCCGCCCTTGGCGTCCAGCACCTCGACCAGCAGGGTGTAGAGGTTGGGCGTCTCGGCGGTCCATTGACGCACGCCGGGCACATTGGCCGACAGGGTCTGGGTGCGGGCCGCGCCGGCCGCGACCTTGGCCTCCTGGGTCAGGACGGGCTTGTCGCCGTCCAGCAGGGTCATGCGGACGACGACCGGCTGGTCGCGCCGGGTCAGGGCGACGTCGGTCGACAGCACCCCGTCCCTATAGGCCTTGTCGAGGCCGGCGTGGACGAACAGATCGGTCAGGCGGGTCTTGGGGACGGCCTTCAGATAGACCGACCGCTCGATCCCCGACACCCGCCAGAAGTCCTGGTCCTCAAGGTACGAGCCGTCCGACCAGCGGTGGATCTGGATGGCGACGATGTTCTTCTGGCCGGGGACCAGCAGGGACGTGACGTCGAACTCGCTGGGCAGCTTGGAGTCTTCGGAATAGCCCGCCTCCTTGCCGTTCACCCACACGCGATAGGCCGAACCCGCGGCGCCGATATGGAGGATGACGTCCTGTCCCGACCAGCCCGCCGGGACCTCGAACGTCCGGCGATAGCTGCCGACCGGGTTGGTGGCGTGCGGGATCAGCGGGCGGTTGGCTGGGAAGGGATAGGTGATGTTGTTGTAGCGCGGCTGGTCGTAGCCTTCGGTCTGCCACATGGCCGGGACCTTGATGGTCTTCCAGCCCGACACGTCATAGTCGGGCTTTTCGAAGCCCTCCGGGACGGCGTCCGACGAAGGCGAGAAGCTGAAGCTCCATTGACCGTCCAGCGTCTGGTAGCGCGCCGACCGGGTCTGGTCGCCGGCCAGGGCCGCCTCGCGGCTCTCGAACGGGAAATGCGTCGCCGAGGCGGGCAGCTTGCCGCGCGCATAGACCGCCGGGTTCTCCCAGTCCGGCCGCGAGGGGTCCACCTGCACGGGCTGGACCTGCGGCCCCTGGGCCATCGCCGCGCCCGCCACGCCCAGCCAGGCCACGCCGGCCAACAGCACCTTCTTCATACGCACCCTCCGCTCGGACCGAGTCCGGCCAGTCTCACATCGATGATCAAGTTCAGGCCGACGCCCTGGCCTGGCAGCGCGCGGCGATGAATTCGGCGTGTCCAGGCATGCTGTCGGCGGCCTCGCGGGCCAGCTCGGCGATCCGGGCCAGGCGCGTGGCGGCGACCTCCGGCGGGACGGCCAGGGCCAGCGGGTCCTCGCCCATCACCGGCGCCTGCTGGCCCTCCAGCACGGCCAGCCAGCTGGTCTTGGTGAAAAGCTCGTCCGCCTCGCGGAAGATCCGCCCCGTGGCGCGATGGATGGCCAGCCGCTCGGCCAGGCTGTCGGGCGGGGCCATGGCCCGCAGATCCCGCCAATAGGCCGTGTCCTCGCGCTGGGTGACGTGGAAATGCAGGACCAGGAAGTCGCGGACGTTCTCGAAATCGGCCGCCATCAGGCGGTTGTAGCGACGCGCATCGGCGGGCTCGAACGCCTTGGTCGGCAGCATTTCCAGGAGGCGCGCGACGCCCGCCTGGATCAGGTGGATGCTGGTCGACTCCAGCGGCTCCAGGAAGCCCGAGGCCAGGCCCAGCGCCACCACGTTCTTGACCCAGCAGGCCTCGCGGCATCCCGCCTGGAACGTCAGGAGACGCGGCTCGGCCAGCGGCTGGCCCTCCAGCCCCGAAAGCAGGGTGTCGTGGGCCTCGTCGACCGAGACATGGGCGCTGGAGAAGACATAGCCGTTGCCGGTCCGGTGCTGCAGCGGAATGCGCCACTGCCAGCCGGCCTCCCGCGCGGTCGACCGGGTGAACGGCGGCGGCGGTCCGACATTGGCGGAGGGAACGGCCAGGGCGCGGTCATTGGGCAGCCAGCGCGACCAGTCCTCGAACCGCGCGCCCAGCGCCTGGCCCAGCAGCAGCGAACGGAAGCCCGAGCAGTCGATGAACAGGTCGCCGGCGATGCGCTCGCCGCTTTCCAGCGTGACGGCCTCGACGAAGCCGTCCGCGCCGCGCAGGGCGACGTCGACGACCTTGCCCTCGCGGCGGACGACGCCCGCCGCCTCGGCGTGGGCGCGTAGCAGGCGCGCGTAGAGGGCGGCGTCGAAGTGGAAGGCGTAGCCCATCGGCGGCGGGCCGTTGGCGCTCTGCGGCAGGGGCGCGAACCGCCCCTGGGCGGCGGCGCGGGCGCAGACGGAATAGGCGTCCAGGGGCTGGGCCTGGCCCGCGCGGCGCGCGGCGCGCCAGACCGCCTCGAACGGGGCGACCCCGAAGTCGTGGCCATAGACGCCGAAGGGATGGAAGTAGCGGTCGCCGAGCCGGGTCCAGTCGACGAAGGCGATGCCCAGCTTGAACGTGCCTTGCGTCTCGCGGACGAAGGTCGCCTCGTCCAGGCCGATCAGGGCGTTGAAGGCGCGGATCGGCGGAATGGTCGCCTCGCCCACCCCGACGATGCCGATGTCCTCGGACTCGATCAGCGTAATGGCCGGCCCGCGCGGCCCCAGCACGCGCGACAGCGCCGCGGCCGCCATCCAGCCCGCCGCCCCGCCGCCGACGATGACGATGCGATCGAGCGGGCCATGACGGGCGGACGCCGCGGCGGCGGAGGTCGCTGTGGCCTGGCTCATCATGGAAACCCTACGAAAAAAGACGCCGGCGCGACAAGGGTCGCGCCGGCTAGCAGGGGGGGGTTAGTAGGTCACGCGCACGGCGAAGCCGTAGCGGCGGTCGTTCAGCTGGTACTGCAGCGGCGCGGCGGGCGTGCCGATGTAGAGGACGTTCATGCGGTTGTTCAGGTTGACCGCGTCGAACGACACCGCGACGTGCTCGTTGATGTCGTAGCTGATCGACGCATCGAGCGAGGCGTACGGCTTGGCGTACTGAGCCTGGCCGTTGGCGCCGCTGCCCGTCGTCTGGTCCAGGTAGCGCGAGCGCCAGTTGTAGGCGATGCGGGCGCTGACCGGGCCCTTCTCGTAGAGGCCGATCACGTTGAAGCTGTTCTTGGACAGCTTCTCCAGCGGCAGCTGCTGCGGCGCGTTGGAGCCCGGCGAGAAGAACGGGTTCTCCACGTTGCTGTCGACATAGGTGTAGTTGGCCTGCAGGCCCAGGCCGCTGAACACGCCCGGCAGGAAGTCGAAGAACTGCTGGTAGCCGACTTCCAGGCCCTTGACCGTGCCGCTGCCGGTGTTGACCACGGTGCTGACGTCATAGACGACGCCGTCATACGTGCCCGTCACCGTGCCGCCGGCCAGGAAGCCGTCGACCTTCTTGTAGAACAGACCCGCGGTCAGCGAGCCGGTGCTGGCGAAGTACCACTCGGCCGTCAGGTCGTAGTTGTCCGACTCGATCGGGCGCAGGTTCGGATTGCCCGAACTGGCGCTGGGGTGGCCAGTGATCGGGTTCTTCTGGTTGGGGTTGTTGAGCGTGACGTTGGTCGACAGCTGGTCGAAGTTCGGACGGGCCAGGCCCTTCGAATAGGCCAGGCGCGCCTGCAGGGTGTCGGTCAGCTTGGCCCGCAGGTTGAAGCTGGGCAGCACACGCGTGTAGCTGTTGTCCATGTCGATGGCCTTGGACGTGCCATCGTTGTTGAACTGGGTGCCCATCGAGGTGGCTTCGGTCTTGATCACCCGCACGCCGATCCCGCCGTCGATCGCGACGCCGCCGATCTGGGTGTCGTAGTCGGCCACCGCCCAGCCGGTATAGGTCTTCTCGGTCTGGCTGTTCAGGTCGCCGGGCGTGAAGTTGTCCTTGGTCTGCGCGCCGAGCATGGCGTAGAGCGCCTTGGTCTGGGCCCAGACGCCGTCGCCCGACGGGAACGCCGGATACAGCAGGCCGGCCTTGACGGTGTTGCCGTCGAACCAGTTCTTGGACGGACCCTTCATCGCCAGTTGCGGGTGGGCGCTCAGCGGGACCAGCGGCGTGCCGGCGGGCGCCGAGCAGTTCGGGTCCGCGCCCAGCGAGGTCACGCAGACCCCGTGCCAGGTGCCGCGCAGGTCGATGCTGTTGTCCGAATAGCGCGCGCCGCCGCGCAGCTTGTCGAAGAAGCCGCCTTCGAAGTCGTATTCGAAGTCGCCGGCCAGCGCGAAGGTCTCGGCGCTGTTCCGCTGCAGCGAGTCGGCGACATAAGGCGTCGTGTAGTTGGCCGGATTGTTCAGCAGGCCGGGGTCACGGACCTCGAACCGCGGATACTTGCCGGTCAGGTCGAAGTCGACGACCGTCTTGTGCGGCGTGGTCAGGGCCGTCTGGCCGGCCTGGGTGTAAAGCGACAGGACGTGGCCGTTGCGGTCGGCGTTGTAGTACGACTTCAGGTACTGGACGTCGAAATTGGTCTTCAGCTTGTCGCTGACCCGCCAGGCGGCGTTCAGGGTGAAGTTCTGGCTCTGGCTCCACAGCTGCTGGTCGAAGCGGCCCGTCTCGAACGTCTGGTTCTGCAGCGAGCCCTTGGTCGCATAGCCTTCGTCGTTGAAGGTGAAGGCCGCGCCGGGCAGCGGGTCGGTGCCGTAGCTGGTCACCACGCCGGCCGCGTTCCGCACGTTCGAGCGGTTGTTGTAGTCGTAATAGTAGGCGCCGGTCCGGTTGAACCAGTACTTGGTCCGCTGGTACTGGGCCGTGATCAGCAGGTCGTCGGTGGGCTTCCACTGGAAGGCGGTGGCGATGCCCAGGCGCTTGCGATCGCCGGTGTCGTCATAGATCTCGAAGCCGTAGGGCACCTGGGCGTTGGCCGGCGCGTTGGCGATCGAACCCGCCGGAACCGTGTCGAACGGACCGGCCAGCAGGCCGTCCTGGCGATAGTGGCTCTTGCTGAGCACGGCGTTGACCAGGAAGCCCATCTCGCCGGCCGCGGTGTCCCAGCGGTTGCTGTACAGGCCGGAGATCGAACCGCCGTCCTTGCCGACGCGATCGTAGTGGTTGCCGCGGACGGTGGCGCTGAGCACCCGGCCCGAGGCGTCGAACGGCTTGCGCGTGCGCAGGTTGACCGCCCCGCCGACGCCGCCCTCGATGATGTTGGCCGGCGCGTTCTTGTAGACGTCGATGCCCGACAGCAGTTCCGGCGGCACGCCTTCCAGGTCGAAGGCCCGGCCGCCCGAGGCCGAATAGATCGCGCGGCCATCGAGGAAATTCTGCACCTGGGTCAGGCCGCGCACGGTGACGGCCGGCTGGGTGCGGTGATCGAAGTCGGTGGCGCCTTCGCCGTACCGGCGCTGGATCTGGACACCGGTGATGCGTTGCAGGGCTTCGGTCGTATTGGCGTCCGGCAGCTTGCCGATGTCCTGGGCCTGGACCGAATCGACGATCTGGTCGGCGCTACGCTTGATCGCCTGGGCCGAGCGAAGGCTTTCGCGAACGCCCGTGACCACCACTTCCGAAACCGTATCGTCCTGGGCGGGCGCCGTCTGGGCCATGGCCGGAGCGGCCAGCCCCAACGCCACGACCGACGCGCCCAGCATCAATCCCATCTGCATGGTCTTCATGAGATCTCCTCCTCCTAATGTTTTTTCGACCGCGCTTTATTTCCGAGCCCGGTTTCATGTCCGACATATTACGCTATCAATTATCATACAAGTATGATTTCCGCGGCCCGCCGCGATTTTGGAGGATCCGCCCTGCCCCTACCGGTGGCCTACCAACCGAGCTTGACCGCGGCAAGCGCCGCCGTGGCGCGGTAGGCCATTGTTTTCTAGAGGAACTTCCATCCCGTCGCCGACCGAATGGCGCCCATGGCGCCCCGAAAACTCGACGAGAGGTTGCAGCAAATGCGTCCGGAGCTTAGCTATGCAACCTCTAGCCGATTTGTCAGACAAATGTGACCGCTAACAATTCAGGACGATCGATGACCAAGCCCTCATCCCCTGTTTCGCCCTCGCGACGCGCCCTGCTGGCGGCGGCGGGCTGGGCCCTGGCGACGCCGAGCCTCGCCGCGGCGGCCGAGCCGACGGTCTCGGTCGCGCTGCGGCCCGACCTGTCGCGCGCCGGCCCGGTGTTCGAGGGCTGGGGTACGGCCCTGGCCTGGTTCGCGAACGTCACGGGCGGCTGGCCCGACGCCGACCGCGAGCGCCTGGCCGACCTGCTGTACGGGCCGCAGGGCCTGGGCTGGACCATCGCCCGCTACAACATCGGCGGCGGCGACAATCCGGACACCAAGCCCTACCTGCGCCCCGGCGCGGCCGTGCCGGGCTTCTGGCGCGCGCCGCCCGGCACGGCCGGGACCGACTGGTGGAACCCGCAGGACCCGGCGATGTGGGACTGGTCCGCCGACGCCAACCAGCGCTGGTGGCTGGACGCGATCAAGGCCCGCGTGCGCGCGCCGATCTTCGAGGCGTTCTCCAACTCCCCGCCCTGGTTCATGACCGTCAGCGGCAAGGTCTCGGGCGCCGAGAAGGGAACCGACGACAACCTGCGCCCCGGCCAGGAGGCGCCGTTCGCCGACTACCTGGCCCGCGTCGTCGAGGCGCTCCAGCACCGGCATGGCGTGGCCTTCCGCACGCTGTCGCCCGTCAACGAACCCAACAGCGACTACTGGTTCGCGGCCAACACCCAGGAAGGCGCGCACTGGAGCCCCGAGCGGCAGGGCCGGATGATCCTGGCCACCGCCGCGGCGCTGAAGGCGCGGGGCCTGAAGACGGTGGTCAGCGCGCCGGACGAGACCAACTCGCACCTGTTCCTGGCCGACTGGGCCGCCTACTCGCCGGAGGTCCGCGCGGCGATCGGCCAGCTGAACGTCCACAGCTATGGGACGGTGAACCAGACCGGCGTGCGCGACGTCGCCCGCACCAGCGGGATCCGCCTCTGGATGTCCGAGAACGACACCCCGCTGGACAAGGATCCGGAGAACTTCGAGGACATGGCCTCGCCGCTCGCCTTCGCCGAGCACGTCGTGATGGACCTCAAGCGGCTGGAGCCCGCCGCGTGGGTGTTCTGGCAGGCGGTGGAGAACCTCAGCGCCCGCAACGGCGGCAAGGGGTCGAACTGGGGGCTGATCAAAGCGGACTATGGCCAACCGCCCGAAGGTCCGCACACGATCCACGTGACGCGTCGCTACTGGGTCATGGCCCAGTTCAGCCGCTTCATCCGCCCCGGTTTCCGGCTGGTCCCGGTCGACGACCTGGATACGGTCGGCGCCGTGTCGCAGGACGGCCGGGAGCTGGTCCTGGTCCACGTCAATGGCGGACTGTCGCCGCGCCGCCTGGTCCCGCCAAAGGGATGGTCCGGGCGCTTGATCGTCACCGACGCGCAACGGCGCGCCGAGCCGGTCGCGGGCCTCGTGGTCCCGCCACGGTCGGTCGCAACCCTGCGCCTTCATCGCTGAGCGAGCGGGCGCTCAGCGGTGACGTGGGACGCGGAGGCGGGACGGACGGCGCTGGCCGCATCGCCCCACCCGCCGCTTCAGCCCTTCAGCGCCTGCGCCACCACCGGCGCCAGGCGCTCGGCGATGATCCGCGCGCCCTCGGCGTTGGGGTGGATGCCGTCGCTCTGCATGTAGCGCGAGACGCCGATCACGCCGGTGAAGAAGTCGGGCGCATAGAACACCCCCTCTTCGCGGGCCAGCGCCGGATAGATCTCGGTGAAGCGACGGGCGTAGTCCAGGCCCAGCAGGCCCGGGGCTCGCACCCCGGCCAGCACCACCCTCACGCCACGCGCCTTCAGCCGCGAGACGATGGCGCGGAGGTTCTCGCGGGTCCAGGACGGGTCGGCGCCCTGCAGCAGGTCGTTGCCGCCCAGGGCCACCACGCAGACGGCGGTCTCGGGCGGGATGCGCTCGACGCGCGACAGGCCCGCCTTGGTGGTGTCGCCGATCGCGCCGAACCCGAACACCCGCGCCTGGATCTTCATCGCGTCCAGGGTCCGCTGCAGCCAGGCCGGCAGCGCCCGATCCTGCGCCAGGCCAAGGCCGGCGGTGATCGAGTCGCCCAGCACCGTGACCAGCGGCGGAGGCGGCGGAGGCGGCGCAACCTTGCGGCGCGCGGCCGCCTGCGCCGCGCCCGGAACGCCGAGCGCCAGCAGGCCGCCGAGGAAAGCGCGGCGGTGAGCGAGGGGGCTGTGGAACTTCTCCATGGATCGAACCGTATGTGTTGCCTGCAAACATGAAACGCGTTTGGCTTTGAACGCGGGATGAAGGGGAGAGGCGGCTATGCGTCGCAGGTTTCGCGAAATCTTGATCGTCGGCGTCGCCGCCGCGGCGCTGTCGGCCTGCGGCCAAAGCCAGTCCCAGACAGGCCCCGTGGGTTACGGCCCCAACCCGGCCCTGCCCGAGCCGCACAAGAGCCTGATCCCGACCGTTAAGGTTTCGGAGGTCGTCGGCTGGCCCGCGGGCGTGACGCCCAAGGCCCCGGCGGGCTTCCGCGTCCAGCCCTTCGCCACCGGCCTGGCCCACCCCCGCTGGCTGCTGGTCCTGCCCAACGGCGACACCCTGGTGGCCGAGAGCGCCGAGCCGCCGAAAAAGGAGCCGCCGCACGGCCTGCGCGGCTTCTTCCAGAAGATGCTGATGAAGAAGGCCGGCTCGGTCGTGCCCAGCGCCAACCGCATCACCCTGCTGCGCGACGCCGACCACGACGGGGTGGCGGAGCTGAAGACGCCGTTCCTGACCAACCTCTATTCGCCGTTCGGCATGGCCCTGGTGGGCGAGACGCTCTACGTCGCCAACGCCGACGCCATCGTCGCCTTCCCCTACAAGACCGGCGAGACCCAGATCACCGCCGCCGGCCGGAAGGTGGCCGACCTGCCGGGCGGGCCGATCAATCACCACTGGACCAAGAACATCATCGCCAGCCCGGACGGCGCGAAGCTCTATGCGACTGTCGGCTCGAACAGCAATGTCGGCGAAAATGGCATGGCCAATGAAGTCGACCGCGCCGCGATCCTCGAGATCGACCTGGCGACGGGCGCCAAGCGCGTCTTCGCCTCGGGCCTTCGCAATCCCAACGGCCTGGGCTGGAACCCGGCCAACGGCGAGCTGTGGACCGCGGTCAACGAGCGCGACGAGCTGGGCAACGACCTGGTGCCCGACTACATGACCTCGGTGCGCGAGGGCGGCTTCTATGGCTGGCCCTACAGCTATTACGGCCGCCACGTCGACAAGCGCGTCAAGGACAGCGAGCGCCGCCCCGACCTGGTCGAGCGCGCCATCGTCCCCGACTACGCCCTGGGGGCCCACACCGCCTCGCTGGGCCTGACCTTCTACGAGGGGGCCAGTTTCCCGGCCCGCTACAAGGGCGGGGTGTTCGTCGGCCAGCACGGCTCGTGGAACCGCAAGCCGCAGGCCGGCTACAAGGTGATCTTCGTGCCGTTCGCCGGCGGCAAGCCGACCGGTCCGGTCGAGGACTTCGTGACCGGCTTCCTCGACAAGGACGGCAAGGCCCAGGGGCGCCCGGTGGGCGTCACCGTGGACTCGACCGGCGCGCTGCTGGTGGCCGATGACGTCGGCAACGCGGTCTGGCGGGTCAGCCCGGCGCGTTAGGACGCCGCCTGCGCACCGGCGGCGCCTGGTCTCGCGCTAGACCCGCCGGTAGCCGAGCGGCGCGCCGACCCCGGCCGCCTCGATCCGGGCGATCGCCTCGGCCAGCGGTTCGATCGCCACGGCCATGTGGTGGGCGTTGGCGTGCAGGATCGTCTCGGCGTCCAGCAGGATCGCCACGTGCCCTTTCCAGAACACCAGGTCGCCGCGTCGACGCTCGGCCTCGGCGATCTCGGGGAAGAAGCCGCGCTGCAGGTCGGTGTCGCGCGGGCAGGCGCGGCCGCAGGCGTACAGCGCCTGCTGGACCAGGGCCGAGCAGTCGAGGCCCAGGCTTTCGCGGCCACCCCACTGGTAGGGCGCGCCCAGGAACCGCTGCGCGACGGCGACATAGTCGGTCTCGAAGCGGCCGATCGGGGCCAGGTGGTGCTCGACGAACCAGCCGGTCCGCGCGCCCTTCACGAAGCGCCCCTCCCGCGCCTCGACCGAGACCAGGGCGTTCAGGCTGTAGAGGCCGACGATGGCCGACTTGATGTCCGGCTCGGCGAAGGCGTAGGTCCGCAAGGCCGAGACGCGATGCTCGGGCGTCACGACAGGCGCCGACAGGGCCTCGATCGGCACATAGCCGACGTATCGGTCGCGACGGGCCTGGCCGAAGGCGAAGTCGCCGGTCTCGAACAGTACGTCGAAGGTCTCGCCGAACAGCAGCTGGTCCTCCTGCTCGGCGTCGGGCGCGGGCGCCACGCGCAGGCTGGCGACCGGGGCGCTGACCTGCATCGGCGTCACCTGGGCGAAACGCTCGGCGGCGACCAGGCCCTCCAGCCGGCGGTCGGCCAGGCCGTCCCGCAGCAGCGTCAGGCGACGATCACCGGCGCTCATCGGGAAAACCGCGCGCGCAGCAGGGCGAAGGCGGCGCGGATGGCCTGGACTTCCGCCCCGACCGGATAGCCGGGCCGGCCCTTGGGATTCCAGGCGAAGACGTCGAAGTGCGCCCAGGGACCGATGTCGTCGCCGGAGGGCGCGAAGCGCTGCAGGAACAGCGCCGCCGTCGTGGCGCCCGCCTGGGCCCAGCCGTCGGGGTCGTTCTTCAGGTCGGCGATGTCGCTGTCGAGGGCGTCGCGATAGGCCTCGGTCAGGGGCAGGCGCCACAGCGGGTCGGCCACGGCCTTCGACGCCGCCTCGATCTGGCCGGCCAGCTTGTCGTCGGGCGTCCAGAACGGGATCACGAACGGCCCCATGGCCATCCGCGCCGCGCCGGTCAGGGTGGCGAAGTCCAGGGTCAGGGCCGGCTTCAGCTCGGCGGCGCGGGTCAGGGCGTCGGCCAGGATCAGGCGGCCTTCCGCATCGGTGTTGCCGACCTCGACGGTCAGGCCCGCGCGGGTCTGCAGCACGTCGCCGGGGCGCATGGCGTCGCCGCTGATGGCGTTCTCGACCACCGGGGTCAGGATCACCAGCCGCACGGGCAGCTTGGCCTCCATGACCATCCGCCCCAGCGCCAGGGCGTGGGCGGCGCCGCCCATGTCCTTCTTCATCAGCCGCATCCCGGCCGAGGGTTTGATGTCCAGGCCGCCGGTGTCGAACACTACGCCTTTTCCGACGATTGCTACGCACGGGTGGGCTGCATCCCCCCAGCTGACCTCGATCATGCGCGGCGCGCGCGAGGGGACGGCGGCGCGGCCGACCGCGTGGACGGCCGGGTAGTTCTCCTTCAGCAGATCATCGCCGCGCACGACCGACAGGGCGGCGCCGTACTTCTCGGCGATCTCGCCGGCGATCGTCTCGATCTGCAGCGGGCCCATGTCGTTGGCCGGGGTGTTGACCATGTCGCGCGCCAGGGCGCAGGCGTGGGCTAGGGCGGTGACGAACGCGGCGTCCACGCCCTTGGGCGCGACCAGGCGGGCGGTCGGCTCGCCGTGTTTCTTGTAGCGGTCGAAACGATAGGTCCCCAGCGCGAAGGCCAGGGCGGCCTGTTCGGGATCGACGCCCTTGGGCAGCTTCGACAGCGCGTAGTCGCCGGCGGGCAGCTTGCCGGCCAGGGTCCGCAGCAGCGTCGGATCGACACGGCCGCTCCCCAGGCCCAGCAGCACCTGCTCGACCGCCCCGCTGGCCCCGGGGACCGCCAGCACCTGGCCGGTCTTGCCCGTGAACCTGTTGGCGGCCGCGAAGGTCCGGACCGGCGCGCGCTTGCGGGCCAGGAACGCCTCGACCTCGGCCTCCGCCAGCGGGTGGACGGGAATGGCGCCGTTCTCGCCCTGGCTGAGGATCGGGTGCGTCGCGTCGGACATCGGCGGCCTCTTCGAAAGCTGGCTCCGCGCCTGCCGCAGGGCTGGGGCCGGTCTTGGCCCGGCGCGCCCGCGCAAACGCCTTCTCCATGTGTCGCAAGCGCGCGCGCGCCGCAACCGTTCTCGCCCTCGCCGCCCTGCGGCCAAGGGCGGACATGACGGCCGGTGGGAATGGGCCTAAGAGCGGCCATCCGAAAAGCCAGGCCGCTGCTGACCCGTGATCACCCTCCTCGCCCTCCTCGCCGCCACGCCCGTTGCGGACAAGATCATCGTCGACCTGTCGGCCGGCAAACCCGCCAACACCTTCCGCCCCGACGTGGCGTTCGGCGGCGGGCTGGACGGCATGGGCCGCGACGAGGTCAAGGCGACCTACACGCCGCACAACGTGGCGGCCATGCGCCAGGCGGGCCTGAAGTCGATCACCTACCGCCTGCGGACCGAGCTGGGCGCCGAGGCCTGGCACTGGAACCCGGAGGGACGCTGGAGCGATCCCGCCCGCCAGCAGGGCTACTGGACCTCGAGCGACAAGCCCGGCGCGCCCATCCTGCTGTCGCACGGCTATGACCTGCCAAGGCGGGGCATGACCAACGACAACGCCAACAACGCCGGCTATTCGCGGCTGGCCGACGGCGATCCGGCGAGCTTCTGGAAGTCCAACCCCTATCTCGACAGCCGCCACACCCACGCCCCGGCCCGGCCGCAGTGGCTGATCGCCGAGCTGGGCGACGAGACCGCCGTCGACACCGCGCGCCTTTGGTGGGCCACGCCCTACGCCGTCGACTACCAGGTGCAGTACTGGGTCGGCCGCGACGACTATGACCACGACGGCCGCTGGGTCACCTTCCCACATGGCGACATCAAGGGCGCGACCGGCGGCGAGGTGACGCTGAAGCTGGCCGACGCCCCGATCCGCACCGGCTTTATCCGCGTAATGATGAGCAAGGGCTCGGGGACGGCGCCGGCCGGCTCCACCGACGTGCGCGACCGCCTCGGCTACGCCCTGGGCGAGATCGGGATCGGCCGCATGGACGGCGAGCGCTTCGTCGACGCGATCCGCAAGGGCCGCTCGAACAAGACCCAAAGCATCATGCACGTCTCGTCGACCGATCCCTGGCACCGGGCGGTCGACCTGGACCGCGACCTGGAGCAGCCGGGCCTGGATCTCGTCTATCGCAGCGGCCTGACGAGCGGCCTGCCGATGATGGTCCCGGTCGGGGCGCTGTTCGACACGCCCGAGAACGTCGCGGCCGAGATCCGCTGGCTCAAGCGTCGCGGCTATCCCCTCACCCAGGTCGAGATCGGCGAGGAGGCCGACGGCCAGTACGGCTCGCCCGAGGACTATGGCGCGCTCTACATCCAGATGGCCGACGTGGTGAAGGCGGTCGACCCGGCCATCGTCACCGGCGGCCCCAGCCTACAGTCGGCCATGACCGAGATGTGGATGCCCGACCGGGGCGAGAGCCGCTGGTGGAACCAGCGCTTCGTGACCTACCTGAAGAGCCGCGACCGGATGAAGGACCTGGGCTTCGTCTCGTTCGAGCACTACCCGTTCGACGACGTCTGCGGGCGGGTCGACGAGAAGCTCAAGGACCACACGGCGATGATGGACGAGACCTTCCGTCGCCTGGCCGAGGACGGCGTGCCGAAGGCGACGCCGCTGGTCATCGCCGAGTATGGCTTCTCGGCCTATTCGGGGCGGGTGATGTCGGAGATTCCGGCGGCGCTGTTGAACGCCGACACGGTGGGCCAGTTCATGGCGATGGGCGGCGACCAGGCCTTCCTGTTCGGCTACACGCCCAACACCCCGATCAACCAGCATCAGGCCTGCGCCGGCTACGGCAACATGATGACCTGGCAGACCGACGAGAACGGC
Source organism: Caulobacter segnis (assembly GCF_003243465.1). Taxonomy (GTDB): domain Bacteria; phylum Pseudomonadota; class Alphaproteobacteria; order Caulobacterales; family Caulobacteraceae; genus Caulobacter; species Caulobacter segnis_A. The sequence continues at coordinate 34,769 of NZ_QFQZ01000001.1, forward strand.
CAGGCCAAGTGGCCCAGCCCGACCTTCGAGGCCGCCCGCCTGCTGACCGGCGCCTGGAGCCAGCCCGGAAACGGCCTGCACCAGGTCTGGCCCGCCGCCTCCACCGTTCGCGACGCCAAGGGCCGGGCGCCGGTGACGGCCTACGCCGTCAAGCGGCCGGACGGCCAGTGGGCGCTGATGCTGGTCAACCGCGACGCCGAGACCGCCCACGCCGCCAAGCTCGTCTTCCGCGACGCCGCCGGGCGCTCGCGCGGGTTCCAGGGCCAGGTCGAGGTCTGGCGCTATGACGGGACGCGCTACGCCTGGAAAGACGATGGCGAGAACAGCCGCCCGTCAAAGACCCTGCCGGCCCTGCGCCTGCGCCAGGACGGGCGGCGCGAGGTGGTCCTGCCGCCCTGGTCGCTGACCGTCGTGCGCGGCCGGCTCGCGCCCTGAGCCGCGTGCGGCAAAACGCTCGTCTTGCCCGTCCCTCATTTGATGTATTAAGCACGCGCTCGTCCGGGGGGGACCTCATGCGCAAACTGATTGGCCGGATCGCGGTGCTGCTCGCCTTGCCGCCGGCCCTCTACGCCGCCTTCATCGTCAGCACCGTCATCGATCGCGGCTACCGCTGGGGCGAGATGGACTGGAACAGCGACGGGCGCACCCAGCTGCACGAGGTGCTGGCCACGACCGACGTCATTCCGCACGAGACGGTTCGCGGCGGCCAGCGCTGCACCAGCTATTTCGACTATCGCCGCGCCCGGCTGCTGCGCACCGACTGCGAAGTCGACGTCTAGACCAGATGGCCCTGGGCCAGGGCCGAATACGGAAACGCGCTCAGGGCGCCGACGGCGATGGCGACGCCATAGGGCAGGCCGGCGTCGGACTGGCCCAGCCGGCGCATCCAGGCCGGTCCGCCCGCCACCATCGGGGCCACCCAGCCCGAGCGCAGGGCCAGTATGGCGAAGGTCAGCGCCCCGCCCGCCAGGGCCGTGTATAGCAGGAAGGGCAGCACCGCCGGCCAGCCCAGCCACAGGGCGCAGGCGGCCAGCAGCTTGCCGTCGCCGCCGCCGATCCAGCCCGCGGCGAACATCCCCAGCCCCAGAACCAGAGCGCCGAAGCCGACGGCCAGGCACAGCCCGACCGTCTCCAGGCTGGCGCCGCTGGCCAGGGCGGCGGCCGGAAAGGCGGCCGCCAGCGCCAGCGCGATCCAGTTGGGGATCGTGTAGCTGGTCAGGTCCTTCAGCGCCCCGACGATCGCCAGGGTCGGAAAGACCATCAGCAGCGCAATCTGCAGAGCTAGCAAGGCCTCGCTCCGTCGGGAGAAGGTTTCGGGGTCGCTATTCGCCGCCGACGCCGACGCCGACGCCGGTGATCTTGGCGGCGGGGCTGAACATCACGCCCAGGCCCGTGACACAGACGGCGGTGATGAGGGCGATAAGGGCGACGAACAGCCCGTACTGGATGCCGGCGAGGCCCGAGTCGTCTTTGGCGAAGGCCTTGATCAGCTGCGTCATGGCGCGGTCCTGAAGATATGATCCGATGCCGGCGACGCTAGTCAGTATGCCTAAAATTGCTCTTATTCATCGCGCTTAATTAAATGCTACCGACGCGCGCCTGAAGTGCAGTCAAAAAAATGAGGGCGAATTGCTTCGCCCTCCCCGCATGTTTTACTTAATGGATTTTAGCCTAGTTGCGCGCCGGCTTCGCCGCGGCGACGGCGGGGCGGCCGAAAAGGCCCGGAAGCTTGTCGCCCAGCGTGGTCACCGCCGTGACGATCACCACCGCGATCAAGGCGACCACCAGACCGTATTCGATGGCCGTGGAACCGGATTCGTCCCGTAGGAAACGGGCGGCGAACTTGGTCATGACTGGGTCTCCCACCAAGGGCCGCGAGCGCCAGGCTTCAACCCAGCTTGATTTACGGCCCGTCCAAAAACACCGGCAAGTTCCCGTCGGCCTGTTAATTGGCGGTAAAATACAAAGGGTTAATCGGTAATTTACCAAGCACGCATCCGGCGACGGCGCCCGGCCGCCCAGGGAAGCGGCTCAGGCTGGCAGGGCCGAACGCAGGCGCTCGACCAGCGGGTGCGGCGCGAACGTCCGCTCGCCCAGGCGGGAGACGGGCCGTACGCCGATCAGGCTGTTGGTCAGGAACACCGCCTCGGCTTGCTCCAGCACCTGCGGTCCGGCGGCCACTTCCTCGACAGCCTGCGCGGCCAGCAGCCGGGCGCGGGTGACGCCGGGCAGGACGCCGCAGTCGAGCGCCGGGGTGAACAGGCGCCCGCCCTCCACCCAGAAGACGTTCGCCGCCGCGCCGCAGACCACGTCGCCGCGGTTGTTGAGCATCAGGGCCTCGTCGACCCCGGCCGCGACCGCCTCGGTCCGCGCCAGGACGTTGTCGACATAGGCCAGGGTCTTGAGCCGCGAGGCCGGCGAGCCTTCGTTGCGGCGGACGTGGGAGATCATCACCCGGGCCGGCGTCGTCACCGGCGCCACCGCCGCCACCCGCGCGAAGAGCCGCGGCTTGAGGTCGGCCGGACGATCTAGCCCTCGGCCGCCCGAGCCGCCGGTCAGGGTCAACCGCACCGCCATCCGTCCCGACGGGGGGACCGTGCTCCGGCACAGCCCCTCGGCCTCGGCGCGGTCGAACGGCATGCCCAGCACGACGCAGCCCGCCGCCATCCGGTCGAGGTGCGCGTCCAGGTGTCGCAGTTCGCCGTCGACGGCCAGCAAGGTCTCGAACAGACCCTCGCCCAGCAGCAGGCCGCGATCGTCGAAGGGGATGGCGTCGTGGGTGATCATCCAGGGCTCTCCGTCAGCGCGCGCCGGATGGCGGCGATCTTGGCCTGGGTCTCCAGTTGCTCGGCGCGCGGATCGCTGTCGGCGACGATCCCCGCGCCGGCGCGCGCCTCGACCCGCCAGCCGCCGCCATCCTCGACCAAGGCCACGGTCCGGATCAACACGCTCGAGTCGAGTGCGCCATCATGCCCCGCCCAGAACAGCGCGCCGCAATAGGGGCCGCGCGGCGGCTCCAGGCTGGCGATAACCCGCATCGCCTGCACCTTGGGCGCCCCGGTGATCGACCCTGGCGGGAAGCTCGCGCGCAGCAGGTCGGCCAGGCCGCGCCCCTTGGCCAGGCGCGCGGTGACGGTCGAGACCAGATGGTGGACGTTGGCGAAGCTCTCGATCCGGAAAAGCTCGGGCGCGCGCACGCTGCCCGGCGGGCTGACCCGGGCCAGGTCGTTGCGCATCAGATCAACGATCATCAGGTTCTCGGCCCGGTCCTTGTCGCTGGCCAGGAGCTCGGCGGCCAGGGCCAGGTCGCGGGCCGGATCGCGGTCGCGGGGCCGCGTGCCCTTGATCGGCCGGGTCTCGATCGTCCCGTCCGGCGAGACCTTCAGGAACCGCTCGGGCGAGTTGGAAACCATCGCCCGCCCCGGCAGGCGCAGATAGGCCGAGAACGGCGCGGGACTCTGGGCGCGCAGGCGGGCGAACAGGTCGAACGGATCGGCGCCGGGCGCCAGGCGGCCCTTCCAGGCGCGCGCGATATTGGCCTGGAAGATCTCGCCGGCCAGGATGCGCTCGACCACCTCGGCGACGGCGGTTTCATAGGTCGCGGGATCGTCGGCGACGAGGTCGACGCAGAGCGGGCCCTGTGGCTCCGACCTCTGCGTGGCCCGCGCGTCGAGCCAGGCCAGGGCGGCGCGGGCGCGCGTGTCGGCGTCGCCCTCGGTCTCGCCCCGGCCGATCGCCAGCACCTGGCGGGCGTGGTGGTCGAAGGCCAGCAGCGCCGGATAGCGGGCGCAGGCCAGGTCCGGCCAGTCGGAGCGCGGCAGGCCCAGGCGCTCGATCCAGTCACCCAGCTCATAGGCCGCCAGCCCGACGACGCCGCCCTGGAACGGCGGGCCGTCCGGATCGGTCGGCTGGCGCGGACCCAGCAGCGCGGCGAGCGCCGCGAACGGGTCGGCGGCGTCCTTCGCGGTCAGGCTGAAGGTCTGGTCCGGGGCGCGCAGCAGATACGACCACCGCCCGCCCTGCCCGCCGGAGATCAGCGCGCAGGCGTGGGGCTCGTCCCGAAAGGGCGCCAGGGCCCAGACGGGCTCGCGCCAAGGGGCGGTCAGGATGGCGACGCGGCGCATGGAGCGTTGATAGCAGCGTCGGCAGGCCCCCTCCACCGCCGTTCGGCGGTCCCCCTCCCCCAATGGGGGAGGAAGGGTTTCTCTTCTGCACCCTCCGGGGGCAGACGACCTGCGAAGCAGGTCAGGTGGGGGCAAGTATCACGCGCCCTCCCGCCCGCCGCCCTTCACCGTCGACAGACCGATCAGCCCGACCAGCATCAGCGCCATGATCGGGATGAAGCCCGCCACCTGGGCCTGGAAGATCTTGGTCGCCAGGGCCACCAGCAGCGAGCCCAGCCACACCGTCGCCGTGCCCGACAGCGAGAACAGGCCGAAGAAGGCGGCCATCCGGTCGGGCGGGGCCAGGCGGACCAGCAGCGTGCGGCTCGAGGCGTACTGGGCAGTGACGCAGACGGCGATCATCAGGCCGCAGCCCAGATAGACCAGCTCCGGCAGGGTCTGGAACAGCGGCCCGTTCCACACCGGCGGATGGGCGCTCGCGGACCACGGCCAGAAGAACAGAATCTTGTCGCGGGTGGTGCCGATCATGCCCAGCAGCATCAGGATGCAGCCGGCGATCTCGACCTGGACGGCGCGGCGCGGGCCCAGCGTCCGGTCCAGCACCGGCGCGACCAGGCCGCCCAGCACGCCGAAGACCGACAGCGAGACGCCGTAGGCCAGCATCTCCAGCTCGCCCCAGCCCATGATCCCGGCCGCGAACAGGCCGCCGAAGATGATCATCGCGGTCATGCCGTCGCAGTAGAACATCCGCACGCCCAGGAACTTGGCGGCCTCGGCGTGGCCTTTCAGGTTGGCGAAGGTGTCGATGATCAGCCGCACGCCCTCCTTCAAGGACGCCAGCAGCGAGACGCCGGTGCGGGCCGCGTCGCGGGTCCACAGGAAGAACGGAATCGCGCCCAGCAGCATCACCACCGCCGACAGCGGGCCGGCCAGGCGGCTGGGCTCATTGTCGGCCTGGCTCAGGCCGAACAGCGGCGCGGACGGCACGAACGACCACGGGACCTGGCCCGGCAGCACGAAGGCCCACATCACGAAGATCAGCAGGGACACCGACAGCCCGTTGGCCACCGCGTAGCCCAGGCCCGACAGCACCGGCTCCTGGCCCGGCTCGGCCGCCCGCGACAGCAGCGAGTTGTTCAGCACGTCGCCCAGGTTATAGGCCACGCCCAGGGTGATCAGGGCGGCGCCGACCAGGCCGACCGGCAGCCCGCCGGGCTTGGCGAACCACAGGGCCAGGAGGATCGGCAGCATGACCGCCAGGATCACCGCCATGAACGGCTTGCGCGGGCCGTAGCGCTCGATCGAGGCGCCCAGCAGCGGCGCCGTCAGGGCGGTCAGCAGGCCGTAGACGGTGGAGATGTCGGCGACGGTCGCCTGGCCCTTGACCGGATCGCCGACCAGCACCCGCGAGAAATAGGGCGCGAACACATAGATGGTGACCAGGATCACATAGGGATCGCGGCTGCCCTGGTGCAGGATCCAGCTCAGCGCCCCGCGCGAGAGCCGTTTTTTCGGGACCGGGACCAGCACATCCTCGGCGCCGGCCTCGCCCAGCACCTCGCTCACGCCCGGAGGCGTCCCCGCCAGTTCGCTCATGCCACACCCTAGGCTTCGGCCCTCTGACGGGGCCATGCCGCGAGGCTGGACCTTAAACGAACGTTTGTCACCTTCTCGATTTCCACCGCCCCGCCTGCGCCATTGTCTGCGCACGGCCCGCCATGCCACCACTGGCCCATGCTGAAGTTGCCGCCGCTGAAACCCGACTCCGACCAGATGCTGCACCTCGACGCCCTGCGGATCGTCGGGGCGGTGATGATCGTGGTCTTCCACTTCAACCGGTTCATCAATCTGGATGGCCGGTGGCAGGCGGCGGACGACACGATCAAGAGCTTCAGCCTGATCGTCGACCTGTTCTTCCTGATCTCCGGCTACGTGATGGCGGCGATCTACACGGGCAAGCTGACGACCCTCGCCAAGTACGGTGACTTCCTGCGCAAGCGGGTGGCGCGGCTGGGGCCGCTGCACTGGGCGACGCTAGGGGTGTTCGTGGTGATCGCCGCGCTCGGCTGGGCCGGCGTGATCAGCGAGCGGGACCCGTCGCGCTACGATGTCGCCTGCATCGTCCCGAACCTCGTGTTCGTCCACGCCTGGGGAACCTGCAAGGCCCAGACCTGGAACTTCGTCAGCTGGGCGATCAGCGCCGAGATGGGCCTGTATATCGCCCTGCCCCTGCTCTTCTGGATCACCGCGAGGGGCCGCTGGGCGACCGCCGCCGTGGCGGTCGGCAGCCTGGCCCTGCTGGTCTGGATCACCCGCGACGGCGAGAGCTTCTCGCAATGGACCTACGACTTCGGCGTCGCCCGCGCGGTTCCGGGATTCATGCTGGGCATGCTGGCCTGGCAGGCGCGGGACACGCTGGCCAGGCTGCCGTTCGCGCGCATCGTCATGTGGGCGCTGCTGGGCGTGTTCATGGCCGCCTCGTGGGCCGGCGCCTCGCGGACCGTGCTGCTGCTGGTGATCTACGCCGTGGGGCTGGCGGGCGTGGCGGCCGACGCGCAAGGCGTCCAGGGCGGGGTGAGCCGCCGCCTGGCGCCCTGGGCGCAGCTCAGCTTCAGCCTCTACCTGCTGCACCCGATCGCGCTGAAGATCGCCCTCAACTGGGTGGGCTTCAGCGCCTGGCGGCTGGACGGCGACGCCATGCGGCTGTGGTGCCTGTTCTGGGTCGTAGCCCTGTTCCCGATCGCCTACCTGTCGTTGGTGGCGTTCGAGCGGCCGGCCCGGGACAGGCTGGCGAAGTGGGGGAAGCGCTGAGCAAGCGCTCCCCTTGAGCGCCCGATTTCCTAGGCCCCCAGGGCGTAGGGCCCGCTCTTGTCCAGCGCCGTCTTCCAGGCCGGTCGCGCGTGCATCTTGCCGATCCAGGCGGCGAGGTTCGGATAGTCGCCGAGCTTGCCCATGGCCTTGGCCACCTCGGGCACGAAGCTCATCTGGATGTCGGCGCCCGTCAGGCTGTCGCCGACGAAGAACTCACGCCCAGCCAGGCTCTGGTCGACGAAGGCCAGGTGGTTGGCGATCTCGGAGTGGATGCGCGGGTGCAGCGGCGCGCCGGCCTCGCCCAGGCGGCCGACATACATGTTTAGCAGCAGCGGCAGCATGGCCGAGCCCTCGGCGTAGTGCAGCCACTGCTGGTAGAGGTCGTAGTCGGCGCTCGCCATGTCCGGCGCCAGGCGGCCGCCGCCGTGACGGCGGATCACGTAGTCGATGATCGCCCCGGACTCGATGATCACCCGCCCGTCGTCCTCGATCACCGGCGACTTGCCCAGCGAATGCACCGCCAGAAGCGACGGCGGCGCCAGGCGCGTCTGGGGATCGCGGGTGTGCTGGACGATCTCGTAAGGCAGGCCCAGCTCCTCCAGCAGCCACAGGATGCGCTGCGAGCGCGACTCGTTGAGGTGGTGGACCTTGATCATCGGACTCCCCGTTTTGTGATCTTTATGTTGCAGCGCGGCATTGCTCGCAGATGCGAAATGCGCCACGGTGAAAGAAAACAATTGTTTGGCGCAAAACATCTGTTTGGCCAAGGGGAGCAAGCCATGACCACGACACTCGCGCGCGACAATACCGACAATCTGGTCCTGCCCGGCCTGCTGGGCCTGCTGCGCGAGGCCGCCGACGCGGCGGGCCTGTTCGTAGCCGAGGCCAAGCCCGCCGTGCTGGCGCACATAGCGCCGGAAGGTGGGAAGGTCGACCGCAAGCTGGCCGACGTCCACCAGCACCGCGTCCACGGCTATGGCTGGTACGCTTCCTATGCCGAACTCTTGAACCAGGTCGCCGGCTGGGCCGAGCGGCTGGAAGCCGAAGGCCGCTTTGGCGAGATCGAGGCCCTGCTGGCCCAGCTGCTGTTCTCGGAATACTGCGCCCAGCTGGTCGGCGGCGTGCCGATGAACCAGGGCGAGATCGTCCGCCCCGCGCACCTGGTCGAGGACCGCGCGGTGCTGAACCGGCTCTATTCCAACGGCCTGATGAAGCTGATGGTCGAGGGCGGGACCCAGGCCGTGAAGAGCCGGATCGCCCAGCGCCTGGCAGAGGCGCGGGGCCGCCCGACGCTGGAGAACACCGGCCTCGACGAAACCTTCGAGATGATCCGCGACCAGTTCCACGCCTTCGCCGAGGAGAAGGTCACGCCCTTCGCCCACGAATGGCACCTGAAGGACGAACTGATCCCGATCGAGCTCGTTCAGGAGCTGGGCGAGCTGGGCGTCTTCGGCCTGACCATCCCCGAGGAATACGGCGGCAGCGGCATGGGCAAGACCGCCATGTGCGTGGTCTCCGAGGAGCTGTCGCGCGCCTGGATCGGCGTCGGGTCGCTGGCCACGCGGTCGGAGATCGCCGGCGAGCTGATCCTGACCGGCGGGACGGAAGAGCAGAAGCAGTACTGGCTGCCCAAGATCGCCAGCGCCGAGATCCTGCCGACCGCCGTCTTCACCGAGCCGAACACCGGCAGCGACCTCGGGTCCTTGCGCACCCGCGCCGAGCTGAAGGGCGACAGCTACGTCGTCACCGGGAACAAGACCTGGATCACCCACGCCGCCCGCGCCGACGTCATGACCCTGCTGGTCCGCACCGAGCCGGGCACGACCGACTATCGCGGCCTGTCGATGCTGCTGGCGCCCAAGCCGCGCGGGACCGACGAAGCCCCCTTCCCCGCCGAGGGCATGAGCGGCGGCGAGATCGGGGTGATCGGCTATCGCGGCATGAAGGAGTACGAGCTGGGCTTCGACGGCTTCACCGTGCCGGCCGAAAACCTGCTGGGCGGCGTCCCGGGCCAGGGCTTCAAGCAGCTGATGGCCACCTTCGAGAGCGCCCGCATCCAGACCGCCGCCCGCGCCGTCGGCGTGGCCCAGGCGGCGCTGGAGGTGGGCCTCGGCTACGCCCTCGACCGCAAGCAGTTCGGCCAGGCGATCTTCGAGTTCCCGCGCGTGGCCAACAAGCTGGCCATGATGGCCGCCGAAATCATGGGTGTGCGCCAGCTGACCTATTTCGCCGCCCGCCAGAAGGACGAGGGCAAGCGCTGCGACCTCGAGGCCGGCATGGCCAAGCTGATCGCCGCCCGCGTCGCCTGGGCCGCCGCCGACAACGCCCTGCAGATTCACGGCGGCAATGGCTTCGCGATGGAATACGCCGCCAGCCGCCTGCTGGCCGACGCCCGGATCCTCAACATCTTCGAGGGCGCGGGCGAGATCCAGGCCCAGGTCATCGCGCGGCGGCTGCTGGACGGCGGGAATTAGAGAGACCCTCTCCCCGAGGGAGAGGGCGGGGCCCGTCCCGACGAAGGTCGGGATGGGAGGGTGAGGGGTTTCGCGGCCAACGGTTTACCCCCTCACCTCCCATTGCTACGCAATGGGTCCCTCCTCTCCCCAGGGAGAGGATTCCCTTATGAGAGCCGCCCCATGCTGACCACGACCCGCCGCTCCGCCCTTGTCTCGGCCCTGGCGACGGCGGGCCTGGCGGCGTTCGACAGTCGAGCCTGGGCCCGGCAGGAGACCGGCGCGGTCGGCGCGGCCGTCGACAAGTTCGCGCAGGAGGTCATGGCCGCCTTCCCCGACCAGCCGGGCCTGGGCGTCACCGTCGTCGAGAACGGCAAGGTCACCCTGGCCAAGGGCTATGGCGTGAAGACGCTTGGGACCCAGGACCGCTGCGACGAGAACACCGTCTTCGGCATCGCCTCGAACACCAAGGCCATGACCGCCGCCCTGATCGGCATGCTGGTCGAGGAAGGGCGCCTTTCCTGGGACGACCCTGTCACCAAGCACCTGCCGGCCTTCCAGATGAGCGACCCGATCGTCACCAAGCTGATGACCGTCCGCGACCTGCTGGTCCACCGCAGCGGCCTGACCCTGGGCGCGGGCGACCTGATGATCTGGCCGGCTCCGACCCACACCCGCGCCGACATCGTGGCGGGGCTCAAGTACCTGCCGATCGGCGGCCAGTTCCGGGGCGGCTACGCCTACGACAACGTCCTCTACGTCGCGGCCGGAGCGGTGATCGAGGCGGTCAGCGGCAAGACCTGGGAAGAGATGATCAAGACCCGGATCTTCGATCCGCTGGGCATGAGCAGCACCGTCTCCAGCCCGGCCCTGGTCGACAAGTCTCGCCGCGCCTCGCCGCACGCGCGCCTGGGCCCGCCGACCCGCGGCCTCGGTCCCCAGAAGGTGCTGCCGTTCGACAGCAGCTTCGACGCCGCCGCCCCGGCGGGCGGGACCAACTCGACGCCCAAGGACATCGGCCAGTGGATGCTGACCCAGCTGGCCCTCGGCGTCGCGCCGGACGGCAAGCGGCTGTGGAGCGAGGCCACGGCCCGCGAGATGTGGAAGCCGCACACGATCACCAACTGGTCGGACGGTCCCACCGCCGAGGCCCCCGCCCGCGCCACGATCCAGGCCTATGGCCTGGGCTGGTTCGTCCAGGACCATCGCGGCGAGCGGCTGCTGTGGCACACCGGGGGTCTGGCCGGCTTCATCTCCTATACCGGCCTGCTGCCGGGTCGGAAGTCGGGGATCATGGTGATGACCAACGCCGAGGAAAACCCGGTGCTGCGGTCGCTGCGCTACGGCGGTCCTGATCGCCTGCAGGGCCGGTCCGACTATGACTGGATCGCCTCCAGCAAGCGCGCCCAGGCCGATAACGAGGCCCAGACGCTGAAGGACCTGGCCAAGGCGACGACGCCGACCGGCGGCGGCGCCAAGCCGAGCCTGCCGCTCGAGGCCTATGCCGGGGTCTATCGCGATCCCTGGTACGGCACGGTGACGATCAGCCTGGTCGGGAAAGGCAAGGCCAAGGGCCTGCACGTCTCGTTCGACAAGACCCCCGCCCTGCGCGGCAAGCTGGAGCCGTTCGACGGCGAGGTCTTCAAGACGACCTTCGACGACCGCACCCAGGAGGACGCCTTCTTCACCTTCGACCTGAAGGACGGCAAGGTGGTGTCGGCCCTGGTCAAGGCGGTCTCGCCCCTGGCCGACTTCAGCTACGACTACCAGGACCTGCGGCTGACGCGGGTGTCGTGAGGGCGGGATGTCGGTAAGCCCGGGCAGGTCCTACCGCGGCTTCCAGCCCTCGGCGATCATCGCGATCTGCTTGTCCATCACCGACGACATCTGGGCGGCGGGCAGCTCGCCGCCCGCCGCGGCCGTCATCCGGTAGTTCCAGGCGTAGGCGGCCTTCAGGGTGTCGACGATCAGCGGCAGCTCGAGATCGTCGCGCACCTCGCCGCGCCGCACGCCGTCCCGCAGCACGTCGAGCAGCATCTCGGTCAGGCGCGGGTTGCGGCCGTAGGGCGTGACGCCCGGATCGTTGCTGGGATTGTACGAGGCGGCGATGTGCGCCAGGAACAGCTTCACCCGCCGGGTCTCGAACGCGTAGTGGATGGCGAAGATCGTGCACAGCCGATCGACGGTGCTGCCCCGCAGGAATGGGACCACCCGATCGAACTCCGCATAGAGCTCGCCCAGCCGATGCTCCATCACATGGCTGAGCACCTCGGCCTTGGAGGCGAAGGTGGTGAAGACGCTGCCGACCGACACCCCCGCGCGCTCCGCGATGGCGCGGATGGTGGTCTCGTCATAGCCCACGTCGTTGAACAGGTCGCGCGCCGCCTCGAGAACCTTCTCGCGCGTCGCGGCCTTCTGAACGTTTCTTACGCCCACGCACGTCCCCCTCGAACACGCCAGCGTCAAAATTGACTTTTCACGGACGGCCCCGTTCCCCCCCAGGAACGAAGTCGCCCATCGGTTGAGCCCACCGGGACCGAGATGATACCATCCAAGCCCGGAGAGCGGACGTCTTGACAAGCTCAGGCGTTCCCCCGGCTTGGCCGAAGGCTCGCATCGCAGAGCCCACCCGGCTCGGATGGAAAATCCAGGCCGGACAAACAGGCCCTGGAATCAAGCCTCTAGAGCGCCTTTCGACGCTTTAGATGATTCCACCGAAAGCTAAAGGGCTCTAGGCGCGCACGCCGGCGAAGATGATCTTCAGCTGAGCCGACAGGCGCTCCATCAGAGCGTCGACCGTCCAGCCGTCATAGACCGCGCGCCGATAGTTGGCGAGATACACGTCCCAGACGATTTCCGCCAACAGCTTGGCGTCGACATCGGCCTTAAGCTGCTTCTGCTCGACGCCGCGCTGCAGCGCCTCGCCGATCAGGCTGAAGATGTGCTTCAGGTCGGCGCGCGCGCGACGCTCGGCCGCTTCGGACCGGGTCCAGGAGACGGCGATGCTGGCGCGCAGCAGCGGCAGCTGCTCGACATGGAAGCTGTAGCCGACGCCGAACAGGCCCAGCAGCGCCTCGTCCACGGTCTTGGCCGTGCGGGCCGCCTGGGTCATCTGGCCGTAGATGACCTCGTAGTCGGCGGTCAGGATTTCCTCGAACAGCTCCGACTTGTCGGCGAAGCTGGCGAAGACGGCGCCCGTCGACATGCCGGCGGCCTGGGCGATGTCGCGGATGGTCGCGCCTTCATAGCCACGCTCGCTGAACAGGCGGCGGGCGGCGGCCAGGACACGCTCGCGGGTGCGCTGCTTGGCCAGGGCCCGACGGGTCAGCTTCACCGGGGTCTCGTCCCCTTGGTCGATATTGACGGATACGAAGCTCATGCGACGGCCTCCAGGCGGGCGAGAGCGGCTTCGGCGCGCATCTCGAACTCGGTGCAATATTCATCGACGACGTTCTGCAAAACGTCGGCGTAACGACGGGCCAGCTGGCGACCGTCCTGCGCGGCGTCGCGCAGGTCGGTGATCAGCTGGCGAACCTCGGCCATGGCCTCTTCGCGCTCGAACGCGGCGGATTCGGCCCTGTCCACAGAGCAGGCGCTCTGAGCCATACGGCTATCTCCTACCCCCGCTGGGGTCAGTGAAAGGCGTTGAACGATCCGCGGTGGGGGAGTTGATCATGTTCAACGAACGCAGACTACTAAATAGGAAGCCGCCGCCTTAACGCCAGGGAAGCGTCTTAGCAACCGCGAAAACCTGCGCGAATTACCTAAGTGATCGCGCTCAACCTAGATATGCGCGCACCACCATAGCGTCACTGCGACATAATGCCCGTCGAACGAGTTCGGCGAACGCGCTCAAAATCCGGCGTTCCAGCAGATCCGGCAGCGCTATGGCGCGTGGCTTCCAGACCCCTTATCCTGGGGCCATGTCCCATCTGTTCGACTTCCTCGTTCCGGCCGCGCTCCTGGCGGTGCTGATCGCCCTGGGCGCGGGCCTCTATGCGCTGTTCCGCGGCGGCGACTTCGGGCGCTCCTATTCCAACAAGCTGATGCGGCTGCGGGTGCTGCTGCAGTTCATCGCCATCATCGTCCTGGTCGCCGCCGCCTTCTGGTGGCGAAAGGGCGCTTGAGGCGCGTCAGCTAGATAACGCTCGTCAGAGAACAGGGGTCCGCGACGCATGGTCACGCTGAACCGCATCTACACGCGCACCGGCGACGCCGGCTCGACGCGCCTAGCCACCGGCGCGCCGGTCAGCAAGGCTTCGCAACGGGTCGAGGCCTATGGCGGGGTGGACGAGACCAATGCGGCGATCGGCCAGGCGCGACAGCATACCGCGGCCGACCCGGTGCTCGACGCCATCCTGGAGCGGGTGCAGAACGACCTGTTCGACCTGGGCGCGGATCTCGCGACCCCCGAACAGCACGGCAAGCCCGAATGGGAGCCGCTGCGCATCCTCGACAGCCAGGTCGAGCGGCTGGAGCGCGAGATCGATCTGCTGAACGGCGAGCTCGAGCCCCTGACCTCGTTCGTGCTGCCGGCCGGCTCGCCCGCCGCGGCCGCCCTGCATGTCGCCCGGACCGTCTGCCGCCGCGCCGAGCGTGGCTGCGTCGCCCTGACGGCCGTCGAGGGAGAGATCGTCGGCGCCCCGGCGATCAAGTACCTGAACCGCCTGTCGGACCTGCTGTTCGTCGCCGCCCGCTGGGCCAACGACAAGGGCAAGGCCGACGTGCTCTGGAAGCCCGGCGCGACGCGCTAGCGGACTACTTCTTCTGTGGCGCCGAGGCGGCGGCTGGAGCCGCGGGCGCGATCTTCGCCTCGCCGTTGATCGGCGGCACATTGGCCGGGCGGCGGGTCAGGGTCTCGATCGGATAGATGGTGGCGCACTTCAGCCACCGGCCGGCCCAGGCGCCGCCGCGCTCCTCGCAACGCTGCTTCGGCCAGACCCACATCGCGTGATAGGCCAGCACGCTGGCGCTGGAGAGCAGGAACAGGCCCAGGAAGATGTACTTCAGGCGGGTGAAGGTCTTGTTCATGATCGGCCCCTTAGCGCCTTTCCGCGCGCAAGGGAATTGGCCGGCGAGCGCGCGGGCGGCTCGGAAGCGAGAAGCTTCCCTACGATTGTTTGAACTCGCACAGCGATAACGCATTACGCTTACGCCAAGGGAAACTTGCATTGCGGCGCACAAGCGCTAAGTCGATTGGCAAGCAGGAGAAAACGCAAAACCTGGAGGCGGTGAAAACCGATGAAGGTCCTAGTCCCGGTCAAGCGGGTGATCGATTATAACGTGAAGGCTCGCGTCAAGGCGGACCAAACGGGTGTCGACCTCGCCAACGTCAAGATGTCGATGAACCCCTTCTGTGAGATCGCGGTCGAGGAAGCCGTGCGTCTCAAGGAAAAAGGCGTGGCGACGGAAGTCGTCATCGTCAGCATCGGCCCCGCCCAAGCCCAGGAAACGATCCGCACGGCGCTCGCCATGGGCGGCGACCGCGGCATCCTGATCACCTCCGACACCGACGTCGAGCCGCTGGCCGTGGCCAAGCTGCTGGCCGCCGTGGTCGCCGAGGAGAACCCGAACCTGGTCGTGATGGGCAAGCAGGCGATCGATGGCGACAACAACGCCGTCGGGCAGATGCTGTCGGCCCTGCTGGGCTGGCCGCAAGCGACCTACGCCTCGGCCGTGGACGTGTCGGGCTCGACCGCCAAGGTCACCCGCGAAGTCGACGGCGGCCTCCAGACCCTGGACGTCGACCTGCCGGCCGTGATCACCGCCGACCTGCGCCTGAACGAGCCGCGCTATGCGTCTCTGCCCAACATCATGAAGGCCAAGAAGAAGGAGATCGTCACCAAGGCGGTCGCCGACTACGGCGTCGATGTCGCGCCGCGCCTGAAGGTCCTGAAGGTCACCGAGCCGGCCAAGCGCTCGGCGGGCGTCAAGGTCGAGACGGCCGCTGACCTGGTCTCCAAGCTCAACACCGCGGGGGTGCTGTAATGGCTGTTCTCGTCATCGCCGACAACGACAACGCGCACCTGCGCGACGCCACCCACAAGACCGTGACCGCCGCCCAGAAGATCTCGGGCGACGTCGACGTGCTGGTGCTGGGCAAGGGCGCCAAGGCCGTGGCCGACCAAGCGGCCAAGATCGCCGGCGTCCGCAAGGTGCTGCTGGCCGAGTCCGACGCCCTGGGCCACGGGATCGCCGAGGCCCAGGCCGACGCGGTGCTGGCCCTCGCCGGCAATTACGACGCGATCCTGGTTCCGGCCACCTCGGGCGGCAAGAACTTCGCGCCGCGCGTCGCCGCCAAGCTGGACGTCGCCCCGATCTCGGACATCGTCGAGGTCGTCAGCGCCGACACCTTCGTGCGCCCGATCTACGCCGGCAACGCCCTGGAGACGATCCAGTCGGGCGACGCCAAGAAGGTGATCACCGTCCGCCCGACCGCCTTCGCCGCCGCCGCTGAAGGCGGCTCGGCGTCGGTGGAAAGCGTCGCAGGCGCCGACGCCGGCAAGACCCGCTTCGTCAGCGAGGAGATGGTCAAGTCCGACCGTCCGGAACTGGCCGCGGCCAAGATCGTCGTCTCGGGTGGCCGCGCCATGGGTTCGGCCGAGGAGTTCCAGCGCGTGATCGAGCCGCTGGCCGACAAGCTGGGCGCCGCCGTCGGCGCCAGCCGCGCGGCCGTCGACGCCGGCTACGCCCCGAACGACTACCAGGTCGGCCAGACCGGCAAGGTCGTGGCGCCGCAGCTCTATGTCGCCATCGGCATCTCGGGCGCGATCCAGCACCTGGCCGGCATGAAGGACTCCAAGGTGATCGTCGCGATCAACAAGGACGCCGACGCGCCGATCTTCCAGGTCGCCGACTACGGCCTGGTCGCCGACTACAAGACCGCCGTGCCGGAACTGATGGACGCCCTGAGCGCGGCCGGAAAGTAGGAACTCCCCTTCTCCCCCTGCGGGAGAAGGGATGAATTTGAAAGGCCCGGAGGCGACTCCGGGCCTTCTTCGTGCGGCGGGCATGGCGTTAGCGCACGGTGATGACCGGCCTGGCCCAAGCGGCGTCCGGGTTGGACAGGCTGGACGAAGGGCTCGCGGCGGCGGAGGCCAGGGCGAGCACCAGCGCGCCCGCGATCAGCAGGGTCTTCATGGGTTGATCCTCATCGGTGTGAAGCGGTAGCGGCGCGTCGCGAGAGGGAACATGCTCGTGTGCGAGCGGCTTTGCGAACGATGGTATCTGTGTCAGCTTGTGAGCCTGACTAACAACCCCGAGCGCGACCATGCGCCTGCCGCCCTTCTCGTCCCTGGTGGCCCTGGAGGCCGCCGCTCGCCATCGGAGCTATAGCCGCGCGGCGGATGAGCTGTTCGTGACCCACGGCGCGGTCAGCCAGCAGGTCCGCAAGCTGGAGGACGAGTTGGGAGTCCAGCTATTCGCCCGGCGCGGCAACCAGATGGAGCCGACGCCCACGGGCGCCGCCCTGGCCGAGCAGGTCCGCCGCGCCCTGGACACGCTCAGGCACGGCGTCGAGGACGCCCGTCGCGCCGGCAGCGGCCCGATCGTGATCTCGGTCGGCGCCGCCCTGGCCGCCAGCTGGCTGACCACCCGGCTGGCGCGCCTGACGGCCGAAACCGGCGAGCTGGACCTGACCATTCGCGTGGAGGACCGCGTCGCCGACCTGACGACCGACGGCGTCGACATCGCCCTGCGCTACGGCGTCGGCCCCTGGACGGGCGTGGAGTCGGTCCGGCTGATCGACGAGCGAATGTTCCCGGTCTGCAGCCCCGAGACCCTGGCCCGCCATCCGATCGAAAAGCCCGAGGATCTGCTGACCGCGCCGCTGTTGCGTCATACCAGCCTGACCTGGGCGACGTGGTTCCGGGCGATGGGGATCGAACCGCCCGAGCTGCCGCCCGGCCTGGCCTTCGACGCCTCGACCATGCTGCTGGACGCCGCCGCCCAGGGCATGGGCTTCGCCCTGGCCCGCGCCGGTTACGCACAGCGGGACCTGCAGGACGGTCGCCTGGTCCGCCCCCTGCCCGGAGAGGTCGATGTCGACACCGGCCACAGCTTCGTCTGGCGCGCCGACAATCCGAAACTGCCGCGCATCCTGAAGCTGCGGGACTGGTTGCTGAGAGAGACAGAGGGCGAGCGGCGCGAAGGCCGCGTTTGCCCCGACGGCGAAAATCCCGCATATCCCGCCGCCTCATGTCCCCCGCCAAGACCCTTCGCGACGTCCGGTCCCTGAACGAGGCCGGCCTGGTTCCGCCCGAGCGCCTGCCGGCGCTGGAGGCGGTGGCGGCGCGCTATGCGGTGGCCATCACCCCGGCCATGGCCGAGCTGATCGACGTCGCCGACCCGCACGACCCGATCGCCCGCCAGTTCGTCCCGGCCCCCGAGGAGCTGGTCGCCAGCCCCGGCGAGGACGGCGACCCGATCGGCGACTCCGCCCACAGCCCCGTGGAGGGCGTCGTCCATCGCTATCCCGACCGGGTGCTGCTGAAGCCCACCCACACCTGCGCCGTCTATTGCCGGTTCTGCTTCCGCCGCGAGATGGTCGGCCCCGAGGGGCTGTCGAACCTGACGCCGGCCGAGCTGGACGCGGCCTTCGCCTATATCGCCGGCCGGCCGGAGATCTGGGAGGTGATCGTCACCGGCGGCGATCCGTTGGTGCTGTCGCCGCGGCGGCTGGCCGAACTGGTCGACCGGCTGGAGGCCATCGACCACGTCAAGGTCGTGCGCTTCCACACCCGCGTCCCGGCCGTCGATCCGGCCGCCGTGAGCGATGACCTCATCGCCGCTCTGAAGCGCTCGACCAAGGCGGTCTATGTCGCCCTGCACGCCAACCACGCCCGCGAGCTGACCCCGGCCGCCCGCGCGGCCTGCGCGCGCCTGGTCGACGCCGGGATCGCCATGGTCAGCCAGACCGTGCTGCTGAAGGGCGTCAACGACGATCCCGACACCCTGGCGGCGCTGATGAGGGCCTTCGTCGAGACGCGGATCAAGCCCTACTACCTGCACCATGGCGACCTCGCCCCCGGCACCGCGCACCTGCGCACCACGATCGCGGAAGGCCAGGCGATCATGCGCGCCCTGCGCGGAAGCCTGTCGGGCCTGGCCCAGCCGACCTATGTGCTCGACATTCCCGGCGGCCACGGCAAGGCGCCGGTGGGCCCCAGCTACCTCGGCGAGGGCCAAGTGGAGGACCCGAACGGCGGCCGCCACGCCTATCCGCCCGCCGGCGACTGAGGCGAAAAGCCGCCCTTCGGTTGCGACGCAGCAAAGCCTTGGCGGCGCCGTGGTTTCTCGTGCTAGAAAAGTCGCCATAGTCGAAGGCGTGGGCGCGGAAGCCCGGCGCGGGATCGAGCGAAGGCTTGGCGTTCATGAGTGAGATCAAGACGGTCGGCGTGATCGGCGCGGGCCAGATGGGGGCGGGCATCGCGCATGTCGTCGCCCTGGCCGGTTACGGGGTGAAGCTGCACGACGTTTCGCGCGAGCGGATCGACGCCGGCATCGCCGTCATCGAGAAGAACATGGCCCGCCAGGTGGGCCGCGGCATCATCGACGACGCGGCCATGAAGGCGGCCCTGGAGCGCATCTCGCCCGCCGACGGCCTGGAGGCGGTGGGCGCCACGGACCTGGCCATCGAGGCCGCCACCGAGAACGAGGAAGTCAAGAAGTCGATCTTCCGCAGCCTGCAGCCGCACCTGAAGCCCGACACGCTGCTGGCCTCGAACACCTCGTCGATCTCGATCACGCGCCTGGCCTCGGCGACCGATCGTCCCGAGCGCTTCATCGGCCTGCACTTCATGAACCCGGTGCCGTTGATGAAGCTGGTGGAGATCATCCGCGGCATCGCCACCGATGTTCCGACCTACGAGACGGCCGTGAACTTCGCCAAGTCGCTGGGCAAGATCACCAGCAACGCCGAGGACTTCCCCGCCTTCATCGTCAACCGCGTGCTGGTGCCGATGATCAACGAGGCGATCTACACCCTGTACGAAGGGGTCGGCACGGTCGACGCCATCGACACGGCGATGAAGCTGGGCGCCAACCATCCGATGGGCCCGCTCGAGCTGGGCGACTTCATCGGCCTGGACACCGTGCTGAGCATCATGAACGTGCTGCACGAGGGGCTGGCCGACAGCAAGTACCGTCCCTGCCCGCTGCTGGTGAAGTATGTCGAGGCCGGCTGGCTGGGCAAGAAGACCGGGCGCGGCTTCTACGACTATCGCGGCGAGACGCCGGTCCCCACGCGCTAGGTCGCCCGCAACGCAAGGCTCCGCGACACGTCCACCGGACCGCAAGGTGTGGAAGGAGCGGAGCCGTCGCGAATTTGAGGAACTCAAGACGGCGCCGCTCCCCCGAGGTCGGAGGGATAGGGGCCCTGCCGACGGGTCGTCGAAGCCCTGGCGGAGGGCCGATGACCATCTCCCAAGCGCGCCAATCTCCCCCACCGGCGCGCCTCGAAAGCGCCGCCCTTTTCGCTCGCCATGGCTCGGTTGTCATTGACCCGATATCCACGTTCTCTTGCCCCGCCGTCCGCGATGGATCACCGCCTCTACCTGGCCGCGAAACCACGCCGATGACCGCTTCGCTGCGACGCGATCTCTGGGTCCTGGACGCCCGCGAGCGCGCAGACGCGGCCGCCGAGTACCGCCGCGCCTGCGCGCATCTGTTCGACATCACCCTGCTCTCGCCCGAGGCCGAATTCCGCAACCGGATGGAGGGCTACAACCTGGCCGGCGTGGTGATGGCGCGCTGCTCGGGCGTGCCACAGCGCTTCACCCGAAAGCTGTCGCACATCGCCGCCGACGCCTCGGACTCGGTGCTGGCGGTCCTGGACCTGGAGTCCGGCGGCTGGCGCGGCGACTACGACGGGCGGCAAGCCAGCAGCGACATGGGCTCGATCCGCCTGATCGACATGTCGCGCCCGTTCGACATGGTCACGGAGGCCTACGAGACCGTCCACCTGATCCTGTCGCGCACCGCCCTGGAGCCCCAGGCCGCCGAGCTCGACTTCCATGGCTGCGTGATCCGCGAGGACGGCCCCAGCGGCCGCCTTCTGGGCTCGCATCTGCGGGCCCTGTGGGCGTCGGCCCAGGCGATGTCGGCCACCGACCTGACCCTGGCCGGCAAGGCGGCGGCGGCCCTGGTCAGCGCCGTCATCCTGGCCCACGGCGCGCCGAGCGACGAGGAGGTTCGGCCGGTCGAGAAGATGCTGCTGGCCTCGGCCCAGCGGTTCGTCGTCCAGAACCTGGCCGAGCCAGACCTGTCGCCGGAGGCGGTCCGCCGCCACCTCGGCGTCTCGCGCAGCCTGCTCTACAAGGTGTTCGAACCGGCGGGCGGGGTCAGCGCGTTCATCCAGGCCCGGCGCCTGGACCAGGCCTTCGACGAGATCCTGGGCGACAAGGCCGACCAGCAGACCCTGGCCGAGGTCGGCTACCGCCTGGGCTTCCGCTCCGACGCCCACTTCAGCCGCGCCTTCCGCGCGCGCTTCGGCATGACGCCCGGCCGCCTGCGCAGCCTGGGCGAACGCGCCCGCCGCGAGGGCCTGTCGGCCATCGAGCGGCCAGACGACGTGTTCGCCTGGGTGCGGGGGTTGTTGTGAGGACGCCGTCGGAGCGCGGCATCCGGAAATCCGACCTCCCCGGCGAATGCCGGGGCCCAGATTCATCCGGGGTCGTCTGGGCGCTCGCGCCCCCCGCTGCGCCCTGAACAAGGATGCTGGCGGGTTCGATCTGGACCCCGGCATTCGCCGGGGAGATCGGACTATTGGAGACGGACGGAAGAGTCCGCCTCTAGCCAGCTCCCAACGCCACGGCCACGTGGTAGGTCACGAACGCGGCCAGATAGGCCAGGCTGACCATGTAGACGAACATCACGGTCGGCCAGACCCAGCTGTTGGTCTCGCGCTTGACCACGCCCAGGGTGGGCAGGCACTGGGGCGCGAACACGTACCAGGCCAGGAACGACAGGGCGCTGGCCAGGGACCACTGGTTTTTCAGCAGGGTCGACAGGGCGCCCGTCTCGCCGTCCTCGCCGCCGACCGCATAGACCGTGCCCAGCACCGCCACGGCGACCTCGCGGGCGGCCATGCCGGGAATCAGGGCCACGGTCATCTGCCAGTTGAAGCCGATCGGCGCCATCAGCGGGGCCAGGAACTGCCCCAGGCGGCCGGCGATGCTGTAGTCGATGGCCGGCCCCGTCGCGCCCTCAGGCGGATAGGGGAAGGTCGACAACACCCAGACCAGCACCATCAGCGGCAGGATGATGCGACCGGCGCGCGCCATGAAGATGCGGGCGCGGGTCAGCAGGTTCATCGCCACGTTGCGCGGCTCGGGCCAGCGATAGGTCGGCAGCTCCATCATGAAGGGCTCGACCGCCCCGCGCCAGAACACGCGCCGGATCACGAACGAAACGAGCAGCGCGCTGAAAATGCCGCTGGCGTACAGGCCGAACATCACCAGCCCCTGCAGGGACAGGAAACCCGCCACGGTGTGCTGGGGGATGAAGGCGCCGATGATCAGGGTGTAGACCGGGATGCGGGCCGAACAGGTCATCAGCGGCGCGACCAGGATCGTGGTCAGCCGGTCCTCGCGGTTGTCGATCACCCGCGTCGACATGATGCCGGGGATTGCGCAGGCGAAGCTGGACAGCAGCGGGATGAACGCCCGGCCGTGCAGGCCGGCGCCGCCCATGATCTTGTCCATCAGGAAGGCCGCGCGGGCCATGTAGCCGCTGTCCTCCAGCATCAGGATGAAGAAGAACAGGATCAGGATCTGCGGCAGGAAGACGAGCACGCTGCCCACGCCCGCGATCAGGCCGTCGGCGATGAAGCTGGTCAGGAGGCCGTGCGGCAGGTGGGCGTTGGTGAACGCCACGAGCGCCGCGAAGCCGGCGTCGATGCCGTCCATGGCGGGCGTCGCCCAGGTGAACACCGCCTGGAACATCACGAACAGCAAGCTCAGCAGGATCAACAGGCCGGCCACCGGGTGCAGCAGCACCCCGTCGATCTTGCCCGTCAGGGTGTCGGGGCGCTCGGGCGGCTTCACGCAGGCCTTGAAGATGCGCTGGGCCTCGGCGTGGGCGGCGCGGATCTCGGCGGCGGACGGCTCGCGCCAGGCGCTCTCGGCCTCGGGCTTCCGGGCCGCGACCAGGCCCTCGACCTGCTCCAGCAGCTCGGGCAGGCCGCGCTTGCGGGTCGCCACGGTGGTGACGATCGGCGCGCCCAGCTCTTTGGAAAGGCGTTCGAGGTCGATCCGCAGGCCCTGGCGCTGGGCGATGTCGAACATGTTGAGGGCCAGCACGAACGGCCGGCCGACCTGCTTCAGCTCCAGCACCAGGCGCAGGACCAGCCGCAGGTTGGTGGCGTCGGCGACGCAGATCAGCGCCTCGGGCGCGGCCTCGCCGGCCAGCTTGCCGAGCACGGCGTCGCGGGTCACCGCCTCGTCCGGGCTGCGGGCGCGCAGGGAATAGGTGCCGGGCAGGTCCAGCACGCGCATCGACCGGCCGCTGGGCGCGGTCAGCACGCCTTCCTTCCGCTCGACGGTGACGCCGGCGTAGTTGGCGACCTTCTGGCGGCTGCCGGTCAGGGCGTTGAACAGGGCCGTCTTGCCGGAATTGGGATTGCCGACCAGGGCGACCCGGGCGGGGGCCAGCGGCGCGGACTTGGCGGGGGAGTCGGTAGCGGTGGCGGCGAGGCCGATGTCGGAGGTCAAGGTCTTAGCGTCCGTCGAACTTCACCGAGACGGCGCCGGCTTCCCGACGACGCAGCGCGACCCGGGTGTCGTCGACGCGGACGGCGATCGGGTCGCGGCCGAACAGGCCCTGGTGCAGCACCTCGATCGTCGCGCCCTCGACGAAGCCCATCTCCAGCAGGCGTCGCTCCAGCTCTTCGGCGGCGACGGCCTCGGCAGCGCCGGACACGCCGGTGACCTTGACGATCACGCCGCGATCGCCCGGCCCGGCCACGGACAGGGGACGAACCCCGGCCGGATCGCCTGTGGGATCGACGACGGCGGGCTCGAATTCAGGGGACAGCACGAACGCTTCGGACATAACCGCTCCGATAAGATTGCGAACGATTATCAGTCGAGCGCGCGAATGTCGATTCAGCGATCATACGGAGGCCGGCGTGTGCGCCGCGTTAAGGATCCTTGGGACCGTTTGGCGCAGGCGTGTTAATCTATTCGACTCCTGGCGTTCCGAACGGTCTGATGATCGCTATCGATTCGTGTGGGCGAAATGATGCGTAAGCTTATGCTGGCGCTCCTGACGGGCGCCTATCTTTGTCTGGCCTTGATCGTCTCCCTCTTCCTCTGGAGGATGGGCGCGACCCCGGCTGTCGGCGTCTCGGCCTTCATCGGCATGTTGGGCCTCTGTTTCGCCTTCCACGGCCTGCTGGCCCAGACCTTCCTGGGCGCGGCCCTGCGACTGGACGTCGACACCGTCCGCGAAGCCCACGCCATCCTGCTGGACCAGGTCGAGAAGGTCGACGGCCGCGTGACCGACCTGATGGAGGTCGTCGCCGCCGACGCCCAGCGCCGCACCGAAGCCCTGTCCACCGAGGTCAGCCACCTGGAGGACCTCGTTCACAAGATGAACGACCGGCTGGAGCGCCAGCTGAGCCAGATGAGCCATCCGGGCGCCGCGCCGCGCGGCCCGCTGACCGACCGCGCCCCGCAGGGCGACCGCCTGCTGCGCATGGTCCAGGAGGCCCTGGCCGACAACCGCGTCGATCTCTACCTGCAGCCGATCGTCAGCCTGCCCCAGCGCCGCGTGGTCTATTACGAGAGCTTCTCGCGCCTGCGCGACGAGAGCGGTCGCGTGCTGATGCCGGCCGAATACCTGTCGGTGGCCGAGCCGGAAGGCTTGATGAGCAACATCGACAACCTGCTGCTGTTCCGCTGCGTGCAGATCGTCCGCCGCCTGGCCAAGCAGGACCGCAAGGTCGGCATCTTCTGCAACATCTCGCTGGCCAGCCTGGGCGACGAGGCCTTCTTCCCGCAGTTCCTGGAGTTCATGCAGGAGAACAAGGACCTGGCCGGCGCGGTGATCTTCGAGCTGGGCCAGGACGCCTTCGAGCGCCGCGGTCCGGTCGAGGCCCGCCACATGGCCCGCCTGGCCAGCCTGGGCTTCAGCTTCAGCCTCGACAAGGTCGTGGACCTGGACGTCGACTTCCAGGACCTGGCGCGCGCCGACGTGCGCTACCTGAAGGTCGCGGCCCAGATGATGATGAACGAGCTGGAGGAGCAGGACGGCAAGCTGGTCATCGCCTCCCTGCCCGACCTGAACGCCGCCGACTTCGCCTCCTTGACCCGACGCTACGGCATCGAGGTCATCGTCGAGAAGGTCGAGGCCGAGAAGCAGGTCGCCGAGATCCTCGACCTCGACATCGCCTATGGCCAGGGCAACCTGTTCGGCGAGCCCCGCGCCATCCGCGACGCGATCCTGGCCGAGGCCGAACCGCCGTCCGACTTCATGCGCGGCGGCGCGCGCCGGCGCGCGGCGGGCTGGTAGGTCCGCAAGCATCGGAATGACGCCGCCGCGCGTTGGCGGCAGGGTCTCCCGCGAAAGGAGCCCCCTCATGGCCTATGACACCGAAGACGCCCGCTGGGCCGCCTGGGAGGCGCGCGACCGGGCCGCCGACGGCGCCTTCTTCGTCGCCGTGCGCACCACTGGCGTCTATTGCGTGGCGCGCTGCGCCGGCCGTCCCCTGCGCAAGAACGTCGAATTCCACGACACGCGCGAGAGCGCCCGCGCCGCCGGCTTCCGCGCCTGCCTGCGCTGCAAGCCCGACCGCGAGGCCGCGTGACCCTCGACTGGACCCGCATCGGCGCCGAGCTGGACGCGCGCGGCTGGGCCCTGACCGGTCCGCTGCTGAAGCCGGAGACCTGCGCCGCGATCGCCGACCTCTATCCGCGGGAGGCGCCGTTCCGCAGCCGCGTCGTGATGGCCCGTCACGGCTTCGGGCGCGGCGAGTACAAGTACTTCAGCTATCCGCTGCCCGACATGGTCCAGCGGCTGCGGCAGGCTCTCTACGGTCCGCTGGCCCAGGTCGCCAACCGCTGGGCCGAACGGCTGGGCCAGGATCACCGCTTTCCCGACGCTCTGGACGAGATGCTGGCCCGCTGCCACGCCGCGGGACAGGTCCGGCCGACGCCGCTGCTGCTGACCTACGGCCCGGGCGACTACAACTGCCTGCACCAGGACCTCTACGGCGAGCACGTCTTTCCGCTGCAGGCGGCGTTCCTGCTGGACGAGCCGGGCCGCGACTTCGAGGGCGGCGAGTTCGTCATCGTCGAGCAACGCCCCCGGCAGCAGTCGGCGCCGCAAGTGGTCCCGCTCAGGCGGGGCGAGGGCGTGATCTTCGCGGTGCGCGAGCGGCCGGCCGAGGGGACGCGCGGCGTCCATCGGCGGGTGTTGCGGCACGGGGTCAGCGCGGTGCGGTCCGGGCGGAGACGGACGCTTGGCGTGATCTTCCATGACGCGACGTGACGCATCGCCATCTCTCCTCCCCCTATGGGGGAGGGGGACCGGCGAACGCCGGTGGAGGGGCCCTGTGAGGCGGCGAGCGCACCACCGTTTCGCGGACCCCCTCCGTCTCGATGCGTATTCGCATCGATCCACCTCCCCCTAATGGGGAGGAGGGCTGAGCACGACGCGACCTAGCGCCCCTCACCCCATCGGCGACACGCCGAACAACACCCGGTGCACGAAGCCCACGAACACCGCGTAGAGCGCCGTCCCCCCGACCACCGCGATCACGTCCGCGATCGGCTTGGTGACCACCGGCGCCGGCTCCTTGCGGTTCACCGCCGAAATCAGGTCGAGCACCGCCCAGGTCAGGAACGCCCCGAACAGGACCACCGAGGCCAGGTCGCCATTGGCCAGCAGGTGGCCGCTGGCCCAGGCGATGGTTCCCAGCAGCATCGGGTGGCGCACCGTGGCCTTGATCCGCCCGACCGGACCGTTCGCGCCGGCCAGCAGCACGAAGGCGATCCAGACGAGGCCCATGGCCGCGTGGCGGCCCCAGACCGGCGGGTCATAGACCTGCGGCGCCGTCGGGCGGGCCGCGATCCAGCCCAGGATGATCAGCACGAAGCCCAGCCCCGCGATCAGCGAGTAGAGCCCCCGCCAGCGCTTTTCGCTGGCGGCGATCTGGGCGTCGCGCAGCGGCGCGGCCAGGATCCGCACCGAGTGGACGCCTAGAAATACGAAAAGACCCAGGATCAGTATCGTCATCGGCCCCTCCCAAGGTTTCGGAAGGATAGTCACGGAACGCCGCTCTTCGGAAGCTTGGCCGCGCCGCTCTTGAATTGAGGTCCGCGCGAGAACAGCTAAGGGCCCCGGCGACATTGACGCCCCGCCCTCCGACCGGTACCGCCGCAGCATGATGGATTTCCCGCCTGGCCTAAGCGCCCTTTCCGACCGCTACGACGTGGTGCTGTGCGACGTCTGGGGCGTGATCCACAACGGGGTGGCCAGCTTCCCGCAGGCCTGCGAAGCCTTGACCAAGTGGGGCGAAACCAAGGGCCCGGTGGTGCTGATCTCCAACTCGCCGCGCCCGTCCGCCGACGTGGTCGCGCAGCTGGACGGCCTCTCCGTACCGCGCTCGGCCTGGAGCGGCTTCGTCACCTCGGGCGATGCGACCCGCGCGCTGCTGAAAGCCCGCGCCCCGGGCAAGGTCTGGAAGATCGGCCCCGAGCGCGACGAGGTGCTCTATGACGGCATCGACCTGACGGCCGCCGGCTGCGAGGACGCCGACTTCATCTCCTGCACCGGCCTCTACGAGGACGAGAAGGAGGTCCCCGAGGACTACCGCGACCGCCTCAAGGTCGCCGCCGACCGGGGGCTCCTCTTCATCTGCGCCAATCCCGACCGCGTCGTGCAGCGCGGCGACCGGCTGATCTTCTGCGCCGGCGCCCTGGCCGACCTGTATGAAAGCCTGGGCGGCCAGGTGGTGATGGCCGGCAAGCCCTATGGCGCGATCTACGACCTGGCCCTGGCCGAGGCCGAGCGCCTGCTCGGCCGCCCCGTCGATCGCGACCGCGTCCTGTGCGTCGGCGACGGCGTGATCACCGACGTCAAGGGCGCCCACGACCAGAAGCTGGCCTGCCTGTTCATCGCCAAGGGCATTCACGGCGAGAAGGCGATCGGTCCCGACGGCCTGCTGGACGAGGACGCGGTCCACGCCCTGCTGCGCGCCGAGCAGGTCGGCGCCACCCACGCGATCGGCGATCTGGTCTGGTGATCGGGTTTCGAGACGCTATGCTGTGTGCAACGCACAATAAGAACCCGAGGGGAAAGCGTCGTGCAGGGTAAGTTTCTGGAAGAGCTGAGCGTCGGCCAGTCGGCCGAGCTGGTCCGCACCGTGGGCGCGGCCGACATCGAAGCCTTCGCCGAGGTCACCGGCGACAACAATCCCGTCCACCTGGACGCCGACTACGCGGCCAAGACCAGCTTCGGCGAGCGCATCGCCCACGGCATGCTGTCGGCCGGCTATATCTCGGCGGTGCTGGGCACGACCCTGCCCGGCCCCGGCGCGATCTACTTGTCCCAGGCGCTGCGCTTCAAGCGGCCGGTCAAGATCGGCGACGAGGTCACCGCCCGCGCCACCATCACCGAGATCGACGAGGCCAAGGCCCGCGTCACCTTCGCCACCGTCTGCCTGGTGAACGGCAAGCCGGTGGTCGACGGCGAGGCCGTGGTCATGGTCCCCCGCAAGGTCGCCTGATGCCCCTGAAGACGATCCAAGCCTGGAAGAACCTGCCGCCGGAGGCGCGCGGCGCGTCGGTGGCTCTGGGCAATTTCGACGGCGTCCATCGGGGCCACCAGCAGGTGATCGCCCAGGCCGCGAAAGCCGCCCTGGCCGACAAGGCCCCGCTCGGCGTGGTCAGCTTCGACCCGCATCCGCGCCGGCTATTCCGCCCGACCGAGCCGGCCTTCAAGCTGATGACCCACGGCCAGCAGGCCCGCGCCCTGGCCGGCCTGGGCGTCGACGTCTTCTACCTGCTGCCGTTCGACTTCGAGATGGCCAGCTACGGAGACCGCGAGTTCGTCGAGAAGGTGCTGGTCGAGGGCCTGGGCGTGAAACACGTGGCCGTCGGCTTCGACATCTCGTTCGGCCGCGGCCGTTCGGGCAGCGCCGCGCTGATGAAGGCCTATGGCGAGGAATACGGGTTTACGGTCTCGGTGGCCGAGCCGGTGGGCGATGCGTCCAAGGCGGGCGACGGCGACGAAAAGTTCTCCTCGACCGCCGTCCGCGAAGCCCTGCGCGCCGGGCGCCCGGAGCAGGCGGCCGCCATCCTGGGCCGGCCGTTCGCGATCGAGGGCGTTGTCCGGCGCGGCCAGCAGCTGGGCCGCCAGCTGGGCTTCCCCACCGCCAATGTCGAGGTCGAGGACTATGTGGTCCCCAAGCTCGGCGTCTACGCCACTCGCACCCGCCTGCCGGACGGCCGCGAGGTGCCGGGCGTCGCCAACCTCGGCAACAATCCGACCACCGGCGTGGTCGAGACGCGGCTGGAGACCTGGCTGTTCGACTTCGACGAGGACCTTTACGGCCAGATCATCGAGACTGACCTCGTGGCCTTCCTGCGCCCGGAGCTGAAGTTCGACAGTCTCGAGCTGATGATCGAACAGATCCACCGCGACGAGCAGGACGCGCGGGCGATCGTCGCCCCGGCGTTCTAGGGCCTTTAGACCTTCCTGAGAGAACGACTGCTAAGCCGCGCGTGACGGCGGCGGCGGGCCCCTGAGCGCTCTGGCGATGGAGGCCACAGGGCGGCCGCCGGTCGCCTGGCGGCTTCTAGCCGTCAGGCCGCGGGCCGCGATCCAGGCTTTCCACCTTCCCCCGAACCCCTCCGCCCCCGGTGCGTTGCCCTGGATCAAGGACGACCGCGGCCGCGCGGGCCAAAAAAAAGCCCGGCGAAACCGCCGGGCTAGTTCATTAGGGAGGAAACGCCCAGGAAGGGCAGAAGCGGCAGCGCCGCCTCACGGGATTGTTTATAGGGTGCGGCGCAAAATTAGGCAAGCAGAAAAATGAACCGCAATGTCGATTTTCCAGCAGG
Source organism: Caulobacter segnis (assembly GCF_003243465.1). Classification (GTDB taxonomy): domain Bacteria; phylum Pseudomonadota; class Alphaproteobacteria; order Caulobacterales; family Caulobacteraceae; genus Caulobacter; species Caulobacter segnis_A. The sequence goes on from NZ_QFQZ01000001.1 coordinate 64,217, forward strand.
GAATTGACGCAACCCTTTAGATAACAAGGGTTCCCTTAGGTCGCGCAAAATTCCCGCCTCATTTTTAGGCATGTTGCGCTGCACAATTTGTTGCGTCTGAAACCGTCTCTGTCGAGAACATCACGCAAAGCCAAGCGGGGTAAGGGTTTGGCGATGACACCGGTTACCCGCGACAATGCTTCCCGAAGGGTGGGGGTGGATAAATCGAGCGCAGTCGCGTAAAAGCCGCGCGCCTGACGCCTGACTCGTCATCACTATTCTTCCCGCCCCGATCTCCCGAAAGTCCGTCCGTTCCCATGAACATGCGAAATATCGCCATCATCGCGCACGTCGATCATGGCAAGACCACCCTCGTCGACCAGCTGCTGGCCCAGTCCGGCGTGTTCCGCGCCAATGAAGCCACGACCGAACGGGCGATGGACTCCAACGACCAGGAACGTGAGCGCGGCATCACCATCCTGGCCAAGTGCACCAGCGTTCTGTGGAACGGCGAGGCGGGCGAAACCCGCATCAACATCATCGACACCCCCGGCCACGCCGACTTCGGCGGCGAGGTGGAGCGGATCCTGGGCATGGTGGACGGCTGCGTCCTGCTGGTCGACGCCGAGGAAGGCGTCATGCCGCAGACCAAGTTCGTGCTGACCAAGGCGCTGAAGATGGGCCTGCGCCCGATCCTCTGCATCAACAAGGTCGACCGCGCCCACGCCGATCCGGACCGCGTCCACAACGAAGCCTTCGACCTGTTCGCCGCGATCGGCGCCACGGACGAGCAGCTGGACTTCCCGCACATCTACGCCTCGGGCCGCGCCGGCTGGGCCACGCTGGACCTGAACCAGCCCAGCGACACGCTGGCCCCGCTGTTCGACCTGATCGTCCGCCACGTTCCGCCGCCCAAGGTCGCCGAGAACAAGGACAAGCCGTTCCAGATGCTGAACGTGCTGATCGAAAGCGACCCGTTCCTGGGCCGCCTGCTGACCGGCCGCATCGCCAGCGGCAAGGCCGTCCCCGGCATGGCCATCCACGCCCTGGACCGTAACGGAAACGAGATCGAGCGCGGCCGCATCACCAAGGTGCTGGCCTTCCGCGGCCTCAAGCGCCAGCCCGTCGACGAAGGCGCCGAGGCCGGCGACATCGTCGCCATCGCCGGCATGAGCAAGGCCACCGTGGCCGACACGCTCTGCGCCATGGAAGTGACCGAGGCCCTGCCCGCCCAGCCGATCGACCCGCCGACCATCTCGATGACCGTCTCGGTCAACGACAGCCCGCTGGCCGGCCGCGAAGGCGACAAGGTCCAGTCGCGCGTCATCCGCGACCGCCTGCTGAAGGAAGCCGAGAGCAACGTGGCCATCCGCGTCACCGAGACCTCGGAAAAGGACGCCTACGAAGTCGCCGGCCGCGGCGAACTGCAGCTGGGCGTGCTGATCGAGAACATGCGCCGCGAAGGCTTCGAGGTCTCGATCTCGCGTCCGCGCGTGGTGTTCCAGCAGGATCCGGAAACTGGACAGCGCCTGGAGCCGATGGAAGACGTGATGATCGACGTGGACGACGAGTTCACCGGCATCGTCATCGAAAAGCTGTCGGCCCGTAAGGCCGAACTGAAGGACATGGGTCCGTCGGGCGCGGGCAAGACCCGCATCACCCTGCTGTCGCCGTCGCGCTCGCTGATCGGCTACCAGGGCGAGTTCCTGACCGACACCCGTGGCTCGGGCGTGCTGAACCGCGTGTTCAGCCACTACGAGCCGCACAAGGGCCCGATCGACCAGCAGCGCAAGGGCGTGCTCGTCAGCAACTCGGACGGTGAAACGGCGGCCTACGCCCTGTGGAACCTGGAAGAGCGCGGCGTGATGTTCGTCGGCGCCGGCGAAAAGACCTACCAGGGCATGATCATCGGCGAGAACAGCCGCTCGGACGACCTGGACGTCAACCCGATGAAGGCCAAGCAGCTGACCAACGTCCGCGCCTCGGGCAAGGACGAGTCGATCCGCCTGACCCCGCCGCGCCGCATGACCCTCGAGCAGGCGATCGCCTACATCGAGGACGACGAGCTGGTCGAGGTGACCCCGAAGAACATCCGCCTGCGCAAGCAGCAGCTGAACCCCTCGTTCCGCAAGAAGCGCACGAAGGAAGACTAGTCGTCGGCCCTTTCCGACGCGAAGAAGCCGCCGCCCTTCGGGACGGCGGCTTTTTTTTTGCGGCCAGGAGGGCGCAAGGACCAGCGCGTCTTCTGAGACTCCGTAGAAAACGCCCCGGATTCTGGACAGAAATCGACGCCGAATTACTCCGTCTTGCGGCGGATCAACGAAGCGCGCGATCACACTTAACCGCTGGTTTACGTAAACGACGGATATCTTGGGCTTGGGGAGCGGACTGCTCCCTGGGGGATCAGGGCACTTGCGTTCCACGATCAGCTTCGTCGGCCGAGAATCGGCCGCGCTTTTGTCACGAATGTCGCTCGCCTTGCCCGAGGCGATGGCGGGGCGCGTTCGCATGGAGCAGGTGCAGAGCATCCTGCGCCTTACGCCCTTCATGATGGGCGCCAATATCCTGATCGCCATCCTGGTGGCCCTGGCCGGTCGCGCCAGCCCGCACGCCGTCGGCCTGGCGGTCTGGGCCTGCGCGGTGGTCGCCTACGCCCTTCTGGGCCTGCGCGGCTGGGTCGCCTCGCGGCGGCGGCGCAGCCCCAACCAGATCGTCTCCGCGCGCGGGGTGCGCCGGATCATCTGGCAGGCCGGCCTGCTGGGAAGCCTGTGGGCGGTCCTGCCGATCCTGACCATGCCCGCCGAGGGCGACCTGCACGGCGCCATGCCGATGCTGGTGGCCTCGGTGATCGCCGGCATGATCGGCTGCGGCGGCTTCGCCCTGCTGACCCTGCCGGCCGCCGCCATCGCCTATTCGACGCCGATGGCGCTGGGCGCGCTGTGGGCGCTGTCGACCAGCCACGAACCCGTGCTCTACGCCCTGGGCGGCCTGCTGATCTTCGCCCTGGCCGTGGTCGTGGCCTCGTGCCTGTCGCACGCCCGGATCTTCGTCGACCGCCTGGTCGCCGCGGCCGAGCTGGAGAGCCAGCGCCAGGTCGTGGGCCTGCTGCTCAGCGACTTCGAGGACGGCGCCAGCGACTGGCTGTGGGAAGTCGACGCCGCCGGGCGCCTGACCTATGTCTCCGACCGCATGGTCGCCGCCGCCGGGGCCGAGAAGGTCGACCTGCTGGGCCGGACCATGTCGGACCTGTGCGGCGCGGCCGAGGGTCCCGACGGCGCGGTCGCCGCCCTCTCGGCCCTGTTCGCCGAGCAGAGGACCTTCCGCGACGTCGTCGTCTCGATCGAGGCCGGCGAGGAGACCCGCTGGTGGTCGCTGTCGGCCAAGCCCGTCCACGACCTGGACGGCCGCTTCACCGGCTTCCGGGGCTTCGGCGCCGACATCACCCGGGCGCGCGAGGACCAGGCCCGCATCTCGCGCCTGGCCCATTACGACGTCCTGACCCAGCTGCCCAACCGCCTGACCTTCCTGCAGGCCCTGAGCCGCGCCTGGAGCGAGCACGGCCGCGCCGACCGCAAGCCGCGCGCCGCCGGCTGCGCCGTGCTGTGCCTGGACCTCGACCAGTTCAAGGGCGTCAATGACAGCCTGGGCCACGCGTTCGGCGACGACCTGCTGGTCCAGGCCGCCGCCCGCCTGCGCGACAGCGTCGCCAGGCAGGTCGGCGATCGCGGCCTGGTCGCCCGCCTGGGCGGCGACGAGTTCGCCGTACTGGTGGCCCCCTCGCCCGGCGCGGCGGGCCTGTCGCGCCTGGCCCGCGACATCGTCGACACCCTGTCGCGCCCGTACGAGGTGCGCGGCCACCACGCCCTGATCGGCGCCAGCATCGGCATCGCCGAGGCGCCGCTGCACGCCGACGATCCCGACAACCTGCTGAAGAACGCCGACCTGGCCCTCTACCAGGCCAAGGGCGACGGCCGCGGCGCCTACCGCTTCTTCGAGACCGCCATGGACCTGTGGATCCAGCAGCGCCGCGAGCTGGAGATGGACCTGCGCCACGCCCTGGAGAAGGACGAGCTGAAGCTGTTCTTCCAGCCGCTGATCGGCCGCGACGGCGACAGGATCATCGGCTTCGAGGCGCTGCTGCGCTGGCAGCACCCGCGCCGGGGCCTGGTGGCGCCCACCGAGTTCATCGAGTGCGCCGAGCAGTGGGGCCTGATTAACAAGATCGGCGAATGGGTGCTGAACGAGGCCTGCCGCACCGCCGTCGCCTGGCCCTCGCCGCTGACGGTCGCGGTGAACCTCTCGCCGCACCAGTTCGCGTCGGGCAACCTGGTCGCCCAGGTCCGCAAGGCGCTGAAGGCCTCGCGCCTGGCGCCCTCGCGCCTGGAGCTGGAGATCACCGAGGGCCTGCTGCTGCAGGACAGCGCCACCACCCTGGACCAGCTGGCGCAGCTGAAGAAGCTGGGCGTCAAGATCGCCATGGACGACTTCGGCACCGGCTATTCCAGCCTGTCGTACCTGTGGCGGTTCCCGTTCGACAAGATCAAGATCGACCGCTCGTTCGTCGCCGAGATGCAGGACAACGCCGCGATCGCCGACATCCTGCGCACCATCGCCCTGCTGGGCCGCACCCTGAACCTGGAGGTCACCGCCGAGGGGGTCGAGACCGCGGACCAGGCCCGGCTGCTATCGGAGATGCGCTGCGACCAGTTCCAGGGCTTCCTGTACGGCCGCCCCATGCCGGTCGGCGACATCCCCAGCTTCCTGCTGGCCAACACCGCCCGCCGCCTGCGCGGCGAGGACCTGGACGACGACTGGGACGACGAAGCGGCGGTGGGGTGAGCGCCCCCCACAGCCGCGCGCGCCGAAGATCCCGCTTGGACAACATGTCCAAGACACGCCCGCGTCCGGACTTGCTAGAAGCCCCCGCGTTTCAAGAGCGATGAGCCTTGGTTTTCCAGGCCATCCCCGGAGTACCGCCGTGAGCTGGGCAGACTGGTTTCCCTTCATCTTCTTCCCGTTCAAGATCATCGTCCTGGGCGTGGGCATGTTCTTCTCGATCAAGTGGCACCACGACCAGGCCAAGAAGGAGAAGGAAGAGAAGGAGCGTCTGGCGCGCGAGGCGGCGGACGAGGCTCAGGTCGCGATCAGCGGCGGGGCGTGACGTTTGGACTTTGGGCGACGGATGATTTCGCTCCATAAGTCCGCCCATGGTCCATCCCGTCTTCGACAACCTGCCGACCACGATCTTCGAGCGCATGAGCGGCTTGGCCCGCCAGCATGGCGCCATCAACCTCGGCCAGGGCTTTCCCGACGACCAGGGGCCCCTGCCCGTCCGCGAGGCCGCGGCGCGGGCGCTGATCGAGGGGCTGAACCAGTATCCGCCGATGCGCGGCCTGCCCGAGCTGCGCGCCGCCGTCGCCGGCCACTACGCCCGCGCCCAAGGCCTTGAGCTCGATCCCGACGCTGAGATCACCGTCACCTCCGGCGCGACCGAGGCCCTGGCGGCGGCGTTCCTGTCGCTGATCTCGCCCGGCGACGAGGTCGTGCTGTTCCAGCCGCTGTACGACGCCTACCTGCCGCTGGTGCGCCGGGCGGGCGGGGTTCCGAAGCTGGTCTCGCTGAAGCCGCCGCAATGGCGCTTCGACCGCGCGATGCTGGAGGCGGCCTTCTCCGACCGCACGCGGATGGTGGTGCTGAACAGCCCGCTGAACCCGGCCGGCGTCGTCACCCCCGACGAGGATCTGGCCTTGCTGGCGGAATTCTGCGTCCGCCACGACGTGGTCGCCGTCTGCGACGAGGTCTGGGAGGCCGTGGTGTTCGACGGCAGCCGCCACCGGCCGCTGATGACCTTCCCGGGGATGCGCGAGCGGACGGTCAAGATCGGCTCGGCCGGCAAGCTGTTCGGCATGACCGGCTGGAAGGTCGGCTTTCTTTGCGCGGCCCCGCCCCTGACCCGGGCTCTCGCCGCCGCCCACCAGTTCCTGACCTTCACGACCCCGCCGAACCTGCAGGCGGGCGTGGCCTGGGGCCTTACGCACCACCGCGCCTGGTTCGACGACATGCCGGCCGCCCTGCAGCGTTCCCGCGACCGCCTGACCGCCGGCCTGCGCGCCGCCGGCTACGCCGTGCTGGACAGCCAGGGGACCTATTTCCTGAACGTCGACCTGGCCGCCTCGGGGATCGCCCTGGACGACGTCGCCTTCTGCGAGCGCTGCGTCACCGACTTCGGCGTCGCGGCGATCCCGGTGTCGGCCTTCTTCGCGCAGGATGCCGTGACGAGCGTGGTCCGCCTGTGCTTCGCCAAGTCCGACGAGACCCTGGACGCGGCGGTGGAGCGCCTGGCCGCGGCGCGGTCGGCGATGGCCGGCTAGGGTCCGAGCAGGTCGGAGGCCGTCTCTCTTGGTCGTTGAACCTTGCACGGCCTGGCGAATTGATGACGGGCGCCGCCGTGAGCGCTCCCATCCGCCGGATACGCCATGCTCTTCGAGGTCGAAGCTTCGCTGACCTATGACTTTCCCGCGCCCTGCGAGGTGCTGCTGCTGGTCGAGGCCGCGCACGGCGCCGGGCAGACCGTGATCTCGGACGCCCTGACCTTCTGGCCGCCGGTCGAGGCCGTGCGGGTCGACGACCCGGTCACGGGCGAGCGGCGCACCGTCTTTTCGGCCTCGGGCCGGGTGAACGCCCTCTATCGGGCCAGGATCGAGGTCGCGCCCGACAGCCAGCCCCTGACCGACGCCGCCGAAATGGCGATCCGCGACCTGCCGAGCGAGGTGCTGCCCTATCTGCGGGCCAGCCGCTACAGCCCTTCCGACCGGTTCCTGAGGTTCGTCGAGCGCGAGTTCGGGACGCTGCGGGGCGGCGCCAAGGTCGAGGCCATCCTGGGCTGGATCGCCGACCACGTGGACTACGAGGCCGGCGTCAGCCACTCGGGAACCACGGCCATCGACACCTTCATCGACCGGGCGGGCGTCTGCCGCGACTTCAGCCATCTGGTCATCGCCCTGTGCCGGGCGGCCAATGTCCCCGCCCGGGCGGTCAGCGCCTATGCCTGGAAGCTGGAGCCGCCAGACCTGCACGCGGTGGCCGAGGTCTTCGTCGGCGGTCGCTGGCGGCTGGTCGACGCCACGGGCCTGGCCCCGATCGAGGGCCTGGTCCGCGTGGCCACCGGCCGCGACGCCGCCGACATCGCCTTCATGACCATCTTCGGCGGCGCGACGCTGGTCGAGCAGCACTTCAGGATCGACCGGGTGGACAGCTAAGCCCTATCCGGCCAGCGCCTCGCGCGTGCGGGTCAGGCAGCGGTCCATGACCGACAGCAGGTTGCGCAGATCGATCGGCTTGGCCACGTGGGCGTCGCAGCCGGCGTCCAGGCACGTCTTGATCTGGGCCGACATCACGTCGGCGGTCAGGGCGATGATCGGCAGCCGGCGGAAGCGCGGATCCTGGCGCAGGCGGCGGGTGGCCTCCAGCCCGTCCAGAACCGGCATGTTGACGTCCATCAGGACGAGGTCGATCGGCCGCTCGGCCAGCACGTCCAGCGCCACCTGGCCGTTTTCGGCCTCGAACAGCTCGCAGTCGAACGGCTCGAGGAACAGGCGGATGACCCGGCGGTTGACTGGATGGTCGTCGACCACCAGCACCCGGCGGCCATGCAGGGCGGCGAAGCCCTCGGGGGCCTCGTCGGCGGCGTCGTGATCGGGCGCTTCGACGGCCTCGGCCGGATCGACCACCATCTCGATCGTGAAGACCGAGCCGCGGCCCTCCTCGCTCTCGACCTGGATCTCGCCGCGCATCATCTCGACCAGCCGGCGGGTGATGTTCAGGCCAAGGCCCGTGCCGCCGAAATTGCGCGTCGTCGAGGCGTCGGCCTGGGTGAACGGCCGGAACAGCTTGGCGATCGTCTCCTGGCTCATGCCGATGCCGGTGTCGGAGACGCGCAGCCGCACCCGCACCCGGCCGTCGTCGGTCGGATAACAGGCCAGGCCGACCTCGACCCTGCCCTCGGTGGTGAACTTCAGGGCGTTGGACACCAGGTTGGTCAGGCACTGGCGCACCCGCACCCCGTCGAACATCAGCGGCCCGGGCGCGGCGCTCTCCAGCCGGAACGACAGGGTGACGCCCTTCTCGCGAGCCGTGGGCTGATAGCCGCCGACCAGCCGCGCGCAGCTGCCGACCAGGTCGCCGGTGGTCGGGGCGATCTCCAGCTTGCCGGCCTCGATCTTGGACAGGTCCAGAATGTCGTTCAGCAGCACCAGCAGGGTGTCGCCGCTGTCGAGGATCAGGTCGACCTGCTCGCGCTGGCGGGGCGTCAGCACCTCGCTGCGCAGCGCCTGGGCCAGGCCCAGCATGCCGTTCAGCGGCGTGCGCAGTTCGTGGCTCATCACCGCCAGGAAGGCGGACTTGGCCTGGTTGGCCGCCTCGGCGCGCTCCTGGGCGCCCTTCAGCCGCTTGGAGGCGCGGCGCTGGTGCAGCGCCCAGCCGACGCCGCCGGCGACCAGCACCGCCAGCAGCAGGGCGATGATCACCGAGGCGCGGACCAGGCTGCGCGACAGGCTGACCTGCTCGGCCAGGCGGCGGCTCTCGTCGCGCTTGGCGCGCAGCTCGCCGTCGAGGGCGGCGGACATCTCGGCCACGTTGCGGGCGTTGTCGCGGGCGACGCGCAGCGAGTCGGCCCGGCGCCAGGCGTCCAGCTCGCGGAAGGCCTGGGCCGGGCGGCCCTCGGCCTGGTCGATATAGGCCTTGACCAGGGCCTCCGCCGCCAGGTCGCGCGGTCCCAGGGTGTCGGGAACGGCCTGCATCCGCTGGAGGTCGGCGCGGGCCGCCGCGGCGCGGCCCAGCTGCGCCAGGGCCGTCGCCCGCAGCCGCAGCATGACGATCTGCAGCCGCCGCTCGGGTCGGTCGATCAGCGGCTTGGCGTCGGCCAGGCAGCCGAGCACCTGCTGCGGCTGGTCGGACAGGGCGGCGATCTTGGCGCAGAGATAGCGGTCCCAGGTGGTCAGGTCCGCGTCGCCCGAACTGGCGACCCAGCGATGGTGCAGGGCCGCGAAGCGCCGCGCCTGGTCCAGCGCCCCCAGGTCGGCGGCGGTGTAGGCGATGTCGTAGACCCGCTCGGTCTTGCGGATGAAGAAGGCGTCGCTCTCGTCCAGCTCGGCCGCCCGGGTCATGTGCTCCAGGGCGCCTTCCTTGTCGCCCATGTCCGACAGCGTGTAGCTGTGGATCTGGTGGAGCTCGGCGACCACCGGCTGGGCGATCTCGTCGCTGCTCTCGGCCTCGTTGGTCAGCTCGGTCGCCAGGCGGGCGGCCTCGCGCCAGCGGCCGACCTGGCCCAGGTGGCGGACGCGCTCGATGCCCGCCATCAGCCGGATGTCCGGGCCCGAATGCTTCAGGAAACGGTCCCAGTCGGCGTCGGTGAAGACGCGGTAGCCCTCTGTCTCGTGGCGCAGCGCCTTGACTTCCAGGTCGACCAGGGCGGCCAGGGCCGGGTCGTTGTCGCGCCGCGCCACGGCGCGGGCGCGCTCGGCCCAGGGCTCGAGCCGCCGGCGGATCTGGTTGCTCTTGTAGGCGTACAGCACCCGCCAGGTGTCGTAGAGCCGCTTTCGCCCGGTCTCGGCCAGGGCCACGTAACCGGCGCGCTCGACGTCCTGGTTGTCCTTCGAGGGTCGCACGCCGTCGACGCCGATCTTGCGGCTCAGCTGGTCCAGACGCTGGCCCAGGGGCGCGCCGGACTGGGCCAGCGCCGCGCCGGCCGCCAGGGTCCCCACCAGTACGACTGAGATCAAAAAACGACGCAACACGGATCCCCGGACCTGGCAGGAACCCTTTGCGGCAAACGATGTATGAGGCGTTAAGCTTACCGGCCCGGTTGCGGCGTCAGATCGTCGCTCCGCCATCCACAACCATGGCTTGTCCTGTCATGAAGCTTCCGGCCCGCGAGGCCAGATAGACCGCCGCCCCCGCCAGCTCGTCCGGCTCGCCGATTCGCCGCAGCGGCACGGTGCGGGTCGAGCGCTCCAACGTCTCCGGATTTTCCCAGAGCGCGCGGGCGAAGTCGGTCTTGATCAGGCCCGGCGCGATGCAGTTGACCCGCACGTTGTCGGGGCCGAACTCGTGGGCCAGGTTGCGGGCCAATTGGAAGTCGGCGGCCTTGGAGATGTTGTAGGCGCCGATGATGGCGTTGCCGCGCAGGCCGCCGATCGAGGACACGATGATGATCGCCCCGTCCTTGCGAGCCCGCATCTCCGGCGCGACCATGCCGATCAGCCAGTGATTGCTGATGATGTTGTTGTCCAGGATCTTGCGGAACTGGTCGTCGGCGATCCCCGCCATCGGGCCGTAATAGGGATTGCTGGCGGCGTTGCAGACGCAGATGTCGACCTGGCCGAACGCCTTGCGGGTCTCGTCGACCAGGTTTTGCAGCTCCTCCTTCGAAGCGATATTGGCCGGGACGGCGATGGCCGTTCCCGCGCCGTGCCTGGCGTTGAGCGCCGCCGCGACCTCCTCGCAGGGTCCGGCCTTGCGCGAGGAGATCACCACCTTGGCGCCGTGCTCGGCCATCCGCTCGGCGATCGCCTTGCCGATGCCCCGCGAGGACCCGGTGATGATCGCCACCTTGCCGGAAAGGTCGAAGAGGTTCACGGCGCACTCCCTAAACGCTTGTTTGAATTTCGGGCACAGTGCGGCGGGTAGGCGATTGGGTCAAGCGCGCTCAAATCCTCCCCCTGGCGGGGGAGGTGTCGGCGCGAAGCGACGACGGAGGGGGAAGAGGCAGGCGCTCAAGCACTTCCCCCTCCGGCCCTCGGCCACCTCTCCGCTGGGGGAGGATTTTTCTCATCCACCTTTGTCGGCCCTCGCGCCATCGCCGCGTCCTTGAGGCAAGATCGCACCCGCCAGGAGACGCCCATGCCGCTCGACACCGCCCCCGCCGCTTCCGAAGACCGCGACCTGTTCATCGAACGGGTGATCGATGTCCCGCGCGAGACGCTCTACCAATGCTGGACCTCGCCCGAGCTGCTGCCCCAATGGTTCTGCCCCAAGCCCTGGTACGTCTCCGACGTGCGCCAGGACGTCCGGACCGGCGGCAACAGCTACCTCGTGATGAACGGCCCGAACGGCGAGCGCGTGCCGCAGCCCGGCGTCTATCTGGAGGTGGTCCCGAACGCGAAGCTGGTCTTCACCGACGCCTTCACCGAGACCTGGAAGCCCTCGGCCAAGCCGTTCATGGTCGGGATCGTCACTTTCGAGGACCTCCCCGGCGGCAAGACCCGCTACCGCGCCACGGCCCGCCACTGGACCGTCGAGGACCGCGACACCCACGAGAAGATGGGCTTCCACGAAGGCTGGGGCATAGCGACGGACCAGCTTGAGGCCCTGGCCAAGACGCTCTGAGACGCCATGCGCTCTATCGAGGACTTCCGCTCGGGCCTGGACGCCGAGACCCTGGAGACGGTCGACCGGCTCAGGTCGATCGCCGCCGCCGCCCATCCGGACCTCGTCGAGCGGATCAAGTGGAACGCACCCAGCTTCGCCCTCGGCGAGGACGACCTGATCACGCTCGGCCTGGAGCGGCGCGGCGGGGTTCGCCTCGTCCTGCACCGGGGCGCGAGGCCGAAGAATCCGGCCGGCTTCGCCTTCGACGATCCCGCCGGCCTGGCGCGCTGGCCGGCGGTCGACCGCGGCGTCATGGTGTTCAACGACCTCGCCGCGGTCGAGGCGGCGGAGACGGCCGTGGGCGACCTCTGCGCCCGCTGGGTCGCTCGCGTTCTGGCGGGCTGAGCTCAGCCCTGGCTCACCGGCAGAGGCTGTAGCCCGCCGGGTTCAGGTGCAGGTGGTCGGCGTGGGCGGCGTTGTAGTCCGGGCTCAGCACCACGCCGAACACCCGGCAGGCGCCGTCGCGGACCGCCCGGATGAAGCGCCCTTCGTCGCTGTCGCGGCGGAAGTCGCGGGCCACGGTGATCCGGCGGCCGTCGGCCAGGCGGAATCCGGCGATGTCGAGGGCGTTGGCGAGGGCGTGCTCGCTGGGCCGCTCGCCCGGCCGGCCATAGATCGTGCGACAGGCATAGGTCCCGAGGTGGTCGACGCGGACCACCGGCCGCCCCAGCCGCTCGCGCGCCGCCGGGGCCACCACCTGCCGCTCCCACAGCGCATAGCGCAGGGCCATCGGGCAGGTCATGACCGGGGCGGCCGGCGAGAGCTTGCCGGACACGCGGACCGTATCGCGGGTCGAGCAGAAGCCCTCGTCCCGCTCGGGCTGGTCGACGACGCTCAGTCCGCCCTCCCGCAGCGCCGCCCGGCACGCCGCGGGGTCCGAGGCGATCCGAGACAGCTTGCCCGCCGTCGCCAGGCCGATGGGCTGATTCAGGGAGAAGGGCTTCCACGGCAGGTCCTGGGCCGGCGCGATCCGGTCGATCAGGATCAGCAGCAGCAGCCCGGCCAGGACCGCCTCCAGCAGGAGCGTCCACAGGCCGGCCAAGGCCAGGGCTTCGGGAGAGACCGGTTTCACGCGTGACCAACGAAGCGGAGGACGGTCGGTTCAGCCGGGACGCCAATTCTCGCCTCCAACATCCGGCCTCCCCCGCGAACGCCGGGGCCCAGATCCATCCGGAGCGTTTTGCGCTGACGCGACAGGACGCGGGCCACGCGGCGGACACGTCAGGGGTTCGAGCTGGATCCCGGCAGGCGTTTACGCTCGGGCGCGCGAACGCGACCCGTGGCGCCGGGAAGGCCGGTTGAGTAACGGCGCAGGCCACGACACCCCTTGGCGCGGGCGGCGAAAGCGGCCATGGGACCGGCCATGACCGCCTCCGCCTCTTCCCGGCGCCTGATCGACAAGGCCCTGGCCCCGCGCTTCGCCCTGCTTTGCCTGGGCATCTGGCTGAACGCCGCCGACACCCTGGTGACGGCGACGATCATGCCCAGCGTCGCGCGCGACATCGGCGGCTACGCCTATTTCGGCTGGTCGGTGGCGGCCTATCTGACCGGTTCGATCGTCGCCGGGGCGTGCTCGGGCAAGCTGTCGCTGGCGATGGGCCTGCGGCGGGCCACGGCGCTCAGCGGCCTGGTCTACGCGATCGGCTGCGCGATGAGCGCCCTGGCGCCGGAGTTCGTCACCTTCATCCTCGGCCGGCTGGTCCAGGGCCTGGGCGCCGGGGCCGTGGTGGCCCTGTGCTACGTGGCGATCACCGCCCTCTTCCCGGAGAGCCTGTGGCCGCGCGTCTATGGCGCGGTGGCGGGGGTCTGGGGCGCGGCGACCCTGCTGGGCCCGACCCTGGGCGGCCTGTTCGCCGCCGCGGGCTTCTGGCGCGGCGCGTTCTGGATGTTCGTCGTCCAGGCGATCATCTTCATCGGCGCCGTCATGGCCATGCTGCCGGCCGAGAAGGGCGACGCCGCCCGGGGCCGCGTGCCCGTCCCGCAGCTGGCCCTGCTGGTGCTGGCCGTCAGCCTGATCGGCGCGGCCGGCGTCGTCGCCTCGCCCCAGCTGGCGGTGGGCCTGGCGATCGGCGGCGTCATCGGCATGGCCGCCATGCTGGCCGTCAACGCCAGGCCCCACGACCGCCTGCTGCCCAGCAGCGCCGCCGACCTGTCGACCGCCACGGGCCTGGGCCTCTTGACCATCTTCGCGACCGAGGCGGCGGTGATCGGCTTCACCGTCTATGGCCCGGCCTTCATCCAGGCCCGGCATCACGCCTCGCCGCTGCTGGCGGGCTATATTGTCGGCGCCATCGCGGCCGGCTGGACGACCTGCGCCATGCTGGTCGGCAAGGTCCCGGCCGAGCGGGACGGCCGCTTCGTGCGGCTGGGGGTCGTCGTCATCCTGCTGGGCGCTCTCGCCAGCGCCTGGGCGACGCCGCGCGGGACGCTGGTCGAGACCGCCCTCGCCTTCGCCCTGCTGGGCGCGGGCTTTGGCCTGTGCCACGCCTTCATCGCCCGCCGGACCATCGGCGGCGCGCCCGCCGACGAGCAGGCCATGGCCTCGGGGGCGGTGCCGACCTCGCATCTGATCGGCGGCGCCACCGGCGCGGCGGGCGCGGGCGCGATGGCCAACCTGCTGGGCTTCAGCCACGGGATCGACCCGACGCTGGCGGGCGAGCGTGGCCCGCTGCTGTTCGCCGCCTTCCTGCCGCTGGCCGTGATGGGCGTGCTGGCGGCGTGGCGGCTGGGGCGGCGCTGACTAACGCGTCGCCAAGGCGCGCGACATCTGGTCGACGGCGACTTCCAGGTCTTCGAGCCGCGTTGTCACGATCGTCCAGATCACATCAGGGTCCACGTCCGGATAGCCATGGGAAACCAGGTTTCGCACCGCGACGATCTGAGTCCAGGGCGGCGCTGGATCGACGACCGCTTTCAGGCTGTCCGGGAGCTTGGAAACCGACTCTCCAATAACCTGGATGTTCATGAGCACGGCGTCGAAGGCCATGAACGACGCCTCCAGACCATCGGCGTCGAGGCCAGCCGGGTAGAGACGGATCCGCTGGATCGCCTTTTCGATATCGCCCAGCCGCGCTGCGGCGTCGCGCGATGTCTTAGACATAGACGACTTCCGACAGGACTCGATCCTTCATCAGGCGCGGCAGGGACTTTGGCGTCACGACGTCCACCGGCCGCTCCATGACCAGCGCCAGTTCGTCGCCCAGGGTGAAGTACTCCCAACCGGGAACGCGGGCGGGATCGAACTCGACCAGCACGTCCACGTCGCTGTCCGGCCCCGCCTCGCCGCGCGCCGTCGAGCCAAACACGCCCACCCGCGCGACGCCGTAGCGGTCGAGCAGCGGCTTGGCCGCGCGCAGTTTCGTCAGGGCCTCCTCGAGGGTCATGAGGTGATCATAGCACCAAGGACGTTTATCGTCGCGCCACCGCGCTCCAGGCCAAGACCGGCGCCCAACCCCATGGCTCCGGATCGCCGCTCTCCTCTTGCTTCCGTGGCGGACGAGGACTGGACCGGCGCTCGCGCGGCGCAATCCTCCGCGCCAGCCAGGAGGCCGCGCCCTGGATCGCGCGCCTGATCATCAGCCCCATGACGCGCAGCCGCGCCGTCGTGGCGATGGCCAGGCCGATCACCAGGGCGTCCAGCACCAGCGACATTTCGAAGGCGCTGAACCAGACGGCGATCTCCGGGACCATCATGCCGAACACACGGAGCCCATCGGCTTCGAACAGCCCGAACATGATCAGGCCGACCAGGGCCAGACCGACGAGGATGACGATGTGGCCGGGCTTGATCGCATTGAGCCGCCGCGCGGGGGCCTCCACCAGGGCGCGCCGAAGCGCGCGCCCGAGGGCCGAGACCGGAAACGCCGCCAGGACCAGCACGCAGGCCAAGATAAAGGTCAGCATTCGGAGCGTCTCTCGACCGAAAGAAGCTTCACTTGGGGACCCCGCTAGGCCGTCTCAACCCTTCCGCTCCCCCATGTCGCGGCCTGGCGGGCCTCAGCCGTAGGTCGTGACCTCGACGGTGTCGGGCACGTCCGTCGCGCCCCGGATCGGCAGGACCACGCCGTTCGAGGTCCAGGGCCGGATCGGCAGGTCGGGCCGCGTCGTGCGCAAGGCGGCCAGGGCCTCGTTCGCTTGGAGGCCGGTGGGGCCAAGGGGCGTGGTCAACAGGGCGGCGCACCCATGCTTTTCGGCGGCCTCTGGGGTCAGGACGAGGCGCAGGTCGCGGCCGCCGTTCGGCTGGACGGCGAAGGCGATCTCGTCCCAGCCATAGGCTCGCCGCCAGGCGGGCGCGAAGACACCGGCCGCGTCGATCCGTAGTTCCAGGCGCACCCGCCACGTCCGCCAAATGAAGACGATCATGAACACCAGCAGCGCCAGCACGATCGCCGCCGAAACGGCCAGACGCGGCGCGTCGCCCAGCCGCCAGAGGGCCCAACCGATCAGGCCCAGCTCCAATACAGCCACGGCGCAGAACGGCAGCGCGGTCAGACGCCGGAGCCGTTCCGCCCGGGTCGTGAGCCAGGCGCCCGTCCCGTCGAGATTGAAGCGGCCCAGCCACGCCTCGACCTTGTCGCGCGTCAGCAACCAGCCGCCAGCCCAAAGCGGAGCCGCGATCCACAGGAACGGAAATTGACGCTGCTCGGCCAGCGGCGATTGGAGCCAGTTGGAGATCAGCGACGCGCCCAGCACGAAGGCGCAGACCCCTACCCAGCCCAGGCGGTCGGGGGTGAGGATCGTTCGAAGCCTGGACGACGATAGCGGCATGAATACAATCTAGGCACGCACATCAGGTTTGTCACGCCTCCGCCAGCGCGGTCGCCTCCACCAGCTTCACCACGTCGCCCATGATCTGCGTGATCTTGAAGTCCTTGGGCGTGTAGATCCGCGCCACGCCCATCTGCTTCAAAACGAGAGCATCGGCCTCGGGGATGATGCCGCCGGCGACGACGGGGATGTGGCCCAGCCCCTCGGCGCGCATCACCCGGATGACCTCCTGCACGAGGTCCAGGTGCGAGCCCGACAGGATCGACAGGCCGATCACGTGGGCGCGGGTCTCCTTGGCGCGGCGGACGATCTCCTCGGGCGTTGAGCGGATGCCGTCATAGACGACCTCCATGCCGCAGGCGCGGGCGCGGGTGGCGATCTGCTCGGCGCCGTTGGAGTGGCCGTCCAGGCCCGGCTTGCCGACCAGGTAGGTGAGCGTGCGGCCCAGGACCTGGGAGACGCGCTCGACCTCCTTCTTCACCGCCTCGACGTCCTCGGCCTCGCCGGTGGAGACGACGACGGCGACGCCGGTCGGGCCGCGATATTCGCCGAACACTTCGCGCAGGGCGCCGGACCACTCGCCGGTGGTGACGCCGGCCTTGGCGGCGGAAATCGAGGGCTCCATGATATTCGCGCCAGAGGCTGCGGCGGCCTTCAAGGCGGCGAGCGCGGCCTCGACGGCGGCCGGGTCGCGGGCCTCGCGCCAGGCCTTGATGCGGGCGACGACGTCGGCCTCGAGCCTCGGGTCCACCGTCTCGATCGCCCCCTCGCCCGCCGACAGCGGAGACGCTTCCGTCTCGGTCCAGCGGTTGACGCCGACCACGGTCAGGTCGCCGGTCTCGACGGCCCGCACCCGCTTGGCGTTGGAGGCGACGAGCTGGCCCTTCATGTAGTCGATGGCACTGGCGGCCCCGCCCATCTCGTCGATCAGGGAGAGCTGCTCCAGCGCCCCCTTCGACAGCTCGGCGACCTTGGCCTCGACCACGTGCGAGCCGTCGAACAGGTCCTCGTATTCCAAGAGGTCGGTCTCGTAGGCCAGGACCTGCTGCAGCCGCAGCGACCACTGCTGGTCCCAAGGACGCGGCAGCCCCAGGGCCTCGTTCCAGGCCGGCAGTTGCAGGGCCCGGCAGCGGGCGTCCTTGCTGAGCGTGACGGCCAGGGCCTCGATCAGGATCCGGTAGACGTTGTTCTCGGGCTGCTGCTCGGTGAGCCCCAAGGAGTTGACCTGCACCCCGTAGCGGAAGCGCCGGGCCTTGGGATCCTGGACGCCGTAGCGCTCCAGCAGGATCTGGTCCCAGAGCTTGGTGAACGAGCGCATCTTGCACAGCTCGGTGACGAACCGCACGCCAGCGTTGACGAAGAAGCTGATGCGCGAGGCGACGATCTCGAAGTCCTCGTCGGGCACCTGGCCGCCGGCCTTGACGGTGTCGAGCACGCTGATGGCGGTCGCCAGGGCGAAGGCCAGTTCCTGCTCCGGCGTCGCGCCGGCCTCCTGCAGGTGATAGCTGCAGACGTTCATCGGGTTCCACTTGGGAACCTCGCGATAGCACCAGGCGATCATGTCGCCGATCAGCCGCAACGACGGGCCCGGCGGGAAGATGTAGGTGCCGCGCGACAGATATTCCTTGATCAGATCATTCTGCGTCGTGCCCTGCAGCTTCCTGCGATCCGCGCCCTGCTCGTCGGCCAGGGCGACGTACATCGCCAGCAGCCAGGCGGCCGGGGCGTTGATGGTCATGGAGGTGTTCATCTTCTCCAGCGGGATCTCGCTGAAGAGGGCGCGCATGTCGCCCAGATGGCTGATCGGCACCCCGACCTTGCCGACCTCGCCCCGCGCCAGGATGTGGTCGGGGTCGTAGCCGGTCTGGGTGGGCAGGTCGAAGGCCACCGACAGGCCCGTCTGCCCCTTGGCGAGGTTGGCCCGATAGAGCGCGTTCGACTTCTCGGCGGTCGAGTGTCCGGCATAGGTGCGGAAGATCCACGGCGGATCGGGCGCATGCTGGTGCGGCGTCGAAGTCATGATCGCTCCCGGGTCGGCTCTGGCGGCCTTTGATTATCGGCGATCATGAGCCGGGATTTGCTGCGACGCAATATGCATTTCGCGGGTGCGAATAACCGAGGTGAAGACCCGGGAAGCCAGGCCGGTTGGATCACTCTCGCGGCGCCGGCCACCGCCGCGCGGTGTGAAGCAAGGTCAGGATCCACACGGTGTCGCCATCGAGCTCGTAGACCAGCCGATAGGTTTCGTGCGGAAACACCTCTCGCGTTCCCGCCACCAAGCCTGGCCGCCCGCGCAACGGAAACTCGGCCAGGGCCGCCGCCGCGTCCGAGAACAGTTGGTCCATGCGCAAGGCCGCTCTCGGACTGTGGCTGGCGATGTGGTCCATGATTTCGAGACGATCCAGCCGAGCGGTGGCCGTCCAGCGAACCTTCACCGCTCGGCCTCGTCAGCCTCTTGCTCGAGCGCCCGGCGGCGCGCGGCGAACTCGGTCTCCACCTCGTCATTGGGCGTCGTCGCGCCAGCCAGGCGATCGCGGCGGCCCGCCTCGACCTTCGACCAAACGAACGCGTCGTGGTCGCGCGCCTCGCGCTGACGCCGCACATAGTCGCGCATCAGGTCGCGCACGATCTGCGAGGCGGGCCGGTCCACGGCCTGCGCCTCGGCCAGGAAGGCGTCACGCAACTGCGCCTCGAGCTTGAGGGTGAAAACCGCGTCCTTGCCCATGGATCGCCTCTCGATCGGTACTAAGAACGTATAGACGTTGTTCGCGCCCGGCAACTGTTCCGAATGGCGGTTCACCGCCCCACGAACACCGCCGCCCGCTTCCCCACAAACGCCTCGCGCGCCTCGCGGTGATCAGCGGTGGCGGCAAGGGCCGGGATTTCGGCTTCCGTCGTCGTCAACCCCGACGCCACGCGCTTGGTCGCGGCCACCGCGTGGCGCGGGCGGCTGGCGATCAGCCGCGCCATCCCAAGGGCCGCGTCCAGCAGCCCCGCCGCCGGGTGGACCTCGGCGACGATCCCATCCGCCAACGCCCGCGCCGCGTCGAACGGCGCGCCGGTCAGCAGGTGGACCTTGGCGCGGCTCTCGCCGACCAGCCTCACCAGCCGCTCGGCAGAAGCCGTCAGGCCCATCCGCACCGCCGAGCAGGCGAGACTGGCCCGGTCGCTGGCCAGGCGGATATCGCAGGCGAGCGCCAGTTCCAGCCCGCCGCCGATGCACCAGCCGTCGATCGCGGCGATCACCGGCAGCGGACAGGCGGCGACGCGGTCGCACATCGAAAGAAAGTGCAGGATCGCCGCCGTCTGGGCCGCCACGTCGCGCGTCAGCGACTCGGCGAGGTCGTCGCCCGTGCAGAAGGCGCCGTTGCGGCCCGTCAGCACCACCACCCTGACCGCTGGATCGGCCTCGATCGCGGCGAAGGCCTCTAGCAGCCGCGCGCGCTCGTCCATCGCCAGGACATTGGCCGGGGCCACGTCCAGTTCGACGAGGCCGATCGAAGGTTGGGGATGGGAAAGATGGATCATCGGCGGCCACCGTGACCCGGCGCCGCGCCCGCCGCAACCTTCCCCCGACGGCGCCCTGACGGTCGATGTTGCGCCGCAACAAGATTCTACTTGCCAGTTTCAAACATCTGTCTCAGCGTAGAGGTCTTCCGGCCGATTTTTGCGCCAGGAAGCCAAAAAACGACCCGAAGGGAAGGTGTTTTCCGCGCCTTCACCACCCGGGCGCGCAGCCAAGTTTGGTCTTCGAGCGTTGTTGCAGCGCCGAAGAAACGGGGAGTGAGATGATGACCGCGACGTCCGTTGCGATACAGGACAAGACCGTCCTGAAGGACCTGTACGAAATCGGCGAGATCCCGCCGGCCTTCCACGTGCCGAAAACGATGTACGCCTGGAGCATCCGCAAGGAGCGCCACGGTCCGCCCTCCACCGCCATGCAGGTCGAGGTGGTCCCCACCTGGGAGATCGGCGAGGACGAGGTGCTGGTCCTCGTGATGGCCGCGGGCGTCAATTACAACGGCGTCTGGGCCGCGCTCGGCGAGCCGATCAGCCCGCTGGACGGCCACAAGCAGCCCTACCACATCGCCGGTTCCGACGCCTCGGGCATCGTCTGGAAGGTCGGCGCCAAGGTCAAACGCTGGAAGCTGGGCGACGAGGTCGTCATCCACTGCAATCAGGACGACGGCGACGATGAGGAATGCAACGGCGGCGACCCGATGTTTTCGGCGAGCCAAAGGATCTGGGGCTACGAGACGCCGGACGGCAGCTTCGCCCAGTTCTGCCGCGTCCAATCCCGACAATTGCTGCCGCGCCCCAAGCACCTGACCTGGGAAGAAGCCGCCTGCTACACCCTGACCCTCGCCACCGCCTACCGGATGCTGTTCGGCCACAAGCCGCATGAGCTCAAGCCTGGCCAGAACGTGCTGGTCTGGGGCGCGTCGGGGGGCCTGGGCGTCTTCGCCACCCAGCTGGCCGCCGTCGCCGGCGCCAACGCCATCGGCGTGGTCTCATCCGAGGACAAGCGCGAGTTCGTGCTGTCGATGGGCGCCAAGGCGGTGCTGAACCGGGGCGACTTCAACTGCTGGGGCCAGCTGCCCAAGGTCAACGGCCCCGAGTTCAACGACTACATGAAGGAAAGCCGCAAGTTCGGTAAGGCGATCTGGCAGATCACCGGCAACCGCGACGTCGACATGGTGTTCGAACACCCCGGCGAGCAGACCTTCCCGGTCTCGGTGTTCCTGGTCAAGCGCGGCGGCATGGTGGTGATCTGCGCCGGCACCAGCGGCTTCAACCTGACCATGGACGCCCGCTTCCTGTGGATGCGCCAGAAGCGCGTGCAGGGCAGCCACTTCGCCAACCTGATGCAGGCCAGCGCCGCCAACCAGCTGGTCATCGACCGCCGCGTCGACCCCTGCCTGTCGGAGGTCTTCCCCTGGGACCAGATCCCGGCGGCGCACGAGAAGATGCTGGCCAACAAGCACCTGCCCGGCAACATGGCCGTGCTGGTCTGCGCCCAGCGTCCGGGCCTGCGGACGGTGGAGGAAGTGCAGGAGCTGAGCGGGGCGCGGTAGCCCCCTGTCAGGTCGGCGGCGCCCGGCGGATGCGCGCCGCCCGCCTCGGTGGTATAGCGCCCCAAGCGCCCGCCTGAGGGGCGCGCGCGTTTGATCACCGCCGGGGGGCGCCTGACATGACCATCCAAGCCGCGACGCCGCGGGGCGCGCCCGCGCCGTTCGCGCCGCGCCACGCCGGAGACGCCTGGTTCTTCCCGGCCATGACCGGGTTCGTCTGGCTGGGCGTGATCGCCGGCTTCGGGGGCGAGATGCTGCGGCTGTCCCAGCAAGGCCAGCTGTCCTATCCGCTGATCGTCCACGTCCACGCCGCCGTCTTCACCGGCTGGCTTGTGCTGTTCACGCTCCAGGTGGCGCTGGTCCGCCGGCGCGAGGTCGCCCTGCACCGGCGCCTGGGCCTGTGGGCCATGGGCGTGGCGGCGGTGATGGCGGTGCTGGGACCGGCCACGGCCTTCTCCATGCAAGCTCATAATTTCGGGACTCCCAAGAGCGATCCGGCGTTCCTGGCCGTGCCGATGAGCGACATCCTCAGCTTCGCGGGGCTGATCTTCGCCGGCTATCGCTTCAGGCGCGACGCCGTCGCCCACAAGCGGCTGATGCTGCTGGCCACCCTCGCCGTCGCCGACGCCGGCTTTGGCCGCTGGACCCTGTTGATCGCCGGTCCGGAAGCGCTCCAGACCCTGGGAAGCAGTTTCGTCGGCTCGCTGATCATCGGCAACAGCATCAGCATTCCCGCCCTCCTGTTGGTCCCCATCTACGACCTCGTCACGCGCGGCCGCGTGCGTCCGGTGGTGGCGATCGCCACGGCCTGGGCGGTCGGCTGGCAACTGCTGGCGATAGCGCTCTACCTGCAGCCCGGCTGGGGCGCGGTCACCAAGGGCTTCGTGGCCTGGCTGGCGGGCCGCTGAAGCATCCCTATCGTGTCATCCCGGCCGCAGCGCCAAGCGGCCTGCGCTCACAACCGCGCCCGTCCTCCGCCCTTTAGACGGTGGATCGCGCGCGCTGGCGGCGTCTCCGCCGCGCTTTCGGCGGTCGGTAACGGCAAGGCAGGCGGCGGCGCCCCACCCGAAGGCCGCATCGGCCTCGCCACGCGCGTCATGGCGGCGATCTTGCGGGCCTGGGCCGCGACGTCACCGCAGGCCTTGGCGCGTTCGCGGGCGCGCTTGATGGCGGCGGGATCGTCGCTGGTGGCGATCGTCTCCCAGGCGGCGTCGATCGCCTTCATCAGCTTGGCCTGCAGGCGGTCGCACCAGGTTCGGGGTTCGGCTTGGGTCATGCCCTCAGTTTGAGGCGGCCGCGGACACCGTGCGTAGGAAACCTGCGTTTTCCCGTAAGCCCTTGAAAGGCTTGGGTCGCACTCCGAAAACTACGGGCGTTCATAGGCCCGGCCGCGACCCTTTGCGCCCACCCTGTGGATAGATTCTTGCCGCACGGCGATTGCCAGAACTCCCGCCCCGCCGCACAGTCGTCGCCGATCTTCGGGGGAAGGTCGCGGGGAGCTAAGAAGAATGGGCTGGGGAGGAAAGGCCGCGCTGACGGCCGGGGTCGTGGTGCTTGGGGTGGCGGCCGTGGTCGCCGTTCGCACCGCCACGTTCAAGGCGCCGGCCCAGGCCGATCCGGCCTCGGTCCGCCTGGCGGCCGCGCGCCCGGTCGACGTCGTCCGCGCCGCCGACCACCTGGCCCAGGCCGTCCGCTTCCAGACCGTCAGCCACCAGGACCGCGCCGAGGACCAGCCGGCCGAGTGGGACAAGCTGCACGCCTGGCTGCAGGCGACCTATCCGCAGGCCCACAGCGTCATGACCCGCGAGGTCATCGCCGACCACACCCTGGTCTATACCTGGACCGGCTCGAACCCCGCCCTGCCGCCCATCGTGCTGATGGCGCACCAGGACGTGGTGCCGGTGACGCCGGGCAGCGAGGGCCAGTGGAAGCACGCCCCGTTCGACGGGGTGATCGCCGAGGGCGCGGTCTGGGGCCGCGGCTCGATCGACGACAAGGGCTCGCTGGTCACCCTGTTCGAGGCGCTGGAGACGGTGGCCGCCGGCGGCTTCAAGCCGCTGCGCACCATCATCGTGGTCAGCGGCCATGACGAGGAGGTGCGCGGCGTCGGCGCGCGCGCCGCGGCGGCCCTGCTGAAGTCGCGCGGGATCAAGGCCCAGTTCGTGCTGGACGAGGGCATGGCCGTGGTCGCCGACCACCCGGTCACCGGCAAGCCCGCCGCCATCATCGGCACGGCCGAAAAGGGCTATGCGACGATGAAGGTCGTGGCCCCGGCTGCCGGCGGCCACTCCTCGGCCCCGCCCCAGGACGGCGGCGGCGTCGTCACCCTGGCCCGCGCCGTCGAGGCCATCCACGACCATGGCTTCCCGCTGAAGTTCCAGGGCCCCGGCGCCGACATGCTGAAGGCGATCGCCCCGCACGCGCCGCCGGTGGTCAAGGTGTTCGCGGCCAACACCTGGCTGTTCTCGCCGCTCTTGGTGTCGGTGACGGCCAAGAGCCCGGCCGGGGCGGCCATGCTGCACACCACGATCGCCCCGACCATGCTGAAGGGCTCGCCCAAGGAGAACGTCCTGCCGCAGGACGCCACGGCCTGGATCAACTACCGCATCGCCCCCGGCGACACCTCGGCCAGCGTGATGGCCAAGGCCAAGGGGGCGGTCGGAAACCTGCCGGTCCAGCTGTCCTGGAGCAAGACGCCCGACGAGCCGTCGGCGGTTTCCTCGACCAGCTCCGAGGCCTGGAAGCTGCTGGCCGGCCTGGCCGGCGACGAGAGCGAGGCGCCGGTCGTGCCGGGCCTGGTCACCGCCGGCACCGACAGCCGCTACATGGGCGGGGTGGCCAGCGACGTCTATCGCTTCCAGCCGCTGGTGCTGAAGGTGGACGAGACCAAGATCATCCACGGGACCAACGAGCATCTGACGCTCGCCAATGTCGAGCGGATGGTTCGGTTCTACCAGCGGCTGGTCGAGACCGCCGCGTCGCGTTGATCGGTAAGCTTAAGCACGATTGTCGCAATCGTCCGCCATAAGACCTTCTCTGTCCGGAACCCGCCGATGCCCGCCGACGACGCCCAGATTCTGAGCCGCGCCGCCAAGCTGCCCGACCGCTTCGGCGAGGGCTTCGTCCGCGACGCCTGGTACGTGGCCTGCCTGTCGCCCGACCTGAAGCCCGGCAAGACGGCCAAGCAGGAGTTCCTCGGCGAGCCGGTCCTGATGGGCCGCACTCGCAAGGGCGAGGCCTATGCGATCGGCGACCTCTGCCCGCACCGCGCCGCCGCCCTCTCGGCCGGCCGGGTGCATCGCGAAGCCGACGGGACCGACAGCATCGAATGTCCCTATCACGGCTGGCGCTTCGGCTCGGACGGGGCCTGCAAGGCGATCCCGTCGCTGACGGCCGACAGCGAGTTCGACCTCTCCAAGGTCCGAGTGCGGCGCTATGCGGTGGTCGAGCAACAGGGCCTGGTGTGGATCTGGATGGCTTCGGACCCGCGCCGCGCCGCCTCCCCGCCCGAGCCGCCGCCGACCATCCCCGGCGTCGTCGGCGGCAAGCCCAAGCTGGTCGACCGGCTGGACTACGACGTCCATGTCGACCACGCGGTGTTGGGCCTGATCGACCCGGCCCACGGCCCCTATGTCCACCAGCAATGGTGGTGGCGCACCAAGTCCAGCCAGCACGAAAAGAGGAAGACCTTCCGTCCGTCGGAGGCCGGCTTCACGATGGTGCGGCACGAACCTTCGAAGAATTCCAAGGCCTACGCCATTCTGGGCGGCGAGCCGCTGACCGAGATCACCTTCCGCCTGCCGGCCCTGCGCTGGGAGCATGTGGCGGTGGGCGAGCGCCAGGTCCTGGCCCTGTCGGCCATGACCCCGATCAACGCCGGCAAGACCCGGATGAACCAGATCATCTGGTCGGACCACTGGGCGTTCGTGGCCCTCTATCCGATCCTCCGCCTCGCCGCCCGCGACTTCCTGCGGCAGGACGGCAAGATCGTCGACTGCCAGAGCCCGGGCCTGAAGCACAATCCGCCGCTGATGTGGGTCGGCGACGCCGACGCCCAGGCCCGCTGGTACCACCAATGCAAGCGCGAATGGGCCGGCAGCCGCCTCGAGGGCCGCCCATTCCGCAATCCGGTGAAAGAACAGACGCTGCGCTGGCGGACGTGAGGCGCTCCATCCCCGACGTTCCACGCGGGTGAGCTATCCAACTGGCGGCGACCCCTCACTGAACATTGGTATGTCCGCAGCCTTTTCTGGCAGGGCGGTCGCATCCCATGCCTCAGCGGAGCCAGTCGCATGCGCATATCCAAAATCCGGGCCGCCCTCGCGTCGGCGTTTCTGATCCTGAGCGGCGGGGTCGCCACGGCCCAAGTCGCCGCGCCCGTCGCGAGCCCGGCCGCGCCAGCCGCGCCGTCCACCGCGACGGCTCCCGGCTATCTGGTCGTCAGCGGCTGGTACAAGGACGCCGCCATCCAGCAGGCCTATCAGCCGGCCATGTTGAAGGTGATCCGCCAATACGACTACGACCGGTTCGTCGTCGGTCTTCCGGGCTTGAATCTGAGCGTGCTAGAAGGTGGCTGGACGCCTCGGTTCACGCTGATCGCCCGCTTCCCCAATGAGCAGAAGATCAACCAGTTCTGGTGGAGCGACGCCTATCAGCAGGCGCGCAAGATTCGTATGGGCGGCGCCTATCTCGACGTGGTGAAGGTCGATGGCGGCGCGACCTCGGACATGGGCCCCGACAGCGCCTATCTGATCTTCCTGCCGCACCTCACCGACCGGGAAAAGTTCCTGAAGGAATACGCGCCCTTCGCGCCCAGCGTGGTCGCGCAGCACGG
The DNA here is from genome assembly GCF_003243465.1 of Caulobacter segnis. GTDB lineage: Bacteria > Pseudomonadota > Alphaproteobacteria > Caulobacterales > Caulobacteraceae > Caulobacter > Caulobacter segnis_A. Next base: position 90,296 of record NZ_QFQZ01000001.1, read on the forward strand.
CGGCAAGTTCCTGGTTCGCACCGGTCGAGAAGGCATAGAGCTGCTGGAGGGCGATTGGCCCAACCAGGGCATGGTGCTGGTCGAATTTCCGAACGTCGCGGCTCTAGACGCCTTCTGGAACAGCCCGGAATATCGCCGACTGTCGGAAATCCGGAAGACCACCGGCGAATGGTCCGTGGTCAGGATCACACCCGCCAAGCGCTAAGACGTGAAAAAGCCCGCCCGGCGGGGGCCGGACGGGCTCTCTCCTCGGAACGCGCCTTGAGGGACGGGTTCGGTCGCGTCCCGAAAACTCAACCCGTTAGGACGGGTTAGGCGCGGTAGACGTAGGCGCTGGAGACGTAGCCGACGCCGACGCCGTCCTGGCCGACCAGGATCCACTTGCCGTCACCGGTGCGGCCCAGGGCCTGGAAGGTCTCGCCCGAGCTCACCGCGCCGAGGCGGGGCGCGCGGGTCGAGGCGGCCGAGCGCAGGTTCAGGGTCGAGCGGGCGACGTACTTGTGGCCCACCTTGACCAGCGGCGCGGCGTCGACGTTCTGGGCGTAGCGGTAGCCGCCCGACTTGTAGACGCCGCCGACCGCCTTTTCGGCCCGGGTCTTCTGCATGTCGCAGCCGATCGCCGAGCCGGCGCCGGCGCCGACCAGGGCGCCGATGGCCGTGCCCGTCCCGCGATCGCCCTTGCCGGCGATCTGGTTGCCGGCCAGACCGCCGACGAGGCCGCCGATCAGGGCGCCGACCTCCTGCTTGCCGCCCGAGGCCTTGCAGCCCGTGACGCCGGCGCTGGCTTGCGGCGCGACGCTCATGCTCAGGGCCGCCGCGGCGGCGCCCAGGGTCAGGGTGATGGTCTTGGTCTTGGTGCCAAACATGAGAGAACTCCTTCGTCCCTTGGAATGTGTCCGGGGTCATCAACCCCGTGAGACAGACCATGACAGGGTGAAGCTGAACGGTGTCGGCGACCCGACTGACAGAGTTCGTTCATGTTGGAAAAAAGTTGGGGCGCCCCGCGCCGCGCTCAGGCCGGGCGGGATTTCGAGACGCTATCTACCCACGCCGGCAGCTCGCTGATGCTTCCCAGCTCGACATACCGATCGTGGCCGACGGGCGCGTCGGCCGCCTCATGCGACCAGACCAGCGGGTAAGGGATCAGGGCCCCCCAGCAGCCGGCTTCGAGCGCCGGCAGGATGTCCGAGCGCATGGAATTGCCGGCCATCACCGCCTGCCCGGCCCCCGTGCCGTAGCGGTCGAACACCCGGCGGTAGGTGCCGGCGTCCTTCTCGGAGACGATCTCGACGGCCACGAAGTAGTCGCCCAGGCCCGACGAGGCCAGCTTCTGCTCCTGGTGCAGCAGATCCCCCTTGGTGATCAGGATCAGGCGATAGCGGTCCGACAGCTGGGACAGGGCGTTCTCGACGCCGGGCAGCGGCTCGATCGGCTCGGTCAGCATTTCGCGGCCGACGGCCAGGATCTCGCGGATCACCCGGGTGTCGACCGCGCCGTCGGTGACCTCCAGCGCCGTCTCGATCATCGACAGGGTGAAGCCCTTGGCCCCGTAGCCGTAGACCCGGAGGTTGCGCTTCTCGACGGCGGTCAGCTGGGCCTCGATCTTCTCGGGATCGCCGTGCTCGGACAGCAGGTCCAGGAAGCGCTGATGCGACAGGCGAAACAGGCTCTCGCAGTGCCAGAGCGTGTCGTCGGCGTCGACGCCGACGGTGGTGATGCTGGTCATGGTCTTCTTACGTTTCGACGGCCTGGTCTGGCGACGCGGGCCACGCCCTCGCCTCCCTGGACGGCTGAGTTAGCAGCATCCGGCGCGAACGGCGATACGCCGGCGCGCCGGCCCGGAACGGCGAAGCCTTCAGGACATTGTCGCTGCATGACGCAATCCTCGCACCTGATGAATCCCCGCTCGGAGCGTTTCGCCCTTGGCGCCCTGATCGTCGTCGGCGCCGCCCTCGCCATCTTCCAGGATGTCGCCGACGACCAGAACGACGCCGACGGCCAGGCGACCGACTGGAAAATCCTCAAGGCCCTTCGCTCGGGCGGAGATCCCGGCGATCCGGTCGGTCCCAAGTGGCTCAAGGAAAGCCTCACCGAGACCAGCGCCCTGGGCGGGATCACCGTCCTGACGGGGATCACGGCGGTCACGGCGGGCGGCCTGGCGCTCGCCGGAAAGCGCCGCGAGGCGCTGCTGACGGTCGGGGTCTTCGGCGGCGCTCTGGCGCTCAGCGAAGGCTTGAAGAACCTGTTCAAGCGCAGCCGCCCGCCGGCCGAGTACCGCGTCGCCGAGGCGACCAATGAGAGCTTTCCCAGCGGCCACGCGCTGTTGTCCGCCGCGACCTTCATGTCGCTGGGCATCCTGTTCGCTCAGGGCGCGAAGACCACGACCTTGCGCGCCTTCGGCCTGGCGACCGGCGCGGCCACGGCCGCCTGCGTCGGCTTCAGCCGGATCTTCCTCGGCGTCCACTGGACGAACGATGTGCTGGGGGGATGGGCGGCCGGTTCGGCCTGGGCGGCGACCTGCTGGCTGGCCGGGCGCCGGCGCTAGAACGTCAGGACGGCGAAGACCACCAGACTCACGGGCACCGCGGCCGACAACACCATGCCGACCAGCGCCTCCGCGACGACCAGGGCCATGCGGGTGGCGGAGAACAGTTCGGGCGGCGGCGTGGGGATCATGCGGGGGCGTCCTTTCACCCGCACCCTGCCACGATCCTCGTTAACGTCTCGGAACCGCGCCGCGCCTAGGCGCTGCGACAGATTGGCTCGCCGGCAAAGAAAAGGCCCGGCGCAAGGCCGGGCCAGATGGTCTTGGGGGAGATGCGAGGGTCCGGACTCCGAAGAGCCCGGACCGGTCTTGAACGAGCCTTAGAAGCTCATCCGCAGGCCGACGACGTATTGGCGGCCGGGCTTGTAGTAGGTGAACGTCGCGTTGTCGTACTGGAAGTGCGAGCGCAGCTTCTCGTTGGTGATGTTGGTCACGTTGAAGGTCAGCTGCGGCGCGTTCTTCATGCCGAGAATCTTCTCCAGGTCGTAGCTCGAGGAGAAGTCGGTCTGCTTGTAGTCGTCCGAGAACAGGGCGGCGGCGCTGATGCCGTTCTGGTTGGTCCCGCTGGACTGCGAGCCCTTCCGGAACACGTGGCTCAGGCGCAGGCTGACGCCGTTGTGCTCGTAGTAGCCCGTCAGGTTGTAGGTGTACTTGGCCACGCCGTAGGCGATCGCCGGACCGTTGCTGGTTTGGTCGACGATCGTGGCGTTGGCGTTGAAGCCCAGGCCCTCGACGCCGAACTGGCTGGTCAGGAAGTCCAGCGGCTGGACCCACTGGAATTCCAGGCCGTTGATCGTCAGCTTGTTGGGCACGTTGATCTGCGACTGGACCTGGACCTGGGCCTGGGTCGGGCCGCCACGCGCGTTGATGGCCGTCTTCTGGGTGTCGTTGATGGTGTCGTAGGTGATGCCGTACTGGGCCAGGGCCGTGAACGGCAGGGTGACGACGTTGTTGGTCGTGAAGCCGGTCAGCGACTTGCGGAACGCGTTGACCGCGATCACGCCTTCCTGGCCGGTGTAGAGTTCGAAGCCCAGGTCGAGGTTCTTCGAGAAGTAGGGCTTCAGGGCCGAGTTGCCGATCGTGGCCTGGTCGGCCGACGGGGCGCCGAAGGACACGCCCGGCAGCTGGGCGGCCGGATCCGGACGGGTCATGGTTTCCGAGACCGCGACGCGGGCCACGGCGTGCTCGCCGACGTCATAGGCCAGGTTCGCGGCCGGCAGCCACTTCGAATAGGTGTTCTCGGTGTAGACGAAGTTCACGACGTTCGGATAGCGCGCGCCGTCCGGCAGCTGGGCGCCGCCCGGCAGGGTGTTGCGCGGATCGGCCAGCGAGACGCGGCCGCCGATCGTCTGCTTGGTGTGGACGTAGCGGACGCCGACATTGTAGCGCAGGTCGCTTTCCAGCACTTGCGTCACGCCGTTCAGCTCGGTGTAGGCCGCGCTGTTCTTCTCGTTGATGTAGCCGCCGCTGGCGCCGGTGTTGGAGCCGCCGCTCTCGTTATAGACGTCGTGCAGCGCCTGGTAGTTGGTCGCCTGCTTGACCTTGTCCCAGTCGACCGTCACCCAGCCGGCCGGACCGGGCTTCAGGTAGCTGGCCAGGCTGGTCGTCGGGATCAGCGAGCCGGCGTAGGTCAGCGTGCCCGTCTGGCCGGCGGTCGCGCCGGTGCCATAGCCCGGATAGGTCGGATAGCCGGCCGGCGCGGCGCCCGGCTGGTTCAGGCCTTGGCAGGGCGGGCCGCTGTTGGGCGAGGAGAGGTTGATGTTGGGATTGTTGCCGCAGGTCGCGTTCTGCCACGGCCCGGTGTTGTCGTAGCCGCGGATGGTGCGCGAGACGTCGTCGTAGTTGGCGCCGAACTTCAGGTTCAGGCGGTCATCGCCCCAGGTGACCACGGCGCGCGCGCCCTTGGTCTCGTACCAGCGCTTCTCGTCCTGCATGTTCAGGCGACCGCCGGTCCAGACGTAGTTGGCGGGGTTGTTCAGGTCGATGCTGGGCTTGATCGTCGGCGGGCCGTTCGGGTTGTAGGTGTAGTCCACCGTCGTGCCGACCCCCAGCGCGGTCACCGGACCGAAGGTCGGGCTTTCGCGGTGGAAGTTGCTCTTGGTGTAGTTGGCCTGGGCCTCGACCTTCAGCTTGTCGGTGATCTGCCATTCGCCGCCCGGATTGATCCCCCACAGCTCGGTCTTTTCGAGATAGGGACGGAATTCCAGGAAGAACTGCGAATTGGCGTAGGTGCCCGAGGTGACCGTGCAGCCGGCCGAGCAGTCGGTCTTGTCGTACTTGGTGTTGGTCGGGATGATCGCGCCGTTGCGAACGATCCAGGCGATGTCCTCGCGCAGCAGATCGTTCTTTTTGTAGCCGTACATCCCGTCCAGGTAGAACTTCATGTCGTCGTTCGGACGCCATTCCAGGCTGCCGACCAGATTGATCCGGTCGCGGCTGCCGTATTCGGCCGACGGACGGCCAAGGCGCGGCAACAGGCCGTTGTCGATCTGCTGGATCGTCGCGCCGGGGTTCTTGGACAGCAGGAAGTCGCGGTCGATGACCGTGCCGGCCACCAGGCCGGCGCCCGCGCCGACCGGCACCGTGGCCGGGATCGTCCAGTTACCGCCGAGGGTGGCGTTACAGCCGCTCGTCGCGCCGCACTGGGCCGCCGACAGGTTCGGATTGGTGAAGCCGATCGTCTCGTAGCCGCGCGTGTCGGTATGCAGGCGCTGGCCAGAAACCCCGAACAGGACGCCGAAGTTGTCCCAGGTCTTGCTGGCGATCAGCGAGCCCTTGCCGCCCAGCTTGGCGCCGTCCGGCTTCACGCCCTGGACGTTCATGGTCAGGTGCTGGCCGGGACGATCGAACGGACGCGCCGAGCGCATGTCGATGTTACCCGCCGCGCCGCCTTCCAGCAGGCTGGCCGAGTAGCTCTTGTTGACCGTCAGCTTGGTGAAGAGGTCGGTCGGGAAGAAGCTGAGGTCGACCGAGCGGTCGGTGCCTTGCGCGTCGGTCGCGCCCGACGAGGCCACGGCGATCGAGGCGCCGTTCAGGGTCACGTTGGTGAAGTTGCTGCCCAGGCCGCGGATGGCGACGTTGACGCCTTCACCCGTGATGTCGCGGGTGATGGTGATGCCGGGAATGCGGTTGAACGACTCGGCGATGTTCGAGTCGGGGAACTTGCCGATGTCTTCGGCGAAGATGGCGTCGGCGAAACCGGTGGTCTCGCGCTTGGCGACCGTCGATTGCGCCAGGCTCTTGCGGTAGCCGGTGACGACGATCTCTTCGACGGCGTCGTTCGACGCCGGGGCCTGGGCCGCGGCGGTTTGGGCGTAAGCGGCCTGACCGATGCTCAAAGTGGTCAGGCAGGTCGCGCCGATCAAAGCCAGACGATGGGCGGAACGGTTTTGTGGCGTAGTCCGCATGTTTCTCCCCCTAAGGTCGGCGCCGAGCGCCAGTTCGTTGTTCGCCGCGACCCGCCGACTCTTTTGAGCCTGACGCCCCGCCGGAAGGCAGTGGTAGCGGTCACAATGAAAGGGGTACGAGGTATGTCCTCGCCTGTCAACGTGGTCAGACCTCGTTATCCGACCCGTGTCCGACCTTTGGTAGGCCACTGCGGCGCCGGCGCCACGGTGCTCCTCGCCTCCAAACGGGCGGGTTCCGATGTGGGTAAGGCTTGGTCAGACGCACGCGCGCCCAACAGGTGACGCCGCGCCGTGCAGGCGCCGGCGCCCGTCAGGGTGTCGGTTCTCCGGCTTTGCGGAGCAGATCCCTAAAGGAGGATGTGGGCCCGCACCTGCTCGCGGGCGGGGGCGTCCAGGCCCACGACCTGCTCCAGATAGCCGTCCAGCGAGCCGCACTCGGCCTTGATCACCGCGAAGGCGGCGGCCAGGTAGCGCGCCTCGACGCCCATGGCCGCCCGCATGGCCGCCTCGTCGGGCCGACGGCCGGTCAGGTCCTGGATGTGGTCCATGAAGACGTGGCCGCGGCGGTCGAAGCGCGTCGGATCGTTCGTCAGCAGGTAGTCGTCGATCACGTCGTCGTCGGCGACGCCGGCGATGTGGTGGGTCAGGGCCGCCAGCACGCCCGTCCGGTCCTTGCCCGCCGCGCAGTGGATCAGCGCCGGGCCCTTGCCTTCGGCCAGCGCCAGGAAGAAGCGGCGGAAGAGGTCGATGTGCCGCGCCTTGAACGGCAGGCGGCGATAGTACTCGTCCATGTAGTCGTGGACGGCGTCTTCGGTCAGATCCGTGCTGGTGATGAACTCGATCCACGGATCGGTCCCGGTCACGCCCAGGTCGTTGTCGATCACCTGGGCCGAAAAGCCGTTCCAGCGGCGCGACGGCGAACGCTCGCGCTCGTTGGGCCGACGCAGGTCGACCAGGGTGACGATGCCCAGCGCCGCCAGGGCCTCGAGATCCTCGTCGGTCGCCTCGGCCTGGTGGGCGGCGCGGAACAGCACGCCCTTCTTCAGCCGCCCCACCCCCGCGGCGTAGTCGCCGAAGTCGCGGAAGTTCTCGACGCCTTGCAGGGGGATCAGTCTGGTCATGCCGGGGGATTTAGCGGCCTCGCGGGCGGATGGCGAGAGGGACGCGGCGTCACCACCACTTGGCCTTGCGGTCCGCCTCGGTGGCCGGCTTGGCGCGCCAGAGAAAGACGAAGTTGCGGTGCTCGGCCCAGGTCTGGCCTTCCAGGCCGTCGGCGGCCTGGCAGACGCTGGTGTGATACGGTCCCTGGCCGTCCGTGGTCCGGAAACTGGCGCAGGTGCGGCCCTTCGCGGTCTTCCAACGTCCGGCCTGGATCTCGCTGTCGTAGAAGCTGCCGGTCACGCGGCCGTCGGGCTCAAGACGCAGGCTCATGCCCTTGAAATAGGGCTCTTCGGGCTTGGCCGAGAGGTCGACGACCCAGTCGCCGGCCAGCGGCGCCAGCGGCGCGGCCGCCTGGAGTGAAACGGCAAGCAGCAGCGCCAGCATGGGGTTCTCCGAAGGCCTAGGATAACGCCGTTACGATTGCGAACGGGCGTCGGACGCTCAGAGACCACCGGGAACTGAAATTAACCCGACCTCCCCGGCGAATGCCGGGGTCCAGATCGAATTCGCTCAAGGCGCCGGCTGGGCAAGACGGCAGGCGCGAAACCTCAAGCCGATCCGGATGGATCTGGGCCCCGGCATTCGCCGGGGAGGTCGGATCTTAAGAGGACTTTCTGAGCAGAGGCTGGATCCGATCCTGCAGCGGCTGGTCGACATAGGTGTGGAAAAGCCACGCCGCGCCATAGGCCAGGGGGAAGCCCGCCAGCCACATCAGCCACTGCCAGCCGATGCCGATCGGCACGGTGTCGATCAGCTTGTGGACGGCGCTCCAATAGATCACCCCGACGAAGATGTGGGTGATGAACAGGGCGAAGGACAGCTTGGCGCCCTCCTCGATCCAGGCGCGGGGGCGCTTGACCGGCAGGCGGCCGGCGCCCAGCACGATCATGGCGATGGCCAGTAGCGAGGGCGCGTCGAACATCCACTCGTCGGGCAGGGCGTAGCGGTCCAGCGGTTGGGTGACGACCAGCAGGACGACGCCGCCCCACAAGAGGCCCTTGGCCGCGCGCTCCGAGGGCCAGCGCAGGTCGACCGTCCGCGCCAGGCAGACGCCCAGGATGAACAGCGGCAAGGCCCGGATCACGCCGTACTGGAACTGCAGGTCGGCCAGGGCGTGCTTGAACACGACCTCGGCCAGCACCTCGAAGGCCGTCAGGATCGCAAGGCCGATCAGCGGCAAGAGCCAGGCGTGGCGGATCTTGCTGACGCCGCGCCAGAACGTCGGGAACAGGGCGTAGCAGACGATCAGCGCCGACAGCGACCAGCTGGGCAGGTTCCAGCCGTCGCTGGGAAAGCCCCAGGCGTGGATCAGCAGGGCCTGGGTCGGCAGCTGGTCCCAGGCGAAGCGGCTGGGCTTGTGGGCGTCGGTGCCGAAGCTGTTCAGGGCCAGCACCAGCACGGCCAGCATGGCCAGCACCACGAGATGCCCTGGCCACACCCGCGCCGCCCGGCGAGCCCAGAAGCGGGGCGTGCTGATATGCCCCCTCAGCACCGAGCCGCCATAGGCGCGGCCCAGCACATAGCCCGACAGCATCAGGAAGAAGTCGGTGGCCAGGAACCCGCGCGAGAACACCTGGGCGAAGCGCTCGATCCGCATCGGGCTCTCGGCGCCGTAGTGGTAGAGCACGATCAGCAGCGAGGCGAGGAAACGCAGGAAATCCAAGGCGCCGCCGCGCACGGCCGCCTTGCCGGCGGGCGCAGGCGCGGTTTCCGACGAGGTCGAGGCGGACGGGGTAAGCGGCGCGGTCACCGCCCGCGCATACCAAAGCCGCCCGCGCCGGGAAAGGCTCCGTGACGGCCCGCGGTTGCGACCTAGCCGCACGCCGCCTATCTGTAACTCCAATTGTTTCTGATGAGCCCGACCATGTCCCGCACGCCCGTCCTGTTCCTCGGCCACGGCTCGCCGATGAACGCCATTGAGGACAACGCCTGGAGCCGCGACTGGGCGCGCCTGGGACGCGAGCTTCCTCGCCCGAAGGCGATCCTGATGGTCAGCGCCCACTGGGAGACACGCGGCGCCTCGGCGGTCAGCGCTTCGCCGGCGCCCGAGACGATCCACGACTTCGGCGGCTTCCCGCAGGCCTTGTTCGATGTCCAGTACCGCGCGCCCGGCGATCCGGCCCTGGCGGCGCGGGTGGCCGAGCTGCTCTCGCCCGATCCGGTCGTGCAGCACCCGACGCGCGGCCTCGACCACGGGGCCTGGGGCGTGCTGCGGCCGATGTATCCCGACGCCGACATCCCCGTGGTCCAGCTCAGCCTGGATCGCGGGCGTCCCGACCGCTGGCACTACGAGGCCGGCCGTCGCCTGGCCCCGCTCCGCGATGAGGACGTGATGATCCTGGGCAGCGGCGACATCGTCCACAACCTGCGCGCCGCCGACTTCCGCCGCCCGAAAGCCCCGCCCTGGGCCGACCGCTTCAACCAGAAGGCCAAGGCGCTGATCCTGGCCGGCGACCACGACGCCCTGATCGACTGGCGAAGCCTCGGCCCCGACGCCGAGGCCTCGATCAACAGCGCCGAGCACTACCTCCCGCTGCTCTATGTGCTGGGCGCGGCGGGCGAGGATGAGCCGATCAGCTTCTTCAACGACGACGTCTTCGCGGCGATCTCGATGACGGGGGTGAAGGTCGGGTGAGGGGCGGCGCCATTCTTCCTCCCCATTAGGGGGAGGTGGATCGATGCGAATACGCATCGAGACGGAGGGGGTCCGGCAAGCGGCGCGGAGCCGGCGGCAAGCCCCCTCCACCGGCGTTCGCCGGTCCCCCTCCCCCAGAGGGGGAGGAAGGTTTGCTTAAAGCACCGCCGCCGCCCGCTTCGCCGCCTCGACCCGCTCGTCCATGGCCTGGCCATAGAGCGCGCTGATCCGCTCCAGCACCTGCGGCGGCGCGGTCTCGGGGCGTCCGGAGTCGAACGGCGGGGCGGGCGCGTATTCCACCGCCAGCTGGATCCCCTGCGCCACCGCGTCGCCGGCCAGCTCGGCGATCAGGGTCAGGGCGAAGTCGATGCCGGCCGTCACCCCGCCGCCGGTGATGTAGCGCCCGTCCCGCGCCACGCGCGACGGATCGGGGATCGCGCCGAACAGCGCCAGCTGGTCGCGCCACGCCCAGTGGCAAGCCGCGCGCTTGCCTTTCAGCAGGCCCGCCGCGCCGAGCACCAGCGAGCCGGTGCAGACCGAACAGACATAGCGCGCGCCGTCCGCCAGCCGGCGGATCTCCGCGATAAAGTCGCGATCGCCCATCGCCTCGGTGGTTCCAAAGCCGCCGGGCACGATCAGCACGTCGCAGGTCTCGATGTCCGACAGCATCGGCAGGTGGGCGAAGACCAGGCCATCGGCCTCGATCTCGCCGCCGGCCAGGCTGGCGACCGTGACCTTGGCGCCGGGCAGGCGGCACAGCACCTGATGCGGGCCGGTGAAGTCCAGGTGGGTCACGCCCGGGAACAGGGCGATCACTATGGAGAGAGTCTGGCTCATGCGGTTGTCTCCGTCACGATTGACGCGGAGAACATGGTTCGATTAGCCTCCGGCTGAAATGACATAGTTCCCACGGATTCAGCCAAGGCGCTCCGCATGACCCGCGCGATCGGCTTTCTCGTCTATCCGGGCTTCCAGCTACTGGACGCCACCGGACCGATCGCGGCGTTCGAGATCGGCGGGCGGTTTTCGCCGGGCGCCTATAGTCTGCACTTCCTGTCGCTGCGGGGCGAGCCGACACCGAGCTCCTCGGGTCTCGTTATCCAGACGAAGCCCCTCGACTCGGCGCCGATGCTGGACACCTTGCTGATTTCGGGCGGCGACACGGTGAAGGCGCCTGCATCCTGTCCCGAGACCCTGGCCTTCGTCCGCAAGGTCGGGCGCGAAGCCCGCCGCGTCGCCTCGGTCTGTTCGGGAACCTACGTCCTGGCCGAGGCGGGTCTGCTGGACGGCAAGCGCGCCACCACCCACTGGAGCCGGACCCAGGACTTCCAGCGGCGCTATCCGAACATCCGGCTCGAGCCTGACCGCATCTGGATCCAGGACGGCAAGATGTGGAGCTCGGCCGGCATCACCGCCGGCATCGACTTGTCGCTGGCCCTGATCGGCGCGGACCTCGGTGAGGCCATCGCCCGCCGCACCGCCCAGCAGCTCGTGGTCTATCACCATCGCCCCGGCGGCCAGTCGCAGCACTCGGCCCTGATAGACCTGCGCCCCGGCCGCTTCGACGCCCTGCTGTCGTGGGCGCGTCAGAACCTCGCCGAGCCGCTCAGCGTCGAGCAGCTGGCCGACCGCGCGGCGATGAGCCCGCGCAACTTCGCTCGCCTGTTCGCCCAGGAGACCGGCGTCACCCCCGCCAAGGCGATTGAGCGCCTGCGTGTCGAGGCGGCCCGGGCCCTGCTGGACAGCGGACCGCTGCAGGTCGAGGACGTCGCGCTGGAGACCGGCTTCGGCGATCCGGAGCGGATGCGGCGCGCGTTCCTGCGCGCCTTCGGCCAGCCGCCGCAGGCGCTGCGACGGGCGGCGAAGGCGGGGTAGCCGTTCAGTCCGTGCAGTGGACGTCGTCGTCTTCCTCCAGCGCCGCCTGGACGCGGTGGCCGATCGCCGTGGCCCCGGCGTCGTCGGCCGCGATGTCGCCCTGGTCCTGGCGATCGGTCGAGGCCTCGGCCAGGGCGTCCTGGGACTTGTCTTCGGTCGGTTCGCTCATCGGAAATCTCCCACGCAATAGGTGGAAAATCTAAGGCCCGAGGCGCGGGTCCGTTCCGACGTGCGTCATGCGGCGTCGGCCCGGGCGGGCAGGAACGGCGAGACGGCCGCCAGCGCCCGCTCGACATAGGCCTCCTTCTCGCCGACCGGGGCGACGTAGCGGATCGCCTCCTCCGCCTCCGCCCGTCCGGCGACGCGGGCGATCATCCACGCGGCGAGGTATTGCGAGGCCAGGCACCCGCCCGCCGTGGCGACATTGCCGTGCGCCACGAACGGCGCGTCCAGCACCTGGACGCCGGCCTCGATGACCCAGGGCTTGGTGGTCAGGTCGGTGCAGGCCGGCAGGTCGCCGACGAGACCCAGCTTGGCCAGGATCAGCGTCCCCGAGCACTGGGCGCCGATCAGTTGGCGCGCCGGATCCAGCTGGATGCGCGAGAGCAAGGCCACGTCGGCGGCGACCTCGCGCGTCTTGATCCCGCTGCCGATCAGCACCGCATCGGCCTCGGCGGCGAATTCCAGAGGCTGCTGGCGCTGGATCGTCACGCCGTTCATCGAGGTCACGGTTTGGGTGGGACAGGCGATCTGCGCCGTCCAGCCCTTGGCCTTCATGCGGTTCAGGATCGCGGCGGCCACGAACGAGTCGAGCTCGTTGAAGCCGTCGAAGGTCAGCACCGCGATGCGCATGGGGGGTCTCCCGAAAGCCGAGGGACGAGCATAGACACGCCCCACCCGGCGCGTCACCGGCGGACTTGGCGGGATCTTCGGATCGGTTCAGGCTGGCGCCATGCTCTATCTCGTGACCAAGGCCGCCGTCTCGGGCGTGATCGTCGCCGCCGTGGCGGAGATTTCCAAGCGCTATCCCGGCCTTGGCGGACTCGTGGCGTCGCTGCCGCTGGTCTCGGTGCTGGGCATGATCTGGCTGTGGCGCGACACCCACGATCCCATCCGCCTGGCCGACCACGCGACGGGAACCTTCTGGTTTGTGCTGCCGTCCCTGCCCATGTTCCTGCTGATCCCGGCGATGCTGAAGCGCGGCGCGCCGTTCTGGGCCGCGCTGACGGCGGGGTGCCTGCTGACCATGGCGCTCTACGCGGCCATGGTCTGGGTCGGACCGCGGCTGGGGCTGAAGCTCTAAAGCGTCGTCCGGTCCCGCGACCTCGCGTCCTCGATCAGCTCGCCCGAGTGCAGCACCCCGTCGATCGCCCGGTCGCGCCAGGCGACCGTGCTGTCGTAAATATCCGCCGCCAGATCGACCTCGGAAACCAGAAGCCCCTCCGACTCGGCCTCCAGCGCGCCGGTGATCACACCATCGGGGCGGACGAAGAAAGACGGCCAGCAACTGCGCGGCGCCGACGAGTTCGGACAGCTGATCCACATGTTGTTGTTCGAGGCCGCCGCTATCATGCCGGCCGGCATGGTGATCCCAGGCAAGGTGGTCCCCCCGGTCAGGACGTGTCGACCGACGCCCGCCTCCATCGCCGCGAACCGCTCGGCCGACAGCCCGCCCGCATGGAAGCCATGGAACATCATCCTCGCACCCAGCCGATGATAGGCGCGGTAGAGCTCGGGATAGCGATAGTCATGGCAGATCAGGACGCCGCAGCGCACGCCCGTGATGTCGAACACCGCGAAATGGTCGCCAGGCGTGTAGTGAGCCAGATCTCCGGTCATCCCCGCCGGGTCGCCCGCGCAGAACCTCTTGTCATAGCGATCGACCAGCGCCCCAGCGGCGTCGAGCACATAGGCGCAGTTGTGCGGCTTAAGTCCGTCGGACCGGCGATGGGCCGAGCCCAGGATAGTCCAGAGTCCCAGCTCGCCGGCAAGGGCCATGACCCGCCGTGTCGCCGCCTCCAGGCGCGGCCAGTCGAACCCGTCTAAGCGCTCGAAGTCGACGCCCGCATAGCCCGACAGCGCGCCTTCCGGAAAATGCGCGACGTCGGCGCCCGCCGCTTTGGCTTGGCGCATCAGCCGCGCGATCGCCGCCAAGTTGGCGTCGACGTCGGCCGAGACAGCGAATTGGGCGGTCGCGACCCTCACACGCCCCGCTCCGCCCGCAGCCGCGTCACCTCGTCCTGCAGCAGGGCCAGACGCTCGGCGTGTTCGCGGCACAGGACCATCAGTTCGGCGCTGCGCAGGTCGTCCAGCTTGTCCATCACCCGCATGATCTCCAGCTCGGCCCGCAGGTTGACGGCGTAGTCGTGCTCGGCGGTCAGGCGATCCTTCGCCGCCTGGCGGTTCTGGCTCATCATGATCACCGGCGCCTGGATGGCCGCCAGGGTCGAGAGCAGCAGATTGAGGAAGATGAACGGATAGGGGTCGAAGGCCAGGCCTCGGCCGCGCGCAAAGACGTTCCAGCCCATCCATAGGAACAGCGCCAGGGCGAAGCCGCCGATGAAGCCCCAGGAGCCGCCCACCGCCGCCACCCGGTCGGCCAGGCGCGTCCAGAACGTGCCCTCCTCGTCCAGCAGCATTCGCGGGTCGGACGGCTGCTCGGCCAGGATCAGGTCGATGACCCGCTTCTGGACATCGTTGAGCTCGTCATAGGGACGCCCCAGCAGGTCGATGGCGAGCTGGTCGAGATGTTGGCGGGTCATGCGGGGACTCGAGGGCTGATCGTGGCGGAATCTTTCCCGCCTATGGCCAAGCCTGGCAAGATCGCGCGACCGCGCCTTGACCCTTTGCGCCGCTCGGCATCTGATCAGCGATAACAAAGATATGGGAGGGACGTCGCCATGACCGCCAGCGGTCGCAACAGCATCTTCATCACCGGCGGGGCCAGCGGCATCGGCCTGGCCTGCGCCCAGCGCTTCGCGGCCGAGGGCTGGTTCGTGGGGCTGGCGGACATCGACCAGGCCGGCCTCAAGGCCGCGCTGGCCAGGATCGGTCCGGCCAACGGCTCGATCCATCCGCTGGACGTGCGCGACCGCGAAGGCTGGGAAAACGCCCTGGGCGACTTCGGGCGCGAGACCGGCGGCAAGGCCGACGTGCTGCTGAACAACGCCGGGGTCGCGCGGTTCGGCGTGCTGGAGGACATGTCCGACGCCGACTGCGACATCCAGGTCGACGTCAACATCAAGGGCGTGATCAACGGCGCGCGGGCCGGGCTGCCCTTGCTGAAGGCCGCGGGCGGCCGGCTGATCAACGTCGCCTCGTGCGCGGGGCTCTACGGCTCGCCGAAGCTCGCGGTCTATTCCGCCACCAAGTTCGCGGTGCGGGGCCTATCGGAGGCGCTGGACGTCGAGTACGCCCGCCACGGCGTCAGCGTCGCCTGCGTCATGCCCTGGTTCGTCGAGACGCCGATCCTGAACGCCGGCGCCTCAGGCACGAACGAGCACATGAGCGACGCTCTGCGCGCGGGCGGCCTTGAGGTCTATCCCGTCGAGGACGCCGCCCAGGTGGTCTGGGAGGCCGCGCGGGGCAAGGCCCTGCACTACTTCGTCGGCAAGCGGGCCCGGCAGATGCGCTTCGCGACCAGCCACATGCCCGGCGCGGTCAGGAAGCAGCTCCGCTCGCGGCCCCTACTGTCGACTTGAGGCCGTCCAGCGGCGCGCGCTCGGACGAGATCGGGATCGGCTTGGCGACCGCCTTGTCGGCGGCCGGCGCCGAGGCCGGCTCGGGCACGGTTCCCAGCGGACCGCCCTGCCCCTGGGCCGAGGCCGGCTCGACCCGGGCCACGGCGCTGGCGGCGTAGATCACCGGCGGCTTGCCGTCGGCGGTCAGGCTGGCGATGTCGGACGGCGCGATGTCGTCGACCGTCGGCAGGTGCGAGGACGCGGCGCTGTGTCGGCCGAAGCGGTAGAAGATGTGCATCCCCACCTGGGCCACCCGCAGCAGGCGCGGGCCCCAGCCCGGCGAGACATTGGTGGTGTGGAAGTGCGTGGCTGAGCCGACCTGGTTGGTGATCGCGCCCGACAGCGCGCGGGCGGCGATCTTCCGGGCCCGGTTCCAGGCCCCAGTGTCACGCGCGTGGCGCATGGAGCCGTCGCAGGCGAAGCTGAACTGGCAGCCGGTGCGGTTATAGGCGCCCTGGAACACCACGCCGCAGATCGACTTCGGGAAGGCCGGGTGGCGCACGCGGTTCATCACCACCTGGGCCACGGCCGCCTGGCCGCTGGGGGTCTCGCCGCGCGCTTCGTAGTAGATGGCGTCGGCCAGGCACTCGAGCTCGCGGGAGCTTTCCAGGGCGTTGCCCAACTGGAACGGACCGGCGGCGCCGAAGCTGGCCCGCAGCATCAGGGGGCCGGTGCGGCCGCTCTGGCCGGGCATCAGGCTGGCGCCGGCGCCTTCAAGGCGGGCGGCCAGTTGGGCCGACTGGCGATCGCGCTGATCGACGGCGGCGAAAAGGAAAGGATCATGACGCTTGGCCACGGCGAGAGCGCCGGGGTCCATACGCGTAGCCGCGCTGACCATGGCCGCGTCCGAAAAGCTTCCGGAGGCGCCATCGGCCAAGCGGGCGACGCGGGCGTGGGTCGAGGCCGATTGAGCCAGGCCACCCATAAGGTAAACGCCGCCCAGGGCCAGACCCGTGATGGATCCGACCAATACGGCGCCGACCAGCCCGCGCGCGTCCGCGCGCGTCTGCGACTTGATATACAAAACTCGTGTCCTGCGCGGCGAGGGCCTCCGGCCCCCCGACAAAAACCGCTTCGAGATCCCCGGAAAAGCACTGTCGGGGAGGCCTTCGAAGCGGGGGATTGGCCGTATCACGACGTGGCCAAGATCCCGCTGTTAGCGGCTTATGACGTATCGGTGACCATCTCGCAAGCGCTCGGAGCCCTTCGCGGGCCGCCTTGCGCGCACGCGCCGCAGGCTCCAATCCTTAATGCCTTGAATCCGCGTAAAAAGCTGAAGCGGAGCGATCGGCGATTTTTTTCGCCCCGAAAACCCCCGCGCCGCCTGATTTCCACCTATGGTGGCGATGACGAGGCGGCGTCTTCCGGCGCGTCGCGGGGGACGCAAAGGGTTAATGCGGAAGCTTAAGCAAAGCCTTCCGCAAGGGAACTTCAGCGTCCCCGCGCGAGGCGCCAGCCGTGCGCCGCGACCTTGACCAGATTGATCGCTGCGGCGACCCACAGGGTGATCTTCAAGGTCATGTCCAGCACGCGCTGCACGTTGGCGAGGCCCGCCGCGGTGGCGTCCGGCGCGATCACCGTGATCAGCGGCTGGTGAGGCCACAGCACCCAGACCAGGGCCACGCCGCCGACCGCCCCGGCGATCTCGGCGAGGTCCCGCGCCGCGGTCCAGCCCGGGCGAAGCACCAGGAACAGCGACGAGACCCCCTGCAGGATCGCCAGGGCCAGGACCGGCCAATAGAGCTCTCGCAGCAGCGGCGTGACCGCCAGCGTCATGTCGCCCTGGCCGGCGTGGATCACCGACCCGATCGGAAACGCGACCATTCCGGTCCACCAGGCGATGAACAGGCCGGTGGCGGCCAGCTCGAACAGACCGTCAAAGCGGCTCTTGGCGAACCAGTCCTGGCTCTTGGGGGCGCGCGGCAGCTCGCTGACCTTCCAGCGGCTGAGGTCGCCCAGCTTGATCCAGCCGCGCTCGACCGCCGCCGCGACAAGGGTGGCCGCGCCGATCAGGCAAAGGGCGGTCGGAATGAAGTCGGTGACGGCGCGCAACACCAGCCGCACGTCGCCATGGTCGACCATCACCGCCAGGATCGTCGGGATCGCGGCGGCGAAGGCGGCGACGGCCAGCAGGGCCTTCACCCCGAACAGCCAGAACGGATAGATTTCCGGCCCCACCAGGCCTCGCCCCGGGCCATAGCGGCCCGCCACCGCGATCGGGTGGCCGATCTCGCGAAGCAGGTCCTCCAGCTCGCGCCGGTCGAGGGGGCGGCCGCGCTGGACCTCCAGGTCCTCGACGCGGTTCAGGATCAGGTCGCGCAGCTCGGCGACGATGTCGTCGCGGGAGGCCTTGGGCAGCAGGGCGGAGACGGCGCCCAGGTAACGATCCACCAGATCGCTCATGTCATAGGGTCCTTCGGTGAGGGTGGCCGCGCTCACAGCAGCGGCTCCAAGGCGGCGTTGATCGCGCGCCACTCGTCGGCGAGGCGGGCCAGCACGGCCCGGCCCTCGTCCGACAGCTGGTAGAAACGCTTCTTGCGCTTGTCTTCCTCGCGCCATTCGCTGGCCAGCAGCCCCTGGGCCTCCAGCCGGCGAAGCATGGGATAGAGCGCGCCTTCGTCGATCTCGACGCCCACCGACGAGAGGGCCTGGCGCAGGCTGTAGCCGTAGCGCTCCTCCCGCAGCTGGGCGAGGACGGCGAGGATCAGCGTCCCCCGCCGCAGCTCCTGGCGGAGCGATTCAAAGATGTCCGTATCGGTCGGCATGAACGTGTGCGCCACATAGTGTGCATCACATGGTGTGTGACATACACTGTATGTCACACAGTATGAGAAGGAGTCAATGGCGTAACGTGGATCGCTCGGCGGCGGCGCGTATTCTCCAGACGACACCTTGTCGGGAGACGCCCATGGCCGACCTTACCCGCTTCGTCGAGGCCCAGGCCGAGACCCACGAGACCGCCCTTCGCGAACTCCGGCGCGGACGAAAACAGAGCCACTGGATGTGGTTCATCTTCCCGCAGATCCAGGGCCTGGGCGCGAGCCCGACGGCTCGCGTCTACGCGATCGCCGACCTGGCCGAGGCGCGCGCCTACCTCGCCCACCCGGTGCTCGGCCCCCGCCTGATGGAGGTCGTGGCGGCCATCAACGCCCTGCCCGGCGCCGACGCCCACGCCGTGTTCGGCTCGCCCGACGACCTGAAGCTGCGCTCCAGCCTGACCCTGTTCCAGGCCGCCGCGCCGGACGAGCCGGCGTTCGGCCAGGCGCTGGCCAAGTACTTCGGCGAGGTCCCCGATCCCCGGACGCTGGAACGACTTGCGGCCGAACCGTAGGTAGCCGTCCCGACTTCGAACACGCCGCGGCCGGCGTAGTATCGCGGCCCGAGAGCCGAGCCTCCGGGGAGAACGCCATGGACACGATGATGAAGGCCGCCGTGGTGCGCGCCTTTGGCCAGCCGCTGGTGATCGAGGATCGCCCCCGGCCCAAGCCCGGACGCGGCCAGGTGCTGGTGAAGATCGCCGCCTGCGGCGTCTGCCACACCGACCTGCACGCCGCCCACGGCGACTGGCCGATCAAGCCGTCCCTGCCGTTCGTTCCCGGCCACGAAGGGGTCGGCGCCGTCGTCGAGCTGGGCGAGGACGTCGAGCACCTGAAGATCGGCGACCGGGTGGGCGTGCCCTGGCTGCACACCGCCTGCGGCCGCTGCGTCCACTGCCTGGCCGGCTGGGAGACGCTCTGCGAGAAGCAGCAGAATACCGGCTATTCGGTCGACGGGGGCTTCGCCGAATACGTGCTGGCCGACGCGGATTATGTCGGGCTGATCCCGGCCAACCTGTCCTATGTCGAGGCCGCGCCGATCCTGTGCGCCGGGGTCACGGTCTATAAGGGCCTGAAGGTGCTGGACGCCAAGCCGGGCGACTGGGTGGCGATCTCCGGCGTCGGGGGCCTCGGGCACCTGGCCGTGCAGTACGCCAAGGCCATGGGCTTCAAGGTCGCCGCCGTCGACGTCGCCGAGGACAAGCTGGCCCTGGCCCGCGCGCTGGGCGCCGAGCTGACGGTGGACGCCAGCCGCGAGGACCCGGCCGCCGTCTTCCAGGCCAAGGTCGGCGGCGTGCAGGGCGTGCTGGTCACGGCCGTCTCGCGGACCGCCTTCAGCCAGGCGCTCGGCATGGTCCGGCGCGGCGGGACGGTGTCGCTGAACGGCCTGCCGCCCGGCGACTTCCCGCTGTCGATCTTCGACACCGTGCTGCGCGGGATCACCGTGCGCGGCTCGATCGTCGGCACGCGGCTGGACCTGCAGGAAGCCCTGGCCTTCGCCGCCGACGGCCGGGTCAAGGCCACGGTCTCGACCGAGGGCCTGGGCGCGATCAACGCCATCTTCGATCGCCTGGAGAAGGGCGGGATCGAGGGGCGCGTGGTGCTGGACTTCGAGGCCGCCCCGTGAAGATCGCCCTGCTGGCGATCGGCCTGACGCTGGCGGCCTCGCCCGCCGTCGGCCAGGCCTCGGCCGAGAACGGCGAGCGGATCGCCCAGCGCGCCTGCGGCGGGTGCCACGCGGTGCGGGGGAGCAGGAGCCCCCTGCCCGACGCGCCGCCGTTCGCGCGGCTGCACGCGCGCTATCGCCAGGGCGGCCTCGACGCCCTGCTCGACGAAGGCATGCTGGCCCCGCCGCAGCCGCCGGAGGAAGGCTCGCCCCGCACCCATCCGCGCATGCCGATGGCCAGGCTCGACGATGACCAGCGCGCGGACCTGAAGGCCTATCTGAAGAGCCTGGAGCCGAAGCGGTAGGGCGGCGCCCTAAACCTCCGGCATCTCACGCGCCGGGCCCGGCGCGTCCTCGGCGTCCAGCGGGAAGCTGATCTCGCAGCGCACGCCGGCGGGATCGTGCGCCAGGGTCACCTTGCCCCGCAGCTCGCGGGCCAGGGCCTGGGAGATCAGGCGGGTGCCAAAGCCCTTGCGCGTCGGGGCGACGACCGGCGGCCCGCCCTCCTCCAGCCAGACCAGTTCCAGCTGGCCGGCCGCCACGCGCCAGGTCAGGCGCACCACGCCGCCCGCGACGCTGAGGGCGCCATACTTCAGGGCGTTGGTGCTCAGCTCGTGGAACGCCATGGACAGCGCCAGGGATCGCGCCGGCGAGAGGCTGACGGCGGGGCCGCTGGCGATGAAGCGATCGGCGACGAACGGCTCGGCCGCCTGCCGCACCAGGTCACCCAGCTCGGCGCTGGTCCAGCTGGACTGGGTCAGAAGGTTGTGCGTCGCCGACAGGGCCATCAGCCGCCGGTCGAAGGCCTCCCGCGCCGTCGCCAGGTCGTCGGAGGAGCGCAGGGTCTGGGCCGCCAGCGACTGGACGGTGGCCAGGGTGTTCTTGACCCGGTGGTTTAGCTCGTTGATCAGCAGCCGCTGCAGCTCCTCGGCGCGTCGGCGCTGGGCCAGCTCGGTCTGGGCCGACTGGTAGAGGCGGGCGTTGTCGATGGCGATCGCCGCGTGCGAGGCCACGCCCTCGGCCAGCCACTGGGCCCGCTCGTCGAACACGTCGGGATCGGAATGGCCGAAGAACAGACCGCCGATGATCTCGCCCGAGCGCGAGCGGACCGGCACGGCCAGGTAGCTGCGCACCGGCAGATGCCCCTCCGGCATGCCGAAGTGCGGGGCGTTGTGGCCGTAGCGGGGGTCCTGGGTGATGTCGCCCGAGCGCACCGTGCCGGCGCCGTCGAAGGTAGGGGCGAACACCTCCGTCGCCCGCGGATGGCCGAACTTCTCGAAAGCCGACCGGGGCGCTCCCGACAGGGCGTAGAGCATGATCGCCCGGCCGTCGGCGTCCGGGGCCTTGTAGAAGAAGGCGGCGTAGCGGGCGCGGGTCAGGGCCGCGCCGGCGTCGATCACCACCTGGACGGCGCGCTCCAGATCAAGCTCCGCGGCGATGACGGCGCCGGTCTCGTTCAGCACGGCCAGGGCCGCGCTCTCGGCCTTGTAGCGGCCCTCGCTGCGCTCCAGGGCCTCGCGGCCGCGCCGCTCGCTGGCGACCGCCGCCAGGATCAGGGTGGTCGAGGCCATCACCGCGACGAACTGCTGGGTCAGCAGGATGGCGGCCGAGGGCCCGGCGTCGTGGAAGGGCCCGCGCCCCTGCAGCGTGCCGAGGAAGGCGCACAGGCTGACCAGCACCGACGCCAGGGCCGCGCCGCGGGCGTCGAAGGCCAGGCCCGCCCAGACCAGCAACGGAAAGACGAACCAGGCGCGGGCGTAGGCGCCCTCGCCGTGCAGGAAGATCAGATAGGCCAGGGCGCTGGTGGCGATGCAGATCAGGGTCAGGTGGGCGATGCGAGAGGACGTCCAGCGCTCCAGGGGCCCGCGCCAGGTGAGGAACGGCGGGGCGAAGGTCAGGACGCCGGTGAGAAAGCCGAACCACCAGTTGATGAACGCCTGGTCGATCTTGTCGGCGGGCGAGCCGCCCAGGAACAGCATCAGCGCCCCGGTTCCCGCCGAGATGGTGGCGCCGCCGGCCCCGGCCCCGGTGACCAGCCAGAGGGCGCTGGGCAGGCTGTCCAGCCGGGCGTTGGTCTTCAGGCGGTTCAGGATCAGGACGGGAACCAGCGCGCCGAGCGCGGTGGCCAGGGCGATCACCAGCTGCGCCCACAGCGGCTGCGGCGCCCCCATGACCCAGAAGGTCAGCAGGCGCCCGACCAGCGCGCCCAGCCAGACCCGCGGGCCGTAGTAGGCGACCGCCGCCAGGGCGATCCCGGCGGCGGGCCAGAACGCCGTCCCGGCCCCCGGCACCACGGCCCAGCGCAGGCTGAGCACCGCGGCCACGCAGTAGATCAGGCCCAGGCTGGCGACCAGCAGCCACTCCCGAACGGTGCGGGGCGTCAGGTTCGCGCGTTCAAGCCCGCGCAGGACCGCCGTCACGCGTTTCGCTCCTGGCCCGTGCTCATCGGCAACGCCGCAACCCTTTCCGTCACGGAGGGCAGCTTATGGCCGAACGCCCCGCGACCGCCAGCCACGTCGCGCGGCCGGGCGCGTTTTCGCCGACCGACCCGCCTCAGGGCTTGAGCCCCCATTCGGCGAAGCGGGTCTCGACCTCGGCGTCCAGGCCGCGCGCCGCCACCAGATCGGCCTCGGCGCCCGCCCGATCGCCGAGGCTCAAGCGGGTCAGGCCGCGCCCGAACAACGACGCGCCTTGCTTGGGCGCCAGCTTCAGGGCCTGGTCGTAATCGCGAAGCGCGGCGTCGAACCGGGCGGCCCGGAAGTTGACCAGGGCCCGGCTGTCCAGCGCCGCAGCCAGGTCCGGCCGCAGCGCCAGCGCCTGGTCGCAGTCGGCCCGCGCCTTGTCGAGCTCGCGGTTGCGCGTCGCCCGCAGCCAGCAGCGGCCGTTCAGCAGGGTCACGTTCTTCGGATCCTGGCTCAGGGCCGCGTCGAACATCGCCAAGGCCTCGTCCGTGCGCCCCATCTGGTCCAGCACATCGGCGCGCGAGGCCTGCAGGCCGGCGCTCAGCGGGTCGATGCGGATGGCCTCGGTCGTCAGGACGAGCGCGGCCTCGGGTTGCTTTAGCCGAAGCTGCATCGCCGCGACGGTCGACAGCACCTCGACATTGTTCGGCTCCAGGGCCTGGGCCGCCAGACCGCGCTTCAGGGCGCCAGCCGGATCCTTCCGCCCGAACAGAGCCCGCCCCTCCGCCAGCACGGCGTCGGCGCTTTTGGGATCCAGAGCCTGCGCCTGGCGCGCGGTCGCCAGGGCGGCGTCGTACTTTTCGCGAGCGAGCTGGGTCCTGGCCAGGACGAGCAGGACTTCGGGATCCTTTGGCGACTTGGCCGCCGCGGCCACGGCGACGGCCTCGGCCTCCTCGCGCCGATCCGACGCCCACAGCACGTCCACCCGCATGCCCAGCCACGCCGTCGAGGCGCCGGGCAGCCGCGCCTCGGCCTGGTCGAGCAGCTTCAGCGCCTGGGGGTAGGCCTTCCGCGCCATCGCCGTCTGGACCAGGCCGGCATAGGCGCCGCGCTCGAAGTCCGGCGACTTCAGCGCCGTGCGGAAGGCCGCCTCGGCGGCGTCGTAGCGGCGCTCCCCCAGGGCCTGGAAGCCCTCGCCCACCGGATCGGCGCCCGGGGTCTTGTCGTTGACGATCTCGACGACATAGCCGCCGAACGCCTGGAAACCCCGCCGCGCCTTCTCCTGGCTGGCCTTGGCGTCCTCGGCGGTGATCTCGGGCCCCACCGCGCGGGAGCTGCGCATCAACAGCACCTGATTGTCGCGGAGGTAGGCGGCGCGCGTCACGTCGTAGCCGCCGAGCGTCTGCTTCACGAACATGCCGCTGAGCCGATAGCGATCGGTCTTGGGCAGGGTGGCGTAGACCACCGTCCGGTCGAAATAGGGATAGTTGATGGCGTAGGGCGCGGTCTGGTCCTGCTCGGAGTCGCGCTCGTAGCCGGGGGCGAACAGCTCCGAGATCGGCAGCGGCCACAGCTGGCCCAGCCGCGGATCGTTGACCAGGTTCAGCTTGCCGGACCCGGTCGCGCGCATCGTCAGCTCGGCCTTGGGCGCGTCGTAGGACCAGTCCGCCGTCTCGAAATCCACCCAGCCCAGCATCTTGCCCCAGCCTCGGCGCAGCCCGCGCGAGACATCGTCACGGGGCTGGCTGGCGAAGGTCCGCGCCGACGAAATGGCCTGGTCCCCGCGCAGGATGGCTTCGACCGTCACCTTGGCCGGCGTTTCGAGGCCGGCGGCGGCGTCGATCCGCACCACGGTGCTGTCCTGGGCCAGCATCAGCGGCTTGGGCGTCAGGCGCTCCAGCGTCGCGGCCTTGGCGCGGACGGGCAGCGCCCAGCCGTAGGCGGGGACCTGGAGGTTGGCCAGGGCCTCGTCGCCCTGGCGGGTGCCGTCCAGCCAGTAGACCTCGTCGCCGATCGTCGCCCGCACGATGACATGGTCGAACCGCGCCAGGCTGGGCAGGCGCTGCTCCATGCCATCGCCCCAGCCGTCGCTGTTGACCAGGGCGGCCTCGGCCGGAATATCGAGCGCCTTCAGCAGCGCCATCAGCAGGGCGGTCTTGGCCTTGCAGTCCCCGAACCGCCGCGTCCAGGTCTCGTCGGCGGCGGCGGGCGCATAGGCCCCCGCGCCCATGCCGATATAGACATAGCGCACCTGGGTCTCGACCAGCTTCAGGGCCAGGGTGGCGCGAACCAGCGGATCGGGGCTGGCGGCGCGGATGCGCTCCACCTCGGCCAGCAGCGGCGAGTTGGGCTTCAGCGTCCCAGCCGTCGCGTACAGGCCGGCGAGCAGGGCCGAGACCTCGCTCCAGTCCGAAAGCTGGGTCCATTCGATCGTGCCGGCCTGGGCGTAGCGCATCGGCGCGCCGACCGGCAGGCGGCGGTGCTTCAGGTTGCTGGCGTCGACGAGCAGTTCGCTGCCCGTGGCCGTCTCGGTGACGGTCGTCTTCGGAAAGCCCTCGGTCGTGCGCCAGCGCAGCGGCGCGCCCTTGGGCCACAGCAGCCGGATGCGCATCCGGCCGACCGTCCCGCTCGCCTGCAGGGCCGTCGTCGAGTCGAAGCGGCCGCTGCCGAGGGGATCGCGATAGCGGCGGCTGACCTGGACGTCGACGATGTCGCCGACCCGCAGGTCCTTCAGCTGCAGCGTCGCCGTCAGCTGGCCGTTCAGCATCGCCGATTCGAGATTGGTCTCGCGTCGCAGGACCTCGAACTTCTCGCTCTTGAGGACGTCGATGACCTTGCCGTCGCGAATGATCGCCACGCGGTTGACCGTGACCCGCTCGGTCTCGGGGTCCCAGTCCTCGACGATGGAGCCGAGGTCGTCGAGCCCCTGTTCGGAGATCACCTTCGAGGCGGTCCGCAGGGTTGTCTCGCCATAAAGGCCGTCATAGCGGGTCTGCTCGTCATAGAGGACCAGCGACGACGCGGCGCCGGGCTCGGCTTCCGGCGGCGGGGGCAGGTCGGCCGGCTTCACCCAGGACGGCGGGGCGCCGTAATAGACCACCCGGTCCGCCGCGCTCGCGGCCGTCGCCACCAGCGCGATCGTGGCCGCGCCCGACAAAGCATATCCAAACCGCATGTACGCCCCCTCTTGATCGCTACAGTAGCGTTCCGGCGCCGCACCGCAACCCAAGGGCGCGCGCGCCTCCCGCCAAGCTGCTGCCATTCCCCGTCAGCAGCCCCTCTAGCCGTGGCGCGTCCCCGCGCCTACCTTGGGGTCATGCCTCGCAGCCCAAACCCCGGCGTTTCGGACGTCTCGACGCCCTTCGTGATGGACACCCTCGGGGGCGCCGTCGGCGACGTTTCCGTCGGCGTCATGCCCATGCTGTGGACCCCGCACCGGCCCGCGCGCCCGGACAAGTCCGAGGGCGGCAAGAAATTCAAGCTGGTCAGCGACTACCAGCCCGCCGGCGACCAGCCGACCGCCATCGCCGAGCTGGTGGAGGGCATCCAGAACGGCGACCAGGACCAGGTGCTGCTGGGCGTGACCGGCTCGGGCAAGACCTTCACCATGGCCCAGGTCATCGAGCGCACCCAGCGCCCGGCCCTGATCCTGGCCCCCAACAAGACCCTGGCCGCCCAGCTCTACAGCGAGATGAAGTCGTTCTTCCCGGAGAACGCGGTCGAGTACTTCGTCAGCTACTACGACTACTACCAGCCCGAGGCCTACGTGCCCCGGACCGACACCTATATCGAGAAGGACAGCTCGATTAACGAGCAGATCGACCGGATGCGCCACTCGGCCACCCGGGCGATCCTGGAGCGCGACGACGTCATCGTCGTGGCCTCGGTCAGCTGTATCTACGGCATCGGCTCGGTCGAGACCTACACCGCCATGACCTTCACCCTGGAGGTCGGGCAGCGGGTCGACGAGAAGCAGCTGATCGCCGACCTCGTGGCCCAGCAGTACAAGCGCAACGATCAGGCCTTCGAGCGCGGCACCTTCCGCCGCCGCGGCGACACCATCGAGATCTTCCCCGCCCACTACGAGGACCGCGCCTGGCGCGTCACGATGTTCGGCGACGAGGTCGAGGCGATCGCCGAGTTCGACACCCTGACCGGCAAGAAGACCGCCGAGCTGGAGACCATCAAAGTCTACGCCAACAGCCACCACGTCACCCCGCGCCCCACCCTGCGCCAGGCGATCATCGAGATCCGCAAGGAGCTGAAGGACCGGCTGGAGTGGCTGACCGCCAACGGCAAGCTGCTGGAGGCCCAGCGCCTCGAACAGCGCACCACCTTCGATCTGGAGATGATCGAGACCACCGGCTCGTGCGCCGGCATCGAGAACTACAGCCGTTACCTGTCGGGCCGTAAGCCCGGCGAGCCGCCGCCCACCTTCTTCGAATACATCCCCGACAACGCGCTGCTGTTCACCGACGAGAGCCACCAGACGGTTCCGCAAATCGGCGCCATGTACAAGGGCGACCGAAACCGCAAATGGACGCTGGCCGAGTACGGCTTCCGCCTGCCCTCGGCCCTGGATAACCGCCCCCTCAAGTTCGAGGAGTGGGACGCCATGCGGCCGCAGTCGGTGCACGTCAGCGCCACCCCAGCCGACTGGGAGCTGGAGCGGGCCGGCGGCGTCTTCGCCGAGCAGGTCATCCGCCCCACGGGCCTGATCGACCCGCCGGTCGAGGTGCGCCCGGTCTCCAAGGACAACGCCTCCCAGGTCGACGACGTGGTCGACGAGATCCGCCAGACCATCGCCAAGGGCTACCGCACCCTGGTCACCGTCCTGACCAAGAAGATGGCCGAGGACCTGACCGAGTACCTGAACGAACAGGGCATCCGCGTCCGCTACATGCACAGCGACGTCGACACCCTGGAGCGCATCGAGATCATCCGCGAGCTGCGGATGGGCAACATCGACGTGCTGGTCGGCATCAACCTGCTGCGCGAGGGCCTCGACATCCCCGAGTGCGGCCTCGTCGCCATCCTCGACGCCGACAAGGAGGGCTTCCTGCGGTCGGAAACCTCGCTGATCCAGACGATCGGGCGGGCCGCGCGGAACGTCGACGGCAAGGTCATCCTCTACGCCGACCGGATCACCGGCAGCATGGAGCGGGCCATGGCGGAGACCGCCCGCCGCCGCGAGAAGCAGCACGCCTACAATCTCGAGCACGGCATCACGCCCGAGAGCGTCAAGCGCGACATCAAGGACATCCTCAACAGCCCCTACGAGCGCGGCGACCGCGTGCTGGTGCCGATGGGCATGTCCGAGACCGACGACCGCCCGTTCAGCGGCGACAACTTCAAGGCCGCGCTCAAGGATCTGGAGGCCAAGATGCGCGAGGCAGCCGCCAACCTCGAGTTCGAGACCGCCGCCCGCCTGCGCGACGAGATCAAGCGCATGAAGCTGATGGACCTGGAGTTCGCCAACGAGGTCCTGGCCGCCACAGGCGACGAGGTCGACAAGGCCGCCCCCAAGCGCCTGCGCGCCGAGATCCGCGAGGAGAAGGCCGCCGAGTTCCGCAAGAAGCGGCGCTAGGGCCTTGGCGAGCGACGCGCCGAGGCCGCAGCGACCTCAAGAGAGCGTCCGGGCGATCCTGGGGCGCCGGGCCCTGGGCCTGGCGCTGGCCTTCGGCCTGACCCTCGCCGGGCTGCTGGGGCTGAACGCCGTCCAGGCGTTTCTGGACAAGCCGAACGCGGCGGTCGTGGCCACGATCCCGGACGTCCTGGTCCTGTGGCGCGAGGCGGAGCCGTCGGCCTATTTCTGGGCGCTGTTCCTGATCGCCTTCCCGCCGCTGGCCCTGATCCCCGGCGCGTTCGGCCTGAGCCATCGCCAGGTCCCGCCGCTGCTGTCCGCGCGCAGGCGCTGGGCCGTCGTCGGCGTGGCGGCGGCCCTGGTCGCCGCCGGCGTCGGCGTGGGCGCGGTCTTCGGCCGCGCGGAGGTCGCCGTCGCCACGCCGTTCGGCGTCAGCTGGCTGAAGGACGGCAAGCCTCGGGAATACTGGTCCTGGGGCGCGGCGACCAGCATCGCCGCCGCCTGCGTGAAAGGCGACAAGGCCGACAGCTTCGCCCTCAACTACGACGTCGCCTTCCCCACCGGCCGCGAAGCCAACCTGGCCCGGCCGGAGGACAAGATCGCCGACCTGGTCCCGCGCCTGGCGGTGCTGGACCAGCGCCTGCGGGCCAGCGGCGTGCCGCGGTTTGTCAGCGTCGAGCCGGGGTGTCTGGAACAGGTGGGGCGCCCGCTGCCGCCGGCCGAGCGGGTGACGTTGAGGGCGGTGGTGGGGCGATAGGGCGAGGCGTCAGGCGCCCCTCTGCGGGAGGCGGCGCGACGACCGCCGGTGGAGGGAGCGGCGCTGGCCGAGGCCCGCAAGCCATGCTATGTGTATACATTCGAGAGAAGATACACACTATGCGCACCAACATCGTCATCGATGACGCCCTGATGACCGAGACCCTCAGGGTCACGGGCCTCAAGACCAAGCGCGAAGCTGTCGAGCTGGGCCTCAGGACCCTGCTCGACCTGCGCCGTCAGGCGGCGATCCGCGGGTTGCGCGGCAAGCTGGCCTGGGAGGGCGACCTCGACGCGATGCGGACCGACGAGGCGTGATCCTCGTCGACTCCAGCGTCTGGATCGACTTCTTCCGAGGCGTATCCACGCCCCAGGTCGAGCGACTGGACAACCTGCTAGGCGCGGAGCCCCTGGCGGTCGGCGACCTGATCCTGACCGAAGTGCTGCAAGGATTCACGCGCCAGAGGGACTTTGACCAAGCCCTGGCGGCGCTGAGCGCCTTCCCGATGATCGAGATCGGCGGCCATGACGTAGCGCTCCAGGCCGCCCGCAACTACCAGGCCCTACGCGCCCGAGGCGTGACGCCGCGCAAGACCATCGACACCCTGATCGCGACGCGATGCATCGAGGGCGGTCACGCGCTGCTGTTCAGCGACCGGGACTTCGAGCCGTTCGCTGAGCATCTTGGGTTGGTGTCCGGGATGGCGTGAGGGCCGCGCCAGCAACCTCGCCCCCTACGCCGCCACCGCCTCGCCCGGCGCGACGATCTCGTACCGCTCATTCACCCACCGCCCGACCAGGCGGCCGGCGGCGTCGTGGATCCAGACTTCGGCGGTGTTGAGGTGGCGGCTGGCCTCCGCCGCCAGGGCGCGGGCCCGGCGCTCGGCCTGGCCGCCGGTGTCGAAGGTCATCACCTCACCCGTCGAGGCGACCTTCACGCACCATCCCCCATCGAAGGGGGAGACCACGAAAATACTCCGCATGGCTCTCTCCAATCCAATGGACGCTTACCTGCTCTGAGGAAGCGGACAGAACGTAGGGCCCCTTTCGGCGGTTCCAAGACCCCTCCGATGAGGTCCGGCGCGGGCGGGAACCGGGGTCGAGGCCGGCCGTTGCTGCTCGGCTCCGGAGACCGCCGGGGCGTTTCTTCGCCTGGACAAGCCGATGACGCCCGCAACGGACAGCCCCGCCTCGGACACCTATGACGCCATCATCGTCGGCGCCGGCCCCGCGGGCCTGACGGCCGCGACCTATCTGGGGCGCTTCCACCGCAAGGTGCTGGTGCTGGACGGCGGGCCCTCGCGCGCCAGCTGGATCCCCGAGAGCCACAACACCCCCGGCTTCCCGCACGGCGTCGGCGGCGAGGCGCTGCTGGGCCGCCTGCGCGAACAAGCCGGCCGCTATGGCGCGGAGCTCCGGGTCGGGCGGGCGCGGAGCCTAGTCCGCGGCGCCGACGGCTTCGTGCTGGGGATCGCGGCCCAGGGCGGCGACGCGCCGGCGATCGTGCGCGCCCGCTTCCTGCTGCTGGCGACCGGGGTGGTGGACCGGCTGCCGGACCTTGAGGGCGTGGAGGACGCCATCCGCGCCGCCCGGGTGCGCCTGTGCCCGATCTGCGACGCCTACGAGGCCAGCGGCCAGCGCATCGCCGTGCTCGGCGACAGCGATCACGGCGCGCGGGAGGCGGCGTTCCTGACCACCTATTCCGCGACCGTGACCCTGCTGGACCTGAGGCCGGACGCGCCACGCGGCGACGAGGGCGGCGTCTCGCGCCGATCCATCGTCCTGGACGACATCGTGCTGACGGGCGACGCGGTCGCCGTGCGCGGGGCCGGCGAGGCGGCGGAAAGCTTCGACTGCCTCTATCTGGCGCTGGGCTTCGACAGCCAGCAGGACCTGGCCCGCCAGGTCGGAGCCGAGCGCGACGACGAGGGCCGACTTCTGGTCAGCGGCCATCAGCAGACCTCGGTCGACGGCCTCTATGCGGCCGGCGACGTCGTCCGGGGCCTGAACCAGATCGCCGTGGCGACCGCCGAGGCCGCCATCGCCGCCACCGACATCCACAACCGTCTGCAGCGCGTCCGGTTTGGCGCGGCGTCGCCAGGCGCTGCGATCGCCGTCTAGCTGGCCGTCAGGACGCGCTCTGCGGATCTTTTCCGCCGACCGAGCACAGCTCGACCCAGACCGCGTGCAGGTCGCTCTGCTTGTCGCGGGCCAGGGCCGCGCGGCCGTTGACCACGATATAGGGCTGGAACTCGGCGTCCGCGCCGAGCCTCACCTCGCCGCAGACCGCGACCCGCCCCTGGCGGTGCTCGATATGGTCGCCCCGGAAGGCGACATTGTCCCAGACTTCCAGGTGGCGCTTCACGGTCCACTGGGCGCCGCTGAGCTCCATCTGCCGGATTCGCGGCAGGGCGAGCGGCGTCTCGACCTGCGCCGACTTGGCGCTGGGGTGATAGTCGAACGCCATGAAGGCCACGAAGCCGAGCAGGATCAGATAGGGCCAGACCGAGCGATGGAGGGCGAACCGCGTCGTCGTCGGTCCCTCCGCTATGTTTTCGGCCATGGGAAATCTCCGCTCCCCCTTAAGCCCACCGGACGAGTCCGGCATGGCTCCCTGTGAACGCCCTTAGCACACCCTCAGACCAGGAGCCATAAACCAAGGCGGGTCACCTGAAGAGGCTCCGCCTGATACACAGCCTGAAGTGTATTCAGCCGCATCGGCGGCGTCATGGCGGACGATCCAGGATCGCCACTATTGCGCCGGCTCAACCGGAACGGATCTCCAGGCCGCGACGGCGTCCCGGCGCTCGGCGTCACCGCTTGGGGGGCGGCGCGGCCTTATCCCGGCGCTCGCTGGCCGCGATCTGGCTGAGGATCAGCAGGGACGAGGAATAGTAGTCCTCGTTCTGGATCCGGGCCTCGGAAGCGCGGCCGGTCAAAGTCAGGTCGGCGACGCTGGCCATGCCGACCGGCGCGGCGAACTCGGCGACCTCGCCGCTGCGCACGTCGATCCAGGCCGGGGCCGGCTTGCCCGCCGCGCGGAACGAGGTCCACCAGCGCTTGACGGGATCGAGCGAGGCGTCGGCGCCGCGGCCCGACCAGCACATGTAGAGCGGAACCCGGATGGCGTCGAAGCCAAAGCGCGGCGGGCGGTCGGGGTCCGTCCACATCGCGCCGGCGGTGTCGACCTTGACCCAGTCGACCGTCAGGTCGGCGGCGCCGAAGCGCGCGTCGCGGAGGGCGCGAAGGGCCTGGTCGCGGACCTGCGGCCAGAGCGACTTGGGCTCGCGCGCGGCGAAGGCGTCCAGCGCCGGCATGATCGCGTAGGACGGGTTGAAGATCATGCCCTGGGCGGTGACGAAGCCGTCGATCCCCGGCGCGAGCAGCAGGCGGTCGCCCTGCTTGACCAGCAGCTTGGCCAGGATGGCCTTGCGGATCTGGGCGCTGGCCTCGAGATAGTCGGGCTTCTTCCACCGCTCACCGCCGCGCAGCAGCGCCCAGGCGATCAGCAGGTCGCCGTCGAGGGCGTTGTTCGGGTCGGCGACGTGCAGGTCGCCGGTTGGCTGGTAACGCCACTTGAACAGGCGCGTGTCGGGCCGCGACAGCGTGCGGTCGGTCCAGGTCCACAGCGTCTTGAACGTGGCCGGATCGTCGTAGGCGGTCGCCATGATCATGGCGAAGCCCTGCCCCTCGGAGTGGCTGACATTGCCGTTGCCGGTGTCGACCACACGCCCGTCGGGCAGGACGAAGCGGGTCTTGTAGTCCGCCCAGTTGCCGGGCGTGGGCGCGGCGCAGGCGCTGATCGTCACGGCCTGAAAGCTCAGGGCCGCGACCACGGCCAGCAGGGCCGCGCGCCTAGAGGCCATAGGAGAATTCCAGGACCTCGTCGCCGGCGCCTTCGCGGTGGGTGGCGGCCATCTCCGGCCGGCCGCCCTGGCTCTGCAGCCAGACGGTGTAGACCCCTTCCAGCAGGGCGGCGAAGGCGCGCCGCCAGTGGCCGCTGGCGTCTTCCAGGTGCTGGCCCGGATAGGCGCGGTGGTGGATGGCGATCGCGTTCTCGGCCAGGGACAGCGAGACATAACCCCAGTCCATCTCGGCCAGGACCGCGTTCAGCGAGGCCTCCAGCTCGTCCAGGGTGGTGACGGCGGGCAGCACGACCGACTGCGACACCCGCACGCCGATCTGGCGGTAGAAGCCCCAGGCCTCCTCGGCGCTGAAGTTCTCGAACAGCTCGTCGGCCATGGCCAGCAGGACGGCGCGCCACTGGACGCTGAACTGGCGGGCGGCAAGGTAGCGCAGGTCCGAGGTCTCGGTGACCTTGACCGCTTCGGGCGCGGTCCGGGACGAAAGGCTCTTCAACATCCGTTGTTCCTATTGGCTGGCCAGGATCCGCCGCAGGTAGAAGCGGAACTTGTACTCGTTGTAGATCCCGAAGGTGTCGAGCGAGACCTCGCCCCCGGCGGCCGAACCGCCGCGGAACTTGTACTCGCCCAAAAGCTGGCCGGTCAGGCCGACGCCGGTCTTGCTGGCCGAGTCGTAGCGCGCCAGGACGGTGCTGTCGGCGGCGGCGTAGGTCTCGATGGCCTGCTGCGCCGCGGGATTGTTCGGGAAGATCGGTGAGCTGTCTTCGCTGTAGTGCTGCACGCCGACGCTGAAGCCGGCCTTGGCGCGCCAGTGCTCGCTCTCCTTGGCGTAGGAGACCGGCAGGGCGACGCTGACGAACTGCTGCGGGCTGAAATAGCCGCCCTGGCCGAAGCTGAAGAAGCGCAGGTTCTTGTCATAGGCCTGCAGGTTGGCGTTCAGGCCGATCTGCAGCACGTCGCTGTCGGTGTTGATGGGGCGGAAATAGGCCCCGGCGTTGATCTCGTAGCCGGTGTTGCTGGCGACGTTGAGACCCTTCAGCTGGCGATAGGCCGCGTCCATATAAGCGCCGGCCGAGCCGAAATTGCCCGAGAGTCCGAGGCTGGCGTTGCGCTTGATCACCCCGCCCCACTCCACGCCCGTCAGCGGGTCGCGGTCGCCGGAATAGGCCAGCACGCTGTCGGTCACCGGACGCTGCTCGACCGTGGCGCGGATCTGGGCGTCGCCCAGGTCGAGCCGGCCGGTCAGGCCGCCGGTGAAGCTCTTGCGCATGAAGCCCAGCGGCGTGACGCCCGCGTCCAGCGAGATCGGACCGGAGTCGTAGAACATCGACATCCCGGCGCCGGCCCGGCTGCGGCTGTCCAAAGCGGGCAGGACGATGGTGTTGCCCGCGACGATCGCCTCCGCCGCGACCAGCGGGTTGGCGCCGATGTTGGCGATCGCCGCCTGGTTGGGCGCGCCGGCGCTGATGACGACCGGATTGATCGCGACGCCCAGCCGGCCGACGCCGAACGGCGAGACCGAGGCGGTGATCCGGGTGTCGGCCTCGAACAGGCGGCTCGTGCCCTCCTCGCCGCTGCGGGCGCGCAGGTTGGCCGTGCCCTCGAACTGCGGCGCGGTCGACTGGCGCAGCGCCGCGATCTCGCGGCCGACCTTGGTCGGGAGCGGCGCGCTGGCGTCCGACGCCGAGCCCGCCACCTGGGTCCGGCCCTTGTCGGGGCGCGGCGGCGCATAGGCCGGGGCGGGGGTCGGCAGCGGCGCCAAGGCGGCGGGCCCGGCCGCCGCATAGGGCGAGGCCGGATAGGCCGGCGACGAATAGCTCGGGGCCGCGGCGTAGCTGGACGCCGCATAGGTCGGCGTCGCCGGCGGCGGGATGGCCGTCGGGTTCGAATTGGCCGGCAGGCTCGCGCCCCCAGCGCTCGCGCCATAGTCGCTCTGCGGCGCGTTGGCCGGAACGGGCGCGAAGCTCTGGACCGGCGCGGCGGCGGGCGCGTAGCCGGCGTAGGCCTGCGGCTGCGAGGGCGGCTGCGGCAGGGCGAAGGCCGGGGTCGAGCCCGAGGACGCCGCCGGCGCGCCATAGGTCGGCGCGTCGGCCGCCTGGGCGATCGCGCGCACGGCGAACGGGTTGGGGCCCAGGGCGCCGGCCGCGGTGGCGGGGGCGCCCGGCTGGGCGCCCGGCCCCCGCGCCAGCAGGGTCTGGGCGCGCTCGAACGCCTTCAGGGCCGCGCGTTCACGGCCCCGCGCCTGCTCCATCTGGCCAAGCTGGTAGTAGAGATCGGCGTTGTTGGGCTGGATGGCGATGGCGCGGCGCAGCAGGCCGTCGGCGCGGTCGTAGTCGCCCGTGCGGACCGCGACCCGGGCCGAGCCGGCCAGCGCGTCGTAGTCGTTCGGATTGATCGACAGCAGGGCCTCGTAGGTCTGGGCGGCCTGCGGGGCCAGGTCGCCGGTGTCGTACAGGCGCGCCAGGGCCGACAGCAGCAGCGGATCGCGCGGCGAGACGGCGAAGCCCTGCGACAGGGTGTCGAACGCCGCGGCGAAGTCGCCGGCAAGGCGCAGGCGGTCGGCGCGGCGGGCGCTGTAGAGCGCCGCCAGGCTGCGGTACTCGCCTTGCGGCTGCTGCTGGGCGGCGGCGTTGAGCAGGCTGATGGCGGCGGGGTCCTGCCCCGTCTGGGCCAGCACGGCCAGGAAGCCGGCCGCCTCGGACGGCTTGAAGCTGGCCGGCGGCTGGCGGGCGGCCTCCAGGGCCAGCGCGGTGGACTGGTAGCTGTCGCCCAGGTCCAGCAGGGTCTCGGCGATGCGGCCGCGCACGCCGAAGCTGGGCGACGTGCGGCTGAGCAGGCCGCGCAGCAGGCTCACGCCGTCGACCGGACGGCCCTGGGCGCCCCAGCGCTTGGCCTGTTCGATCGTGCTGAGCGCATCGACCCGGGCGATCAGGTCCTTGACCGCGCGCGTGCGGCTGGCCTCGGGCACGCGACGCAGCAGGCCCACGGCCTCATCGTTGCGACCGCGCGATTCCGAGTAGAGCGCCGCGGCCTGCAGGCTCTCCGGATCGCTCGACTGGTACAGCGGCGCCATCAGCGACTGGGCCTCGGCCTCCTGGCCTTGCTCGGCCAGGAATCGGGCGTAGTCGTAACGCGACCAGGGGTTGGACGGATTGGCCGACAGCGCCGCCGACAGGGCCGCGCCGGCCCCAAAGGTGTCGCCGCGCCTTTGCAGCTCGTTGGCCCGCGCCCGCTCGATGGCGGCGCGGGTCTGTCCCGCCGTGGGGCCGGTCAGGGTGGCGGCGACCTGGCTGGCCTCGTCATAGCGGGCCTGGTCGGCCAGGGCCTGGGCGAGGCCGGCGCTGGCCTCGGCCCTTTGCGGCGCGGTGGCGAGCGCCGCCCGGAAGGCGTTTTCGGCTTCGGCCGGACGCCCCAGGGCGGCCAGCGACTGGCCCCAGAGCACCTGCGCCTCGATGCGATCGGGGCTCTGGCCCAGCGCCAGGGGACGCGCGTCCTGCTCGGCCTGGGCGTAGCGGCCGCCCTCATAGGCGGCGCGGGCGCGCGACAGGGTCGCGAAGAACTGGGCCGACCGCAGGGCCTCGCCCCAGCGCTGGTCGCCGGAGGCTCCCTTGCTGGCGCGCTTGAGCAGCTCCTCGGCGTCGGCGAAGCGGCCTTGCTGCAGTCGGATGATTCCGAGGCCGCCGGCGGCGTCGAGGTCGTTCGACCGCTCGCGCAGGGCCTGGTTGAACAGGCGCTCGGCGGCGGCGAGGTCCTTGCGCTCGAGCGCCTCGAAACCGGCGGCGCGCGACGCGCCGCTGGGGTCGATGGCCGGCGCCGGCTTAGCGTCGCTCTTGGCCTGCCGCATCTCGGTCGCCGCGGCGTCCGGGTTGCTGGGCACGGAAGCGTCGGCCCGCGCCTTCAGCGCCTTGTCCAGCGCCGCGACGCGCGGGTCGGAGTCGCCGGTCGCCGCGCGCAGCTGCCGGGTCCAGCGATCAGCCGACGCGATGTCGCCGTCCTCGAGGGCGTAGGACGCCAGGCGCTGCAGCACCTGCGGATTATTCGGGCTCTGGGTCAGGGCCCGCTGCAGGGCCTGAAGGCCAAGGTCCTTTCGACCCCGCTTGCGCTGGCTGGCCGCCTGGTTCAGCAGCGCCTGCACGACGCCGCCCTGCGAGGCCTGCGGCGCCGCCGGCGCGACCGCCTGGGGCGCCGGCCCCTTGGAGGTCGGCACCAGCGGCAGCGCCACGGGCTTGTCGGTCGGCAGACGCGGTTGGACCTGAGCGATGGCCGTCGAGGCCAGCAGGCTCGACGCCAACGAGATACAGGCGACTATCTTCATCGCGGGTCCACTTCCGTGTCGGCCAGGCGCTTACGCTCAAGGGCGCCGAGGACGACCCAGAAGCCCGCCCCGATTACCAGGGAGGCGCCGATCACCGCCAGGGCCAGCAGCAACGGATTGCGGCTGCACCACCACATGACCGCCACCCACCAGGGCAGGTGACCGGACCAGAATCCCGGCGCAACCTGGAAGCTATTGAAGCTCTTGTCGGTCGCGATGGCTAGATCGCCCTGCATGGCCGCGTTGGCCTCGGGCTTGGACATCGAATTGACGATCTCAGGCAGGCGCGCCGGGCTCGCCGCCAGCACGGCGACGACGACGCGGGTCTTGTCGAACGGCGAGCGCCAGCTGGACACGCCGGCGAAGTCGCCGACCGTCACCAGGGCCGCCTCGGCCGCGGCGGGATCGCGCTGGTCGACATTGGAGCCGAACCGCGAGAACAGCCGCGCGATCGGCGAGGTCGAGGCCACGCGCAGCTGGCTGCCCTCGACGCGCACGGGCGCGCTCTGGAACAGCTCCGCCGCCTGGGAGGCCAGGGACAGCGGCCCCACCACCAGGATGTCGCGACCGCGCAGGCTGGGCGACTCGCCCGGGCGGGCGATGGTGACGCCCACGGCCGGCGCGCCGGTGGCGTCGCCGATGCGGCCGATCAGGGTGAACAGGGCCTGCAGCGTGTCGGGCTGCGGCTGCTCCGGGATCAGGACCAGGGTCTCCGACAGGTCGGCGACGCGGCTGAACGGGAAGCCGGAGCTGGCGAAGAAGGCCAGATCGGGCATGCGCGAGAAGTGGTGCGCGCCGGTCATGTCCAGCTTCGAGTCGGCGTCGATGCCCACCCGCACACCGACCGGAAGGGTGCCTTCGCAGGCGCCTTTCTTCTTGGCGTGGAGGTCATAATAGAACTGCAGTTGGTTCTGGCCGAACACGTTGTAGCCGGGGATGTCCACCGAGGCCTTGTTCTGGATGGCCGACAGGCCGATCGCGTCGCGAACCTTCTCGGCCGTCTTCTCGGGTTTCAGCGGGATCGAGCGGATGTACTTGTCGTTAGCCAGCACATCGAGCCGCGACATCGAATAGTCGAGCCACGGACCGGCCGGGTAGCGATAGCCGAACGTCAGCTTCGGGCCGGCGCTGGGCCAGAAGAACAGGTCCGGCGCGGTGCGGAACTCCGCGGTCAGCAGACCCGGGCGCAGGCCCGCGCCTTCCAGGTTGGACTGGCCGACAAGGTCGCCCAACCGGACCGGACGGTCGGTGTTGACCCAGCGCGGGGCGTCATAGGGCTTGCGCCGCGCGATCGGCTGCGGCGAGACCTGGGCGCTCTGGCCCGACAGGCT
The DNA here is from genome assembly GCF_003243465.1 of Caulobacter segnis. Taxonomy (GTDB): domain Bacteria; phylum Pseudomonadota; class Alphaproteobacteria; order Caulobacterales; family Caulobacteraceae; genus Caulobacter; species Caulobacter segnis_A. The sequence goes on from NZ_QFQZ01000001.1 coordinate 128,392, forward strand.
CTTGGGCGCGGAGGCTAGCACGCGCGCCGCGGCCAGGACGTCCTCGTCCGACCCGCCGGAGATCACCAGCAGGGTGGCGTAGGCGTTGCGCGGGTTGCGGACCAGGCTGATCACCGGGCCGGAGGCGTCCGGCGCGGTCCAGCCGCCGATCTGGCTGCCGCCACGGGCCAGCACCACGGCGTTGCCTTCGGGCAGGTCGCCGAACAGGACCGGGAACGAGAAGCCGTGGAAGCTGGCCGTCATGCCGAAATAGGAGGCGGCGGCCGAACCGGCGGCGATCAGTTCGTTCGAGGGCGCGCCGGCGAAGACGAACGGCAGCTTCAGCTGGCGGCCTTCGGTGGCGTCGAAGAACGGCCCCGGCAGGCGGGCCAGCGAGTCGCCGACCGACAGCTGCTGCAGGGTCAGGCTCAGGCGGCTGCGGGTATTGCTGATATTGGCCCACAGCGTCGAGTGCAGCGGGTCCTCGCAGCTGCGCGTGTAGTGGCTGATGAAGCGGAAGCCCAGGCGGTTCTCGTTGGTGAACAGGCCCGGATCGATCGGCAGGGTGACGACCACGCCGCCGGCGCCGTCCGGGGTCAGCGGCACGGTGCCGATGACCTCGTCGTTCAGCAGGACGGTCAGGTGGCTGAGCTCGGCCAACAGCTGCGGCGAATAGGCGAAGTTCAGGGTCAGCTGGGCCTGGGTGACGACCTCGTCCTGGCGCAGGTTGACCGGGATGCCGGCCTCGCCCGCCGAGCCCATCAGCCTGAGCGGACGGCTGACCTTGAGGTCCTCCAGGGTCATCGACAGGGTGCGGACGCCGCCGGAGGGCTTGGCCGCGGGCGCGGCGGCGGGGGCGGTCTCTCCCTTGGCGCGGGCGACCGGCGCGGCGTGGGCCGGGTTCGATCCTAGGGCGCCCAGCCCCAGGGCGACGGCCAGGAGCGCCGCGGCGGCCGAGGTCCCCGCCCGCTTGTAGGCCACCGAGGCCCGCGGCGTGTCGCGATAGCGCCACCAGAACAGGATGGACATCGAGGCGCGCATCAGGTCGGCGAAGGACTGCCAGGCCGACCACGAGACGTGATCATCGATCAGCGGCCAGGCGTCGGCGCGCCCCATCACGACCCGCACCAGCTGTCGCCGGGATTCCAGCGTCATGTCCCTGAACATAAACCTCAGCCCACCCTTCCCGCTTCCCAACATCTCGACCGGGAACCCAAACATCTTTTCGGCCGCGAACACCTCTACGTGGGTCACGGTTCGTCCTTCGATAACGTCGTCGTCCGGCGCCGGAACCGCCATCCCGCCCATCGAGATGTTCAGCGTCTCGGTCGTGATCACGTGGCCATCGTCGAAATAGAGCCGCGCCGGCAGCGCCACGCCCAGGTGCTCGTGCTTGCGGACCTGGCGCGTCTCGCGCCCCACGGCGATGGCCGTGATCAGGATCAGCAGGCTGAAGCTGGACCAGGCGACGTTCAGCAGCACGGTGCCCAGCTGCACGTCGAAATATTGCGGCAGGAACAGCTTGGCGACGCCCGAACCGATGCCGCCGAACAGGAGGCCGGTGGTGATCAGCAGGGGCAGCAGCACCTTGAAGTCGAAATAGCCTTCCTCGAGCAGCCCGCCCTTGTCCGTCACGTTGAACTTGCCCTTCTTCGGATCCAGCAGCGGCAGGATCGTCGGGCCCACCAGGTGGAACGAGATCAGCGACTCGTACACCTCGCCCCAGAAGGCGCGGCGATAGCGGCCCTGGATCCGTTCGTTGACCAGGATCGACAGCAGCAGGTGCGGCAAGGCGTAGGTGACGATGGTCCAGGCCGCGGCGGCGATGATGTTCTGCTGGAAGATCAGATAGGCCAGCGGCGAGGTCAGGAACACGATGCGCGGCAGCGGAAACTGGAAGTGCAGCATCGCATTCAGGTAACAAAGGCGCTGGCCCAGCCCGAGGCCGGGCCCCAGCATCGGATTGTCGATCCGGAAGATCTGGGTCATGCCCCGCGCCCAGCGGGCGCGTTGGCCGATGTGCAGGGCCAGGCGCTCGGTGGCCAGGCCTGCTGACAGGCGCGTGTTCAGATAGGCCGTGTTCCAGCCCTTGCGCTGCAGCTTGAGCGCGGTGTGGGCGTCTTCGGTGACGGTCTCGCCGGCGAAGCCGTTGGTCTCCTGCAGGGCCGAGCGCCGGATCACCGCGCAGGAGCCGCAGAAGAAGGTCGCGTTCCAGAAGTCGTTGCCCTTCTGGACGACGCCGTAGAACAGGTCGCCCTCGCCCGGGATGTCCTTCACGGCGCGGATGTTCCGCTGCACCGGATCGGGCGAGTAGAAGTAGTGCGGCGTCTGCATCAGGGCCAGCTTCGGGTCGGCCTGGAACCAGCCGACGGTCAGCTGCAGGAAGGCGCGCGTGGCCACATGGTCGGCGTCGAAGATGCAGAGCAGCTCGCCGGTGGTCTGCGGGATGGCGTTGTTGAGATTGCCCGCCTTGGCGTGCTTGTTGTCGGTCCGGGTGATGTAGCCGCAGCCGACCTTGCGCGCGAACTCCTCGAACTCCGGCCGGCGGCCGTCGTCGAGGATGTAGACCTTGAAGCGATCGGGCGGATAGTCCTGGTCCATCGCCCCGAACACCGTGTCCTGAACCAGCTCCAGGGTCTCGTTGTAGGTCGGGATGAAGATGTCGACGGTGGGCCAGGTCTCGGGCGGGCCGGTGATCTCGCGGACCTTGCGATTGAGCGGCCAGACGCACTGCACATAGCCCAGCACCAGGATCAGCCAGGCATAGAGCTCGGCCATATAGAGGCCGATCCCCAGGCCGGCGGCCAGGGGATTGTCGAAGTGCAGCGTCTGGGTGGTGCGCCACCACATGTAGCGGGTGGACAGGGCGGTCGAGACCACGACCAGGCCGATGGTCATCCGCCGGCCGTCGCTGAGCTGGCCGATCGCGGCGGCCGCGGCGAAGGAGCCGAGGCCGAAGATCAGCTGGCCGCTGGTGTCCAGCGGCACGATGACCGCCAGCACGATGATCGCCGCCGCCATCGCGAAGATCGCGTAGCGCGCCGGCGCGGACGCCGCGACGCGGCCGAACAGGCCGTCGCCGAGGTCCAGAGCCCCCTTGATGGTCATGGTCAGCGAGACCCCGAGGATGTCAGTCGGTCGAGACGTCCGGCGATCGCGTCGATGTCCATGGCCCCGACGCTGTCGGAGGCCACGGCGACGACGGCCTCGCCCCGCGCGGCCGCCTCGGCCAGCGACTCGTCGTAGTGCACGACGCCGATGAAGCGCTCGGCGGCGTGGGCCGCGATGAACTCGGCGATATCGCGGCTCAGTCGGCGCCGCGGATCGACCTGGTTGAGAACCCCGAAGGTGTTGGGCTGCTCCGACATCGGCCGCAGCATCAGCCCATCGCGATAGGTCGGCACCAGCGCCATCGAGCCGGCGTCGGCCAGCAGCACGATCAGCTTAAGGTCGGCCAGGGCTTCGAGGCGTTCCTGCAGGCGTCCGTCGCCGGGCGTGGTGTCGGCGATCACGATCTCGTCGGGGGACCGCGCGAGGCTGTTCAGCGCCTCGGCCAGGGTCGGCTCGACCAGCACATCCTTCATGCGCAGCCGTTCGGCCGTCGTGGCCTCGCCATACGGCGCGACCCGCACGCCATCCAGACCGTCGACCACGGCGGACGACCAAGGCAATCCCTGGGCGGTGCAGCGCGCGACCCCAAGCTCGCCGTCATGGCCCGGCGCCAGCAGGAAACGCAGCGCGTTCTGGGAGTCGAAATCGATTGCAGTGACGGGCCGGCCTCGCCGGCGCAAAGCCACGGCGAGGTTGGCGACGAGCGTCGTCTTACCCACGCCCCCCTTGGGTGACGACACGACGAGGAGAACCATTAGACCGCCTTCCGCCCGATACGCTCGAAGATTTCCGAGAGGGCCTGGGGACCGTCCTCAGCCGGCTTACCCACGGTGTAGCGGCCGAACGCGCCGGCCTTGGGCGACGCAGCGTCAACCTGCAGGCGCGCGAACAGCGAACCGCTGGCCGGAGCAGGGTTGGGGGCCGCAGCGGGGCTGGGCGCCGGAGCCACGGCCTGCGTCACGGGTTCGGCCGCCGCGCCGGCGGCGACAGCGGTCGTCGCGGGGGCCGTCGCCTGAGCCTCAGGGGCCAGCGATTGGGACTGGGGATCCGCCAGCGCGCTCTGCGCGCGCGCGATCTTTTCCAGGACAGGCCAAGTCTGGTCCGAGGCGCGCGGGGCGTCGAACTGCTTGTAGCTGACGGTGGTCTTCAACTTATCCATCAGGGCGCTTACGTCGCTCACTGGCCACTTCCTTCGTTCCAATCAGTGCAGCGATCACTTGATTAGAGATGAATTCGAAATTTTCGATTTAAACGGAAACTCTCAAACCTGAAAAAGAACCGCGAATTGCTGCTTTCCGTCGCATCGTGGCTAATTAATCGTTGAGACTTGGTAGAGCTCGCAGATTCAAGAATCGGAAGAGCTATCCGCGTTTCAACTCCCAGTTTATCATTATTATTCCTTTATTTACGCCTCGCACGCCGCGAAATAACTTACAAAAACAACCCCATGATTGAGCAGCATGTATGCGCCCCGGATGGAAGCGGGTCAAGTGCGTGAATGCACACGCACCGCTATCGCAACCCGAAACGGGTAGCACAGAGGACACGGAAAACGCGATTACTACCCATGGATGAAATTTGCTTCAGTACCCTCGCAACTTTGACCCGGCTGTACTATCGCCCATCTTTCATCATCTGAGATTGTTCTCCGCGCGATGCAAGATCACCGGTATACGAACTCAGAGCAAACTGCACAGTCAAAGCCCCGCGCTCTATTGTCGCATCCGCACGAATAGTCCGGGCAAGAGGGTCGCGACAAAGACAACGGGCCCGGATGAGGTCATCCGGGCCCGCTGGAAGGAGCGCCGCGCGATCGAGGGTCGAGCGGCCGATGCGTGACGGCGGGCCGCCTCAGATCAGTCCGGTCAGGGCGTCGAAGCCGGAGACCTCGCTCAGCACCACCACGGCGCCGACCTGATGCAGCGCCAGGGTGTCGGCGAAAACATAGAAGTCGTCGCCGACCTGAGCCCCGACATAGAGCAGGGCCGCCTTGGCCGTGAAGGCGGCGTTGGCGGCGACCAGCGCCGCCTCGTAGGAGGTCGCGCCCGGCAACTGCTGGTAGTTGGCGATCGTGGCGGCCGCCAGGCCCGTGAAGTCCAGCGCGTCCTCTTCGTCAAAGTCCAGGATGTGGTCGGGCGCCGAGGGCAGGGAATCCGAAACGCCGAACACGAAGGTGTCGGCGCCGGCGCCGCCGCTCAGTTCGTCCTGGCCGGCCCCGCCCGTCAGGATGTCGTCGCCGGCCCCGCCGGTCAGGGTGTCGTTACCCAGGCCGCCGGCGAGGGTGTCGTCGCCCGTTCCGCCGTCCAGCACGTCATTGCCGCGACCGCCGGTCAGCTTGTCGGCGCCGGAGCCGCCGATCAGCGTGTCGTTACCCGAACCGCCGTCGAGAATATCGTCGCCCGCGCCGCCGTTCAGATGGTCTGCGCCCGAACCGCCCTGCAGGGTGTCGGCGCCCGCGCCGCCGGTGAGGGTGTCGTCGCCGTCGCCGCCGACCAGGACATCGGCGCCGTCGCCGCCGTCCAGCACGTCGTTGTCGCCGGCCCCGTCGAGGATGTCGTCGCCCACGCCGCCCACCAGGTGGTCCGCGGCGTCGCCGCCGGTCAGGATGTCGTCGCCGGCCCCGCCGAACGCCGCGATCGCGTGGGTCGAGGCCGCGACCGTGGGCTCGTAGGCGTCATTGCCCACGCCGCCGATGAACAGGTGCGAGCCGTCGGAGAACTTGATCCGGTCGGCCGAGGCCGCCGCCGGCAGGCCGAAGTTCACGCCCGCCTGCGGGAAGAACACCGACCGCGTTCCTAGCGTCAGCTGATACGAGCCATAGCCGTTCGACTGCGGATAGAACGCGATGTCGACGTCGGTCGCCGATCCGGAGGTGAAGACCAGGGTGTCGTAGCTGAGGATGTTGAAGCGCTGGGCTTCGGCGGCGGTGATCTTGGAGAAGGTGTAGGTCGCCATGGTCATGCCCCCAGAAACTACGGCCAGAAACTACAGAACATCGGTCTTCGTCGATCGATAGAGCGTGACAGCCCTGTCGTCGAGCCCTCGATGACGGGCCATTTCGTCGCGCCTAAAGATTTGCGCGTAATTAACGACACCCCACTTTGGGTACACGTATAGATTACACCGGCAGCATTCTTAGTGAATCCGATCCTAAGATCTTGGCCTCGACCGCCGGCCGGCGTCGACAGGCGCCGTCTTCTGGCCGAGCGCTAAGAGACCATCCCCGCCAGGCGCCCGCGGATCAGGGCCTCGGCCTCGGAGACGATGCGGTCGACCAGCTCGCGCACGGTCGGTACGTCGTGGATCAGGCCCTGGACCATGCCCGCCGTCCAGACACCGTGATCGACGTCGCCGCTCTCCAGCCCTTCTCGGCCCCGCGCGCCCTTCACGAGGTCGGCGACATCCTCAAACTTCGCGCCGCCGGCCCGCTCGATCGCGACGACCTGCTGGCTGATGGCGTTCCTGGCCACGCGCGCCGTGTTGTGCAGGGTGCGGAAGATCAGGTCGGTGGCGCGCTCGTCGTTCTCGACCATCGCTTGCTTGAAGTTCTCGTGGATCGGGGCCTCCCGCGTGGCGCAGAAGCGCGTGCCCATGTTGACGCCGTCGGCGCCCAGGGCCAGGGCCGCGACCAGGCCGCGCGCGTCGCCGAAGCCGCCCGAGGCGATCATCGGGATCTTCACCTTGTCGGCGGCGACCGGGATCAGCACCAGGCCGGGGATGTCGTCCTCGCCCGGATGGCCGGCGCACTCGAAGCCGTCGATCGAGATGGCGTCGACGCCCATCCGCTCGGCCGACAGCGCGTGGCGGACGGCGGTGCACTTGTGGATCACCTTCACGCCGTGGGCCTTGAAGTGATCGACATGCTCCTGCGGCTTGTAGCCGGCGGTCTCGACGATCTTGATCCCGCTCTCGATGATCGCCGCGCGATACTCGGCATAGGGCGGCGGGGTCATGGCCGGCAGGATCGTCAGATTCACCCCGAACGGCTTGTCGGTCATCTCGCGGGTGCGGGCGATCTCCTTCGCCAGCGCCTCTGGAGTCGGCTGGGTCAGGGCGGTCAGGAAGCCCAGCGCGCCGGCGTTGGCCACCGCCCCGACCAGCTCGGCCTTGCCGACCCACTGCATGCCGCCCTGGGCGATCGGATGCTCCACCCCGAACAGCTCGGTGAAGCGGGTCTTGATGGCCATGGCGCGTCCTCTCCCTGTTGTTTGGGAGGGACTATGGGCAAGCGGCCCCTAGGTCAGGCAAGAGGCTCCCGGCGCGCCGGTTTGTCGGCTTAGACGGTTCCCTCCGGCCCGGACACGCTCTAGGGTCCGCGCCGCCGACAAGTTTTGCTCCCGAACGGAGTTGCGATGAAACGCCTTCTGCTCGCCACCGCCCTTCTCGCCGCGCCGATGCTGGTCCACGCGGCCGACGCGCCCAAGATCGACCCCGCCAAACTCTCGGCCCACATCAAGGTCCTCTCGTCCGACGAATTCGAAGGCCGCGGTCCGGCCACCGCGGGCGAGAAGAAGGCCGTCGGCTATATCGTCGATCAGATGAAGGCCATCGGCCTGTCTCCTGCCGGCGACGTGCAAAAGGACGGCAAGCGCGCCTGGACCCAGGACGTCCCGCTGGCCAAGTTCGAGATCGCGGGCCCCGTCAGCGCCAGCGTCACTATCGGCGGCAAGGCGCAAGCCCTGGCTCAGGGCGAGCAGGTCGCGATCCGCGCCGCCATGACCAATGTCGACGCCGTCTCGATCAAGGACGCGCCGCTGGTCTTCGTCGGCTATGGCGTCAGGGCGCCCGAGCGCAACTGGGACGACTTCAAGGGCATGGACCTGAAGGGCAAGATCCTGGTCGTGCTGATCAACGACCCCGACTTCGAGACCGGTTCCGGCGATTTCGGCGGCAAGGCCATGACCTATTACGGCCGCTGGACCTACAAGTTCGAGGAAGCGGCCCGCCAGGGCGCGGCCGGCGTGCTGATCGTCCACGAGACGGCTCCGGCCTCGTACGGCTGGAACACGGTCAAGAACTCCAACACCAACGTGATGTTCGACATCGTCCGCAAGGCGCCGGCCAAGTCGCACCCCTCGATGGAGGCCTGGATCCAGCGCGACGTCGCCGTCGACCTCTTCAAGCAGGCCGGCCTCGACTTCGAGGCCCTGAAGAAGCAGGCCCAGACCCGCGACTTCAAGCCCGTGGTGCTGCCCGGCGCGACCTTCTCGGCCGACTACAAGGTCAAGCACGAGACGATCGTCTCCAAGAACATCGCCGGCCGCATCGTCGGGACCAAGTATCCGGACGAGACCATCATCTACAGCGGCCACTGGGACCACCTGGGCGTCGGCGCCCCCGACGTGCGCGGCGACAAGATCTATAACGGCGCTGTCGACAACGCCGACGGCATCGCCGCCATCCTTGAACTGGCCCGCGCCTTCAAGAGCCAGCCGGCGCCGCAGCGCTCGATCCTGTTCCTGGCCGTGACCGCCGAGGAGAAGGGCCTGCTGGGCTCGGAATACTACGGGGCCAACCCGCTGTTCCCGCTGGCCAAAACGGTCGGCGACATCAATATCGACGCGCTGTCGGCGGCCGGTCCGGCCAAGGACATCACCACCTCGGGCGACGGGAAGGTCGACCTTCAGGACATGCTGGTCGCCAAGGCCAAGGCCCACGGCCGCTACTTCTCGCCCGATCCCGCGCCGCAGGCGGGGCACTTCTACCGCTCGGACCACTTCCCGTTCGCCAAGCGCGGCGTGCCGGCCATCTCGATCGGCTCGGGCACGGACCTCGTGAAGGGCGGCAAGGAAGCCGGCGAGAAGGCCGAGGCCGACTACACCGAGAACCGCTACCACCAGCCGGCCGACGAATGGTCGCCCGACTGGGATCTCTCGGGCCAGGCCGCCGACATCGGCCTCGTCTACGAGATCGGCCGCGACCTCGCCAACAGCCGCGTATGGCCGCAATGGCAGGCCGGCTCGGAGTTCAAGGCCCTGCGCGACGCCACGGCGGCGCAGCGGAAGTAAGGTTCGACCATGGGCGGAGATGGGCGGTCGCCGTCCCCTCCCCCGACCTCCCCGGCGAATGCCGGGGTCCAGATTCAGCCTGAACGGTTGAAGGTGACGCGCCAGCGGCCTCGACCGTTCGGCAAGCGCTCGTGGGTTCGATCTGGGCCCCGGCATTCGCCGGGGAGATCGGACCTTGTGAGGGCTGGAGTATCCAGAGCATCCCATGACCGCCTCCGTCTTCGACCTCTTCAAACTCGGCGTCGGCCCGTCGAGCAGCCACACGATGGGGCCCATGACGGCCGCGGGGCTGTTCGTCGCGCGGCTGCGCGCGGCCGGCCAGTTGGAGCAGGCCGCACGGGTCGAGACGCGGCTCTACGGCTCGCTGGCCCTGACCGGGCGCGGCCACGCCACCGACCGGGCCGTGATCCTGGGGCTGATGGGCTTCGTCCCCGCCGACCTCGATCCCGACGCCGGCGAGGCGGCGCTGCTGGAAGCGCGCGCCACCCAGTCCCTGAAGCTGGGCGGCGAGCGGGACATGGCCTTCGACGAGGCCAAGGACATCGTCTGGCTGGGCCACGAGCGCCTGCCGCAGCATCCGAACGGCCTGACCTTCGCCGCCTACGACCAGGGCGGCGAACAACTGGCCGAACGGACCTACTTCTCGATCGGCGGCGGCTTCGTCCGCGACGAGCGCGAGATGGGCAGCAACGCCCCGCCCGAGGAAGGCCCCGCCGTCCCCTACCCGTTCGAGAGCTCCGCCGACCTGCTGCAGCGCGCCGACGAGGCCGGGCTGACCATCGCCCAGGTGATGGCCGCCAACGAGCAGGCGCGGATGAGCGAGGGCGAGATGAACGCCGGCCTCGACCGCATCTTCGGCGCCATGGAGGCCTGCATCGATCGCGGCATGCGCCAGGACGGCGTCCTGCCCGGCGGCCTGACCGTCAAGCGCCGCGCCCGCCAGATCCACCAGACGATCCAGGGTCGGATGGAGCGCCAGATCAGCGACCCGCTGGCCGCCATGGACTTCGTCAATCTGTGGGCCATGGCGGTCAACGAGGAGAACGCCGCCGGCGGCCGCGTCGTCACCGCCCCGACCAATGGCGCGGCGGGCCTGATCCCGGCCGTGCTGCGGTTCTTCGTCCGCTTCCACAACGGCTCACCCGAACAGGTCCGGACCTTCCTGCTGACGGCGGCGGCGATCGGGGCGCTCTACAAGCGCAACGCCTCGATCAGCGGCGCCGAGGTGGGCTGCCAGGGCGAGGTGGGCGTGGCCTGTTCGATGGCGGCGGCGGGCCTGGCGGCCGCGCTGGGCGGCACCAACGCCCAGATCGAGAACGCCGCCGAGATCGGCATGGAGCACAACCTCGGCCTCACCTGCGACCCGATCGGCGGCCTGGTGCAGATCCCCTGCATCGAGCGCAACGCCATGGGCGCCATCAAGGCCATCGACGCCGCGCGCCTGGCCCTACTCGGCGACGGCCAGCACTCGGTCAGCCTCGACAAGGTCATCGCCACGATGAAACGCACCGGCGAGGACATGAACGAGATCTACAAGGAGACCTCGATGGGGGGTCTGGCGGTGGGCCTGTCGGTGAACCGGGTGGAGTGTTGAGCGACTGATCTCTCCTCCCCATTAGGGGGAGGTGGATCGATGCGAATACGCGTCGAGACGGAGGGGGTCCGCGAAGCGGCGGTGAAGTCGCCGCCTCACAGGGCCCCTCCACCGGCGTTCGCCGGTCCCCCTCCCCCAGAGGGGGAGGAAGGAGAACCCCTTGCTCCGCCAGATCGCGATGCTAGGGTGCGCCACCGGAACATCAAGGGAACATCCGCGCATGGGCAAGATCCGAACCGGCGTCGGCGGCTGGACGTTCGAGCCGTGGCGGGGGACGTTCTATCCCGACGATCTCAAGCAGAAGGACGAGCTGAAATACGCGTCGTCGAAGCTGACCAGCATCGAGATCAACGGCACCTACTATTCGACCTTCAAGCCCAATAGCTGGCAGAAGTGGCGCGACGAGACGCCCGACGACTTCGTATTTTCAGTCAAGGCCAGCCGCTACTGCACCAACCGCAAGGTGCTGTCGGAGAACAACGAGTCCCTCGAGAAATTCCTGTCCCAAGGTCTTGAGGAGCTGGGCCCGAAGCTTGGCCCCATCAACTGGCAGTTCATGGGCACGAAGAAGTTCGATCCGGCGGATTTCGAGGGATTCCTGAAGTTGCTGCCAAAGGAGCTGAAGGGCCTGCGCCTGCGCCACGCGCTCGAAGTCCGCAACCCCACCTTCGCCTGCCAGGAATTCTACGACCTGGCCGCCAAGTACGGCGCGGCCATCGTCTACGCCGTCGACGACGAGGAGCCGACCTGGCCCTGCATCGACCAGCCGACCGCCGATTTCACCTATGCCCGGCTGATGTCGAGCAAGGAGGACGAGCCGACGGGGATGACCTCGGAGGAACTCGATGGAGTGCTGAAGCAGGCGCGCGAATGGGCCAAGCGCGGCGACGTGTTCGCCTATTTCATCGCCGGGGCGAAGGTGAGGAACCCGGCGGCGGCGATGGCGCTGATTGGGAAACTGGGGGCGTAGGGGAGCCCCTCTCCCCAACCCAATCCGTGTCATCCCGGAATCCTCGTAGAGGCTATCCGGGACCCAGGGGGTGCGGGAACGCTGTGCAAGCCGCCCCTGGGTCCCGGCTCTACGCTACGCTTCGGCCGGGATGACACGGGGTTTTGAGGTCACCCCTTCCGCGGGAACCACGGCACGAAGCCGCTGGTCCGCGCCACATACTCCGCATAGCCCGGCTTGGACTTCTTCATCTTGCCCTCGGTGGTCGGCACGCCGCTCCACTTGGTCAGCAGGACGGTGATCAGCACCGGGCCCGGCAGCGCCCAGGCGCCCAGGCCGGTCTCGGCGGCGATCAGGTAGAAGCCCCACCAGACGCAGGCGTCGCCGAAATAGTTCGGGTGGCGGGTGTAGCGCCACAGGCCCTGGTCCATGACCTTGCCGGCGTTGTCCGGATTGGCCTTGAAGGCGGTCAGCTGGGCGTCGCCGATGGTCTCGAACAGGATGCCGACGATCGTCAGCGCCGCGCCGGCATAGGCCAGCGCGCCCAGCGGGCCGGGTCCCTGGCCCAGCTGCACCGGCAGGGCGACGACATAGCCCAGCACCGCCTGCAGGCCGAAGACGATGATCAGCGAGGTGGTGGCGAAGCTCCAGTTCTTGGTCTTTTCGTAGTGGGCGAAGATCGCGACATAGCGGCGGTCCGCGCCGTGCTTGCGCCAGCGCCACAGCAGGTAGAGCCCCAGGCGCGCCGCCCACAGGGTGCAGAGCCCCGTCAGCAGCAGGCCGTGCGGCGTATGCGGTCCCTGCAGCAGTGTGCTCCAGGCCAACAGCGCCATGCTCGGCCCCCACCAGGCGTCGATGAAGCTGACGTCCTTCGTCCGCAGGCTGACGGCCCACAGGGCGAGGAACGCGACCGCCGAAACGGCGGCGTTGACGGCGAGGACGGTGAGGATCGGCATGGGGGGCTCTGGGCGGAGGATGAGGTGGATACGGGCGGCGGTGAGCTTTGGACTTCTCCTCCCCCTCTGGGGGAGGTGGCCCAGAGGGCCGGAGGGGGCAGCGCGGCCGATGCGGAGAAGCCCCCTCCGTCGCTCCGCGACACCTCCCCCAGAGGGGGAGGAGAACGCCGCCGTCCTACGTACCCACGACGAAACTCACCGTCGTCGTGGTCGACCCGCCGATGTTCAGCGTCTGCACCGTCCGGGCCCCCTCGACCTGGTAGTCGCCGGCCTGGCCCGAGGTCTGCTTCCAGGCGTCGAGCAGCATCCGCACCCCGGTCGCGCCGACCGGATGGCCGGTCCCGATCAGGCCACCCGACGGGTTGATCGGCAGCTTGCCGCCCATGGCGATATCCCCCGCCTCGATCGCCTTCCAGCTCTCGCCGGGCGCGGTCAGGCCCAGGTGGTCGATGGCCATGTATTCGGTCGCGGTGAAGCAGTCGTGGGTCTCGACCGCGTCGATCCCGGAGACATCGAGCGCGATCCCGGCCCGGGCGCGGGCGTCCAGGATGGCCCGCCGCACCTGCGGAAAGACGTACTCCCCGTCGCGCGAGGCCTCGACCTTCCGGGCATAGCTCAGCGGCGCCGAGCGGTGCCCCCAGCCCTTGATGCGCGGAATGCTCTCCAGCGCGACGCCGCGCTCGTCGGCATAGGCCTTGGCCCGCGCCTCGGAGGCCAGGAACACCACGGCGGTCCCGTCGGTCACCTGGCCGCAGTCCTGCTTGCGCGTGCGGCCCTCGACCACCGGATTGGCGACGTCGTCGGCGGTGAAGGCGTCGGGCCTGAAGTCCCAGCTCCGCGTCTGGGCGTTGGGATTGCGCCGGCCATTGGCGAAGTTCACCTCGGCGATGCCCATCAGGTGCTCGTACTTCAAGCCGTAGCGCCGGTCGTACTCGTCGGCGAGGTCGGAGAAGGCGCGCGGCCACAGGAAGCGCGCGTCCTGGAACTCGTGGCCGGCCCAAGCCGCGCTGCCCAGGTTCTCGGCCGCCTTCTGGCCCGGGACGTTGCGCATCTGCTCGATGCCGACGACGCAGGCGAGATCATAGCGGCCGGCCTCGATCTCGGCCGCGGCGGCCAGGATGGCGACGCTGCCCGAGGCGCAGGCCGCCTCGTGGCGCGCGGTTGGCAGGCCGTCGAAGGCGGGGTGAACCAGGCCGAACATGCCGCCCAGCAGGCCCTGGCCCGCGAACAGCTCGGCGGCGAAGTTGCCGACGTGGCCGGTCTCGACGTCTTCGGGATCCAGATCGACGGCGGCCAGCCCCTGCCCCACCGCCTCGGCGAAGGCGTCGGCCAGTTCCTTGCCCTCGCGCGCCCAGTTGGCGGCGAAGTCGCTCTGCCAACCGCCCAGCACATAGACCATGCCGGCTCCTCCCAATTTTCTAGTTAGTCCGATTATACAAGCGACCTGTCCGGAGTCCACGCCGTTGACACGCCGCGCCGAAGCGTCCCACCAAGCCTCATGGTCCCGCAGAAGGCCCCCGCCGCGTCGCCGGCAATGGTCCGTCGCAGTTCAGCCGCCCGCGCGCTGAACCTGATCGGCGACCGCTGGACCCTGCTGGTGCTGTACGCGGCCTTCATGGGGGTGAAGCGGTTCGACGGCTTCGCGGCGATGACCGGCGTCGCGCGCTCGCTGCTGACCGACCGGCTCAAGCGCCTGGAAACCGCCGGCCTGCTGACGCGGGTCCAGTACCAGGCGCGGCCTCCGCGCTCCGAATATCGCCTGACCGCCATGGGCCGCGATCTCTACGACTCGGCGCTGATGTTGCTGGGCTGGGAGATGCGCTGGCGGTTCGACCCCGACTGTCCCTCGCACCAGATCGTCCACCAGACCTGCGGCCAGCCGCTGCGCCCGGTGCTGGCTTGCAGGGCCTGCGGCGAGGCCGTGAAGGTCCGTGACGTGACGATCTCGCCCGGCCCCGGCGCGGGGCTGGAGCCCGCTCCGCCCGCTCGCCACTCGCGCCGCGCCAGCCACGACGACGTCGGCGGATCGCCGCTGCACCCGATGCTGGAGCGCGGGATCGAGGTGCTGGGCGACCGCTGGACCGCCCACGTCCTGGCCGCGGCCTTTTATGGCAAGCGCCGGTTCACGGAGTTCCAGGACGAACTGAAGATCGCCAGCAACATCCTGACCGACCGGCTGGGTCGGCTTGTCGAGCGGGGCATGCTGGAGCGCGTCCGCTATCAGGAGCGGCCGGAGCGCTGGGAATACCGCCTGACAAAGGAAGGGCGCGACTTCTTCCCGCTGATCGTGGCGCTGATGGCCTGGGGCGATCAGTGGCTGGCTGGAAGCGAGGGAAGTCCTGAAATCCTGACACACCGGTGTGGGGCGCGGTTGGCGCCGGTGGTGCGGTGCGGGGCGTGCGAGGGCGCGGTCGACCTGGGGAATACGAGGATCAAATCCTCCCCCTAGCGGGGGAGGTGTCGGCGCGCGGCGACGACGGAGGGGGAAGTCCTGCTGACCTTGCCTCTTCCCCCTCCGGCGCTTCGCGCCGCCTCCCCCGCTAGGGGGAGGATTTTAAAGCCACAGCCCTTCCGCCTGCGCGCCATCCCCCCAGAACCCCGGCTTCGGCGGCGTGATCCGCCCTCGCTCGACCCGCAGGCCGCCCGGATGATCCACCGCCAGCCACCAGGGTCCGTCGAGATCGGCGAAGTCGCTCGCCCCGCCCAGGTGCAGGGCCGGCGCGACGCCGAGGGAGGAGGCGACCATGCAGCCGGTCATGACCTGAAAGCCAAGGGCGCGGGCGGCCTTCAGCATCGCCACGGCCTCGGTCAGCCCGCCGGTCTTGTCGAGCTTGAGATTGACCGCCTGGTAGCGGCCGCGCAGGGCCGCGAGATCGCCGCCGACGTGGACGCTCTCATCGGCGCAGACCGTGAACGGCGGGTCCCAGCCCTCCAGCGCCTGGTCCTCGCCGGCCGGCAGCGGCTGCTCGACCAGGGCGATCGGCAGGTCGGCCAGCAGGGGCTTGAGGTCCCGCAGGATCTCGAAGGTCCAGCCCTCGTTCGGATCGACGATGAAGCGCGAATTCGGCGCGGCGGCGGCCACGACGCGTAGGCGCGCGGCTGGGTCCTCGGCCGACAGCTTGATCTTGATCAGCGGCGCGTCAGCTACGGCGCGGGCGGCGGCCTCCATGGCCTCGGGCGCATCGAGACTGACCGTGACGGCGGTGATCAGGTCTTTCGGGATCGGCAGCCCGGTCGCTTCCGCGACGCTGACGCCGGTGCGGCGGGCGCGCAGGTCCCAGAGGGCGAGGTCGAGGGCGTTGCGCGCCGCGCCGGGCGGCAGGGCGGCGCAGGCGGCTTCGGGATCGGAGGCGGCCAAGGCCGGCGCCAGCTGGGCTAGCACGCTCTCGACCGTCTCGCCGTAGCGCGCATAAGGCACGCTCTCGCCGCGCCCGGCATGGCCGTCAGCGGACACGATCACCTCGACCACCTCGGCGGCGGTCTTGACCCCGCGCGAGATGCGGAACGGGGCCTTCAGCGGATGCGAGACCGAGCGGGCGGAAACGGCGATCGACATGCCCGCAGGGATGGCGCCGTTCGGCCTAGATCACCAGCCCCAGCGACGCGGGATGGGCGAGTCCGCCCGGCGCTCGGCCATCACCTTCAGCGCCAGGGGCCTGTCGACGACGAACAGCGCCGCCCAGACCAGCAGCACGCCGGCATAGTGGATCGCGCCGAGCAGGCCACTGGGACGGCCGGGACGAACAAATCGGCGCGGCGCGGCGAACGGCGGGGTGATGGCGAAGTCGGTCATGTCGTTCGTGTCCCTCATGCGATGAAAGAGACCTTGGCCTTCGCCTGCGCCAGAAACGGACGTATAGAACCGCATACGCTCCGGCCGCGTTTTGACCGGGGAGTTTCAGAGGATCGCCATGGCCAAGACCGTCAGCATCAACATCCCCCACCAGCTGGGCGCGGCCGAAGCCAAACGCCGCCTGGAAGAGGGCCTGTCGCAAATGGCCGGCCAGATCCCCGGCGGCGATCCCAGCCGATTCACCCAGAGCTGGGCCGGCGACACCCTGAACTTCTCGGCCGCCGCCATGGGCCAGACGATCAACGGCGTCGTGCAGGTGCTGGACGACCACGCCCGACTCGACGTCAGCCTGCCGGGCCTGCTGGGCATGGCCGCCGGCAAGATCAAGGACGAGTTGAACCGGCGTGGACAGCTGCTGTTGAAGTGACTTTTCAGCCCGATGTCCCCGGCGAATGCCGGGGCCCAGATCTCAGGTCACAGAGGATGATGGGACAAGCGCGGCGTTCGTAGAGCACACGCCAGTCCCTTTCCATCTGGTCCCCGGCATTCGCCGGGGAGGTCGGAGCCATTGCGTTCCTACAGCCGCCGCTCGTCGAAATCGTGCCGGCCCAGGCTCTCGAAGCGGCCTTCCTCGGCCTTGTTGATGTACTGCGAGGCCACCAGCCAGGCCTTCACCGGCCGCAGGGTCGCCAGGCAGCCCAGGATCAACGCCGGGAAGGTCGTGACCAGGTGCACCCAGACCGGCGGTTGCCAGACGATCTCCGCCCAGGCGAAGAAGGCGGTGACCACGATGCCGACGCCGCTCATCACGAAAAAGGCCGGGCCGTCGGCCGGGTCGGCGAAGCCGTAGTCCAGGCCGCACTGGTCGCACTTGAGCGCCAGCTTCAGAAAGCCTTGGAACAGCTTGCCCTGGCCGCAGCGGGGGCAGCAGCACTTGAGGCCGGCCTCAACCGGGGTCGGAGAGTCGTAGAATACGTCGTCGGTCATCGAATGACCCCTTCCTACAATCGCAGGATTGATCCATACATTATGCAGATAATGTATGGATATGCGATCATGGGCGCAACTCCGGGATCACCGAATCCGGCCGCCGCGTGGTTACGCCGCATGGCGGCGCTGGACGGGCCCGCCTATCGGCGGATCGCCCAGGCCCTGGAGAACGCCGTGGCCGAGGGCGAGCTGCAGCCGGGCGACCAGATCCCACCCCAGCGCGAGGTCGCTCGCCGGCTCGGCATCGACTTCACGACCGTCACCCGCGCCTACGCCCTGGCCCGCGAACGTGGGCTGATCGAGGGGACCACCGGGCGCGGCACCTTCATCCGATCACGGACTGATGAGGGCGAGGCGGGCCTCGTCGACCTGTCGATGAACCTGCCGCCGCCACCCGCGGGCCTGAACCTGGCGGCCCTGCTGCGCGAGACGACGGGCGCGATCCTGGCGCGCACCGATCCCGCGACGCTGATGGCCTATCACCCCGGCGCGGGCTCGCTGGCGCAGAGAGCCGCCGGCGCGGCCTGGCTGGCGCCGAGCCTGGGCGAGGTCGATCCGGCGCGGATCGTCATCGCCAGCGGCGCCCAGACGGTTCTGTCGGCCCTGCTGGACCACCTGACCGCGCCGGGCGACGTGATCGTTGCCGAGGCCTTCGCCTACCCGGGCCTGCTGGCAACGGCGGCGCGGCGCGGCGTGCGCGTGGTGGGCTGCCCACTGGACGCCGTGGGCCTCGAACCTGAAGCCCTGGCCCAGCTGATAGCGGAGCATCGGCCGCGCCTGATCTGCTGCACCCCGACCTTCCAGAACCCGACGGCGGCGAGCATGGATCTGGCCCGACGCGAGGCGGTCGTGGCCGTCGCGCGGGCGTCCGGGGTGACCATCATCGAGGATGACGCTTATGGCCTGCTGCCCGGCGCTCCAATGCCCGCCCTCGCCAGCCTGTGGCCAGAGGGCGTGTTCCATGTCGCGACCACCGCCAAGACGCTGTCGCCGGGGCTGCGGCTGGCCTATGTCGTCGCGCCGCCCGGACGCGCCGAGGGCTTGGCGGCCACCCTGCACGCCATCGCCCAGATGCCGCCGCCGCTGATGGCCGCCGTGGCCACGAGCTGGATCCGCGAGGGCGTCGCCGGCCGCGTGCTGGCGGGCGTCCGGGAGGAAGCGATCGCGCGGCGCGCCCTGGCGGCGGAGCTGCTGCCGGGCGCCCTTGGCGGCCTCGAGAGCCTGCATGTCTGGCTGCCGGGCGCGACCGCCGATGCGGCGGCCAGGGAGCGCGGGCTGGCGCTGGTGGGGGCCGAGTCCTTCCGAGCGCCCGGCGTGACGACCGAAGGCCTGCGGATCTCGCTCGGCGCGGCCGGCAAGCGGGCGACCCTGGCGCGGGGGCTGCGGGCCCTGGCCAACCTCCGCGCCTGAGGGCGACGCAGCTCAGTACTCGGCGTCGTCCTCGTCCGTGCCCTCGCCGCCTTCCTCGCCGCCCATGGCGTTCTCGAGGCTGTCGATGATGTCGTCCATCTGGTCGGGCGTGATCGAGACGTAGATCGACTCCCCGCCGATGGCCGAGACCAGCAGGCGATAGCCGTCCTCGGTCTCCTGCAGGCTGAAGGATTGGAGCGGCAGGAGCTTGGCCATGGGGAGGTCCTTCCCGGAAAGAGCAGGCGCTGATCTAGAGGCGCCGGGGCTTGAGTTCAACGTCCATCCGGGCGACCAAGGTTTCGCCGCCGAAGCGTCGCTATCGTAGGATGCGACCGCCAAGGCATTGGGGGAGCACGAACCATGGCCGCGACGGAGACGCGCGACGCCGTCATCATCGGTGGCGGGCATAACGGCCTCGTCTGCGCCTTCTACCTGGCCAAGGCGGGGCTGAAGGTCACGGTCTGCGAGGCGCGGGGCGTGGTCGGCGGGGCGGCGGTGACCGAGGAATTCCACCCGGGCTTCCGCAACTCGGCGGCCAGCTACACGGTCAGTTTGCTGAACCCGCGCGTGATCGCCGACATGGGCCTGCGCGAGCTGGGCCTGACCTTCCTGGAACGGCCGATCTCGAACTTCTTGCCGCTCAGCGACGACAAATACCTGAAGCTGGGCGGCGGCCTGGAGCGCACCCAGGAGGAATTCCGCAAGTACAGCCGCCGCGACGCCGAGGTGCTGCCGGCCTACTACGCCATGCTGGACGAGATCGGCGACGTGCTGCGCGCCTTCGCCCAGGAGACGCCGCCGAACCTGGGCGACGGCCTGCCGGGCTTCCTGCGCGCCCTCCGCCAGGGCGGGCGGCTGGCCCTGCTTCCCCGCGAGCGCAAGCGCGACCTGCTGGACCTGTTCACCAAGAGCGCGCGCGACGTGCTGGACGGCTGGTTCGAGAGCGATCCGGTCAAGGCCGCCTTCGGCTTCGACTCGGTGGTCGGCAACTTCGCCAGCCCCGACACGCCCGGCTCGGCCTATGTCCTGCTGCATCACACCTTCGGCGAGGTGAATGGCAAGAAGGGCGCCTGGGGCCACGCGGTCGGCGGCATGGGCGCCATCACCCAGGCCATGGCCAAGGCCTGCGAAGCGGCCAGGGTCGAGATCCTGCTCGACGCGCCGGTCGAGGCGGTCCATGTCGAAAGCGCCCCAGGGGGCGGGAAGGCCGTCGGCGTCCAGCTCGTCGACGGCCGTCAGATCATGGCCCCGATCGTCAGCGCCAACGTCAATCCGGCGCTCCTTTACAAGAAGCTCGTCGCCCCCTCGGCCCTACCCGGCGATTTCCGCAAAGCGGTGGACGGCTACAAGAACGGCTCGGGCACGTTCCGAATGAACGTGGCTTTGTCGGAGCTGCCGAGCTTCACCTGCCTGCCCGGCAAGGATGTCGCCGAGCATCACCAGTCCGGGATCGTGATCGCGCCCAGCCTCGACTACATGGACGCGGCCTATCGCGACGCCAAGGCCGAGGGCATCAGCAAGGCCCCTATCGTCGAGATGCTGATCCCCTCGACCATCGACCCTTCCCTCGCGCCGTCCGGCCAGCACGTGGCCAGCCTGTTCTGCCAGCAGTTCGCCCCAACCCTACCGGACGGCCGCAGCTGGGACGACGAACGCGAGGCGGCCGCCGACCTGATCATCGACACGGTCGAGCGCTGGGCGCCGGGTTTCAAGGCGTCGGTCGTGGGACGGATGATCCTGTCGCCGCTGGACCTGGAACGGAAGTTCGGCCTGGTCGGCGGCGACATCATGCACGGCCACATGTCGCTGGATCAGCTGTGGGCCACGCGTCCCTTTCTGGGCCACGCCAGCCACCGGGCGCCGATCGCCGGGCTCTACATGTGCGGGGCCGGGACACATCCCGGCGGTGGCGTCTCGGGCAATCCCGGGCGCAACGCCGCGCGCGAAATCCTGCGGGACAGGGATTTTACCCTGGCGCTCAGGCTGTCGCTCGAAGGGCGCTGACGCCGCGGGGAGAAAGCGCGTGAGCGCGTAGTTCCGATCTTCCCGGCGACGCCAGAACTGGTGGACGCCGGGGCGCGCCGTCATTGCGGCGCCATTCCCACCACCCCTGCGTCTCGACGTCGGCTTTCGCCGGGAAGACCGGGCGCCCCCTCTCGGGGAACGTAACGTCCCCGGCTAGCAAGTCCGGAAAGACGTCACGCTCGATCTTGGCGGACCGAGCAGAGGGCGCATAACTTATCTAAAGTTTAGCGCGGGCATACTTACCCGTCCAGCACGAACTGGCGCAGTGGTCGAAGGCTAGGCCGCGGCCTGATTGGCGACGCGATTGCGCATCCAAGCGGGCGTGCGGACCTCCGGCTCGAACACGTGAACCTTAGCCTTTCGGCCTTGGTCATGCATGTGGCGGGCCAGCAGTTTGGCCAGGGCTTCAGCTTCGTGTTGCGAGGAGTAGCAGCCGATCAGCTCGGCCGAGTCGTTCCAAGTGACATGCCAGACACCGGACACGGGTCGGACGTAGTAGTTGTTCTCGGTCATGGGAGACCTCCTGGACGACCTATCGTGGCTTTAACCACGCTCAGATGACAGTTGTTTCGCGCTTGCACAAATTATTTCGTGCTGCGGCGCACAATGCATGATCCGGGCCAGTCAGAACTGTGCGGTTTTTCACCGTCTTCCCGGAACGGGACGATTTGCGACATCGCAAGGCTTGGGGGGGCCGCATCTAGGCCAGGGAGCGCCGAAACGACGAAGGGCGGACGCCTGTCGGCGCCCGCCCCCTTTCCTCCGCGTTCGCCGAACGGGTTTGACCGCTCGGCCGTGACGCGCCCTAGAAGTTCGTCGACAGCGTGATCTGCGCCGTGCGGTGCGGCCCGGAGCGGTAGTTGGCCGCGCCGGTCACGACCGTCGAGATCGTGCCCAGATAATCCTTGTCGAAGATGTTATCGACGTTGATGCGGACCTTGATGTCCTTCAGCGGGCCGTAGTCGAAGCCTTCGCCGAGGTCCACGTACATGTTGAACAGCGTGTAGCCCTTGGTCTTCTCGTTGTTCATGAAGTTGCTGTAGCGATCGCTGATGTGGCGGGCCGACAGGTTGATGACCGCCCACTCGGTCGGCTCGAACGTCACGCCGCCCTGGATGGCGATCTCGGGGAAGTCCGGGACGCTCTTGCCCTTGAGCGGGTAGTCCGTGACCCCCGTGGCGCTGCGGATCGAGAAGCCGTCCTCGAACACCGACTTGTTATACGAAGCGTTGGTGTTGAAGTAGATCTTGCCGCCCAGCGCTTCCGGCTTCCACTGCCCGCTGAACTCCAGGCCATAGGCGTGCACGCCGCCGACGTTCTGGTAGTAGGTTTCCAGGGTGGTGGTGCCTGGCAGATATTCGCTGAACGACTGCAGGCGGTTCTGGAAGCTGGTGTAGTAGGTGACCACCGACGCGTTGAAGGTCGGGTGGTTGGCGCGATAGCCCAGCTCGATGTTCTTCGAGGTCTCGGCCTTCGGCGCGGGCACATTGACGGTCGCCGGCGTGTAGTAGACCGCGTCGGCGCCACGCGGCAGCGACATGTTCTCCGAGTACGACGTGAACACCTGGCCGCGGCCGATCGTGTAGACCGCCCCGACCTGCGGCAGGAACAGATCCTCCCAGGTGGTCCGCAGATTGGCGGTCTGGCTGAAACGGAAGTCCTCGCGATTGCGCTTGCCCAGCATCTGGTAATCGACGCTCAGCATGCGGAAGCCCGCGTCGACCTTCAGCTTGCCGTCCGCCAGCACGACCGTGTCCTTCAGGAAGCCTTCCCAGGTGTCGCGCTTGGAGGTGTAGTTGCGTGTCCGATAGACTGGCTGGCTGAAGTTCGGCGCGCCTTCCGGCGAGCCGTCGGCGACGTTGAAGGTGTTCGACAGCTGGTGGTAGTCGTCGTCCTCGTACCAGGCGCCGCCCTCGACCTTGTGGTCGCCCAGCGTCCAGGTGACCTTGCCGGTCGCGCCCTTGCGGATGCCGTCGATCTGCGAGATGCCGAACTGCAGGCCCAGCGGGGCGTTCAGACCCGGCACCACGGCCTTCTGCTGGTTGTAGTAGGTCAGGGCCGTATCATAGCCCACCCCGCTGGAGCCCCAGCCGTCCTTCTTCTCGTAATAGACCGTGCCGGTGAAGCGCAGGTTCTCGGCCAGATCCTTGTGCAGGGTGACGCCGTAGAGGTGGTCGGTCCGGGCGTTCAGGCCAAACTTGTAGTACTGTGCGTAGTTCGCGTTGGAGTACTTCAGGCCGCTCGAGGTCGGCGGCAGGTTGGCGATATAGCCGACATAACCGAAGTCACGTCCCTTGCGACCATAGACGTCGTTCGCAGTTCCCTTGTACTGGGCGATCGTGAACGACGGGGAGTCATAGTCGAAATAGTCGTTGTGCACCGTCTGGAAGGTCAGGTCGCCGGACCCGAAGTCCCAGCGGATCTTGCCTTCGTAGTGCTCGCGGTCGATCGTGCCCGGGCCGCGCCACTGGTCGCTGTTGATGACCGAGCCGCTGGCATAGGCGGAGAAACCCTTATGCTCGCCGGTCTCCAGACGCAGGAAGGTGCGGGTCAGGTTGTCCTCGCCGAACGTCTGGCTGACCTTGCCGCCGGCGGTCTCGCCGGGCTGCTGGGTGAAGTAGTCGACGATCGGACCCAGCGAGGCGTAGCTGGGCAGGGAGACGTCGCCGGCGCCTGACGAGGCGGTCACCCTCAGCAGGTTCTCGTTGTCCACATAGCGATAGATCGGGCTGCCGCCGAACTGGTCGCTGCGGCCCATCGGGATGTCGTCGAGCAGGAAGCCGACCTGCTGGAAGTTGAAGGCGCGGACGGTGACCGAGTTGCCGAACTCGTACATGCCCAAGGCGTCGTTGGCCTGGACGTTGAAGCCCGGCAGGGACTCCAGCATCTTCAGGCCGGTGATGCCGGCCGGGGCCGACAGCAGCGCCTCGCGGGTGATCGACACGGTGGCGGTGGCCTGGTCGGTGCCGACGGCGATCGCCGCCTCGGACACGCGCTTGCCGGTGACGACGACGGACTCGACCTCGTTCTTGGTTTCCGGGCTCTTCGTCTCCTGAGCCTGGGCGACGCTACCCAAGCCAAGGACAGATGCCAAAATGATGGGTGTAATCAGGTGAAGATTGCCTCGATTACAGCCGCTTACTGACTCGAAGTTCATGCAATACCCCCAGCGTATGTTTTGACGCCTCGGGTATCATTCGTTCGGAACGCAAAATAACGAGAATGGCTTATGGGATCATATCGCCAATGCTTGAAATATGACCGTTTTTTAACCCCTCCAAGCACGCGCTTGAAGCGCCGGGGGCGCCCTTCATGCGCCAGGGCGCACGACGCCCCTCTCGGCGCAGCCGCGGGGCGGTGCGCGACAGGGCGTCAGTCTCCCCCCGCCGCCGCGCGACCCGCTCCGCGCCGCATCCAGACATAGAGCGGCGCGCCCGCCGCCAGCAGCACCAGCCCCCAGAAGGTCACCGACCACCCCGCCCCGTAAAAGGTCCAGGCCGAATAGATCGCCGCGACGCCTGCGACGATCGCCAGGCCCGGCGACAGCGGCATCCGCCCCTCGCGCCCCAGCTTCAGCACGGCGAGCGCGCAGAACAGGTAGGCGAACAGGCTGGAGGCGGTGGCCAAGAGGGCCATGAAGGTGAAGGCGTCGGCCAGCGACTTGGCGTAGTTCGTCAGCACCAGGATCGTGACCAGGCCGCTGGTCAGCAGGTGGGCGCGGACCGGCGCGCCGTTGGCGCTGGTCTTGGCCATCCAGGCGGGAAAGACGCCGTCCCGCGCCATCGCCGCCGGCATCTCGCCCTGCAGCAGGATCCAGCCGTTCAGCGCGCCCAGGGCGCTGATCGCGGCGAAGGCCGCCAGCACCAGCCGCAGGTCGCCGCCGCCGTGATAGGCCACGAAGTCGGCGAGCGGCGCGTTCGAGGTCTTCAGCACCGCGACCGGCGTCAGCAGCAGCACCCCCGACGAGACCAGCAGATAGACGAGGCCGGTGAAGGCCGCGCCCAGCAGGGTGGCGCGCGGAATGGTCCGCTGCGGCCGGTCGACCTGCTCGGCCGGGACGGTCGCCGACTCCACGCCCAGCAAGGCCCACAGCGTGAGGGTGGCGGCGGCGGTGATGCCGCCGCCCGACAGGGCCGAGGGCTCGAACGGCGCCACCGCCGCCGGTCCCTTGCGCAGCAGGATCAGTCCCGCCAGCGCCGCCACCCCGGCCAGCGGCAACAGCTTGAGCACCGTAGTCCATAGCTGGGTCCAGCCCGCCGCCCGCGCGCCCAGGCAGTTGATCGCGGTGACGACCCAGACCACCGCGACGGTCGCGAGCGCCGCCAGGCCGGGCGTCCTGGCCAGGGCCGGGACGAACACGCTCGCATAGCTGACGACGGCGATGGCGATGGCGGCGTTGGAGACCCAGACCGAGATCCAGTACGACCAGGCGACCAGGAAACCCGCCGGCCGGCCGAACGCCTCCTCGGTGTAGACGAACGGCCCGCCGGCGCGGGGAAAGGCCTGGGCGAGCCGCGCGAAGACCAGGGCCAGGCACAGGGCCCCACCGATGGTGATCAGCCAGGCGATCACCGCGTTCCAGCCATAGGGTGCCAGGGATGCGGGCAGCATGAACACGCCCGACCCGATCATGTTGCCCACGACCAGGGCCACGCACATCCAGAGTCCGAGCGGCTTACGGCTTGAGGTCTTCACGGTCAAACGACGGCCTCCAACGGGGCGCCCAGGCGCGAAACGATCGAAGTGGCGGATGGCGGGCTCACAGCCGGTCCCGCAGCGCGTACCAGCTGAGCCCCGCCACGGTCAGCGGCCAGCGCAGCCATCGCCCGCCGGGGAACGGCGGCGTCGGGACGCGGGCCAGCAGGTCGAGCGCCTCGGCGTTCTCTTCCGCCAGCAGCCGGCCCACATAGGGCGCCAGCATCACCCCCTGCCCCGAATAGCCGGAGGCCACGCGCACGCCGGGCGCGACCTCGCCGACGAACGGCATGCGGCTCAGGGTGATGCCCAGGGTCCCGCCCCAGGCGTGGGTGATCGGGGCATCGGCCAGCCGCGGATAGACCCTGGCGAGGTTCCTGGCGACCAGGCCGGCGATGTCGCGCGGGAAGCCGGGGCGGTAGTTCTCGCCGCCGCCGAACAACAGCCGGCCGTCCGGCGTCTTGCGGAAGTAGTTCACGACGAAGCGGCTGTCGGAGACCGCCGCGTTCGAGCGGATGATCTCATCGGCCAGAGCGCCCAAAGGCGCGGTGACGGCGATGAAGTTGTTGATCGGCATGACCCGCGCCCGCGCTCCGCCGGCCATGGCGTTCAGGCATCCATCGCCGGTGATGATCAGCCGCTCGCAGGTCACGCGGCCTCGCCCGGTCTCGACGACGATCTTGCCGCCCTGGCGCCGCCAGGCCTCGGCGCGGGTGTGTTCGTAGAGCACGGCGCCGGCCGCCATCGCCTCGCGCGCCATGCCCTGGGCCAGCTTCAGCGGATGGACGTGGCCGCCGCCGCGGTCGACCAGGCCGCCGTGATAGACGTCGGTCCCCAACTCGTGGGCGAGCTCATCCTGGCCGATCAGCTCCAGCTGCTCGTAGCCGTACTCGATCGCCATCAGCGCCACGTAGGCCGCGTCCTCGACCTCGCCATGGGGCTTGTGGCGCGCGTGGATCATGCCCGGCCGCCAGTCGCAGGCGATGGTGTCGGTCAGGGTCCTGAAGTGGACGCGGGCGTCCTCGGCCAGGCGCCACAGGGCGTGGGCGTCGTTCTGGCCGACGGTCTTTTCGAGCCAGGCCTGGTCGCGCCTCTGGCCGGTATGGACCTGACCGCCGTTGCGGCCGGTGGCGGCGGCGCCGACATGGGCGGCTTCGAGGACGATGGCGCGCTTTCCGAGGGCCAGGGCCGCGCCCAGGCCGGTGAACCCCGCGCCAACGACACAGACCTCGGTTTGGACGTCGCCGTCGAGGGGCGGCAAGTCGGGAAAATCGGGAACCGTGTCCGCGTACCAGTTCCCTCTCCCATGGGGAGAGGGGTAGGGGTGAGGGGGTTCGTCGGTCACCGCTGTAACCCCTCATCCCCCGCGCCCTCGGCGCGGGTCCCCCTTCTCCCTGAGGGAGAAGGGTCATGTCCGCGCTCACACATTCAGCAGCAGGAACTCCCGCTCCCACGGGCTGATCGTGCGCATGAAGGTCTCGTACTCGGCCTGCTTCACGCGGTCATAGGCGGCGCAGAAGGTGGGGCCGAGAATGTCGACCAGCGGCTGGCAGGCCTCGAACAGCTTCAGCGACTCCGACAGGCTACGCGGCAGCTCGACGCCTCTAACGCTGGCGTCGGTTGCGACCGGCTCGGCGGGCTTGAGGCCCTGGACCATGCCCAGATAGCCGGCCGCCAGCGAAGCCGCGATCGCCAGGTAGGGGTTGGCGTCCGACGAGGGGATGCGGTTCTCCAGGCGCCGGTTGGCCGGATCCGACGGCGGCACGCGCAGGCCGCAGGTGCGGTTGTCGTAGCCCCACTGGGTGTTGACCGGCGCGCCCGAGTCCCGCGCGATCCTTCGGTAGCTGTTCACGTACGGCGCCAGGATGGCCATGATCGCCGGCAGGAAGGTCTGCTGGCCGGCGATGAAGCCGTGGAAGAGATCGGTCTCCTGGCCCTCGGAGTCCGAGAACAGGTTGCGGCCCTTCTTGTCGACGATCGACTGGTGAATGTGCATGGCGCTGCCGGGCTCGCTAGCCATCGGCTTGGCCATGAAGGTCGCGTAGATCTCGTGCTCCAGCGCCACCTCGCGAATGGTGCGCTTCATCATGAAGACCTGGTCGGCCAGCTCCAGCGGATGGCCGTGCCGCAGGTTGATCTCCATCTGCGCCACGCCGCTTTCGTGGATCAGGGTGTCGATCTCCAGGCCCTGGCGCTCGGAGTACTCGTACATGTCCTCGAACAGGGCGTCGAACTCGTTGACCGCGCTGATCGAATAGCCCTGGCGGCCGGTTTCGGGACGCCCGGAGCGGCCGATCGGAGGTTTGAGCGGATAGTCCGGGTCGGTGTTGCGATCGACGAGATAGAACTCGATCTCCGGCGCCACGATCGGGTGCCAGCCCTTCTCGTCATAGAGCGCCAGCACCCGCCGCAGCACCTGGCGCGGCGCCTCCTCGACCGGGCGGCCGTCGGGGTGGAAGGCGTCGTGGATCACCTGGGCCGTCGGATCCTGCGCCCACGGCACGGCGGCCAGGGTGGCGAAGTCCGGCGTCAGGAAGATGTCGGTGTCGGACTGCACCGCGTTCACCGCCCCCTCGAACTCGGGAAAGTCGCCGGTGATGGTCTGGTAGAACACCGCCAGCGGCAGGTTCATCGACGGAGTCCCGAGGAACTTGCGCACCGGCATGATCTTGCCGCGCGCCACGCCGGCGAGGTCCGGCACCACGCACTCGATCTCCTCGATGCTCTGGCGCGCGAACCAGGCCCCCGCCTCCTCCAGGGTCGAAACGCCCCGGTCCAGCGTGTGCTCGCGCTTGGCCTTGTTGTGCTTGGGCTTCATGACGCGCTCCGAGAGCTCGGCTGCGGCGACGAAGCCAAGCCGAGGAAAACCATCATCGCCCGGTTCAGCCGAACGACGTCTTCATCGCCAAGTCGCCCGATGTGCTCCCCCACCTTGGATTTTGGGACTGTGGTGATCTTGTCGATCATCATTCGCGACGTCACACGCAGCCCGTTCCCAGCGCTCGGTTCGACGGGAGGACGAAACAGCGGCGCATCACTCTGATCCGTCGTCAGACCGCACACAGAGACGGAGTCGGTAGTCTCGAAATTGTCGTCCTGGACGATGACCACTGGCCGAGGCTTGCTCGCATAGTCCTTGCCGCCGGAGACCGTCCAAATGTCTCCCCGCTTCATTCGTCGTTCCATTCGGAAATCGCGTCGATGAATGCCTGATCGTCAGCGGCATGTTCGCTGGCGGCGACCAAGGCCGCCTGTCGACGCGCCTCCGCGCGAAACTCCGGCGAGCGCACGTCCGGCACCCAGATCTGGATCGGCCGCAGGCCCTGCGCCCGAAGCCGGGCGCGATGTTCCTGGACCTTCACCCGTGTTGGCTTCGCGTTTCCCGTCGAGGCCATGGCTCATTCTCCGCGAAAGTTACATGTAACCTACCAGAAGACGCCCTTGCCGTCACGCCTCAGGCTTCAGCGCCCGTAGGATGGGCTCGGCCTCGGTGAGGGACCGCTCGATGATGCCGACCAGCTCGTCGATCTGCGCGTGGGTGATGACCAGCGGCGGGCAGCAGACAATGCTGTCGCGGATGGCGCGGACCATCAGGCCGTTCCTGATGCAGATGTCGCGGACGATCGGACCGGCCTCGCCTTCCTTGTCGAGGAAGCGATGGTTGGTCCCCTTCTCGCGGACGATCTCGACCGCGCCGATCAAGCCGAGCGACCGGGTCTCGCCGACCAGCGGATGGTCATTCAGCCGGGCCAGCGCCTTGGCGAGATAGGGGCCGGCGTCCTCGCGGGCCCGCTCGACCAAGCCCTCGCGTTCGATGATCTCGATGTTCTTCAGCGCCACGGCCGCGCAGGTCGGGTGGCCCGAATAGGTAAAGCCGTGGATGAAGTCGCCGCCCTTCTCGCGCAGCTCGGCGACGATGTGGTCGGCCACGCCCACCGCCGAGATCGGCAGGTAGCCGGACGACAGCCCCTTGGCCATGGCGATCAGGTCCGGCTTGATCCCGTAGTGCTGGTGGCCGAACCACTGGCCCAGGCGCCCGAAGCCGCAGATCACCTCGTCGCAGACCAGCAGGATGCCGTACTTGCGGCAGAGCGCTTCCACCGCCGGCCAGTAGCCGTCCGGCGGAATGATCACCCCGCCCGCGCCCTGCACCGGCTCGCCGATGAAGGCCGCGACGTTCTCGGGACCGACCTCGAGGATCTTGTCCTCGATCTCCTTGACCGCCCGGTCGCGGAAGGCGGCGGGGTCCTCGCCGAAGCCGTCGCCGAATGGGTAGGGCTGCATCACGTGGGCGACGCCGGGGATCGGCAGGTCGCCCTGCTTGTGCATCGGCTTCATGCCGCCCAGCGAGACGCCCGCGACGGTCGAGCCGTGATAGGCGTTCCAGCGGCTGATGAAGACCTTGCGCTGGGGCTGGTCCTTGAGCTTCCAGTAGTGGCGAACCAGGCGGAAGACCGTGTCGTTGGCTTCCGAGCCCGACGAGTTGAAGAACACGTGGGTCAGGTGGCCGCCCATCTTCTCGGCGATCTTGGCCGCCAGCTTCACGGTCGGCGGCGTCGTCGTCTTGAAGAAGGTGTTGTAGTACGGCAGCTCCAGCATCTGCTCGTAGGCGGCCTCGGCCAGCTCGGTGCGGCCATAGCCGACATTGACGCACCACAGACCGGCCATGCCGTCGAGGATGCGGTGGCCGTCGCCGTCGGTGATGTAGACCCCCTCGGCCCGGGTGACGATGCGGCTGCCGCCCAGCTCGGCGATGACCTTGTGGTCGGCCTGGGCCGGCAGGTGGTGGGCGAGGTCGAGACGCTTGAGCTCGGCGACGTCGTGGTTGCGGATGGGGACGGTCATGACGCTTTCCCTGCCTTCATTATCCCGCTGACCTCGCAAAATAGGGGACCAGGCGGTTTGGTTTATCGACTAAATCTTCGTGTCATCCCGGCCGCAGCGAAGCGGAGAGCCGGGACCCAGGAAGAGCCGCACTGCGCTTGGCCCTGGGTCCCGGATCGCCCCTGCGGGCCGTCCGGGATGACACCATTTGTTTGGGCTTCTGACTGAACTCACGACAACAACACCGCCGGCGAGCAGGCGTGCCAGCACAGCCACACCGTCTCGCCCAGCTTGAAATCCTCCTGGTCCCAGCGCGTCAGGTTCGAGCGCTGGACCTTCACGCGCCGGCCGCCAGCGATCTCGACCTCGTAGGTCGAGGAGCCGCCCAGATAGGCCTCGTGCTTGATGACGCCCGCCACCGCGTTGAAGCCCTTGGGGCAGTCGCCCAGGTTTGGCGGCTCGTCGCCTTCCTTCTTGTGCAGCTCGATCTTCTCGGGGCGGATCGCCGCCCAGGCCGTCCCGCCGCGCGGCCCGGTAACGCCGTGGTCCAGGAAGATGTCGACCGGCAGGTCCGGCGACTTGATCACCGCGTGGCTGGGCTCGTCGACGGCCAGCACGCCCTCGAACAGGTTCACCTGGCCGATGAAGTCGGCGACGAAGCGGCTGTTGGGGAACTCGTAGAGGTCGCTGGGCGTGGCCACCTGCTGCAGCACGCCCTTGCTCATCACCGCGCAGCGCGAGGCGAGCGCGAGGGCCTCGTCCTGATCGTGGGTGACCATGATGAAGGTGATCCCGACCTTCTCCTGCAGGGTGCACAGCTCGGTGCGCATCTGCTCGCGCAGCTTGGCGTCCAGGGCCGACAGCGGCTCGTCCAGCAGCAGCACGCGCGGCCGCTTGACCAGGGCGCGCGCCAGAGCGACCCGCTGGCGCTGGCCGCCGGACAGCTGGTCGGGCTTGCGCTCGCCAAGGCCTCCGAGTTGCACCAGCTCCAGCGCCTCGGCCACGCGGGCGTCGCGCTCGGCCTTGGGCACGCGGTCGACCTTCAGGCCGTAGGCGACGTTGTCGGCCACGGTCATGTGCGGGAAGACGGCGTAGGACTGGAACACCATGTTCACCGGCCGCTTGTTGGGCGGGACGTTCACGATGTCCTGGCCGTCGATCAGGATCCGGCCCTCGGTCGGCGTCTCGAAGCCGGCCAGCATCCGCAGCAGGGTGGTCTTGCCGCAGCCGGACGGTCCTAAGAGGGCGAAGAATTCGCCTTCGTTGACGGTCAGCGAGACGTTGTCGACGGCCGCCAACTTGCCGAAGCGCTTGGTGACGTTCTCGAAGGTGATGATGGGTTTTGGCGCGGTCATTGCGGATGTCCCCCGACACACAAAATCCCGACCTCCCCGGCGAATGCCGGGGTCCAGATCATAAGGCTGGAAGAAGCCAGGAAGGGCGAAAGCTCAGGCTGAATCTGGGTCCCGTGCAGGAGTTTACGCTCGGGCGCGCAAGGCGCGACCCGTGGCGCCGGGAAGGTCGGAAGAGAGTGGAGCCTCATTTCGCGTCCCCCGCCCCATGACCCGCCGTGGCGGCTGGATTGCCTTGCAGTTTCAGCGCCGCCGCCGTCAGCAGCACGGTCAGAACGATCAGCACCGTCGAGGCCGCGTTGACCTCGGGCGTCACCGAGAAGCGGACCATCGAATAGACCTTCACCGGGAAGGTCACCGTGTCGGGCCCGGCGGTGAAGAAGGTGATGACGAAGTCGTCCAGGCTCAGCGTGAAGGCCAGCAGCGCGCCGGCGACAAGCGAGGGCGCCATGTGCGGCAGGATCACGTCCTTGATGGTGCGGAACTCGCCCGCGCCCAGGTCCCGGGCCGCCTCCTCCATCTCGCGGTTGAAGCTGGCCATGCGGGCCCGAACGACCACCGCGACGAACGGGAACGAGAACGAGACGTGGGCGATGATGATCGCGCCCAGGTTCAGCGGCCAGGGCATTCCCTGCGGCCAGGGCATGACCTTGGCGAAGAACACCAGCATGGCCACGCCCATGCAGATCTCGGGCACCACGATCGGCAGGGCCAGCGCCCCGTCGAGGGCCGTCTTGCCCGGGAAGCGGAAACGCCACAGCACCAGCGCCGCGAGGGCCCCGATGACCAGGCTGACCACGGTCGAGACCGCCGCGATCGTAAGGCTGTTGGCGAAGGCCTCCAGCAGGGCGGAGTCGTTGAACAGCTTCTCATAGTATTTGAGCGTGAAGCCCTTCCAGACGATGTTGCGCCGGCTGTCGTTGAAGCTGAACACCATCAGGGCGATCAGCGGCGCGTAGAGGAAGATTCCGACGGCGGCCAGCCACAGGCGCATCGGCCAGCGGCGCAGGTACTCCAGCGGACCGGGGGGTGATTTCTTCGGCATTAGAGCGCCCCCTCCAATCCGATTTCCCCGGCGAATGCCGGGGCCCAGATCGAACCCATTGGCGTCGGACCAGCGGAATAGATCGAGAGGCGCGAACACCCCAATCGTTCAGACTGAATCTGGGTCCCGGCATTCGCCGGGAAGGTCGGGTTGAAGGCGCTCATCCCTTGGCCTCCGGCGTCTTCTTGGCCAGGACGGCCTGGATCGCGATGGCGATGAAGGTCAGGTACATCAGCAGGAACGACATCGCCGCGCCGAAGGGCCAGTCGTTGGCGCGCTTGAACTGGCGCTCGATGACGTTGGCGATCATCTGGCTGTCGGGCCCGCCCAAGAGGTCCGGCGTCAGATAGGCGCCCAGGGCCGGGATGAAGGTGATCAGCACGCCCGAGGCGATGCCCGGAATGGCCAGCGGGACCACGACCTTGAAGATCGTCCGCAGGTGCCCGGCGCCGAGGTCCAGGCTGGCCTCCAGCAGCGACTTGTCGAGGCGATCCAGCGCCGAATAGAGCGGCAGCACCATGAACGGCAGGTGGACGTAGACCAGGCCCAGGATCACCGCGAAATTGTTGTGCAGCAGGCCCAGCGGCTGGAAGTCGCCCAGCGGCTGAAGGCCGACCAGGGCGGCGAGCCCGCTGCCGCCGTTCCACAGCCATTCCAGCCCCTGGTTCACATAGCCCTCGGTGCGCAGCACGGCGATCAGGGCGTAGGTGCGGATCAGGAGGTTCGTCCAGAAGGGCAGCATGATCAGCAGCAAGAGCCACGCCTTGGCCTTGTCGGAGGCGAAGGTGATGGCCAGGGCCACCGGGAAGCCGGCGACCAGGCACAGCGCCGTGGTCAGGGCCGCGACCCAGGCCGACTTCAGGAAGATCTTCAGGTACAGCGGCTCGATCGCCCGGGCGTAGTTGTGGAACGTGCCGGTGATCTGAATCTCGGTCAGGCCCGCGTTGTGGCCGAAGCTGTAGGCCCAGACGATCGCCATGGGCGCGAGAAAGAACAGCACCAGCCACACCAGCGGCGGTCCCAGCGCCGCGGCGAAGACGGCTTTGGCCTGTTTCCAGCTCTGCTCCATCCCACTCCCCCTTTTCCAATCTGCTCCCCCTCAGGGGGAGCTGTCGCCCCCGGGTCGCGCGAAGCGCGCGCCCGAGGATAAACTCCGCGACTGAGGGGGCTGCTCCGCATAGGCCGAGCTGGCCCCCTCCGGCCCTCCGGGCCACCTCCCCCGGAGGGGGAGGAGAGATCAGCGCTAAGCCGCCCGCACCCGGGTGATGATTTCCTCGTACTGGCTGGCCTTCTCGGCCCCCTCGAAGGCGCCGTACTCGCACTTGGCCATGACGTCGGCGGGCGGGAAGATGACCTTGTTGTTCTTGTAGTCGTCCGGCATCAGCGCCTTGGCCGCTGCGTTGGGGGTCGGGTAGAGGATCGTCTTGCTGATCTCGGCCCCGGCCTGGGCGTCCAGCAGGTAGTTGATGAAGGCGTGGGCGTTGTTGGGCCGCGGCGCGCCCTTCGGGATGCACAGGGTGTCGGAGTTGATCAGCGACCCCTCCTTGGGCACCACGAAGTCGAGATCCGGATCGTCCTTCATCACCTGGGCGATGTCGCCGTTGTATTCGAGGACCAGATCCACCTCGCCCGAAGCCAGCAGGTCCTGGCCGTTATCGTCGTGGAAGGCCTTCACGAACGGCTTCTGCTTGATCAGCATCTGCTCGATCTTGGGCAGCATGTCCTCAGGGATGTTGTTGACCGAATGGCCCAGATATTTGGCCGACAGGCGCACCAGGTCGGCGCTTTCGGACAACAGGGCGATGCGGCCCTTGTACTTGTCGCTGTCGAACAGCCACTTCCAGCTGTCGGGCACGCCCTGGACCTTGCTCTTGCGATAGCCGATGCCCAGCAGCAGCCAGGTGTAGGGCATCGAGTACTTGCGGCCCGGGTCGAAGTCCGGGTTGAGGAACGACGGGTCGATGTTCTTGATGTTCGGGATCTTGGCGTGATCCAGCGGCTCGAGCATGCCGGCCTGGCTCATGCGGGTGACGAACTCGTTCGACGGCACCACCACGTCGAAGCCGGGATTACCGGCCTTCAGCTTGGCGAACAGCTCGTCGTTGGTCGCGAACAGGCTCATGTTCACGTCGACGCCGGTGGCCTTCTTGAAGTCGCCCAGCGTGGTCTCGCCGATATAGGTGTCCCAATTGTAGAAGTTCAGCTTGGGCTCTTCGCCGTTGGTCGGCGCCTTGGGCTTCTGGCCGCAGGCGGTGAAGGTCAGGCCGATCGCGGCGGCGCCGGTGGCCGTCAGGAGCGAGCGGCGGTTCAGGCCTCTCCGCGTGATGGTGCTCATGGTCCCTATCTCCCTCTAGGTCGTCCGACGACGGACATCACGTTCGCAGCACACTCCAAATCCCTCCCCCTTGGATGGGGGAGGGGTAGGGGTGGGGGTGACACCGCCGACAGGTAGCGCTCTAAGCGCGCTAACCACGGAACCGCTGTCACCCCCATCCCCGCCCTTCCCCCATCAAAGGGGGAAGGGAGAAATCCACTCACCACGCAGCCTCACGCGTTGCGCAGGTACCAATCGAAATCCAACTCCGTGACCACCTCGAAGAAACGCGCCTGTTCCGTGCGCTTGACCGACACGAACATGTCCACGAAACGATCGCCCAGGTAGTCGCGCAGCACGTCCGACTTCTCGAACAGGTCGACCGCCGCGAACCAATTGTTGGGCAGGCGGATGTTCTCCTTGGCCGCCGCCGCGTAGCCGTCGCCGACCACCGCCGGACCCGGATCGAGCTTGTTCGTGATGCCGTGGTGGGCGCTGGCCAGCAGCACGGCCAAAACGAGATACGGATTGCCGTCGGCGCCGGCCACGCGGTGCTCGACGTGGCGGGTCTTGGGCGGACCGGCAGGCACGCGCAAGGATACGGTGCGGTTGTTGACGCCCCAGGTCGGCGCCACGGGCGCGTAGCTGTTGGCCTTGAAGCGGCGATAGCTGTTGGCGTTCGGCGCCAGGATCGCCATGCCCTCGCCCAGCAGCGCCTTCATGCCGCCGATCGCGTGCTTGAGCAGGTCCGAGCCCTCGAGGTCCTCGCTGGCGCAGAGGTTGTTCCCGGCCGCGTCGTTGACGCTGAGATGGACGTGGAAGCCGTTGCCGGCCCGGTCGCTCCACGGCTTGGCCATGAAGGTCGCCTCGCAGCCGTGGCGCAGGGCGACGCCCTTGGCGGCGCGCTTGTAGAGCACCGCGTCATCGGCCGCGCGCAGGGCGTCGGGCTTGTGCATCAAAGTGAGCTCGACCTGGCCCGGGGCGAACTCCGAGATCGCGCCTTCCAGGGGCACGCCAATCGTATCCGCCGTGTCCCACAGCTCGCGCAGGAACGGGGCGTGGGCCTCCAGCTCAGGCAGGCCGTAGACCTGGATGCCGGTCGGCGCCTGGCCGGTCAGGGCCGACTTGGCGGGCAAGAGCTCGCCGCGCGGCCCCCGCTCCAGGTCGACCAGATAGTATTCCAGCTCGCAGGCCGCGACCGGCGTCAGGCCGTCGGCGGCGTAGCGGTCCAGCACCCTTTGCAGCACGTGGCGCGGGTCGAGGTCGTTCGGCTTCCCGTCCAGCTCGTATAACGACAGCATCACCTGCGCGACGTCGGGGCCAAGCCACGGCGCCAGCGTCAGGGTCCCCGGCACGGGCCGCGCGCGGCGGTCGGCGTCGCCGTCCTCCCAGACCAGACCCGTGTCCTCGCAGTCGGCGCCGGTGGTGTCGACCACCAGGATCGAACCCGGCAGGAAGCGGCCGTAAGTGTAGATTGCCTCCAGCTCATGCACCCGCAGCCGCTTGCCGCGCGGCACGCCGGTCATGCTGGTGAAAAACACCTCGACGAACCGCACCTGCGGATTGGCGGCCAGGAAGTCCCGGCATTCCTGGGGATCGGCGACCATCACCATGCCCCCTCTCCCATGGGGAGAGGGCGGGACCCGCGTCCGCAGGACGTGGGGGGGTGAGGGGATAGAGCGCTTCCGGAAAAGTCAGGGCGCGAGCCCGGCGCGAGGTGAAACCCCTCACCCTCCCAAGGCTGCGCCTTGGGCCCCGCCCTCTCCCTCTGGGAGAGGGTTTCCATTGGCGTCCCGCTCATCATTCCATCTCTCCGACTTGAGCCGCGAAGCCATCCACGGCCGCGACCAGCCGGTCGATCGCCGCGTCGTCGGTGACGGGCGAGACCAGCATCATGTTGTGGAAGGGCGCGATCAGCACCCCTCGGTTGATCAGCCACAAATGCAGCGCTTCCACCGCCTCGTGGTCCAGCACTTTTCGCATCTGGGCGGCGTTCCTGGGCGGGGGATCGGCGAAGACCAGCTCGACCCGCGCGCCGACATGAACGACGGACCAGGGCAGCTTGCGCGCCGCGATCACGCCCCTCAGCCCCGTCACCAGCCGCTCGGCGCCGGCCAGCATCCGGGTGTAGGCCGCGTCGGTCATCACCTCGGTCAGCATGGCCCGCATGGCGGCCATGGCCAGGGCGTTGCCCGACAGCGTCGTGCCGATGCCCGACTGGCCGGGGCCGATCCGCGCCTGGGCCTCGTCCATCCGCGCGGAAAGCTCGGTGGTCACGCCCCACACCGCCGCCGGCACGCCCCCCGCGATGGCCTTGCCCAGCACGAAGACGTCCGGCTCCAAGCCATGGGCGCGGGTGTAGCCGCCGGGGCCGGTCGAGATCGTGTGGGTCTCGTCGATGATCAGCAAGGTCCCGGCGTCGCGGGTCAGGCGGCGCAGGGCCTCGAGGAAACCAGGCTCGGGCAGGATCATGCCGCAGTTGGTCATCACCGGCTCGGCCAGGACGGCGGCGACCTGGTCGGAGGCCAAGGCGTCTTCCAGCGCGGCGAGGTCGTTGAACGGCGCGACCCAGGTCGTCGCGGTCAGGTCGTGGACCTGGCCCAGCAGGCCCGGCTTCATGACCGGCTGGCCGTCCTTCAGCACCACGAAGGCGTCGTCGACCATGCCGTGGTAGCAGCCGTCGAACACCAGGACTGCCGGCCGGCCGGTGACCGCCCGCGCCCAGCGGATCGCCGCGCGGTTGGCGTCGCTGGCCGTGGTCGCCGCCTGCCACAGCGGCAGGCCAAAGCGCTCGGCCAGCAGCTTGCCGACGATGGCGGCGGAAGGCGTCGGCAGCATGAAGCCCGCGCCGCGCTTGATCTGGTCGGCCACCGCCGCCGCCACCGACGGGTCGCCGTGCCCGAACATCGACGGCGTGTCGCCCAGGCAGAAGTCGTCATAGAGCTTGCCATCGACGTCGGTGATCTGCGCCCCGACGCCCTGGGCGGCGAAGATAGGGCTTGGGCTGGCCCAATCATTCATCCAGTGCATCGGCGCCCCGCCGCGCCAGTGGGCGGCCGTCGCCTTGGCCATGGCGGCGGAGCGCGGATGCTCGGCCGTGAAGCGGGCGCGTTCGGCGGCGAGGAGGGTTTCGAGCGATCTGGAGAGCTCGGCGATCATCTCGCCACCTCCACCGCCGTCATCCCGCGCTTCATGCGCGGGACCCATGGTTCAGCCCGCAAGTGAAGCGCCGCCGATATCTCCACGCCCTGCCCCATCCTCACGTGCGACGGACGAATGGGTCCCGCGCATGAAGCGCGGGATGACGGAGCTTTTGAAATGGCGGCGCTAGACACTCTCATCCGGCCACCCCGCCAAAGCACAGGTACTTGGTCTCCAGATACTCCTCGAGCCCCTCGGACGAGCCCTCGCGGCCCAGGCCGCTTTCCTTGACCCCGCCGAACGGCGCGACCTCGGTGGAGATCAGGCCTTCGTTGATCCCGACCATGCCGGCCTCGATCTTCTCGGCCACGCGCCAGCAGCGGGCCACGTCGCGGCTGTAGAAGTAGGACGCCAGGCCGAACGGCGTGGCGTTGGCCAGGTCGATGGCCTCCTGTTCCGTCTCGAACTTCACGACCGGGGCGACCGGACCGAAGATCTCCTCGTTGAAGAGGCGCATGGCGGACGTCGCGCCCGACAGCACGGTCGGCTGGTAGAAGAGGCCGCCCAGCGCGTGACGATCGCCGCCGACCACCGCCTTGGCGCCGCCGGCCACGGCCTCGCGGACCAGGGCCTCGACCTTGGTGATCGCCTTCTCGTTGATCAGCGGACCGATCTGGACGCCCTCGCCCGTGCCTGGCCCGACCTTCATCGCCGCGACCTTTTCCGCCAGGCGCGCGACGAAGGCGTCGTGGATGCCCGACTGCACGATCAGCCGGTTGGCGCAGACGCAGGTCTGGCCGGTGTTGCGGTACTTGGAGGCGATGGCGCCATCGACGGCGGCCTCAAGGTCGGCGTCGTCGAAGACGATGAAGGGCGCGTTGCCGCCCAGCTCCAGCGAGAGCTTCTTCATCGTGCCGGCGCACTGTTCGTACAGCACCTTGCCGATCGGGGTGGAGCCGGTGAACGACAGCTTCCGCACCCGACCGTCCTCGCACAGCGTCTTGCCGACGGCGCTGGAATTGGTGGTCGTCACGACGTTCAGCACGCCGGCCGGCACGCCCGCCTCGATCGCCAGGCGCGCGATGGCCAGGGCGCACAGCGGCGTCTCGGCCGCCGGCTTGACCACCACGGTGCAGCCCGAGGCCAGGGCCGGCCCGACCTTGCGGGTGATCATGGCGATCGGGAAGTTCCACGGCGCGATGGCGGCGCAGACGCCGACCGGTTGCTTGATCGAGGCCAGCCGCTTGCCGGGCATCGGCGTCGGGATCGTATGGCCGTAGGCGCGCTTGGCCTCGTCGGCGAACCAGTCGATGAACGCCGCCCCGTAACTGACCTCGCCCTTGGCCTCGGCCAACGGCTTGCCCTGCTCGGCGGTCATCAGCCGGGCCAGGTCGTCGGCGTGGGCGAGCATCAGGTCGCTCCACTTGCGCAGGATCGCCCCGCGCTCCTTGGCGGTCCGCGCGGCCCAGGCCGGGAAGGCGCGGTGGGCGGCGTCGATGGCCAGCGTCGTCTCGTCCGCCCCCAGATCGGCGACCTGGGCGATCACCGTCCCGTCGGCCGGATTGAGCACGTCGAAGGTCTTGTCGCCCTGGACCCAGAGGCCGTCGATGAAGGCCTCGGTTTCAACGAGATTCAGAGTCATGGAGGTCACCTCAGCGTCACGGACACCGACTTCAGGTCGGCGTACTTGTGCAACGCGTGAAGGCTGCGGTCGCGGCCAAAGCCCGACTGCTTGAAGCCTCCGAACGGCATGGTGATGTCGCAGGCGTCCCAGCCGTTGACCCAGACGAGCCCCGCCTTCAGTCGCCGCGCCCCGCGCAAGGCGCGGTTGACGTCGGCGGTCCAGAGGCCGGCGGCCAGGCCGTAGACGGTGTCGTTGGCCAGGGCGATCGCCTCGTCCTCGGTGGTGAAGCTCATCACCCCCAGCACGGGACCGAACACCTCCTCCCGCGCCAAGGCGTGGCTGGGCTGCAGGCGGTCGAAGATGGTCGGCTCGACATAGAAGCCGCCGGTCTCCTTCAGCACCTGGCCGCCGCCCAGCACCCGCCGCGCGCCCTGGGTGCCGGCGATGGCGATGTAGCCCAGCGCGGTGTTCATCTGCCGCTCGCTGACCATGGCGCCGAACTGGGTGGAGGGGTCCAGCGGATCGCCGACCTTCATGCTCCTGGCGACCTCGGCCACGCGCTCGACGAAGGCTTCCTTGATCGAGGCCTCGACCAGCAGGCGCGAGGCGGCGGTGCAGACCTCGCCCTGGTTATAGAACACGCCCCAGGCCGCGGCCTGGGCGGCGGCTTCCAGGTCGGGGCAATCGGCGAAGACGATCTGGGGCGACTTGCCGCCCAGCTCGAGCGAGATGCGCTTCAGGTTCGAGCGAGCCGAATACTCCATCAGCTTGCGGCCGATCGGGCCCGAGCCGGTGAAGGCGATCATGTCGACCTCCATCGACAGGGCCAGCGCCTCGCCGGTGACTGCGCCATAACCCGGGACGACGTTGAGCACGCCCGTCGGCAGCCCGGCTTCGAGGGCCAAAGCGCCCAGCTTCAGGGCGGTCAGCGGCGACTCCTCGGCGGGCTTCAGCACCACCGAATTGCCCATGGCCAGGGCCGGGGCGACCTTCCACATCGCCATGTGCAGCGGGAAGTTCCACGGCACGATCGCCCCAATCACGCCCAGCGGCTCGTGGACGGCGTAGCTCAGGCGATCCACGGGGGAAGCCCCGACCTCGCCATAGATCTTGTCCAGCGCCTCGGCGTACCAGCGGCAGGTGTTGATCGCGAGGGGCACGTCGACGTTGCGGGCGTCGCTGATCGGCTTGCCGACGTCGAGACTCTCCAAGAGGGCCAGTTCGTCGGCGTCGCGCTCCATCAGCTCGGCCAGGCGAAACAGCACCGCCTTCTTGGCGCGCGGGCCCTGGTCGCGCCAGCGGCCGTCCTCGAAGGCCGTGCGGGCGGCGAACACCGCCAGGGCCACGTCCTCCTTCTGGCACGCGGCGACCTGGTTCAGCAGCTTGCCGTCGCGCGGGGAGATATTGTCGAAGGTCTCGCCGGACAACGCGTCGACGTGAGCGCCGTCGATCACCGCCTGGCTCGGAAGAGCAAGACGCGCCAGGCGCTCGGTGATGTCGGCGGGCAGGGTCATTGATCCCTCTTATTGTGATCACAGTTCGCGCCGGCTTGGCCGCTGTCAAGCCGACCGCTCACGCCAGAGCCTCCACGGCGGCGCGCATCTTATCCATGCCTTCGGAAAGGTCAGCGGCGATGGCGCGGCGGGCGCCGTCGGCGTCCCTGGCCTTCAGGGCGGCGATCGCCTCGGCGTGGCGGTCGGCGACCAGGCCGTCGGCCCCGACCCGCCCGAACACCACCCGCATGAACGGCCCAACCTGCAGCCACAGGCCGCCGGCCATGGCCTCCAGCACCTCGGCCCCGGCGCGCTCGTAGATCGCGAAGTGGAAGGCGTGGTTGGCGGTCATGTAGCGATCGACGTCGCCCAGCCGCAGGGCCTCGTCGACATCGGCGTCGATGGCCTGAAGCTGGCGCGCGAGGCTGGCGTCGGCGTTCAGGGCCGCCCGCGCCGCCAGTTCCGGCTCTACCCACAGGCGGGCCAGGGAGAGTTGCTCCAGCCGGTCGGCGGTCAGCGAGGGCACCGACAGGCGCTTGTTGGCGGGATTGATCGCCAGGGCCCGCTCGGCCGCCAGCCGCCGCACCGCGTCGCGCACCGGCATCGGCGAGACGCCCAGCTCTGCGGCCAGGCTGCGCAGGGACACGCCCTTGCCCGGCGCGATGCGGCCGGTGATCAGCGCCTGCCGGATCGCCTCGTACACCTGGTCATGCACGGCCTGGGAGTCGGCGAGGGGTTTGCGGGCTTTGATCATCTCACCTCCCCTCTCCCGACCTTCCCGGCGAACGCCGGGATCCAGATCCAAAAGCGCTTGGGCTGACGGGATGAGCGCGGCGCCTTCCGGAACCCACCCCGGCGCCCGCCATCTGGGCCCCGGCGTTCGCCGGGGAGGTCGGATGGAAGGAAACCCTTTCGAAGAAGATCAAATTGCGATCACAATGCAAGGCCCACTCTTTGCTGGCGCGCGTCCGGGCGGCGAACCGCACACACTTCGCCTGACGCGCTTGGAGGAAAGCCCGCCATGCCCGACTTCGGCGCCAACAACCTCGACGCCTTCTGGATGCCGTTCACGCCGAACCGGCGCTTCAAGGCCCATCCGCGGATGCTCTCCTCGGCCAGCGGCATGTGGTACCGCACGCCCGAGGGCCGCGAGGTGTTGGACGCGACCTCGGGCCTCTGGTGCGTCAACGCCGGCCACGACCGCCCGAAAATCCGCGAGGCGATCCAGAAGCAGGCGGCCGAGATGGACTACGCCCCCTGCTTCAACATGGGCCACCCCCTGGCCTTCCAGTTCGCCTCGCGCCTGGCGCAGATCACGCCCAAGGGCCTGGACCGCATCTTCTTCACCAACAGCGGCTCGGAGTCGGTCGACACGGCGCTGAAGATCGCCCTGGCCTACCACCGCGCCCGGGGCAAGGGGACCAAGACCCGTCTGATCGGGCGGGAACGCGGCTATCACGGCGTCGGCTTTGGCGGCATCTCGGTGGGCGGCATCCCGAAGAACCGCATGTACTTCGGCAGCCTGCTCACCGGCGTCGACCACCTGCCCCACACCCACGGCCTGCCCGGCAACGCCTTCGCCAAGGGCCAGCCCGAGCACGGCGCCCACTTGGCCGACGACCTGGAAAAGATCGTCGCCCTGCACGACGCCTCCAACATCGCCGCGGTGATCGTCGAGCCAGTGGCCGGATCAACCGGCGTACTGATCCCGCCGAAGGGCTATCTGGAGCGCCTTCGGGCGATCTGCGACAAGCACGATATTCTCCTCATCTTCGACGAGGTGATCACCGGTTTCGGCCGCGTCTCGGCGCCCTTCGCCGCCGACCGCTTCGGCGTCACGCCCGACCTGATCTGCATGGCCAAGGGCCTGACCAACGCCGCCGTGCCGTGCGGCGCGGTCGCCGCCTCAAGCCAGATCTATGACGCCATGATGGAGGGCGCGGACGCTCCCATCGAGCTTTTCCACGGCTACACCTACTCGGCCCACCCGTTGGCCTGCGCGGCGGGCGTGGCCACCCTGGAGACCTATCAGGAAGACGACCTCTTCGCCCGCGCCGCCGGGATCGAGGGCTACTGGCAGGACGCCGTCCACAGTCTCGTCGACGCCCGACACGTGATCGACGTGCGCAACCTCGGCCTCGTCGCGGGCATCGAGCTCTCCCCTCGCCCCGGCGCCCCGACCGCCCGGGCGATGGAGGTCTTCGAGACCTGCTTCGACGAGGGCCTGCTGATCCGCGTCACCGGCGACATCATCGCCCTCTCCCCGCCCCTGATCCTGGAGAAGGCGCACATCGACCGGATGGTCGAGACGATCCGGACGGTGCTGGGACGGGTGGATTAAGATGCAGCTCCGTTTCAGTCCACCCGCTGCGCTATGCACAATCCTGTTGGCGCTGGCGTCTCCGAGCGCGGCGCAAGACGACTATCGGCCTCTACAAGGTCAATTTCGCATCGGCTCGAAGACCGTCCTGGACGCGCCGCCCGGAGAAAAGCGGGATCGCGTGTATCTCCATCTGACCGACAAGACAGCGCGCGAAATCTATGACGCCACGCCGGGTCAGGGCCGGCCCGACGCTTGCGCCCCGGATCTGCGCAGCAAGCAAGCGGGAGACCTGCGCTGCGTACTGGACCGCTCAGGCCAAGCGCAATGCGCGGTGGCCATCAAATTGAGCGACGGAAAGACTGCGCTGGGATCTGTCTGCTAAGCAGCCCTATCCCGTCCCCGGTTCTGGAGCGCTAAATCGACCGCACGGTCGAGACGATCCGGGCGGTGCTGCGCGGGTGGACCGATACGAAACCCCTCTCTCTAAGAGAGAGGGGTTCTAGAAGCTCTCTAAACCCGCCCTCAACCCTTCGCCGTCATCCTGTCCGATCGCAGCGGAGATCGGATGTGAGCCAAGGGTGCAGCGGCTGTCGTGACGGCCAGGACTTCGAGACGCCGTTTTCCATGGCGTTCCAGCCGATCGTCGACGTCTCGACGGGCCAGGTGTTCGCCCACGAGGCCCTGGTGCGCGGGGCCGGCGGCGAGGGGGCGGGCTCGGTGCTGTCGACCGTGTCCGACCACAACCGCTATGTCTTCGACCAGCAGTGCCGCGTGAAGGCGATCGAGCTGGCGACGGGCCTGGGCCTGGCTGAGAGCGGCGCGCGCCTGTCGATCAACTTCATGCCCAACGCCGTCTACGAGCCGCGCGCCTGCATCCGCCTGACCCTGGCGACGGCGATGCGGACGGGCTTTCCGCTGGACCGGCTGATCTTCGAGTTCACGGAAAACGAGGCGCTGGACACCCAGCACGTGCTGGACATCCTGCGCACCTATCGCGCCATGGGCTTCAAGACGGCGATCGACGACTTCGGGGCCGGCTTCGCGGGCTTGAACCTGCTGGCCAAGTACCAGCCCGACATCGTCAAGCTGGACATGGAGCTGATCCGCGACATCGATCGCGACCGCGCCAAGCGGACCATCGTCTCGCATCTCTTGGCCATGCTGAAGGACTTCGACATCACCGCCGTCTGCGAAGGCGTCGAGACCGTCGAGGAGCTCGGCGTCCTGCGCGACCTGGGCGTTGATCTGGTTCAGGGCTATGTGCTGGCTCGCCCGGTGTTCGAGGGGCTCGCCGTTCCGGCCCCTATCCTCTCG
Organism: Caulobacter segnis; assembly: GCF_003243465.1. Classification (GTDB taxonomy): domain Bacteria; phylum Pseudomonadota; class Alphaproteobacteria; order Caulobacterales; family Caulobacteraceae; genus Caulobacter; species Caulobacter segnis_A. Next base: position 173,332 of record NZ_QFQZ01000001.1, read on the forward strand.
GCCGATACGCCATCGCCACGTCGCAGCGCTCATAGCGGGCGCCGAAAGTCCGCATGATCTCGGCGTCGTGGACGAAGCCCAGCTTCTCGTAGAGGTGGATGGCCGCGGCGCACTTTCGATTGGTCAGCAGATAGACCTTGTCCATGCCCAGGCTGGCGGCGCGCTCCAGCGTCTTTGCCAGCAGGAACTCGCCGACCTTCAGGCCCCGGGCGCTTTTCAGGACGCCCATCTTGGTCAGCTCGACCCAGCCGCCCTTTGAGACCATCAGGGCGCAGGTCCCGACCACGCCGAGTTCGGGGGTCTCCGCGAACAGCACCACCCCGCCCTTGTCGAGGATCAATTCGCGCGGCCGCGACAGCAGGGCCACGTCGTTTTCCTCGAGGGTGAACATGTCCTCGATCCATTCGGCGTTGATCCGATGGAAGGCCTCGGCCAGGTCGTCGGAGAAGTCGCGGGCCCACATGGTCGGAGCTACTTGCCCAACCGGAAGTCGGCAATCGCCCGAGACTCAAGGCTCAATTGCTCGATGCGGACGACATTGCCCTCGCCACTCGGCGACTGGGCGCTCACCCCCACCGCCAGCTTGGCCGGGTAGTCGTTCTTGAACAGGCGGACCAGCTGCCAGGTCTCGCCGTCCGCAGAGTAGTAGAAGCCGATCGTTCTGGTGTCGGACGAGACCTTCAGGTGCACGCTCGGTCCGGTCACCACGTCGTGGTTGTTGTCGTCCGAGGTCTTGTCGGTGCGCACCGTGACGATGCGGGTCTTGCCGCGCTCGTCGCGCTCCATGGCGAACTTCAGCCAGAGATCGTCGCGGACCCAGACATAGACGGCGCCAGCGTCGTAGGTCGCCGCGAAGCTGGGAGTCAGCTTGCCGACGAAGGTGAACGGCGCGCGGTTGTCGACGTCCAGCAGCAGGATGGGCGCGTTGTTGACCGACGTCTTGCCGTCGGGGTCGCGGAAGGCGTCGCTCTTGGCCGGGCTGGTCAGCGTCAGGACCTCGCCCTGGCGCGAGACCCGTTCCTCGGCCTTGTTCAGCGCGCGGGTGAAGACCACGCCGGGCCCCTCGATCCGCCGCGCCGCCTCGCCCAGGTCCTGGGCCCTGGCCGCGCCGGCCAAGGCCGTCATCGCCGCCACGAAGATCATCAAGCCGGCCCTCATCGATCGCCTCCCCGCGTCGAAACCGAGCCCCCAGCCTAAGACGCAACCCGCAGCGGCGGCCACAAAAACTTCAGCCCGCCGCGCCGTCACATCCGGAAGGGCGGGATCACGACGCAGCGCGCCTCGTCCTTGATGACCGTCACCGCCGCCGAGCGCGCGCCCAGGTCGAAGAACCATTCGCGCCCGCCCTGCCCCACGGCCAGATAGTTCGGGGCGTTGAACTTGCAGACCTGGTAGCGGACCTTCTTACCGCCGATCCGGTCGACCAGATGGGTGCAGGTCATCGCCCCGCCGGCGCGCCGGTACAGCGTCTCGTCATAGGGCGTGACCTGCGGATAGTGGCCCAGGCTTCGGAAGACCTTCGGGTCGAGCGCCGCGCAGGGCGGCCCATCGACGCGCCAGAACGCATCGCGCCGCGCCAGCTCGACGCGATCGCGGCGCGCGATGATCGCGGCCCCCGACCCCAGCAGCGCCACGGCGACGACAGCCATCGCCGCCCAACGCCAAGGGATTCGCAGGAGGCTTTCGAGCGCTTGTCCGCCGCCATGAGCCCGACCGGTCGCCATCGAAAAACTCACGCCTGTAATTTGGGTCTACAGGCGTAAATCATGGAGGCCCGCTTGTCACCCCCCCCGCACGGAGTTCGCGACACTTGACGCCGATGCGTTACATCTGTAGCGTACTCACGACACATGGAGATCGCTTCGCGATGACCGAACCCTCCGACCTGGAACTCGAGGTCCTGAAGGCTTTCTGGAGCGGCGGCGCGATGAGCGCGCGCGAGGCGCAGGCGCTGATCGCGCCGGCGCTGGGCTGGAGCGCCTCGACCACCCGCACCGTTCTGGAGCGGATGGTCGCCAAGGGCCTGCTGATCCGCCGCTCGGTTCATGGCCTAGCGGTCTATGAAGCTCATAAGGCCAAGGTCGATGTGATCGGCGGCGTGCTGAACCGCCTGCGGGGCCTGCTCGAGATCGACGGCCGCCTGCCCGCCTCGGCCTTCGCCGGCAGCCAGATCCTGTCCGAGGACGAGATCGAGACGCTGGAGGCTCTGCTGAACAAGACCGAGCCGGAGGACAAGGCGTGAGCCCGCTGCTGGCCTCCACCGCCCTGGGCTTGGTCGCCGCTTGGCCCGTCGGAGCCATGGGCCTGGGCCTAGGCCGGCTGGTCGAGCGAATGACGGGCGATCCGCGCCCGCGCGCCGCCGCCTGGAGCCTGGCCCATGGCCTGCCCGCCGCGGCCCTCGCCGTCACCGTGGCCCTGACCATGACGCCGACGCCCGTTCCTGGCGCCGCGGCGCGCGGAAGCGAGGTCGCCCAACGCCTGACGGCGGCCCTCGCGCTTCCGACAGGCGGTGCGCCGGCCGCGCCGGCCTTGCTCCCGTCGCCGGCGCTGACGGAGGGCGCGGCCTGGAGCCTGCTGGCCCTGTCCAGCGCGGGCCTCATCACGCGCGTGGCGGTTGGCCTGCGCGGCCGGCGGCGACTCGCGGCGATCAGAGCCAACGCCTCGCGGACCACGGATCCCGCGCTGACTCAGGCCGTCGCGGTCCATGCCGCCCGGCTGGGCGTCTCGCCACCGCCTGTGCTGGTCAGCGATCGGATCGGCGAGCCCCTGCTAATTGGAACCCGCCGCCCGGCGATCCTGCTGCCCAAGGCCTTGGCGGACGCCAGGGAGACCGCCGGCCTCGCCCTGGTCTGCGCCCACGAGCTGGTTCACCTGCGCCGGGGCGACAACTGGCGACTGCCGGTCGAGGACGCGCTGACCGGGCTCTTTTGGCTGGCCCCACCGGTCGCCGCCCTGCGTCGCCGGACGGCCGCCGCGCGCGAGGCGGTCTGCGACCTGGCCGCCCTCGACGGCGCGCCGCCCCGCGCCCGCCACGACTACGCCCGCCTGCTCGTCGACGCCCTGCGCGCCAACGCTCACCCCGCCGCTCAATCGGCATTCACCGGCCGCCAAAGGAGTCTCGTCGAAATGCGCCTGTCCGCCATCCTGCAGCCGCGCCAAGCGGCCTCTCCCGCCCGCCTCGCCCTGGCCCTGGCCCTCGGCGGTGCCCTGACCGCCGCCACCGGCGCGGGGTCGCTGGCCCTGGCGCGCGAAGCGAAAGCCGCCAAGCCGGCCCAGGCCGCGCCGACGGCGAAGCTAGGCGACATAGAATTCATGGCCGACAGGATGGAAACTCACGCCGACGGGAAACGGCGAGTCCTGTCGGGCGGCGTCACGTTGCGCGGAGATCTCAATCGCGACGCGGTCAACATGACCGTCAACGGCGCACCAGCCCCGGCTGACTTCGATGTGACGCATCTTCCCGATGGAGCGATCGACCGCCTGGAAGTGATCACACCCAAGGCCACAAGAGACGGCAAATACGTCTTCAACGTCACCCTGGCGGCCGCGAAACCGTAGAGCTCTTAGGGCTCGCCCGCCACATGACACCGGTGGACAACGGCGGCGGCGCCTCGCATCCTCCCGATCTGACCGATGACGGCGAGCGTTTCGTCAAGGCCTCTGGGGGGAAGAGATCATGCGCCACCGCAACCTCCGCCACGCGCTCGCCGCGCTCGCCCTGACCCTGGCGGCCGGCCACGCCGCCGCCCAGACCCTGGCCTTCCCCGGCGCGGAGGGCGCGGGGCGGCTTTCGCTGGGCGGGCGCGGCGGGGCGGTGATCCGGGTGACGAACCTGAACGACTCCGGCCCTGGCTCCCTGCGGGCGGCGATCGAGGCCAAGGGGCCGCGCACGGTGGTGTTCGACGTCGCCGGCACGATCCAGCTGAAGAGCGAATTGAAGATCCGCGAAGGCCGGATCACCGTCGCCGGCCAGACCGCGCCCGGCGGCGGGATCACCCTGCGCGACCAGACCCTGGTCATCGCGGCCGACGACGTGGTGATCCGCTTCATCCGCTCGCGCCTGGGCTCGGAGAGCAAGGTCGAGGGCGACGCGATCTGGATCAACGGCGGCCGGCGGATCATCCTGGATCACGTCTCGGCCAGCTGGTCGGTGGACGAGACCCTGTCGGCCTCGGCCCGCTACGATCGGGAAGGTCAGGGCTTCTACGACCTGACCGTCCAGTGGTCGATCATCGCCGAGAGCCTGGCCCACTCGATCCACGTCAAGGGCGACCACGGCTATGGCAGCCTGATCCGCGGCGGGAACGGCAGCAAGATCAGCTTCCACCACAATCTGTGGGCCAACCACATGGCCCGCGCGCCCCGCCCGGGCAACTACGAGGGGCCCGACAAGGATCCGATCGGGGCGCTGTTCGATTTCCGGTCCAACGTCTTCTACAACTGGGGCCACGACCGGGCGGGCTACAACGCCGACAAGGCCACGCTCTCGGCCTACAACTTCGTCGACAACGCCTATGTCCCAGGTCCGAACTCAGAGAAGCGCTTCGCCTTCAAGGAGAGCGACACCCTGGCCAAGGCCTATTTCGCCGGCAACAGCATGGACGGGTTGGTTCCGGCCGATCCCTGGAGCCTGGTGGCCTTCACCATCCCCGAGCCCGCCGGCTACCGCCTCTCCGCGCCGGCGGACGTAGCGCCAGTGACGCCGGAGCCCGCCGACAAGGCCTATGAGCGCGTTCTGGCCGACGCCGGAGCCTCGGTCTGGCGCGATCCGGTCGATCGACGGATCATCGAGGGCGTCCGCACGCGGACCGGCAAGGTGATCAACACCCAGGCCGACGTCGGCGGCTGGCCCGACCTGCCCGCCGGAGAGCCGGCCAAGGACACCGACGGCGACGGCATGCCGGACGCCTGGGAGGCGGTGCATAGGCTGGACCCACGAAAGCCGGACGGCGCGGCGCTCGCCAAGGACGGCTCGGGCTGGACGAACCTGGAGCTTTACCTCGCCGACGCGGCGAGGGTGCGGGGGTGAGCGCCTAAAGCGAAAGGGCGGCAGCTTGCGCCACCGCCCTTCGACAGGCCTCCTCTCGGAGGCAAGGACTTGCGTCCAGCGGCCTCTAGGACCGTGATAGGAACCTAGGCCCGCCAGCGTCAGAAATCAAGTTTGAGGCGCTGATGGACCAAACGGCATAGCGAGCGACACCTCCATGATCCGGTGCAAGGCGCGACGAACCCGCTTGCCGATCTCGTGCATGTCGCGATCGCTAAGGACCGGAAAGCGCGGGTTGCCATAAGCGTCGGTCAACGGCCGAAGGCGCTCCGACGCAACCGTATAGATGTGGTGGCAGACCACCCAGGACGGGAGGTTCGGCTTCTTAGGATTTGGATTGCGCGCCAAGGCGTGGGCGTAGACGTCGCCGGTATGGTCGACCGTGGTCATCGGCAGGACAAGGTGGGGGCGATCCAGCTTTTGTCCCGACCGGATTATGACGGCGGGGTGCACGTCATCGAATTCGGGGAGCACGTTCGAAATCGAGAAGTCGCACCAATAAACCTGCCCAAAGCGCGGAACGCTCTTGAGGAGCAACGGAGGCTTGGGAGGCTTGTAATGCATTTCCAGGTCGTGGCCACTTGACCATCTAACCTTAGATTGTGTTTCGATTTCCTACAATTGGCGTCAGGCGTGCTGCTTTGCTCCCCCGCCCGGTTTCCGCTAGAAGCCGCGCCATGTCGCACAACACCTTCGGTCACCTGTTCCGCGTCACCACCTGGGGCGAGAGCCACGGCCCCGCGCTGGGCTGCGTGGTCGACGGGTGCCCGCCCGGGATCGAGCTGACCGCCGAGGTGATCCAAGCGTTCCTCGATAAGCGCCGCCCCGGCAGCGGCAAGTTCGTCACCCAGCGCCAGGAGCCGGACGCCGTGCGCATCCTGTCGGGCGTGTTCGAGGACGAGCGCAGCAACGGCCAGCGCACGACCGGCACGCCGATCAGCCTGATGATCGAGAACACCGACCAGCGCAGCAAGGACTATGGCGAGATCGCCCAGGCCTTCCGCCCAGGGCACGCCGACTACGCCTATTTCGCCAAGTACGGGATCCGCGACTATCGCGGCGGCGGCCGCAGCTCGGCGCGCGAGACCGCCGCGCGGGTGGCGGCCGGCGCGATCGCCCGCCTGGTGATCCCCGGCGTCAGCGTCCGCGCGGCCCTGACCCAGATCGGCCCGCACGCGATTAACCGCGACAACTGGGACTGGAACCAGGTCGAACAGAACCCCTACTGGTCCCCCGACGTGGCGATCGTGCCGGTCTGGGAAGAGCACCTCGAAAAGATCCGCAAGGCCGGCTCGTCGACCGGCGCGATCGTCGAGGTGGAGGCGACCGGCGTCCCGGCCGGCTGGGGCGCGCCGCTGTACGGCAAGCTGGACGCCGAACTGGCCGCCGCCCTGATGTCGATCAACGCCGCCAAGGGCGTCGAGATCGGCGAGGGCTTCGCCAGCGCGGCCCTGACCGGCGAGGACAACGCCGACGCCATGCGCCGGGGCGCGGACGGCCAACCGATGTTCCTGTCCAACCACGCCGGCGGCGTCCTGGGCGGCATCTCGACGGGCCAGCCGGTCGTGGCCCGCGTGGCCTTCAAACCGACATCTTCGATTCTTATCCCCCGTCAGACGCTGAACGAAGCGGGCGAAGAAATAGACCTGCGGACCAAGGGGCGCCACGACCCGTGCGTCGGCATCCGCGGCGTGCCGGTGGTCGAGGCCATGACCGCCTGCGTGTTGGCCGACGCCTTCCTGCGGCATCGCGCTCAAACCGGAGGTTGAAACTCGCGCATAGCGTGCGGCCAAACTGCGACCTAGGAGAGCACCCCCGCGCGAAATGCTGATTTTCCTTGTATTATCAGGGAAACTTGATTGACCGGCGTTATTACAACCAAGTAATACTCGCTCATTGGGGGAGTAGGTCGTGCGGCTCGAGACACTGAAAGTCCTGCTGGTCGATGATAACCAGCACATGCGCATCCTGCTGATCGAGATCCTCCGCGCCGTCGGCATCCGGCACGTGTTCGAGGCCACCGACGGGGTCGAGGCGCTGGCCGTCATGCGCCAGACCAGCATCGACGTGGTGATCACCGACCTTTCGATGGGCCCGCTGGACGGCCTGCACTTCGTGCAGTTGCTTCGTCGCGCGCCCGAAAGCCCCAATCCCTACACGCCGGTGATCATGATCACCGGCCATTCGACCGAGCGCCGGGTCAACGAGGCCCGCGACGTCGGCGTCAACGAGTTCCTGGCCAAGCCGGTGACCGCGCGCGCGGTGATCGACCGCCTGATGCGACTGATCGAGAACCCGCGTCCGTTCGTGCGCGGCGGCGCCTATTTCGGGCCCGACCGCCGCCGCCGCGACAGCCCGCGCCATCCCGGCCCTTGGCGGCGTGGCGATGAAGAGCGCACGACCTATGTCGACGCGCCCGGCGGCCCGAAGCACCGCCCCCCGGCCTAGGGTGCTGGCGGACCGGGACGCGCGGCCATTCGACACGCCGACTTTGATCCAGGACCCGGTACAAGGGAGCACCCCGTTCTCGTGAGCTTACCCATGTCCCGTGTCCGCCCCTTCCTCGCCGCCGCCCTGATCGCCGTCGCCCTCAGCCAGGCCGGATGCGTCGCCGCGGCCGTCGGGACCGTCGCGGGGACCGCGATCGGCGTCACGGGCGCCGTGGTCGGCGGCGCGGCCAAGGTCACCGGCAAGGCGGTCGGGGCCACGGGGCGCGCCATCTTGCCCGGCGACAGCCGCAAAGACAGGGACGCCCGCTAGGCTGGCCGGGCTGCGGCGTCAGCCCTGGCCCATCAGGCTGTCTTCGGGCGCGTCTGGCAGGCGTGCGCTGAGGCGACAGACCAGGCCGTCGGCGGCGTAGTCCATGACCGCCTCGCCCTTGAGCTCACCCTTGAGGCTGCGTTCGATCAGGCGCGAGCCGAAGCCCTTGCGGCTGGGCGCCGCGACCGGCGGGCCGCCCGTCTCCCGCCAGGTGATCTCGAGCGTCCGCGTGGCGGGATCGTGGGACCAGCTGAGCTCCACGCGCCCCTCGACGTTCGAGAGGGCGCCGTATTTCAGCGCATTGGTGGCCAGTTCGTGGAAGGTGAGCGCCATGGTCAGCGCCCCGCCGGGCTGCATCCACACCGGCGGGCCTTCGATGCTGACGCGCGCGCCGGCCTCGTCGAACGGCCGCAGAGCCCGCTCGGCCACCTCGCGCAGCTCGGCCCCGTGCCAGCTTTCGCGGGTCAGAATGTCGTGGACGCGCGACAAGCCAAGAAGGCGCGCCTCGAACTTCTCGAAGGCGACCAGCGGATCGGGCTCGTTGCGCAGGGTCTGGGCCGCCATGGACTGGACGGTGGCCAGGGTGTTCTTCACCCGATGGTTCAGCTCGTTGATCAGCAGGCGCAGCTGAGCCTGGTAGCGCCCCTGGGCGTCCTCGGCCTGCTTGCGGGCGCTGATGTCGGAGAGGATCGCCAGGATGTAGGCCGGCTGGCCGTCGACCCGCACCATGGACGCCGTCAGGTGCACCCAAAGGTCGCCGCCAGGGACCAGCACCCGACGCTCGGCCGAGCAGGTCTCGGCCTCGCCGGACAGCAGCTTGGCCGCGCTTTCGAGCGTGGCCTCCACGGAGTCGGGATGCATCAGCCGTTGCAGCGTCCCACCGATCAGGACCTCGCGGTCCTGGCGCAGAAGCGCGCAGAACGCGTCATTGGCCTCGAGCACCGCGCCGTTGGGCGTCAGGCGCGCCACGCCCATAGCCGCCTGGTCGAAGACGGCCCGGTAGCGCGCCTCGGCGGCTTCCAGCTTCAAGCGGGCCTCGATATTGGCGGTGACCACCTCGGTATAGAGAACCAGGCCGCCGATCTCGCCGCCGTCGGTCCGCCACGGCGCCATCGACCAGCGAATCCACTCGGTGCGGCCGTCGCGGTCCACATAGGGGTCGCCCTCGTGCCGCAGCTCGACCCCTTCGGCCAGGACGCGGGCGTGAAGCGCGCGCCACTTCTGCGGAACCTCCGGGAAGGCCTCGTAGTGCTGGCGGCCGATCAGCGGCATGTCGGCGGGCAGGCGCTGGTCGGTCAGGTACTGCCGCGAGGCCGCCAGATAGCGCATTTGATTGTCGAAGATGGCGATGCCCAGCGGCGCATGCTTCAGCGCTGTGGTCACGCTCGGAGACGCGACAAGAGGCGGAGCGTCGTCGATCTTCCCGGTCATGGTCTCGGCGTCGTCGCTTCCTTCGGGTGAGCCGTCCGGCGAGGCTTAGCAGGAAGCCGCGCGCCGATCACCCCGTCACGCTCGCCAGGCCGTGGCGCGGACAAGCGTCCGGCCCAGATACGCCAGGCCCAGATACGACAAAGACCTCGGGTGAGCAGGCCGAGGTCTCCGAGAAGCTGGGAACTAGGGGTTTCGCCGTCAGGCGACTTCGGGGCGCTGGGCTTCGTCGGCCATGGCGCGAACCAAGTCGAGCACCTGGCGGCGGACGCGACCGCGACCGATGCGCGGGAACACCTCGGCCAGTTCCAGGCCTTCCGGCGTGGTCAGGAACTCCTGCACCACCTTTTCGGCGTGCTGGGTGGTGGCGTCGACCTCGGCGCCGCTCATCGGGTCGGCGAGGCCTTCGAAGAAGAACGAGACCGGGACCTGCAGGGTCTTGGCGATATCGTACAGCTTGCTGGCGCTGACGCGATTGGCGCCGCGCTCATACTTCTGGACCTGCTGGAAGGTCAGCCCCAGGGAGTCCGCGAGCTGTTCCTGGCTCACGCCCATCAGCTTGCGGCGCATCCGCACCCGGCCGCCGACGTGCAGGTCGACGGGGTTGGGGCGCCGCCCTTCGGTATCTTCGCTCATCTTTGAATCCGCCTCCAACGGTTGTTCCATGAAAATGACACGACCGTGACGTCGGTGGAAGCGAGCGTAGCCTGGGCGCGGCGTTAGGTCGCGATGGCGAAGCTTGTTGCGAGACACCCGCAAAACGCCCGTGGGACGGGCTTTTCGACGGCATTGGCCGCCGAACTTTACCGTCGAGCCCGGGGCTGTTAACCGTGGGGCGTGGAGGGTCACGATAAGCCAACGGATGCCGCATGAGCGACACCGCGCCCCCTGTCCTGCCCTCGCCTCCCCGCCAGAAAGGTCTGCTCGGAACCGTCGAGAGACTGGGCAATCTGCTTCCCGAACCGGTGATGATCTTCGTCTGGCTGATCCTGGGCCTGATGGTCCTGTCGGCCGTCGGCCAGGCCCTGGGCTGGTCGGCCTCGATCACCTATGGCGGCGACGAGGCCCCGCCGTTCGGCGAGCTTGAGAACGGCGTCCTGACCTATGCGGCCAGCAGCCTTTTCTCCGAGGCGAACATCGCCCGCCTGTTCACCGAAATGCCCAAGACCCTGACCAGCTTCGCGCCGCTGGGCCTGGTGCTGGTGGTGATCCTGGGCGCGGCCGTCGCCGAACGCTCGGGCCTGTTCAGCGCCCTGATCCGCGCCAGCCTGCGCGAGGCGCCCCGGCGCATCCTGACACCGCTGGTGGTCATCATCGGCATGGTCTCGCACCACGCCTCGGACGCCGCCTATGTGGTCTTCATCCCCCTGGCCGGGCTGCTGTACGCCGCCGTCGGCCGGCATCCGCTCGCGGGCGTCGCCGCCGCCTTCGCCGCGGTGTCGGGCGGTTTCGCCGGCAACCTCACGCCGGGCCAGTTCGACGTGGTGCTGTTCGGCTTCACCCAGGAAGCGGCGCGGATCATCGATCCGTCCTGGACGATGAATCCGCTGGGCAACTGGTGGTTCATCCTGGCGATCGTGTTCGTCTTCACGCCGATCGCCTGGTTCCTGACCGACCGCGTGGTCGAGCCGCGCCTGGGGCCCTGGGGCGGTCAGGCCGACGAGGCGCTGAAGGCCGAACTGGCCAAGTCCGCCGTCACGCCCGAGGAAAAGCGCGGCCTGAAGTTCGCGGGCCTCGCCGCCCTGGCCGTCGTCGTCCTGTTCGCCGCGCTCAGCCTGACGCCTGGCTACACCCCGCTGATCGACGAGACCAAGAGCGGCCCCGCCCAACTGACGCCCTTCTACGGCGCGCTGATCGCCGGGTTCATGCTGCTGTTCCTGGCCAGCGGGATCGCCTTTGGCGTCGGGACCGGCTCGGTGAGGTCCGAGCGCGACGTGGTGGCCATGATGGGCGAGGGCGTGCGCTCGGTGGCGCCGTACGTCGTCTTCGCCTTCTTCGCCGCCCATTTCGTGGCGATGTTCAACTGGTCGCGCCTGGGGCCGATCGCGGCGATCCACGGGGCGGAGACCCTGAAGGCGCTGGACCTGCCCGCGCCGCTGCTGCTGGTCAGCGTGCTGGGGTTCTCGTCGGTGCTGGATCTGTTCATCGGCTCGGCCTCGGCCAAGTGGAGCGCGCTGGCGCCGGTGGTGGTGCCGATGTTCATGCTGCTGGGCATTTCGCCGGAGATGACCACGGCCGCCTACCGCATGGGCGACAGCTTCACCAACCTGATGACGCCGCTGATGAGCTACTTCCCGCTGGTGCTGGCCATGACGCGGCGCTGGGACCCCGGCATGGGCGTGGGGTCGCTGCTGGCGCTGATGCTGCCCTACGCCCTGGCGTTCATGAGCGCGGGCGTGCTGATGACCCTGGCGTGGGTGGCGTTCGACTGGCCGCTCGGGCCGGCGGCCCAGGTCCACTATGTCCCGCCTGGCGGGCTGCTGGACTAGGGAGATTTACGGCCGCTACGCGGCCGCGGCGCCGCCGTCTTCCTCGTCGCCAAGCAGGGCGTTGAGCACCACGGCCAGGCGCTCGGGCTTGATCGGCTTTTCGACGACGTCCTGCATGCCGGCGGCCAGGTAGGTCTGGACGTCCAGCGGATCGGCGTTGGCGGTCAGGGCGACGACGGGGGTCCGGCCGAGCCGGCCGCCCATCTCGCGAATGGCGCGGGTGGCGGCGACGCCGTCCATGCGCGGCATCTTGATGTCCATCAGGATGAGGTCGAAGCGGCCGCCACGCGCCATCTCGACGGCCTCGACGCCGTCGACCGCCTGCTCGGAGGTGCAGTCGAACATGTCGCACAGGGCCTCGGCGACCATGCGGTTGGTGGCGTTGTCGTCGACGATCAGGATGTGAGCGGCGGGCGCGGCCGCGGCCGTCTCGCCGGTGGGGGACTGAACCGCCGCCGCCGCGTGGGCGACCAGCGAGAAGCCGACCGTCACGCCGGCGCCGCGATTGGCCTCGGCGTGCAAGGGCGCGCCCATGGCCCGCATGATGCGACGCGCCAGGGCCAGGCCGACGCTGAGCGCGATCTCTGAGCGATCCTGCAGCTCGGCCTGGCTCATCGAGCCCGTCAGGCGCGCCATGCGATCCTCGGCGTCGCAGCCGGCCGTGTTGTCGCGCACCTGGCCGTCCAGGCGCACGAGGTCGTCCTCGGGCCGGGCGGCGAGGCGCACCTCGATCATGCCGCGGCCGGCGGCCAGGGCGTTTTCGATCAGGACGTCGAAGACCTGCAGCAGGCGTTCGCCGTCGATCTCGACCCCGCTCTCGGGATCGCCGTCATAAGAGACCAGCAGCGTCGAGCCGCCGTCTTGGGCGCGCGCGGCCCAGCGGGCCTCCACGGCGTCCGCCAGATCGCGCAGCCGGGTGGCCTGGGGCTTCAAGACCAGATGACCCTGGGTCGAGCGGTGCAGGTCGATCGCGCGCCCGACCGTCTCGCTCATGTCGCGGCTGGTGTCGCTGATCGCGCGCACGAAAGCCGCCGCGTCCGGCGTCAGGCGCTGCTGCTCCAGGCGCGCGGTGATCGCCAGCACGCCGTCCAGGTGGTCGCCGATGTCCAACGCCATCCGCTCGATCAGGGCCCGGGCGTCGCGCGCCTCGCTCAGCCGGCGCTGGTGGACGGTGAGCAGCGAGGTCAGGCCGCCGATCCCGACATAGCGGCCGGTCGCGTCGACCGCGACGAAGGCGGTGCGGAAAACGGGTTGGCCGCTGTCGCGCAGGAGATTGATGAAGGCGTTGGCGTCGGTGTCAGCCGAGACGATGCGCGGCGAGGCGTCCATGACGCCGGTCACCGGCTTGTCGGCGAGGGTCTCGCCGGCCACGCGCATCATGCCTTGGAACACGTCCCGATAGACCGCGCCCACCGGGCGCTCATGCTCGACCACGGCGATGGCGGCGGCCGTCGGATCGGCGTCGAACATCGCCGCGACCTGACCGCACGGCGCGTCGGGCGCGACGCACGCGCGCTTGTCGATCAGACGTGAAAGCGTTTCCATACGGGGAACTTCGCCAGGACTCCAGGCCGGGAACATGCCCTCCATCGCCTTGCAGAGTCGTTAAGTCCGCGCTCCGGCGGGCCGCGCAGACGCCTTAAGGGGTGCCCCGAACCGCCGAAAAAAGAGGCGACGCCCGAGGGCGCCGCCTTGGGAGTTACGCGGATACGCTGGCTACCAGGACTTGGTGATCGCCACGCCGTACAGGCGCGGTTCGGCGGTGATCACGTTGGTGAACAGGCCCGAGGTGTCGTCGGTGGTGTAGGCGTCGACGATCGGGATCTTGTTGCCGATGTTCTTTACATAGGCGTCGAACGACAGGCCCCATTCGGGCTTCTCGATCTTCAGGGTCAGGTTGCCATTGTCCCAGGCCTTCAGCCGGTCGTACTCGGTGTTGTAGACCCGGGCGAACTGCTTGCTCTGGCGGTAGTAGTCGCCGCGGATCGTCGCCGACCAGCCGTCCGACAGCTCGAAAGTGTACTGGGCCCCGATCGAGGTGGTCCAGTGCGGCGAGTTGGGCAGCTCGTTGCCCGAGATGTTCGCCGCCGTCCCTTCGATCGAATAACCCGCGCCATAGGTGTAGAGGCCGGTGGCGTTGGCCAGGAAGGCCGCGCTGGCGGCCGGCAGGCCCGCGCCGCCGGCCGCGGCCGGAGCCGACAGGAACGCCTGGTAGGCGGCCGCGCCCGAGCAGGCCCAGGGCAAGGTGGCGCCCGCCCCGGCTCCGATGATCGTGGCGACGCCAGCGGTCGCCAGCACGCAGTTGCCGCCCACGGCCGACGAGTTGGGCCCGATCTTGACCAGGGTGTAGGCCGGGTTCGACTGGGTCCGGTTCATGGTGTCGATCGAGCTGACGCCGTTGCCGATCTTGGTGTGCAGGTAGCCGATGTTGGCGTTGAGCTTCAGGTTGCGGACGGGCGACCAGATCGACTCCAGCTCCAGACCGTAGACCTTGGCGTCGACGTTCTCATTGACCGAGGTCCGGTTGACGATCTTCGAGATCTGGTAGCCCTTGTAATCGTAGGAGAAACCGGTCGCGTTGAAGAGCAGGCTGCCGCCCAGCAGGGTGTTCTTGGTGCCGATCTCGAAGGCGTTGACGAACTCGGGATCGAAGGTCTGGCGGATGCCGACCGAATTGGCCGGAACGCCCGGATTGATGCCGCCGCCCTTATAGCCCTTGGAGTAGAAGGCGTAGATCAGGGTGTCGTCGGTGAAGCCGAGGTGCGCCTTGTAGTCGAAGCCGAACCGGCCGGTCGTCTCGCTGAAGCGGGCCCGCTGGTCGGGGTTGGACGGGTTCAGCGTCAAGCCGTAGCCCGGCGCCAGCAGCACGGTCGAGTAGTTCTTGACCGCCTTCTTGTCGCGCGTCTGGCGCAGGCCCAGGGTGAACTTCAGGTCCTCGTTGACCTGGTAATAGACCTCGCCGAACAGGGCGTCAGACACCAGCGTGTAGGGCGTACGGTTCAGATAGTAGTTGTGGCCGTCGCCGGTCGGGTCGGCGGCCGTGTCGATGCCGATGCAGCGGGCGGTGGTCGCCGGATTGCAGTTCGGATTGCCGGTGTTGGAGTAGTTCAGCGCCAGCGACGAGAGGGTCAGCGAGTTGCCGATCACGTAGTAGTCGGTCAGCGTCCGATAGGTGAAGTGGATGCCGCCGAAGTTGAAGTTGACAGGCCCGTCGAACGCCGACTGCAGGCGCAGTTCCTGGCTGAACTGCTCGGAGCGGCCCGACGACACGTCGATGGTGGTGAACTTGTTGGTGGCGCCCACCTGGGGATCAGTAAAGAAGCCGCCCGGCGTGAACGGGGTGCTGTTGAACGGCACCGGCGAGACGTTCCGGTTGTAGTCCTGCTTCGTATAGATGCTGCCCTTGCTGTAGGCGGTCATCGAGGTGAAGGTCAGGGTGTCGGAGAGGTCATAGTTCAGGGTGAACTGGTAGACGTTCGAGCCCGAGCGGTAGATCGGATCCAGCGCCGTCTCGATCTCGCGAAGGTTGGTCGAGGTGGTGTCGCCCGCGTTGACGTCGCCCGACGTGAAGCCAAAGATGTTGCCCAGCAGGCCCGTCAGGGTGCCGGCGGTGTTGACCGTGCCGTAGGCGCCGGCCGTGTAGAGCGACGCCGGCAGACAGCCCTGGTTCAGGTAGCCGCGCGCCGCGCCCGTCGGTACGCCGCCGATCGTGGCCGGACCGTTGTCCTTGGTGCAGAGCTGCTTGCCGGTGCGGGCGCGGCTGTCGTTCTCGTGGAACCGCTCCCACAGGAAGTTGGTGCGCAGCTTCTCGGTCGGATTGAACATCACCTGGACGCGGGTCGAATACAGGTCCCGATCGTCGACGACGTGCTTGTTGAAGGTGTTGGTGACGAAGCCGTCGCGTTTCAGCGAGGCGCCGGACAGGCGGACCGCCAGCTTGTCCTCGAAGATCGGCACATTGACCATGCCGCGCAGGCGGATGGCGTTGTAGTTGCCGTATTCGGCGCGGGCGTTGGCCTCGAAATGGTCGGTGGGCTTGGCGGTGATCACATTGACCACGCCGCCAGTGGCGTTACGGCCGTAGAGCGTGCCCTGCGGCCCCCGCAGCACTTCCACCCGCTCGACGTCGTAGAACTCGGCCTCGAACAGGTTGCCCGACTGCATGGGCGCATTGTTCATGTGGACGCCGACGCCCTGGTCGGCCGAGGCGCCGACGGCCTTGGCCCCGATGCCGCGGATCTGGAAGTTGAAGCTGTTGGTGAAGTTGCTGCGCGCGAAGCTGACGTTAGGGATCGCCTGCTGCAGGTTGGGACCGCCGTCGATCTTCTGCGCTTCCAGCGAGTCCTGGCTGAAGGCCGACACCGCGATCGGCACGTCCTGCAGCGCCTCTTCCTTCTTCTGGGCCGTGACGACCAGCTCTTCGATGACGGTGTTGTTCTGCTGGGCGGGCGGCTTGGCCTGCTGAGCGAAAGCGGGGACGGCGAGAGCCGAGATCACGGCCGCCGAAGCGCCCATGGTCAGCAGGCTCCGCATACGCAGAGTTTGCGACATTGAATTCCCTCCCTGACGCAAGCGGCGCCTTATGGGTGGGCCTGGGTGCGTCGATGTTTCCTCGCGCCATACTGTTTTTCACCACGCGGGCGTACGGCGATCCCATCGCGGCATTGGAAGATTGCATACTTGCGTTCTCTGACTGTCAACTGCCCCCAGACTAAGTGATCAGCGATAGGTTACGCCTTTTCACTTGAAATGGGCGTCGAACGCCAGGGTCCATGCAAGTCATGGATGAATTAGAAGAACGAGTTTGCCGCTTACCTTGCGGAAGCTTCCCGGACGTAAGCCATTATGAATCCCGCAGCACGGGAAATATCCATGAAAACGGGGCGCAAGAATTCGACTCACTTCCTGAAAGGGGTATTGCCCTTATAGCACTCGGCGCGCCGCGGATGGGCGGTCGGTAGGTTCCGGCGGCGGCGCGGCTCGTGTACAGGGAGGCCCATGTTCCCCTTCCCGAAAAGCGAGCGCCGCGCATGAGCCCGCAAGAGCGCCCCGTCGCCGATCAAGCCGCCCTCGTCCTGTTCTCCGGCGGCCAGGACAGCAGCGTCTGCCTGGCCTGGGCCCTGGAGCGCTACGGTCGCGTCGAGACGGTCGGCTTCGACTATGGCCAGCGTCACGCCGTCGAGATGGAAGCGCGCCAGGCCGTGCGCCGCGAGATCGCCGCGCGCTTCCCCCAGTGGGCCGATCGCCTGGGCGAGGACCATGTCCTCGACATCAAGAGCTTCGGCGCCGTCGCCCAGTCGGCCCTGACCGCCGACCGCGCGATCGAGATGACCGAGCGCGGCCTGCCCTCGACCTTCGTGCCGGGGCGGAACCTCGTGTTCCTGATCTACGCCGCGGCCCTGGCTGATCGACGCGGCATCGACGCCCTGGTCGGCGGCATGTGCGAGACCGACTTCTCGGGCTATCCCGACTGTCGGCGCGACACCCTGGACGCCATGCAGAGCGCCCTGAACCTGGGCATGGACCGGAACTTCCGCGTCGAGACCCCGCTGATGTGGCTGACCAAGGCCCAGACCTGGGCGCTCTCGAAGTCCCTGGGCGGCGAGGACCTCGTTCGGCTGATCGTCGAGGAAAGCCACACCTGCTACCAGGGCGAACGCGGCGTGCTGCACGCCTGGGGCCATGGCTGCGGCGCCTGTCCGGCCTGCGAGCTGCGCGAAAAGGGCTACGCCGAGTGGGACGCTGACGGCCGCGAGGCGCTGCCGGCGTGACCTACTCCGTCAAAGAGATCTTCCTGACCCTACAGGGCGAGGGCGGCCAGGCGGGCAAGGCGGCGGTGTTCTGCCGCTTTTCCGGCTGCAACCTGTGGAGCGGCCGCGAGCAGGACCGCGCCAAGGCCGTCTGCACCTTCTGCGACACCGACTTCGTCGGGACCGACGGCGAGAACGGCGGCAAGTTCTCCACGGCCGAGGACCTGGCGGCGGCGGTCGAAGCCCAGTGGACGGGCGGGCCAGACGATCGCCTAGTGGTCTGCACGGGCGGCGAGCCCTTCCTGCAACTGGATGACGCCGCGATCAAAGCCCTGCACGCCCGTGGCTTCCAGATCGCGGTCGAGAGCAACGGCACGCTTCCGGCTCCGGCCGGGATCGACTGGATCTGCATCAGCCCCAAGGCCGACGCCCCCGTGGTGCAGACCTCGGGGCAGGAGCTGAAGCTGGTCTTCCCGCAAGAGAAGGCCATGCCCGAGCGCTTCGCGGACCTGGATTTCGAGCGGTTCTACCTGCAGCCGATGGACGGGCCGGAGCGCGACCGAAACACGCAATTGGCCGTCGCCTATTGCCTTTCGCACCCACAATGGCGTTTAAGCGTCCAAACGCACAAATATCTCGGCCTGCCCTGACGGATAAGGCGCTCGACTTGGTGACAGGGTCGACGCGCTAGAGCCTCCCAGGCCTGTCAAAAGAAGTACACGATGAAGCCCGTCTTCGAGATCACGAAGGCCGCGTATTTCGACGCGGCCCATTACATCGAGCAAGGTCCGCAAGACCATCGCTATCGCAAGCTGCACGGCCACTCGTTCAAGGTGGAAGCCAGCGTGAAGGGCGAGATGGCCCCGGCCGGCTGGGTCGCCGACCTCGACACCCTGGACGCCGCCCTGAAGGCGGTCGCCGGCGAGCTGGACCACGGCCTGCTGAACGACAAGCCCGGCCTGGAGACGCCGACGCTCGAGCGCCTGTGCCTCTATTTCGCCGAGCGCCTGAAGGTCCAGTTCCCGGGCCTGTCGCGCGTGGAGCTGTCGCGCCCGACCATCGGCGAGCGCTGCGTCCTGGCGCTCTGACGCCCGGCTTCGGGCCCGTCGATCCAAGTCGCGGCGCATCGGCAGATAAAGCCCGCGCCCACCTGGGGGACGGTCGCCGCGGCGGCGTCACATCCCTGAGCCCGAACCGCCGCACGCCTGTCGCGTGACTCGGTCAGGGTGGAAAGGCTGGGGGGCCTTGAGCGTGCGACGACTGACTTTCCCGATCGCCCTGGCGCTGAGCGTCGCGGCCTGGCCGGTTTTCGCCGCCGGACCGCTGGAGCGCCTCTACGATCCGCGCGACGGCGTGCTGGTCGTGGCGCACCGCGCCTGCCACCGCGCGGCGCCCGCTCACGGCTTCGAGCGGCCGGTCGCCGAGAACTCCCTGGCCGCCCTCGAACGCTGCGTCGCCCTGGGCGTCGACCTTGTCGAGATCGACGTGCGCCGCACCCGCGACGGCGCGCTCGTCATCATGCACGACGCCAAGGTCGACCGCACCACCCTGGGCAAGGGCCGCGTCGCCGACCTGACCCTGGCGCAAGTCCAGGCGCTCAAGCTCAAGGACGACCCGGACTCGGCGCCGCCGACGCTGGAGGCCTTCCTGGCGGCGGCGCGCGGCCGCGTGCTGGTCAACCTCGACCTCAAGGGCCCCTACGCCGCCGAGGCCGCCGCGGTCGCCCGCCGCGTCGAGGCGACCGACTGGGTGCTGTTCAAGGCGAAGGCCGCCGCCGGCGCGCCGCCGCTGGCCGACCTGTCGCCGTATCAGGATCTCGCCTTCATGCCGATGATCGCCGCCAAGTCGGCGACGACGCCGAGCGGGCTGGCCAGGATCACCCTTCGCCAGGCCTCGGGGACCCGCCAGATCCCCGCCGTGGAAACGGTCGCCCTGCGGGGGCGAGGCTTCACCGCCGTGCGCGACGCCGCCCGCGCCGCCCGCATCCGCGTCTGGACCAACACCCTGGCCGCCAAGGGTTGGCGGGGGATGCTCGACCAGTCTGACGACCGCAAGGCCTTGCGCCATCCCGACCGCGTCTGGGGCCGGCTGATCGGCGAAGGGGCCAGCATCGTCCAGACCGATCACCCGGCCGCCCTGCTCGACTACCTGGAACGACGCGGCCTTCGCGGCCAGCCGCCGGCCTCTATCGCGACCGCAGGCCTTCCACCGTCTTCGTGAGCTTGGCGCGGCGGGCGGCCCATGACCGCTCCAGCGCCGCGGCCTCGGCTTCCAGCGCACGGCGACGCTGCTCCAGGTCGGCCTCGGCGTCGCGCTGCTCGGTCTCGGCCGCTTCGAGCGCGGCTTCCGCCTCGGCCAACGCCTGCTTGCGCCTGGCCTCGGCGGCGCCGTCGACCTTCTTCGGCTTGGGCGTCGGCAGCTTGTCGACGGCGGCCTTCAGCCCGCCCTCGGCCCGGCGGATCACCGCCCCTGGCGCGGCCAGAGCCGCCCTGGCGTCAGGCGCGTCAGGCGCTTCGGCCGCCACGCCTTCCTTGAAGAGATCGCGATCGGTCTCCCAGGCCGCCAGCGCCTTGGCGCGCGAGGTCGCGGCCACCGTGTAGCGGTGGAAGCCGTCCGACCATGTGAAGACCTTGGGTGCGCGTGCCATTGGGCGACAACGAGCGCGGCGTCGCCTCGTTCCAAGCCTCTGAATTTCGGAGGAAATCAGTCCGTCCTGGTGGCGGGGGGCGGGATCGAACCGCCGACCTGTGGGTTATGAATCCACCGCTCTAACCATCTGAGCTACCC
>NZ_QFQZ01000118.1 GCF_003243465.1 Caulobacter segnis
AGCTCGTCGTCGCCGCAAACGGCATGCTGAAATCAAATCAGCCCTGGCAAAAGCCCGGTTGACCCAACACAGTCGCCGGTAAGGCCTGAACAGGGCCACCTGACGGGACGCTGGCGGATAACGGTCGCGCGGAGCGTCGGGCTTCGTCGAAACGGTAACAACACTAAAGCATTCCGGACGTCGTCCGGCGCTCCGCGTCCCTTTCCATCCCTTCAGCGGCGAGCCGCGTGAAGTGGTCGCCCCATGGCTAACGCGACGTCAGGGCTCCCCAACCGCTTCGGCCCCTCTATAAAAGCGCCAACCCTTCAGGAGACCCCGATGGCCGACTACCAGACCCTGATCGTCGAAGCGCCGGAGAGCGCCCCCGGCGTGGCCCTGATCCGCCTGAACCGTCCCGAAGCGCTGAACGCCCTGAACACCCAGCTACTGGGCGAGCTGGCCCAGGCGCTTGGGGTGGCTGAGGCTGACGACGCCGTCGGCTGCATCGTGCTGACCGGCTCGGCCAAGGCCTTCGCGGCCGGCGCCGACATCAAGGAGATGTCTGACAAGACCTACGCCCAGATGTTCCGCCAGGACTTCTTCACCGCCGGCGCGCGCGCGGTCGAGCAGTGCCGCAAGCCGATCATCGCCGCGGTGTCCGGCTACGCCCTGGGCGGCGGCTGCGAGCTGGCGATGATGTGCGACTTCATCCTGGCCTCCGACACCGCCAAGTTCGGCCAGCCCGAGATCACTCTGGGCGTTGCGCCCGGCATCGGCGGCACCCAGCGGCTGACGCGCCTGGTGGGCAAGTCCAAGGCCATGGACATGATCCTGACCGGCCGGATGATGGACGCCGTCGAGGCCGAGCGCGCGGGGCTGGTGTCGCGGATCTTCCCGGCGGACACCCTGGTGGACGAGGCCCTGGCCGTCGCCGCCAAGATCGCCGCCCAGTCGCCGCTGGCCGTGGCGATGAACAAGGAACTGGTCGAGGCCGCCTACGAGACGACCCTGACGACGGGCGTGGCGCTGGAGCGGCGCCTGTTCCACTCGCTGTTCGCCTTCGAAGACCAAAAAGAGGGCATGGCGGCCTTCGTCGAGAAGCGAAAGCCAAGCTTCAAGGGGATGTGATCGGGCTCGAAACGATTGCGTCATTCCGGTCCTCAGGAATCCGCCTGTGGACCGTTGACCCCGGGCGCCGCTTCCCGTATATCCGCGCGCTCTGTTTTCCCTGCTTCGCGGCCGCCCGCGCGGCTGTCCGTTTGAAGGTCCGATCCATGGCCAATAATCCCGGCGCCAAGAAAGCGATCCGCAAGATCGCTCGCCGCACCGAAGTCAACACCGCTCGCCGCTCGCGCGTGCGCACCTTCCTGCGCAAGTTCGAAGACGCGATCGCCAAGGGTGACGTCGCCGTCGCCAAGGCCGCTTTCGTCGAAGCGCAATCGGAACTGATGCGCGCCGTTTCGAAGGGCGTGGTTCATCCGAACACGGGCTCGCGCAAGGTCTCGCGCCTGGCCGCCCGCCTGAAGAAGCTGGATAAGGCCGCGGCCTAGTCCAGATCTTGGACGAACGTCGTTCGTCTAACAAATTCAAGTATTTACAAAAGCCGATCAGGTTCGCCTGGTCGGCTTTTGCTTTGGATTCAAGGCGCTGTTCCTGACGTTGCAAACTGTGATCTAAGAGCGGCTTTCGGGTATTCCCTTGCGGGGCGAGGGCCTCTCGCGAGTCAACAGAAATATCCGCGACCGGACGCAAGTTTTCCGTTTGACCCGACCCCGCCGCTGGCTAGTTTAAGCGTCTCAACGCTTCTCCAGTCTTGAAAAACAAGGCGGCGGCGAACCGATCGTGTTCGCCGGGTGAGAACCTGTGTGCGTTGAGACGGACCGGTCGCACGCCATGGGGGGCGGCGGCTGATTGTATGCGGCGGTTACTTTTATGCGAGGCGGTGGACGAATGACGATGAAGGGCGGGGTGGCCAGCCAAGACTTCTCGGTGGCGATGGCGGCGGCTTGCGAGCCGGCGGCGACCGTTTGGTCAAAGGTCTGCGTGGCGCTGAAGCGCGAACTGGGCGATGCGGCCTTCGGGTCGTGGATCGCGCCGGCCGTGCTGCGCGAAGCCGCCGTCGGCGACGTCGTCCTGGTCACGCCGACCGGGATCGCGCGGGACTGGATCCGCCGCAGCGCCTGGCGCCGGATCAGCGAGCTGTGGGCCGCCCACGATGCGACCGGCCGTCGTATCGACCTGAAGTCGCGCCTGGAGTTCGAAGCCACGGCCGGCGTCTATGTCGAGGCCGCCCCCAAGGCTGTCGCCGCCGAACCGATCGAGATCGTGCTGCCCGTCTCCACCGACGCCCCCGCCGTGGCCCCGACCAGCGCCAAGTCGCCCCGCACCCAAGGCCTGCAGGAGCGCTTCACGTTCGAGACCTTCGTCCCGGGTCCGGCCAACGAGTTCGCCCACGCCGTGGCGCGCCGGATCGCCAACTGGGCCGACGGCCACTTCAATCCCGTGCTGTTCCACGGCCCCTACGGCTTCGGCAAGACGCACCTGCTGAACGCCCTGGCCTGGGAAGCCATGCGCAACGCGCCGGAAAAGCGCGTGGTCTACCTGACCGCCGAGCGCTTCCTGTCGACCTTCGTCCGCGCCGTGATGGATCGCCAGACCGCCGCCTTCAAGGAAGAGCTGCGCGCCGCCGATCTCCTGATCATCGACGACGTGCACTTCATCGCCGGCAAGCAGTCGACGCAGGAAGAGCTGTTCCACACCCTGACCGCCCTGGTCGAGGAAGGCCGCCGCGTCGTGTTCTCGGCCGATCGTCCGCCGTCGGCCATGACCGAGATGGACGCCCACCTGCGCTCGCACCTGTCGGCGGGCCTGGTCTGCGGCCTGGAGCCGGCCGACCGCTCGCTGCGCCTGGGCATCTTGGAGCGCAAGATCCAGACCCTGTCGGCCGCCCACGGCTTCGAGCCGACCATGCGTCCGGACGTGCTGCAATTCCTCGCCGACCGCTTCACCGACAGCGTCCGTGAACTGGAAGGCGCCCTGAACACCCTGTCGGCTCGCGCCGGGGAAGGGCTGTCGCGCATGACCCTCGACGAAGTCCAGGCGATCCTGCGTCCGCACCTGCGGTCGGGCGAAAAGCGCATCACCATCGACGACATTCAGAAGGCCACCGCCGAGCACTACGGCATGAAGCAGGCCGACCTGCTCAGCGAGCGCCGCAACCGCGCCGTGGCCCGTCCGCGCCAGGCCGCCATGTGGCTGGCCAAGCAGCTGACCACCCGCTCGCTGCCGGACATCGGCCGTCGCTTCGGCGGTCGCGACCACACCACGGTGCTGCACGCCGTGCGCCGCATCGAGGCCCTGCGCGCCGAAGACAGCGCCTTGAACCAGGACCTGGAGACGATCACGCGCAAGCTGCGCGGCTGATCTATCTCGCCAAGGCGTGACGCGGGTTTCGCCAAGGCGCAAGTCAGAGGGGGCCGCTCCGAAAGGGGCCGCCCCCTTTGCTGTTTTTGGCGCCTTGGTCCGCCCGCCTTCGCAAGCCCTGGCGCGACGCCGACCCCGCGGAGATCTTGCGCTCGACATGTCGCGCCTCATTGACGTGCGACCATTTCTGGTTGAGCCTTCGCCTGAGGTTGAATTGAGCTGAGGAGTTCAGAAGGTGGGCAAGGGGATGAGACTGCTGGCCGTGGCGGCCAGCCTGGGGCTGATGACCGCGTCGGGCGCCCAGGCCGAGAACGCCAAGGGCGAGGCGCAGTTGGCCAAGATGCTGGAGGGGCGCACCGCCTTCGCCGCGGTTCCCTGTATCGAGGTCCGCAAGATCATCACCACCGAGATCATCAACGGCACGGCCATCGTCTATCGCCTGCGCGGCAGTCCGACGCTGTACGTCAACCGGCCGACGGCCGGCGTGGACGGGTTGAACTCCAACAATTCGCTGACGGTCGGCGAGTCCGTCGAACTGTGCGAGGGCAACAACCTGATGACCGGCGATAACGGCGGGCGGGGCGCGGGGCCGGGCTATAACGGCGGCGTCAGGCTCGGAGAGTTCGTCCCCTACAAGAAGGGCGAATAGGCGGCGCGACCCCTTCGGGAAATCCAGGAGCCGGTCCGCTCGGATGGCGCCATTCGAGCTGGCCGGCTTCAACGCGCTCGCCGCAGGGTGAGATTGATCCGGCCGCCGCCCGGGACCAGGCTGGACGAGCCGGGCAGGATGCGGTCGACGCCATGGAACGCCAGCCGGGCGGGTCCCGATAGCCGGCAGACGTCGCCGGAGTTCAGGCGCAGGCTGCGGGTCGGGTCCTTGCGGCGCGTCCCGCCGATCCGGAACACCGCCGTGTCGCCCAGCGAGACCGACAGCACTGGAAAGCGCGGATCGGCCTCGTCGCGGTCCTGATGCAGGCCCATGCGAGCGTCGCCGCGGTAGAGATTGACCAGGCAGGAGTCCGGCGGCGTTTCCGCGTCACCCAGGCGCGCCCAAAGATGCAGCAGCGCCTGCGGCATCTGTGGCCAGGGCTGGCCGCTTTCCGGATGCTGGTCGGCGTAGCGGTAGCCGGCCCGGTCGCTGACCCAGCCCAGCGGTCCGAAGGCGGTCATGGCCGCGCTCATTGGCTTGCCCTGCGGCGTCTCGTACCGGGCGAACGGCGCGACCTCGGCGGCGGCGAGCACCGAAGAGACGAGCGCCTGCTGGAGTTCGAGCTCCAGAAGCCCCGGCCACAGGTCGAACCCGGGCGTGACGGACAACGGCTGCGACATTACCAATTATTAACGCGCGACACAGGGCCGGAAGGTGTTGGTTTGCGCCGCCGGCTGAGGGGGCCGGATGAATTTTCCAATCTGGAAGCCAACATGCGTCGTCTCTTGTCCTCTACGGCTGCGGCCGTGATCCTTTTGGCCGCCGGAGGCGCCTGCGCCGCCACCGCGCCCGCCGCCGCTCCGGGTTCGAAGGGGGCGACCTTCGCCACCGTCACGAGCCAGCTGCCGCGCAATGTCCGGCCCTCGCACTATGATCTGGCGTTCACGCCCGACGCCGACAAGATGTCCTTCACGGCGCGGGTGAAGATCGCCATCGAGGTGGTCGAGCCGACCGCCACCGTGACCCTGCAGGCCGCTGACCTGACGTTCTCCAAGGTCGAGATCGCAGGCGTCGGCGCCGCCAAGGTCAAGGTCGACAGCGAGGCCCAGACGGCCAGCTTCACGTTCGCCAAGCCCCTGACCAAGGGCAAGTACGTCCTGTCGATCGACTACGCCGGCAAGATCTACACCCAGGCCGCGGGCCTGTTCGCCCTCGACTACGACACCGAGACCGGCAAGAAGCGCGCGCTCTACACCCAGTTCGAGAACTCCGACGCCCGCCGGTTCATCCCGTCGTGGGACGAGCCGTTCTACAAGGCCACCTACAGCGTCGAGGCGACGATCCCGACCGGCCAGATGGCGCTCGGCAACATGCCCATCGCCTCGTCCAAGGACATTGGCGGCGGCAAGACGGTCGTGAAGTTCGCGACCTCGCCGAAGATGTCGACCTATCTGCTGTTCTTCGGCCTGGGCGAGTTCGACCGCGCCTCGGTCAAGGCGGCCGGCGTCGATGTCGGCGTCGTCACCAAAAAGGGCGACACGCCCAAGGCCGAATTCGCGCTGAAGTCGGCGGCGCAGATCCTGCCCTGGTACAACGACTATTTCGGCACCCCCTATCCGCTGCCGGTGCTCGACAACATCGCCGCCCCCGGCCAGAGCCAGTTCTTCAGCGCCATGGAGAACTGGGGCGCGATCTTCTACTTCGAATACGCCATGCTGCTGGATCCCAAGATCTCGACCGAGCGGGACAAGCAGAACGTCTTCACGACGGTGGCGCACGAGATGGCCCACCAGTGGTTCGGCGACCTGGTCACCATGGCCTGGTGGGACGACCTGTGGCTGAACGAGGGCTTCGCGTCGTGGATGGAGGGCCGGGCGACCGAGCACTTCCACCCCGAATGGAACTCGGCGCTGGTGGCGGTCGGCGGCCGCGAGTACGCCATGAGCCTGGACGCGCTGCAGACCACGCACCCGGTCGTGCAGCACGTCGAGACCGTCGAGCAGGCCAGCCAGGCCTTCGACGGCATCACCTACCAGAAGGGCGAGGCGGTGATCCGCATGCTGGAAAGCTATGTGGGCCACGACGCCTGGCGCGACGGCGTGCGCGCCTACATGAAGAAGCACGCTCACGGCAACACGGTCAGCGACGATCTGTGGCAGGCGGTCGAGACCGCGGCCAAGAAGCCGATCAAGGCGATCGCCCACGACTTCACCCTGCAGCCCGGCGTGCCGCTGATCACCGTCGACAGCGCCACCTGCGCCGCCGGCAAGACCACCCTGGGCCTGACCCAGGGCGAGTTCAGCAAGGACATGCCGAACAAGAAGCCGCTGATGTGGCGCGTGCCGGTGACGGTGAAGGCGCTGGGCGGCGGCGAGGCCAAGACCCTGGTGACCGGCGGCAAGGGCTCGGTGACGGTCGAGGGCTGCGGCCCGGTCGTCGTCAACGCCGGCCAGAACGGCTACTATCGGGTGCAATACGGTGCGGAGCGGTTCGCCGGCATCGCGGGCGGCTTCGCCAAGCTGCCGTCGATCGACCAGCTGGGCGTGATGAGCGACGCCTGGTCCATGGGTCTGGCCGGCTACCAGCCCGCCACCGACTTCCTGGATCTTGCGAAGGCGACGCCCATCGACGCCGATCCGCAGGTGCTGTCGAAGATCGCGGGCGTCTATTCGACGATCGACGCCTACTACGAGGGCATGCCCGCCGAGCGCGCCGCGTTCCGCAAGCTGGCCATCGCCAAGCTGCGGCCGGCGCTGGCCAGGGTCGGCTGGACGGCCAAGCCGGGCGAGCCGGAAAACATCGCCATCCTGCGCGCCAGCCTGATCGGTACGCTGGGCGGCCTGGGCGACGCGGACGTGGTGGCCGAGGCCATCCGACGGTTCAACGCCGACAAGACCGACCCGACCGCCGTCCCCGGTCCCCTGCGCAAGACGATCCAGAACGTGGTGGCCAGGCAGGCCGACGCGGCGACCTGGGACGCCATCCGCGCCCAGGCCCAGGCCGAGAAGACTCCGCTGGTCAAGTCGCAGCTCTACATGCTGCTGGCGGCCACCGAGGACGAGTCCCTGGCCAAGAAGGCCCTGGCGCTGGCCCTGACATCGGAACCGGGCGAGACCCTGTCCAGCAACATGATCTCGCGCGTGGCCGGCGAATTCCCGGAGATGACCTTCGACTGGGCCGTCGCCAACAAGGACGCCGTCAACGCCAAGGTCGACAGCAGCTCGCGCACCCGGTTCATCCCGGGGCTGGGCTCGGGGTCGTCCAACCCGGCCATGGCCGACAAGATCAAGGCCTACGCCGCGGCCAACCTGGCCGAGGGCTCGCGCAAGGAGGCCGACAAGGCGGCCGCCGCTGTGATCAATCGCGCCAAGATCCGCCAGGAGCGCCTGCCGGCCATCACCGCCTGGGTCGCCAAGGCCGGCTAGCGCGATAAGAGCTTAAAAGTTCAAGACTTTCCGTGGCCGCACCCTCCGGGTGCGGCCATTTTTCTATCGTGATTGGCGAGATTCCCCCTCGCCCCATGGGGTTATGGTCTTGCGCGCCGCTGGCTATCCCCCATATCCGGCTTCGAAAGCGGGGTTGACGGGCTCGTCAACTTCGCACAACGCATTCCGCCCGCTCGGCTTTCGCCGGTCGGGCAGGATGTGGACCGTAAACCCGAGAGAGTGCGAACCACGGGGACGGAGCGAGAAAAACCGGGACGCTTCCGAGAAGGTCCTTGTCACCGCCGTCCGCCTAGAGGAGCGACAGGTACGAAGATGAGCAAGATTATCGGCATCGACCTTGGCACCACGAACTCGTGCGTGGCCATCATGGACGGCAAGAACCCGAAGGTGATCGAGAACGCCGAGGGCGCTCGCACCACGCCGTCGGTCGTGGCCTTCCTGGAAGACGGCGAGCGCCTGATCGGCCAGCCCGCCAAGCGCCAGGCCGTGACCAACCCGACCAACACGCTGTTCGCGATCAAGCGCCTGATCGGCCGCAACGCCAGCGACCCGGTGGTCGAGAAGGACAAGGGCATGGTGCCCTACGAGATCGTCAAGGGCCCGACTGGCGACGCCTGGGTCAAGGCCCACGGCAAGGACTACAGCCCGCAGGAAGTCTCGGCCTTCATCCTGCAAAAGATGAAGGAAGCCGCCGAGGCCCACCTCGGCGAGCCGGTGACCAAGGCGGTCATCACGGTTCCGGCCTATTTCAACGACGCCCAGCGTCAGGCGACCAAGGACGCCGGCAAGATCGCGGGCCTCGAAGTCCTGCGGATCATCAACGAGCCGACCGCCGCGGCCCTGGCCTATGGCCTGGACAAGGACAACAACAAGAAGATCGCCGTCTACGATCTGGGCGGCGGCACCTTCGACGTGTCGATCCTGGAAATCGGCGACGGCGTCTTCGAGGTGAAGTCGACCAACGGCGACACCTTCCTGGGCGGTGAAGACTTCGACCTGCGGATCGTCGACTACCTGGCCGACGAGTTCAAAAAGGAGCAGGGCGTCGACCTGCGCAAGGACAAGCTGGCCCTGCAGCGCCTGCGCGAAGAGGCCGAAAAGGCCAAGAAGGAGCTGAGCTCCACCGCGCAGTACGAAGTGAACCTGCCGTTCATCAGCATGAACGCCTCGGGTCCGCTGCATCTGAACATCAAGCTGTCGCGCGCCAAGCTGGAAGCCCTGGTCGACGACCTGATCGCCCGCACCATCGGTCCGTGCGAACAGGCCCTGAAGGACGCGGGCCTGAAGAAGAGCGACATCGACGAAGTGATCCTGGTCGGCGGCATGAGCCGCATGCCCAAGGTCCAGCAGGCCGTGCAGGACTTCTTCGGCCGTGAGCCCCACAAGGGCGTGAACCCCGACGAAGTCGTGGCGCTGGGCGCGGCGGTCCAGGCCGGCGTGCTGCAAGGCGACGTCAAGGACGTGCTGCTGCTGGACGTGACCCCGCTGACCCTGGGCATCGAGACCCTGGGCGGCGTCTTCACGCCGCTGATCGAACGCAACACCACGATCCCGACCAAGCGCTCGCAGACCTTCTCGACCGCCGACGACAACCAGTCGGCCGTGACGATCCGCGTGTTCCAGGGCGAACGCCCGATGGCCGCCGACAACAAGATCCTGGGTCAGTTCGACCTGGTCGGCATTCCGCCGGCGCCGCGCGGCGTGCCGCAGATCGAGGTCACCTTCGACATCGACGCCAACGGCATCGTCCAGGTCCACGCCAAGGACAAGGCGACCAACAAGGAACACTCGATCCGCATCCAGGCCAATGGCGGCCTCTCGGACGCGGACATCGACCGCATGGTCAAGGAAGCCGAGGCCAACAAGGCCGCGGACGAGAACAAGAAGAAGCTGGTCGAGGCCAAGAACCAGGGCGAGGCCATCGTGCACTCGACCGAGAAGGCCCTGGCCGAGCATGGCGACAAGGTCGGCGC
>NZ_QFQZ01000019.1 GCF_003243465.1 Caulobacter segnis
GCTTCACGTTCATCAGACACTCCTCTCCAGCTCCGAAAAGCTAGCATGGGTGTCCACTGAAACGAGGGAGGATCACCATAGCCGTTCTGGGCTTGGTATTTCTCAGACGGCTCCAGGGCGGTCTTGAGGTTGCAGATAAAGGTGCCCTTGTCGGTCGAGTAGCTGGTCGAGGAGCACTCGTCTCCGTATTCCTTGCCGAAGATGAAGGCCTGAGCGTCGGCGTCGTATTTGTATCCGACCTCCATCTGGAATGCGTAGGTCGTCTGCATTTCGATTGGGGCGATGATGTCGGTGGCGTTGGCCATCCGCGCTTCGTAGGCCGCCGTCGTCTCGAACTCGTCCTTCTCCTGCTTTTTCTCGGCTGCGGTCAGGATGTCGAGAAAGCGGAGAGCATCGGCGCCCTTGTAGTTCGCCGGCAGAGGCGCACCCGAACCCGGATAAGCAGCGGGCTTCCAGGGAGCGGGAGCCGGGGCGGGAGCAGGAATGGGAGCGGCTACGGGTGCGGGCTTGGGAGCAGGCTTGGCAGCGGCCGGAGCGGGCTTCTTAGCTGGTGCTTTTTGAGGTGCAGCAACGGCACCGGATGCGAGCGCCACACTGGCGATCGAGCACAACAGGGCAATGCGTCTCATAGATTGGTTCCCCAGACTTTGACCCACCATAGGTCGTGTTTCGATAGCGCTGCAATGGCGAAGCCCCGCTCGTGGCGGGGCTCCGGTGCGCGGATTGGGTTCAGAATTCTTCGGCTAACATCACCGTCAGGACGCGGCGGCATTTGCTTGGATCGGAGGGGTCTTCGCTGCCGAACTCAAAGGCTGGATCGTAGTAGTCGATCTTCCAGAGGACGGTTTCGCCATCGACAGTCACGCGCCCAAAGTCGTGTTCGCGGTGCGGATCGTTGCCGTTGTTGAACTGGTCGAACTCGCGAACAGCACGGCAGGCACGCTGCACGAACAGCGCGCCCTTGTCGTTGACGCCACGGGTAATCACCCACCGGCCAAGGCTGACATCCATGTCTTTGCGGAAGCGGTCGTTGAGCGTGCGGATCGGAGCCGCATCAATCGTCGTCATAGGTCCCTCACGAGCCGCGGAATTGCGGCCCTGATTGATCTACGCAGATAGACTCATGGCGTCAGCCAGAAAAAGTGAATTAAAACAGGATCTTAGGTCGTAAAAATCCTACGCGGCTGTATCTCCATTGAACAAGGAGATGCACATGCAAACGCAAACCGAAGACTTCCTGGATGCGCTGGTCGACCAAATGGTTCAGGACTTCTCGCCCGAGGGTTCGCTTGTGCAGCGCAAGTCGGGTGAAACCTACTTCCGTGGCGTGCCGGTCTACTACAAGCGCCAACGGGACCTGCTGGTGCTGATCGTCCACGAGGAACGCTTCGAGCTTCCCTTGTTCTAAGCAGCGCCTTCGGAGTGTTTCTTCCACGTCCTCCTAGGCGCGAATGTCGCGCCCGTGACTCTTGAATACCAACGACCGGTCTTAATCGCGGATACCTGGGCAGGGGTGATGCCGTATCGGCGACCGATTTCGGTGCAGTTGCCACCGGCCAGATAGACCTCTCGCGCCAAGTCATCACTCAGCCGAAGCTGCTTTCCATTCCTCGCCTTGTTGATGGTGTGGTTGGGATTGCGAGCGGCAAAGCACTCAAATGAGCAGGCGGTCCAAAGCTGCATTTGCTTGGTGGCTTCGACCATCGTGCGGCAGTTAGGGCAGATCAGAAAAAGCTGGGTCATGCTCCTACTTAGCGGCCGCGAAATGCCAGCCTGCGCTAAGCGAGCCCTAAAATGCCGTGTGCGCGGAACGCTTTTTTCCTGTCCAGGAAGAGCACCCGAAATTGCTCGCGCGACTCGTTGGCCAGCGCCACGCGGACATAGCCGAGCAGCGCGCTCCAGGACGAGATCACCGGCCGCTTGGCGATCTTGTCGCGGCCGGCGCGCAGCGTGACCTCGTGCAGCAGCTTCAGGTCCATGGCCGCCGCCTCGCCGACGCCCGGCACCGTGCGCAGTTCCTCCACGGTGGCCCCCAGCACCCCGTCCAGCGAGCCGAACCGCGTCAGCAGGGCCTTGGCCAGCGGCTTGACGTCGCCGCGCGGGAAGGTGCGGAACAGGAAGAGCTCGATCAGCTCATAGTCGGGCAGGGCGATGAACCCGCCTTTGGCGGCGCGCTCGCGCAGCCGCTCCCGGTGACCCAGGTGGTAGGCGTGGGCGGACTTGCGGACGGGCTTGGACCGAGCGGGGGCTGGCGGCGCGTCCGACGCGCCGTCGGAGATCGTCAGGGATGAAACGCTGACCATGCCGTCCCTCGACTCTTGAGGGTGATATTAGGTCAAATCAATCCAGGATTGTCGAGCAAGAAACTGGCGGTGGCGTTGCGCGTGCAACGTCCGCGATCTCCACAAGGCGTAGCCAATCGCCGGGACGAACTGAAACGCCACGCCAGCTTGAGCCATCACGAAGCGCTGGTGCGTCATCGCGCCGTCGTGAAAGCGCAGCCAGCACCAGGCGGCGATTGCGGCCCACGTGATCAGAAGCGCCAGCACGCCAAGGCGTTGTCTAAAGGGGCTGCCGGGCTTCCAGTCGCGCATAGGGCGAGCTTCACAAGAAGCTCGCTGCAGGTCAAGCGCGACTAACCGCCCAGGATCACCGGCTGGAACAGGCCGGCCGGCGAGGCCGTGAACACCTCGTAGCCGTCTCCCGTCACGCCGATCGAGTGCTCGCACTGGGCCGACAGCGACTTGTCGCGGGTCACGGCCGTCCAGCCGTCCTGCAGCACCTTCACGGCCGGCTTGCCCAGGTTCACCATCGGCTCGACGGTGAAGAACATGCCGGGCTTGAGCACCGCGCCCTGGCCGGGGCGGCCGAAGTGCAGGATGTTCGGGGCGTCGTGGAACACCTTGCCCAGGCCGTGGCCGCAGAAGTCGCGCACGACGCTGCAGCGCTGGGCCTCGACATAGGACTGGATGGCGTAGCCGATGTCGCCCAGGGTGGCGCCGGGCTTCACGGCCTCCAGGCCGCGCTTCATGCCTTCATAGGTGATCTCGACCAGGCGGCGGGCGCGCGGGCCCACTTCGCCGACGCCGTACATGCGCGAGGTGTCGCCGTGCCAGCCGTCGACGATGACGGTCACGTCGATATTGACGATGTCGCCTTCCTTCAGGTTCCAGTCGCCGGGAATGCCATGGCAGACCACGTGGTTGCGCGAGATGCAGACCGTCTTGGGATAGCCGCGATAATAGAGGCAGGCGGGCAGGGCCTTGTGGTCGAGGATGAACTCGCGGGCCAGCCGGTCCAGCTCGTCGGACGAGACGCCCGGCTGGACGTGCGGGATCAGCATGTCCAGGCACTCGGCGGCCAGCTTGCCGGCGCGGCGCATGCCCTCGAAGTCTTCCGGCTTGTGGATCTTGATCTGGCCGGTGCGGGTTTCGGCTTCGATCTCGAGGGCGGTGTCCAGGGTCATGCTCTACTCGGGGCGCGTCGCCGCGCAAAGGCGGCGATCTAGTCTGTGAAAGGCGTATCTCGCCATCCTAGCACGGATTTCAAGCCTTTGGCGGACAAGAGTGTCACGGGGGCAAGGCTACGGCGTGACGCGCCGCACCACGCCGTCGCCCGCGTGGATCTCCTTGATGAAGCGCGCGTCCAGCCAGGTCGGCTTGTCGCGCCGCACGTGGCACACGCCTTCGTAGCGCGTGACCCGGCCCGAGCCCTTCTCGGTCACGTCGGCGGTGAACTTGACGTCCCATTCGCCCGGACGCCCCGTCGGGCGCGGGTCCATGTCGTCGGAATTGACGCCCTCGATCTCCTTCAGGGCGAAGCGCTCGCGAAGCTCGGAGGTGCAGGTCTTGAAGGCGAAGGCGACCCGCAGGCCGGTCATCATCTTGCCCTCGGGCTTGTTCGGGTCGGCGCGGCCGCACCCCGACAACGCCACGGCCAGGACGGCCAGAGCCAGCACGGTCCTCTTCATACGCTTCCCCCACCGCCGCGCCCCTCTCGCGCGGGTGCGTGAAGGGGTACCGCGAGCGGCGCGGAATGCAGCTTAAATCGGTGTTAGGTGGGGGTTGTCCACAGCATCCGCCGCTCAATCCGCACCGCCTCCGTCCCCATCGCGCAGGCATAGACCAGCACCTCCACGCCAGCCTTCGCCGCCGCCTCCAGCCCCCGCGCGAACGCCGGATCCAGATCCGCGCAGGCCTGGAACGCCTCGCAGTCCTCGCGCTGGACGA
This sequence comes from Caulobacter segnis, assembly GCF_003243465.1. GTDB lineage: Bacteria > Pseudomonadota > Alphaproteobacteria > Caulobacterales > Caulobacteraceae > Caulobacter > Caulobacter segnis_A. The sequence continues at coordinate 4,230 of NZ_QFQZ01000019.1, forward strand.
CGAACAACACGACGGCCCGCTCGCCCAGCGCCACGCGGGCGGCCAGTTCGGAGAGGTGCCGGGTCGAGCGCTCGGCCTTGCAGTCGGGGAATTCGGCCAGGCCTGGAACGCGGGAGAAGTGGCAGTTCTTGACCTCCAGCCAGCAGGGCGGGCGGCTCTGGCTGGTCAGCAGGAAGTCGACGCGGCTGGCCTCGCCGTACTTCACCTCGGGGCGGACGGTGTCGTAGCCCGCCAGTTCCGGGATCGCGCCGGCCGCCAGGGCCTCGGCGACCAGCTTGTTGGGCAGCAGGGTGTTGACGCCGACCAGGGTGTTTCCCTGCTCGACCATCTGCAGGGTGTAGGCGAGCTTGCGCTTGGGATCGTCGGACTTCGAGGCCCAGGCGACGAGGCCGGGCGCCTTCAGGCCCAGCATGGCGCCGGGGTTGGGGCAGTGGGCCGTGACCGCCTGTCCGTCATCCAGCACGAGGTCGGCGAAGAAGCGCTTGTAGCGCGACACCAGGCGGCCGCGAACGAGCGGTTGCGGGAGCAGCATGCGAAGCCTAAGTCGATCCTCGAAGAACAACGGCGATGTAGGGGATGCGGGCGATGACGGCCATCAAAAGCGAGCGCGTGACGGCGGCGGTGATGATCATCGGCGACGAGATCCTCTCCGGCCGCACCCAGGACACCAACCTCGCGGCCATCGCCAAGTACCTGGCGACCTACGGCGTCGACCTGTGCGAAGCGCGCGTTGTTCCCGATGTCGAGCAGGAGATCATCGACGCGGTCAACGCCCTGCGCACCAAGTACGACTACGTAATCACCACCGGCGGCATCGGCCCGACCCACGACGACATCACCGCCGACTCGATCGCCAAGGCCTTTGGCGTCACCGCGCCCGAGCATCCCGAGATCATGGCCATGCTGCGCGAGCGCTGGGGCGAGCCGAACGCCGCCCGCCGCCGCATGGCCCACGTGCCCGAAGGCGGCAGCCTGGTGAAGAACCCGGTGCAGGGCCCGCCCGGCTTCCAGAAGGAGAACGTCTTCGTCCTGGCCGGCGTGCCGGCGATCATGCGCGGCATGCTCGAAGACGTCGGCCCGCGCCTGCGGACCGGAGCGGTGGTGCTGAGCAAGACCGTGCGGGTGACCGGCACCGGCGAGGGCGTCATCGCCGCGCCTCTGGAGGCCGTCGCCAAGGCCCATCCGGACATGTCGCTAGGCAGCTATCCGTTCTTCTCGCCGCCGGACGTCTATGGCGCGAACCTGGTGCTGCGCGGTCGCGACGCGGCCGAGCTGGACGCGGCCGTGGAAGAGCTGGTCGCGGCCCTGGAAGAGGCCGGCGCCAAGAATATCGAGCGGGTGGAGGTCCCGGCCTAGCGGGCAAACACTACCTAAACGTCCACCTCATCTTCGTCATTCCCACAACAAGGCCGGGAATGACGGTTGTTTATTGATGGGGGAGGAGGCGCAACGCCCCCTACTCGTCGTCGGCGATGGCCTTGGCCAGGTCGGCCAGGTGACGGCGCATGGCCGCAGAGCCGATGCCGACATAGGCGCGGGCCAGCTCGGGGCCGCCCGGCGTCGACCAGAACGCGGCCATCTCGTTGGCGAGGTCGGCGGCGGTGCTGTCGGCGCCTTCCGGGTCGTCCAGGCCCTCGAAGAAGAAGCCGATCGGCGTCTTCAGGAACATCGCCGTCGCGTGCAGCTTGCTGGCGCTGATCCGGTTGGCCCCGCCCTCGTACTTTTGCACCTGCTGGAAGGTCAGCCCCAAGGCGTCGGCCAAGGCCTGCTGGGAATAGCCCAGATCCTTCCGGCGCATGCGCAGCCGGCGGCCGACGTGGATGTCGACGGGATCGGGAGTCTTGTCTTCAGCCATGGGATAGCACTCGAACGCAACAAAGGACGGACAGTAGCCGCGCCCGGCGACCGGGCAAGCCGTTCTCCGGACGAGGAGCGCTTTGGGCGCATCGACCAATCAGGCCCGCAGGCCGATCGCCGCATACGCCGAGGCCCTCCTCAGGAAACTCTGCAATTCTGGCGGGAGTCGAGCGGCGGAGAAATGGGTATTACACTCGCACGCGTCGATTCAGTTGGCGCGCGAACTTGAGTAGGAATTTCCACCTTAAGTGGAAAGGGCGCCATGATCTAGGCGCTTCACGCTCTTCCGGGCGATGGCCGACAGGGGCGGGAAAACCGAGGAAACCTGACCGCCCTGCGGTCCGGGTGAGCTGAATCGGTCACAAAATATTGAAATAAAGCGACTTTTAGCTCGCTTGTCGCCGCGCCAAACGCGAGTTTGAGGGCGCGTGCGAGGCTTCATAATCGGGCCGACAGGCTGTTGCGCGCGCCGGTCGAAACCGCGCAACGCCGGGTCGGCCCTCCGCGGCCGGACCAAGCCTAACAGTAGGGAGTCGCTTCCATGAGCACTGAACCTGGCGCGCCGTTCCGCCGCATCGTGACGGGCCATACGAGCGACAACCGGGCGGTGATCGCCTCGGACGCGCCACCCACTCGGGTCTTCGACAATCTGGGCGAGGAAGGCCTCGTCTTCTACGAGGTCTGGAACACGCCGCAGACGCCGGCGATCATCGACCGCAACGACGCCGAGCCGGGCGAGGCGCAGCTGACATTGGCCCCGCCGCCGGGCGGCACGCGCATCCGGGTCCTCGACATTCCGCCGGACAAGTCCGACACCGACTATTCGACGATCTTCGAGCGCATTGGCGGCGCGGACGCGCACGTCGACGAGGCCAAGCGCCGTCACGCCAGCTTCCACCGCACGCGCTCGATCGACTACGGGATCGTGCTCTCCGGCGAGATCACCCTGCTGGTCGACGAGGGCGAGGTGACGGCGTTCGCCGGCGACATCGTGATCCAGCGCGGCACCAACCACGGCTGGATCAACCGTTCCGACAAGCCCTGCCGCATCGCGTTCGTGCTGATCGACGGCGTGTTCACGGACGGCCTGGAATGACCCTGCTCGTCACGGGCGCCGCCGGCTTCGTGGGCCAGGCGATCGTTCGACGCCTGGCCGAGACGAACAGGCAGGACGTGCGGCTGGTCGATGTCGCCCCGCCCGCGGACCTTCCCACCGGCCGGTTCGAGGTGTTGACCGGCGATCTGCTCGACCCAGACGTCCGCGCGCGCGCCGTTCAGGGAGTCGACAAGATCGTGCACCTGGTGTCGCTGCCGGGGGCCAGCGCCGAGCGCGATGTCGCGCTGTCGCGGCGGGTCAATCTCGACATGACGATGGCCCTGGCCGAGGCGCTGGCGGAACAGGCCCGCGACGGCGCCCGACCTCGCTTCGTCTTCGCCAGCTCGATCGCGGTGCTGGGCGGCTTCCACGGCGCCGTCGACGACAACGCCCAGCCTGCGCCCAGCATCAGCTACGGCGCCCACAAGTGGATGGCCGAGATCGGCCTGTCCGACCTGCACCGTCGCGGCCAGATCCAGACGCTCTCCCTGCGCCTGCCCGGCGTGGTGGCGCGTCCGCGCGGGGCGACCGGCCTCAAGTCGGCGTTCATGAGCGACGTCTTCCACGCCGCCAAGGCCGGGGAGCCGTTCACCTTCCCCGTCAGCCGCGAGGCGACGTTCTGGCTGATGTCGGCCGATCGCGCCGCGCGCAACCTCCTGCACGCGCTGGACCTGCCGGCGCTCGACGGCCGAAGCCTGACCTTGCCGGCGCTCCGCTGCTCGGCCGCAAAGCTGGCCGCGGCGCTCTTCTCGTCGCTCGAGGCGGTCCGCTACGACCCCGACCCGCTCACCGATCAGGTGTTCGGGCGCTATCCCGACCTTTCGGCCGATGCGGCCGAAGCCTTGGGCTTCCGCGATGACCTGGATCTGCCCGGCCTGATCGAAGCGGTGTGGACCTCGCTATGAGCCTGCAACGCTATTTCGGGCTGGAAGACAAACGCGTTCTGATCACCGGCGCGACCGGCGGCATCGGAACGGCGATGGCCCAGGCCTGCGCCGAAGCCGGCGCCCGCCTGGTCCTGGCCAGTCAGGATGCCGAGGCCTGCGTGGCCCTGGCGGCGAGCCTGCCCAGGGCGCAGGCCTTCACCTGCGACGTCGCGCGCGCTTCGGAGCTGGAGGCGCTCGCCGGTTTTACCGAGGCCGAACTGGGCGGCGTCGACGCGCTGCTTTGCAACGCCGGCGTTTCCGGCGCCCCGGGCCCGATGGGCTCGATCCCCGACGCCGACCGCGACCATCTGCTGGCCGTCAACCTGCTGCATCCGATGACCCTGAGCGCGCGCCTGGCGCCCGTCATGGCCCGCGACGGCGGCGGATCGATCGTTCTGACCGCTTCGCTGGCGGGATTGCGCGGCAACAAGTCCTTGGGTCTCTACGGCGTGACCAAGGCCGGCGTGATCCAGCTGGCCCGCAACCTGGCTGTCGAATACGGGCCCCAGAACATCCGCGCCAACGCCATCGCGCCCGGCCTGATCAACACCAGCTGGGCGGACGCCATCCTGAACGCGCCCGCCGCCGCCGAACGCCGCCTCTCGCTGACCCCGCTGCGGCGGATCGGCGAGCCCTGGGAAGTCGCCGCCGCGGCGCTGTTCCTGGCGGGGCCGGGCGCGGCGTTCATCACCGGCCAAACCCTGGTGATCGACGGCGGCACGCTGATCACCGACGGCAACTGACCGGCGCGCGGCGCCGAAGGACGTAGAACCATGCGACTCGCCACGCTCGACCACGCCGGACCCGACGGCGTTCTGGTGGTCATCTCCCAGGACGGGGAACGCTACGCCCCCGTGCCGGGTCATCCGACGCTGCTCGGCGCCCTGGAGCAATGGGCCAGCGCCGAGAGCGCGATCGCCCGTGTCGTCGAGCGGCTGGCTGAGGGCGGCGGTCAAGCCCTGGCCGGTCAGAAGCTCGCCGCGCCCCTGCCCCGAACCTGGCAGTGGCTCGACGCCTCGGCCTATCCGAGCCATCGGTTGCTGATGGAGCGCCTGTTCGGCGTGGCCGCGCCTGCGGAGGGCCGGCCGCTGATGTACCAGGGCCTGTCTCACCGGTTCCTGTCCGCCACCGAAGACGCCGCCTTCCCGTCCGAGGACGGCGGGATCGACTTCGAAGGCGAGTTTGGGGTGATCACCGACTTCGTGCCGATGGGGACGCGCGCCGAAGACGCCTCCAAGCACATTCGCCTGATCGTGCAGATCAATGACTGGTCGCTGCGGGCCATCGCCCCGATCGAAATGAAGACGGGTTTCGGCTGGATCCAGGCCAAGCCCGCCTGTTCGCTGGCCCCCTACGCGATTTCCCCGGACGCGCTGGGCGACGACTGGCGCGACGGCCGCGTGCAGCTGCCGTTGCGCGTCTGGTGGAATGGCGCCCTGTTCGGCGCGCCCGAGGGCGGCCACATGGAGTACGGCTTCCACGAGCTGATCGCGCACGCGGCGGCCACGCGGGACCTCTGCGCGGGCACCCTGATCGGGTCCGGCACCGTCTCCAACAGCAATTTCCGCGAGGTGGGCTCGAGCTGCATCGCCGAGCGCCGCGGCATCGAGCTGCTGGACTCAGAAGCCATCACCACGCCCTTCATGGCGTTCGGCGACACGCTCCGCATGGCGGCCGGCCGCGAGGGTCAGGAGAGCCCGTTCGGCGCCATCGACCAGCGCGTCGTTCGCGCCGATATCTGAACCGTCAGTCTGCTCGGCGACGCAACCCGGGCCGCTTGAGCCCCTTCCCGACCACCGCGACAGACACGAAAGAAAGGACGGCGGCCGAGCGATCGGCCGCCGTCAGTTTGAAGGGCGCTTGAGCACGTGCGGGAGTCACGGCTGAAGGTGATCAGGTCGCCCTTGGTTGTCGAAGCCCGCCGGGTTGGACCTGGCGGTCAGGCGAAGTAGCGCTCGGGCGACTCCGAACTCCACAGGTCCATCTGCGCTTCCTTGACGTCGTAATTGCCGCCCTGATGCTGGTTGTTGACCAGATCGGTGTCCGAGAAGGTCTCGAAGCGGTAGCCGTCCGGGTCGAACCAGACATCGAACACGTGGCTGCCCAGCGGGTGACGGCCCACGCCCCAGTTCGGCTTCCAGCCGCGCGACTCCAGCCAGCGATGGGCGATGAACTGGGCTTCGAAATCCTCGATCTCGAACGAGATGTGGTGCGCGTCCGTCTTGCCCCACTGGGCCAGGAAGACCACGTGGTGGTCGACATAGTCCGCTCCCCGGTCGATCCGGAAGAAGCCGGCGATCTTGTGGTCAGGCTCGCCGGCGAACATCGTGTCGGAGGCCTTCAGACCGAGCACGCGCTCGTACCAGGCGGCCATGGTCGCAAAGTCCTTCACATAGAGCCCGATGTGGCCAAGCCGGAACAGGTGGGCGGGCTGCAGAGCGCGCGTCGATTGGGCGGCGTTGAAGCGCGTGCGCGCATCGGGCACGTTCAGGGCCAGGGGGCGGTGGCTGACGGGCAGATGCTCTCCGGCGATCCCCGTGACCAGCCAGACGCACTGGCCTTCCGGATCGGTCAGGCTGACGCTGTAGCCGCCGCCGGGCCCGTCGATCGCGACGATCGGCGTCGCGCCATGGTCGCGAACGGCTTGCTCAAGATCGCTGATGTCTTCGACGGCGAAGGCCATGCCCAGGAAGCGGCGAACGTCCGACGGCTCGGCGACATAGTTGTAGGCGTCCCCGCCGGCGGTCTTCATGTAGAGCACGCCGTTGCGCGTTTCGACCGTCTTGAGGCCGAAGTCCGTCGCGAACCGCTCGGTGGTCGCGATGTCGGTGACCCCGAACTTGACATGGTGAAATCCGACGATGCGCATTGGCGAGGCTATCCCCCATTGAAAAGGTCGGCCGCGCGCCTTCGACGCGCGGCCAGTGACGAGGTTAGAAATCGAGGTGAAGGCGCGCGCCATAGGTGCGCGGCGGCTGCAGCCAGACGAAGGTGGGGCCACCGTTGGCGATGCTGTAGCTGCGGCCGACCTGGGTCTGGGCGAAGATCACCTTGTTGGTCACGTTCAGGACGTAGGCGCTGAGGCTCCAGCGACGGTTCGGCTCGTGATAGGTCAGGTTCAGGTCGGTCTTGGTGTAGGCCGGCGCCTTGGTCTCGGGCAGATAGTTCAGCTGGGTCTCGCGGCTGCTTTCGTGACGGGCGTCCACCGAAGCGACCAGGTCGCCGCCATTGCCCAGGCGGAAGGTGTGCTCGATCCCGCCGCCCAGGGTCAGGGTCGGGGTCAACAGTAGGTCACGGCCGCTGCAATCGACCGTGAAGCCGCCCGCCGGATTGGCCGGAGAGGCGCAGGTCGAGTTGCCGCTGACGCTGAACGGCGAGGGATAGGTCAGCTTGTCGTACTGGCCGTCCAGATATTGCAGGTCGAGGTGGACGAGCGTGTCGCTGGTCACCGCGAACTGGGACTCGATCTCGAGGCCCTTGATCGTGGCGGTGCCGGCGTTGTCGGTCACGAAGATGTTGCCGAACGGCGGCGGCAGGACGCGGAAGTGCGGGATCTGCTGGTCGCGATAGCGGTAGTAGAAGGCCTCGGCGTTGACCTGCAGGCGGTTCTCCAGGAAGCGGTTCTTGGAGCCGATCACATAGGCGGTGACCTTCTCGGGCTTGTAGACGTTGTCGCCGGGCGGGCCGAAGTAGAAGCCGCCGGCCTTATAGCCGGTGCTGACGTTGGCGTAGAGCAGCGAACGCGGCGCGACATCCCATTCGACGCCAGCCTTCCAGGTCACGGCGTTGTACTTGGTGTCGCCGACGGTGGTGAAGCGTTGGAAGCCGGACTTCAAGTCGGGGAACGGGTCGAACGTGGCGTTGGCGTAGTCGAACGGCGCGGTGCCGCCGAAGCCGATGTCGCGACGCACGCTGTTGGTCGTCTTGCGCTCGTGGGTGTAGCGCAGGCCGCCGCTGAGGCGGAAGGTTTCGCTCAACGAATAGGTCAGCTGGCCGAAGGCCGCGGCGGTCTCGGTCCCGGTGTGGATTTCCTGATTGCTCATCACCGTCGGGGAGTTTTCCGTCAGGTACTGCGAGTTCAGCTTGTCATCGAGATAGAAGCCACCGACGACATAGCGCAGCTTGGTGTCGCCGCCGGACGCCAGCCGGGCCTCGATCGACTTCTGGTTGGTCTTGGCGTCCTCGCCGACATAGAAGCCGGCCGAGTTGCCGATGAAGTGGATGTCGGTGCCGCGATAGCCCGGGACGATGGTCAGGTTGCCGACCGGCGTCACCCACGAGATCGTGGCGCTGACCCCGTAGTAGTTATTGTCCTGCTTGGGGACGTTCGGATTCCGCTTGATGGCCGGCGCGTACATGTTGGCGATCGTCGGATTGCTGCTGAGATTGCCGATCCAGGGATCCACCAGGAAGTGGAGCGAGCCGACCGGTCCGCCGATCACGTCCCGCGTTCCATAGACGGCCGTGCCCGCGCCCTTGCCGCCGTCATGCGAATAGTCGCCCACCACATCGATGATGACGTCGTCGTTGGGAACGATGCGCGCCGACAGGCGGCCGGAGGCGGCCTTCTCGTCGCCGGTGCCGTCCTTGAAGAAGCCGTCGCGGTCCACGACCTGGAACGCGCCGCGCAGGGCGAGCTTGTCGTTGACCGGCAGGTTCAGCGCGCCCTGTGCATGGCGCTTGTTGTAGTTGCCGATCTCGATGTCGAGGTTGCCGTTCAGGTCACCGATCTGGGCGTGGTTGGGGATGACGTTGACGGCGCCGCCCGTGGCGTTGCGGCCGTACAGCGTGCCCTGCGGCCCCTTGAGCACCTCCACCCGCTCCAGGTCGTAGAACAGGCCATGCGCGCCCGTCGGGTGGGACAACGGAACGCCCGCGGTGCTGACGACGACGGCGGGATCGGCGAAGCCGTTGGCGGCGAAGTTGTTGATGCCTCGAACCGAGAAGCTGTCATACGGGCCCGCGCCCGGCGCCACCTGCAGGGCGGGCGCCAGCTGGGTCAGCTGGGTCACGTCGGTGACCCCCTTCTTGAGCAGGGCCTGGGCGCTCACCGCCGTCAGCGAGACGGCCGCGCGCTGCGCGCTCTCTTCGCGGCGCTGAGCCGTGACGACCACCTCTTCCAGTTCGGCGGGCTTGTTGGCGCTGGCCGCCCGGTCTTGCCCCGCAGCCAAGGCCGCGCCCGACGAGACCGACATGAATGCAGTCGCAAGGGCGATGACGGACGATGCAGTGACCTTCATGGCGTTTCCCCTTCTCTGTGTTGTTTCCCCGCCGCCTGGGCGCTGCGCTAGCCCGGCTGGCCCGGTGAGGGGCAAGGACCGGTCCGGCGGCGGCGCCAGCGGAAAACGGGCCGTCATTTGATTGACGTTACGCACAAGCCTAGAGCCGCTCCCGAAGGCGAAAAACTCGCCTTTCCGCGGCGTCGACCGACCTGTTACAGAGTTGAATATATTAGACTTTTAGCGTCGCAAACGTAGAACCCATCAGATCCTCGCTCAGTTTTTGAAGAGGGTTCAAGACTCTTCTGCTGGGCCTTGCGGCGCCAGGGCGGCCGCCATGCTCGACAGCCCGTCGATCAAGGCCCTGATCGTGAAGTCGAAGCGGACGGCCGCCGGGATCGAGATGGTCGCCTCGAAGGCCTTGGCGAATTGCGGGATCAGGTCGCGCTTTTCCTGGATCTTCCGCCGAAACGCCGACTGCTGCTTTTCATCCTCGGTGACGCGCGCCTCGTCCCGGGCCACCCACCAGGAGACGAACTCGACGACGGCCCGCGTCGCCCACTGGGCTTCAGTCTCTCGAAAGCCGCTGCGCAGGGCGACAACCATCGACATGTTGTAGCGCGTAAGCATCGAGACAGTCTGGGGAATCCGGCTGGTGGCATGGTGGGCCAGACCAGGATTGCGCTCGTAGAAATCGCGAAGATCGTGGGCGAAGCGGTACGCCCATTCGCTCCAGGACGCCCCGTCGTCCAGGGGCATCGGGAAGGGCTCCATCAGGTGCTCGGCCACCTGGTCGCGCAGCTCCTCCACGTCTTTGACGTGGTAGTAGAGGGCCTGGACACTGACGCCCAGTTCGGCCGCCACGGCCTTGACCGTAAGCCTCGACAAGCCCAGCGCCCGCGCCGCGTCCAGCACGTCGGCATGGCTGATCTTGCTGGGCCTTCCCCCTGCTGGCCTACCCATGCCTTCTCCTCAATCTACGGGTTATTGAAACGGTTTAAAAAACTGATACAGCTGAATCCAAGAAGGCGCGCGACCGATTTTTTCCGGCACGCCGCCCGCCAGAGGAAGCGCACATGACACAGGGCCCGACAACGGTCGATTCCCAAGCCGACTCGCGAACCCCGCGCCGGGTGTTCATCGCCGCCTTCGGCGGGAATGCGTTGGACAATTTCGACTTCTCCCTTTTCAGCCTGCTCATTCCCACCTTCGCCGCCCTGTGGGGCATGTCGCGGGGCGAAGCGGGCCTGATCGCCAGCAGCACAATCCTGGCCGGCTCGCTCGGCGGCGCCCTGGCCGGCGCGCTCGCCGATCGCCTGGGGCGCGTGCGCGTGCTGCAGTGGACCATCCTCTGGTTCTCCCTGTTCACGTTTCTCTGCGGGTTCGCCGGCGACGCCCAGCAGTTGCTATGGCTGCGGATCGGCCAAGGGATCGGCTTTGGCGGGGAGCTGGCGGTCGGCGCGGTGCTGATCGCCGAGTCGGTCGGCGCCAAGGCGCGCGGGCGGGTCATGGGCGCGGTCGCGAGCGGCTACGCGGTCGGCGCGATCGCGGCGACACTGGCGTATGGCGCGCTGTTCGCGCTCCTGCCACCGGAGAAGGCCTGGCGCTGGCTGTTCTGGGCGGGCGTCCTGCCGGCCCTCTTTGTCCTGTACATCCGGCGCGGAATTCCCGAGCCGCCCACCTACGCCCGCGCCCGAAGCGATGGCGAGGGCGGGTCGCTGCTGCGCCTGCTGTCGGGCGAGCTGGCGCCGCGCATGGTTCTGGGCACCCTGCTCGTGGCCGGGGTGACCGGCGCGCAGAACATCTTCGTGGTCTGGCTGCCGACCTACCTGCACGCCGAGCGCGGCTTCTCCATGCCCGCCAGCGGCGCAAACTACATCGCTAACAGCCTCGGCGCGCTGATCGGTTTCCTGTTTGGCGGCGCGGTCATCGATCGGCTCGGCCGGCGCCGAGGCTTTCAACTCGCCTCACTGGCGGCGGCCGCCGCCGTCCTGGGCTATGTCTTCCTGCCGATCTCCGGCCTATGGCTGATGCCGGCCGGCCTGGTCGTCGGCGTTCTGATCGTCGCCGCCGGGGTGGGCGCCACGCCGTTCCTGACCGAGCTGTTCCCGACCGCCCAGCGCGGCGCGGCCACCGGCTTCTGCTACAGCGTCGGGCGGGGGCTCGGCGCCCTGATGCCGGCCCTCGTCGGCTGGCTGGGCGATCGCATGGCTTTGGCGCCGCTGATCTCCGGCCTCAGCCTGGCGGCCTACGCCGTGGTGATCCTGGCGGCCACAGCCCTTCCCGAAACCCGCGGACGCGAACTCTGAGGAAGCCTGCCGCCATGACAATCACGGCCTATAGCCTCGACATCGCCACGCCCTCGGGAACCATGCCCGTCCATGGCGTTCATCCGGCCGCCAAGCCCGCCCACGCCTGGCCGCTGGTGGTGATGTTCATGGACGTCAACGGCGTGCGCTCCGAGCTCAAGGCGTTCGCCGAACGGTACGCGCGCGAAGGCTTCAACGTGGTCCTGCCGGACCTGTACTACCGGTTCGGCGAGAACATCAGTTTCGACGCGCGCACGCCGGTGCATGAGCGTCCGCAGCCCGAGATCGATCGGCTGGTGGCCCTGATGACGGCCCTGACCGACGACCTTGTGATCGAAGACGCCGTCGCGCTCGTCGAAGGCCTGCGGACGGCCGGCAAGACGGCGGAGGGGCTGGTCGGCTGCGTGGGCTATTGCATGGGCGGACGCCACGTCCTGCGCGTGATGTGCGAGCGTCCGGACCTCTTCTTCGCGGGCGCGGCCCACTTCCCCACCTATGCCGTCACCGACCAGCCGGATGCGCCTTACCGCCGCCTGGGCCAGGCGCGAGGGCCGATCTACATTGCGCTGGGCGGGTCGGACCAACTGATGCCGGCCGACCAGATAGCCACGCTGCGACACGCGGTCGAAGCCCTGGACCAGGACATCGAACTGGTCGTGCATCCCGGCGCGGGCCACGCCTACGCCTTCCCCGAGCGCCCCTCCACCTACCAGCCGGAAGCCGCCGAGCAGGATTGGGCCAAGTCCTTCCTGCTGTTCGCCAAGCTTCGCGACCGCTTCGCCGCCGACCTCGCCGGGCCGGCGCCTTCGCAAGCCTGACCCGCACCGGAGATTTCCCCATGGTCGAAGACACCGCTCCGCCCGTGACGCCCGTCCTGCAAGATGTCGCCGCGCGTCCGTCGCCGGCGAGCTGGCGCTACAGCCGCGGCGCAGTCGTCCTGCATTGGACGATCGCGGCCATGATCATCGTGAATCTTGGCCTTGGCTTCGTCGCCGCCGCCACCGAGGGCGACCTGCATCGGCAGGCCCTTGATTGGCATAAGCCGGTCGGGATCGTGATCCTGGGCCTGAGCCTCGTGCGCCTGGGCTGGCGGCTGACGCACCGGCCACCGCCCGCCGAAAGCGGGCTCGCTCCCTGGGAGACGGTCTTGGCCAAGCTGACCCACTGGGGCTTCTACCTGGTGATGATCGGCCAGCCGCTGACCGGCTGGTGGCTGAGCTCCGCCGTGCCCAAGCGCCACGCCTTCGGATGGATCGGCGTCATCGAGGTTCCGTTCCTGCCGGTGACCCAGTCGATGGCCAGCGCCGGCATGGCTCACCAGCTGCATGTGTGGATGGGCCTGTCGACGATCGGGCTTCTGGCCCTGCACCTGGCCGGCGTCCTCAAGCATCAGCTCATCGATCGCCACGAGGTCCTCTCAAGCATGACCCTGTCGAGGACCCGAGCGCCTCTCCCGACGTCGGCGCGCGTCTCCAGCGCGGGTCGGCGCCCCTGTCTCAACCCAAACCCAAGAGGTTGAAATGTCAGCGACCGCCCATTCACGCCACGACGCCTATCCGAACGTGCAGATGCGACGCCTGCCGGTCCAGAGCCGCTCCACCCAAACGATCGAGTGCATTCTGGAGGCCGCATCCCGGCTGATCGGGATGGCGGGCCGGGCGCACTATACCACCAACGCCGTGGCCGCGCGGGCCGGGGTGAGCATCGGCACCCTCTACCAGTACTTCCCCAACAAGGACGCCTTGACGGCCGCCCTGATCCTGCGGGTCCACGAACGGATAGCCGACAATCTGCGCGTCGTCGTGGAAACGACGGAAGACCTTGATCTGTCCACCGCCCTCGCTCGCGCAATCGAGGTGGCGATCACCTCCGTGGGCGAGGACGGCGCCCTGCATCGCGCGCTCGAGCAGGAGGAAGACCGGCTGCCACGCTCGGACGCGCTGGCGGCGGTCGAGGCGAAGATCGAAGCGCTGAACGCCGCGCTCCTGGAGCGCTATCTCGACCCCGATAAGGTCCAGGGCTCGGCCCGCCACACCGTGGCGATGGACGCCTTCAAGATGGTCCGCGCCATGACCCAGTCGGATGCAGTCCAGGTCGCGGGTCCGCTCGATCTCAAGGAGCGCATGCATCGCGCGATCCTAGGTTATGTCGCGCCGCTGTGCCGGCCGGACCTGGTCGGCCCCACCTATTTTTCGACCTGACATCGGGCGGATTGCGCGTCTGCGCCGCAGGCGGTCGCCCGCGCTTCTCGAACGTCACTCACGGAAAAAGCGGCGTGCTTCGACGTCGCCATCACGCTCGCCGCGACCGCGCGGACCAAGCCTGGCCGTTCCAAGCCCGCCGCCCTGCGCGACCGCTTCGCGAGCCGTCTCTCCTTCCGCCCGCCGGCGGGGCCGACACAAACCGAGCGGGCCGCCGCGGCCAAGCGCCGAACAGGCCCTATTCAATTGAAAAAAATGATCTTTTCATCCCTCGGAAGGCTCGCCAAACGCGAGTGGAAGCAAGCCAAGGTGTCCGCATAATCAGATCAACCCCGTCTCCTCGCGCGAGGCCGACAAGGGTTGAGCGCCTCCAATTTTCCTCAAGGCAAGAGTCCTCCCATGAGCCACAAGGCCAACTTCGACACCGGCGTGCTCCCGGCTGTTCCGCCCGAAAACATCGACGAGGCCACCGGCCTGGTCCGCGGCAGCTTCGGCGTCGGGACCTATGAGGACAAGGGCCGCGTCTTCCCGGGCCTGGTGCAGCCGGACGGTACGGTGTTCGATATCAGCGACCTCTATCGCGACACCCACGCCCTGTTCGACGACTGGGCCAACGGCCTGGACAAGCTGGCGGATCTGGCGGCGAAGGGCGGCGAGACGGGACTGCGCCTGGAGAACCTTCGCGCCTTGCCGGTGGTCGCCCACCCCAACGTCCTGGCGACCGGCGCCAACTACCGCCAGCACGTCGCGGAGATGATGACGCTCAACAAGTTCAACCAGCACAATCGCCGCGAAGGCGAGGACGACCAGGCGTTCTTCAAGCGCAACTACGCCGAGGTCGATCGTCGCGGCCGTGAAGGCATGCCCTATTTCTGGACGGGCCTTCACTCGGCCCTGACCGGCGCCAATGACGACGTCGTGCTGCCGCCGGTCGGCGAGCAGCATGACTGGGAGCTGGAGCTGGGCGTCATCGTCGGCGGCGCCGCGCGACTGGCCACGCCCGAGGAGGCCGGTGATTTGATCGCCGGCTATGTGATGGTCAACGACCTGGGCACCGTGGACGAGTTCCGGCGCGCCGACGTCAACTGGGGCTTCGACTGGATCAGCAAGAGCCAGCCGGGCTTCTTCCCCACCGGCCCGTTCATGGTCCCCAAGCAGTTCGTCGACCGCACGAAGATCCAGATCACCATGAAGCTGAACGGCGAGGTGATGCAGGACTGGCCGGCCAGCGACGTGATCTTCACGCCCGAGCAGGTGCTGTCCTACGCCTCCGAGCGCATCCGCCTGGTGCCTGGCGACCTGCTGCTCAGCGGCTCACCGCCCGGAAACGGCGCGTTCCATGGCGGCCGCTGGCTGAAGCCGGGCGACGTCATCGAGAGCTCCATCACCTATCTCGGGCGGCAGACCAACAAGGTCGTGGCCGAGGAGACCCATGGCCGCAAGCCCACGTGGGGCGCCTTCAAGACCCAGTGGTGAGACCAGAGGAAGCCCCCAGCGCCCTCGCTGTTTTCCGGGAAAAGTCATGAGCGACACCATCTCGCTTTGCGAGCATCGGCAGCGAAAGCCTATTCCGGTGGAGCAGCGCGGGCGCCACCTGGTGGTCGACCTGCATTGCCACCTCAACGTCATGGCCGCCGCCGCGGTGATCCGCGCCCAGGTCAGCGATCCGCCCGACCCGCTGCGGTTCATGTCGCCAGCGTCCAAGGCGGTGATGAAGCAGCTGTTCGGCCAGATCGGCCCGAAGCTGAACGGCGTGACCGAGCGGATCGCCGACATGGATCGCCTGGGCGTCGACGTCCAGGCCATCAGCCCCAGCCCCGGCCAATACTACTATTTCGCGCCGCCGGAGCTGGGCAGGGAGGCCGCGCGCGCCACGAACGACGGCGTCGCCGCAGCGGTGGGCCAGCATCCCGACCGCCTGGTCGGCCTGGGGACGGCGCCCATGCAGAACACCGAAATGGCGATCGCCGAGATGCGTCGATGCGTGAAGGATCTCGACCTGCGCGGGATCCAGATCGGCGCCAATATCAACAGACGCGAGCTTTCCGACCCCGAGTTCCGCCCGTTCTTCGCCGCAGCCGAGGAGCTGGGCGTGCTGGTGTTCCTGCACCCCCTCGGCTTCACCCACGGCGAGCGGTTGGCCGAGCACTACCTCGACAACATCATCGGCAATCCGCTGGAATCGACCATCGCCCTCAGCCACCTGATCTTCGGCGGCGTGCTCCAGGACCACCCGGGCTTGAAGCTCTGCGTGGCCCACGGCGGCGGCTATCTGCCCGGCTACTGGGGGCGGATGGACCACGCCTATCGCGCCCGCGAGGACTGCCGGCAGCACATCTGCTGCGAGCCGTCGTCCTATCTCCGCAAGGTGTGGCTCGACACCCTGGTGTTCGACAAGGTCCAGCTGGACGCCCTGGTGCGCTCGCACGGCGCCGATCGCCTTTGCCTGGGCACCGACTACCCGTTCGACATGGCCGAGCCGGACCCGGTCGGCTTCCACGACCAGCTCTCGGAGGCCGACGCGGCCAAGATGCTGGGGCTGAACGCCGCCGAGCTGCTGGGCCTGAAGGTCACCAACCGCGCTGCGCGCTGAGCGCATCGGTCGCGAGCGACAGCGAGCGCGGCGCCCGATGCGGCGCCGCGCTCGAAAGCCGTTTCAGGCTTGAGACGGATCCGGCCCATCTCCTGAGTTCACCCCCTCATCCTGACTTGAACCGCCGAGGCGCTGAGCCAGGCCGCGCCGCCAGAATGCGGGGTGGCGCGATGCCTGGCCCGCCGCGCCCTGGACCCTACTGCGCCACTTGCTCCAGGCCGCCCGACTGCAGGCGAAGCACGACCGCGGTCAAGGCCAGCGTCAGGCCGACGACCCCGATGACGAAGAAGGCCGACAAGATCCCGTCCCCAAGCGCTCGGCTCAGGAACGGTACGAGCAATCCGCTCACGAACTGCCCGGCGGCGAACATCGTCTGCCAGACGCCGGTTCCGCGCGCCCGGACGGCGAACGGCAGGCCCCGCATGGTCCAGGTGATCAGCGTCGGCAGCAGCAGCCCGGCGCCGAACAGGCCCCCGAAGGCGGCCAGGGTGAAGGCCGCGCCGCTCTCGGCGCGTCCCATGGCCATGAAGGCGCCGCCCAGCAAGGCGAACGCGATCGCCAGCAAGGTCGGCGTGCTGCGCTGGGCGATGCGCCAGAACACCAGCGTGCCCAGCGGATTGGCCAGGCTTGCGATCGCGGCCAGCTTGCCGATCTGAGCCGGATCGGTGACGCCGAGCGCGGCCAGGGCGATGCCCTGCTGGATCGCGATCGTGTAGAAGAAGACGCTGCCGACCAGCGTCACGGCGCCGGTCACGGCCATGTGCGCCCAGGGGAAACGCGGCTTGGCTTCTCCCGCCGCCGCGGCTTGTCGATGGGGGCTCGGCTCCCAGGTCAGGAGGAGCATGGCCGGCGCGATCAACAGCGCCAGACCATAGACCGCGCTGGCCGCGCGCCAGCCGTACTGCGCGCCGATCTGCCCGCCCAGGACCAGGAACACCACGGCCGACAGGCTGGCGACCGTGCTGATGCTGGCCAACCACCGATCGCGGGCCTTGCCGTCGTAATAGTCCGCCAGCATGGTCGCGCTGAGGGTGATGATCACCGCCTCGCACAGGCCCAGCACGACGCGGCTGGCCAGGACGTGCGCGAAGTCCTTCAGGACCAGCGGCGCCATGCCGATCAGGCCATAGACCGTCACGGCGACGATCAGGGGCCAGCGCCGGCCGACGCGGTCGCCCAGCACGCCGGCCAGGATCGAGAACAGGGCGATGCAGATCGAGGGCGCGGTCAGGATGAGCGGCGTCAGGTATTGCGCCCCGGGACGAGGGCCGATCTCGGCGGCGATCGCCGGCGCCAAGGGGACCAGGAGCATCGCGCCCACGGTCGGGAGCGCCGCCTGGGCCACAAGCGGAAGGCCTTGAGCGAGACCGGCGGGGCGTCCCGCCAGCGAGGATGGGGCCGTGGACATCGATTGCTCCTAAGGGTCTCCACGGTGAAGCGCAGTGACCACACAGGATGACTCGCCGGCCGCGGGGGATCTGATGGGCCGGCCAAGCCGGCGTGCCCCCTAACAATCGTTCGCCCCTCCGGCGGCGCAAACTCGCATCGAACGCGGCTGAAGACTGACAATTACCTTATTGAAAACCGGAACTTGCCCAACCAAACCGCCGCCGGGCCAGGCGTGCGCTCAGGTTTGCGCATCAGCGGCGACGCAGCGTCGTCGCGGGCGGGCCACACCTTCGCGCCCCTGGCCTATCCGGCGACGCGTTCGTCCCCGAGCCCAGACGGGGGTCTGCGATGGCTATACAGCCTGGAAGCCTTGTGATCGCCTCTGAAACCCCTTACGCCACAAGCATGGGGACGTGGCGGAATCGGTAGACGCGCCGGACTTAAAATCCGTTGGAGCAATCCGTGTGGGTTCGAGTCCCACCGTCCCTACCAGCCGCGGCGACCTGGGCGTGCGTGCTGGTTGAAGCCGGGCCCGAACGGTGGAGGCCGGCCTCGACAGGGGGCGAGCGTCTGCGGAGGCCGGAGGACGTTATTGTCATAACCGCCGGTTAGAGCGGCCGCCGGGCTTCAGGCTGTCGGAAATCGAGCCCGTTTCGCCGCTTCTGGTGTTTCCATCGGGCGCGGACAGGCTCTAGGACGTCGTCATGCCCATGCTTTCCTCGAAAACGCGCCAAGGCGTTTCCCGCGCTGTCGTCGCCATGGTCCTGATGGCGGACGTGCTGTCGGCGACGACGGCGTTGGCCCATCCGGGGCACGCCGTAGAGCCGGTCGGGCCGCAACAACGCGCCGCGCGGCCGGCCAAGGCCTCCGAACGTCGCTGGCTGGCCGGCGACCACCACGTCCACAGCTGGTTCAGCGTGTCGGTGAAGCCCGCCGCCGACCCTTCCCAGCCCCCGATCCTGGTCAAGGCCGGGGACGCCAGCAATCCGATCACCACCAACGCCCGCATGGCGGCCAAGCATGGCCTGACCTGGATGGTGGCTACCGACCATGGCGGGCCGAACCACTCCAAGCTCAATCGGGACGAGGCCTATCCGGAGCTCCTGCGATCGCGGCGGGAGACGCCGGGCGTGCTGCAGTTCTGGGGCATGGAGCTCGACACCCCGGCGGCCGAGCACTCCAGCCTGATCCTGCCGCGCTCGGCGTCGGAGCGCGACGCGCTGTTCGGGATCGAGAGCCGCTATAATCGCCGTGAGCCCTGGCCCGCCGATCCGACGCGCGACCGGGAAGAGTTCATGCTCGACGCCCTCCGGCGCATGAAGGCGCTGCCGGAGCCGCCCGTCGTCATCGCCAACCATCCGTCGCGGTCCGCGACCGGGGTCGGTCGCTATGGCCTGGTGTCGCCGTCCGAGCTGCGGAACTGGAACGACACCGCGCCCGACGTCGCCGTCGGCATGGAGGGCGCGCCTGGCCACCAGGCGTCCGCCCTGAACCCCGACGGTTCGCTGAAGCCGAAAGGCGACCGGGGCGGCTATTCACGCGCCCCGACCATGGGCGGCTTCGACCAGATGACCGCACGGCTGGGCGGCTTCTGGGACGCCATGCTGGGCGAAGGGCGCCGCTGGTGGATCACCTCGACCTCGGACTCGCACCGCCACTACACCGACGGCGGCGAGGACTTCTGGCCCGGCGAATATTCCAAGACCTATGTGAAGGCTGCGCCAACCTACGATGACGTGCTGGACGGCCTGCGCAACGGACGGATCTTCGTGACCCTGGGCGACCTGGTTTCGGAGGTGGACGTCACGGCCATGGCCGGCGGCCGCAAGGCCGAGATCGGCGGGCGCCTGGAGGTTCCGGCGGGAAGCGACGTCACGCTCGTGATCCGCGTTCGCGATCCGGCGGGCAAGAATTTCGGCGGGCGTTCGCCGAGCGTCGCCCGGGTCGATCTGATCCAGGGCGAGGTCACAGGCCCCGCGCGCGACCGGGCGCTGGACGCCAACCCCACCACCCGCGTCGTCCGCGCCTTCACCCCCACGTCCTGGGCGCGCGAGGGCGAGGTGCTGTCGATGGTCCACGTGCTCAAGAACGTGCAGGGGCCGACCTATATCCGGGTTCGCGGGACCAATGGCGCCGAGGGTGAGCCGTCGCCGGATCCGCTGGGCGAGGAACCGTGGTCTGACCTGTGGTTCTACGCCAATCCCATCTTCATCGCCGTCAAATAGGAAAAGGCAGGGCGCGGACGATCGGCGGACGGAAGATTTCGGGCGAGAAACGAAGTTTCGTCCTCGCAATCGAAATTCGGCGGATTGTTCGAAAATCAATGCGCCAGGCTCCCCTCTTGCGGGATGTTCGTGGTGAAAATGGGTTCTCCTCTTCGTGGTCTGCGCATAATCATGCCTCTTTGAAAGGCGCCGGGTTGGGCGGCGCGCGACAGTTGAGGGGCTCTCGATGATGCAGACTTCATTCCGGCGGCGCGCCATGGCGCTGGCCGCTTCGGTGGCTTTCATTGCGCTGTCGACGAGCGCCAGCGTGGCGGCCGAGGTCTATCGCACGCCCCCCGCGCCGATCGCCCAGATCCTCGACTCGCCGCAGACGCCGGGCGTCGCCGTCAGCCCCGATCGCAAGGTCCTAGTCCAGCTGGGCCGCGAGAACCTGCCGTCGATCGCGGCGGTGTCCGATCCGATCCTTCGGCTGGCCGGCTATCGCATCAATCCGCGCACCAACGGGCCGATCGAGGCCCGCGCCAACTGGATGAACAGCCTGGCGTTCGAGGACGTCGCCACCGGCAAGGTCCGTCCGGTCAGCCTGCCCGCCGGCGCGCGCTTCATCGCGCCGAGCTGGGCGCCCGACGGTTCGAAGATGGCCTTCGTGCTCGACGCCAAGACCGGCCTGGAGCTGTGGGTCGCCGACGTGAAGACCGCCACGGCCCGCAAGGTGACCGAGCCGGTGGTCAACGCCGTGTTCGGCGGCGGCTACAGCTGGCTGCCGGACGGCTCGGGCCTGCTCGTCCAGACGATCGTCCCGGGACGCGGCGCGCCGCCGGTCGCGAGCACCACGCCGACCGGCCCGACCGTCCAGGAGTCCAAGGGGCGCGCCTCGGCGATCCGCACCTACCAGGACGTGCTGACCAACGCCCATGACGAGGCGCTGTTCGACTACTACTTCACCTCGCAGCTGACCCGCGTCAGCCTAGCCGACGGCAAGGCTACGCCCATCGGCCAGCCGGGGATCATCGCCAGCGCCTCGATCTCGCCCGACGGCCAGTACCTGCTGACCTCGCGCCTGAAGCGGCCCTACAGCTATCTGGTCCCGGCCAACCTGTTCCCGACCGAGATCGCCGTCTCGACCATCGACGGCAAGCCGGTGAAGATGATCGCCGACCGGCCGCTGGCCGACACCCTGCCGCCGGCCTTCGACGCGACCTCGACCGGCCCGCGCTCGGTCGACTGGCGCGCCGACGCCCCGGCGACCCTGGTCTGGGCCGAGGCCCAGGACGGCGGCGATCCGCGCAAGAAGGTCGCCGTGCACGACAGCGTCTTCATGCTGGCCGCGCCGTTCTCGGCCGCCCCGACCAAGCTGATCGACCTCGACCAGCGCTATCGCGGCATCGAATGGGGCAAGAGCGACTTCGCCCTGCTGACCAGCCGCTGGTGGCAGACCCGCGCCGAAAAGCGCATCGCCATCGATCCCAGCAAGCCCGGCGCCGGCCGCGTGCTGCTCGAGCGCAACTACCAGGACCGCTACAACGATCCGGGCCGCCCGGTGACCCGCCGCGACGCCCATGGCGAGGAGCTGCTGCACTTCACGCCGGACGGCAAGGCGGTGTTCGTGTTCGGCGACGGCGCCTCGGCCAAGGGCGAGTTCCCGTTCGTGGGCCGCATGGCCCTGGCCGATGGCAAGACCACCAAGCTGTGGCAAGCCGAAGCGCCGTATTACGAGGCCCCGGTCGGCCTCGCCGACGAGGCGGGCAAGACCGTGATCACGCGCCGCGAAAGCGCCAAGGATGCGCCGAACTACTTCATCCACGCGGTCGCCAAGGGGGCCAAGGCCAAGCCCCTGACCAGCTTCCCCGACCGCGCGCCGCAGTTCGCCGGCGTCACCAAGCAGACCATCACCTACAAGCGCGCCGACGGCGTGACCCTGTCGGGCGTGCTCTACCTGCCCGCCGGCTACGACAAGGCCAAGGACGGCCCGCTGCCGCTCTTGATGTGGGCCTATCCGGCCGAGTTCACCGACGCCAGCGTCGCCAGCCAGACCGTCGACGAGGGCAACCGCTTCACCCGTCCGGGCGGCATCAGCCACCTGTTCCTGCTGACGCAGGGCTATGCGATCCTCGACAACCCGGCCTTCCCGATCATCGGCCAGAACGGCGCCGAGCCGAACGACACCTATGTCGAGCAGCTGGTGGCCGACGCTCAGGCCGCCGTCGACGCGGTGGTGGCGATGGGCGTGGCTGACCGGGACAAGATCGCCGTCGGCGGCCACAGCTATGGCGCGTTCATGACCGCCAACCTGCTGGCCCACACGCGCCTGTTCCGGGCCGGCATCGCCCGCTCGGGCGCCTACAACCGCACCCTGACGCCGTTCGGCTTCCAGGCCGAACAGCGCACCTACTGGGAGGCGACCGACACCTATACGAAGATGAGCCCGTTCACCTACGCCCCGAACATCAAGGACCCGATCCTGCTGATCCACGGCGAGGCGGACGACAACCAGGGCACCTTCCCGATCCAGAGCGAGCGCTTCTATGCCGCGCTGAAGGGCGCGGGCGCGACCGTGCGCTACGTGACCCTGCCCAACGAGGCGCACGGCTACCGGGCGATGGAGTCGACCAAGCACACCCTCTGGGAAATGGTCGAGTGGATGAACAAGTACGTGAAGAACGCCCCCAAGCGCGACGCCAAGTAAGGCTCGCCAAGCCGGGATTTCCGTCACGGATCAGCCAACACCCCGGGGTCCGAAAGGGCCTCGGGGCGGTTCCGCTTCCATATGTCGCAGGCGCTCGGCGTCTTGATAAGGGAGAGTGCATAGCCGCAGTGCTAGGTCGGATACGGTGGCTTTTGGAGAGACGCGCCGTTCATGAGTCGGACATCCGCTCACCGCGCCTTTCGGCGAACGATGAACCTGATCGCCGGCGGCGAGTCGCTGGCGAGGGCGCTGGAGGCCATCGTCCAGGCGGTCGAGGCCGAGGACCCAACCATCGTTTGCAGCATCCTGCTGCTTGACGCCGAGCGCTGCCGCTTGACGCTGGGCGCCGCGCCCAGCCTGCCGGATTTCTACAACGCGGCGATCGAGGGTATCGAAATCGGCCCCGCCGTCGGGTCCTGCGGCACGGCGGCCTATTTCGGCGAACGCGTGGTCGTCGAGGACATCCAGTCCAATCCTCTGTGGTCCGAGTTCAAGGAACTGGCGGCCCGGGCGGGGCTGGCGGCGTGCTGGTCGCAGCCGGTCAAGGCTCCGGATGGGACGGTGGTCGGCACCTTCGCGATCTACCATCGCAAGATCGCCCGGCCGGACGAGGAAGACATCGCCTTCATCGAGGCGGCGGCCGACCTGGTAGCCCTCGCGATCGACCGGCGCCGCGCCGAACAGGAACTGGCGGCCAGCGAGGTTCGAGCGCGGCTCGCGGCCCAACAGGCCCTGGACACCGCTCAGAACCTGTCGAGCTTCTTCGACGTGTCGGCCGACCTGATGTGCATCCGCGACATGGACGGGCGTTTCGTCAAGGTGAACAGCGCCTGGGAAGCGGTGCTGGGCTATCCGGTCGAGACGCTGCAGGGCGAGCCCTTGCTGTCGCTGCTGCATCCCGACGACCTCGCCGCGACGCGCGAGAACATGGATCGGGCCGAGAGCGAAGGCGACGTCAACGGCTTCGTCAACCGCTATCGCCGCGCGGACGGCTCCTACCGGCAGCTGGAATGGCGCGCCCGGCGGCGCGGCGGGCTGGTGTTCGGTGTCGCGCGGGACGTCACCGAGCGCTGTCGCATCGAGTCGGAGATGGCCGAAGCGCGCAACGCGGCCGAGGCCGCCAATCGGGCCAAGAACGACTTCCTGGCCAATATGAGCCATGAAATCCGCACACCGCTGAACGGCGTCATCGGCATCGCCGCCGCGCTCCGTCAGACCTCCCTCACGCCACAGCAGGCCGAGATGGTCGCCCTGATCCGCCGCTCCGGCGAGACGCTTGAACGGCTGGTGTCGGATATTCTCGATGTCGCCAAGATCGAGGCGGGGCAGATGACGATCCAGCCTCAGGCCTTCGATTTGGATGCGGTGCTGGACGGCCTGCTCGACGTGGCGCGGCTGCGGGCCGAGGAAAAGGGTGTCGACCTCCGTGTCGAGCGCGCCGCCGCGGCGCGAGGCGCCTTCGTGGGCGACAGCGTGCGGATCGGCCAGGTGCTGAACAACCTGCTGTCCAACGCCATCAAGTTCACCGACCAGGGCGAGGTGATCGTCCGGATCGACGTCGACGACTCCGGTGAGAGTCAGGTCGCGCGCCTCTGCGTCGAGGTCGAGGATACGGGCGTCGGCTTCGCCGCGGACAAGGCCGAGACCATCTTTCAACGCTTCAGCCAGGCCGATGGCACGATCACCCGCCGGTTCGGCGGCTCGGGTCTTGGCCTCTCGATCAGCCGGACGCTGGTCGAGATGATGGGCGGGGAGATCACGGCGTCGTCGCGGCCGGGTGTCGGCAGCTTGTTCCGGGTGGTCCTGCCGCTGGAGCGGACAGTCGTCGAGGCCGCCCCCGACCCCTGCGACACCGTTGTTCTCGACGTGCGAACCGAGGGGCTGCGGGTGCTGCTGGCGGAAGACCATCCGATCAACCAGCGCGTCGTTCAGCTGATCCTGGAGCCCTGCGGGGCGGCGGTGACCGTGGTCGAGAACGGGGCCGAGGCCGTCGAGGCCCTCTCGACCGGCGCCTACGACGTGGTGCTGATGGACATGCAGATGCCGGTCATGGATGGCCTGGCGGCGACGCGCGCCATCCGCGACAACGAGGCCCCGGGCCGGCGCACGCCGATCATCATGCTCAGCGCCAATGCCATGGCCAGTCACCGCGAGGACGCCTTGACCGCCGGGGCCGACCTGCATGTGGCAAAGCCGATCACGGTGGCGGCCTTGCTCGACGGCATCGGCCAGGTGATGAGCCCCGCGTTGCGTCGCGCGGGCTGACGACGCGGGTTTCCCTTCACCTTTGCCGGCTGAACGCCTAAATCGGGCGGCCTGCGGCCCTGGGCCGCGAGACCTCCGTTTGGACTTGGCCGCGTGATCACCTTCCAGGACGTTTCGAAGACCTATGGCCAGGGCGGCCATGTCGCCTTGCGCGAGGTGTCGCTGTCGGTGGGCGCGGGCGAGGTGTTCGGCGTGATCGGCGCGTCGGGCGCGGGCAAGTCGACCCTGATCCGGCTGATCAATGGTCTTGAGACGCCAACCGGCGGTCGGGTGGTCGTCGACGGCGACGACGTGTCGGCCCTGGGCGTCGAGGGGCTGCGCGCCCTGCGCCGCCGGGTCGGGATGATCTTCCAGCACTTCAACCTGCTGTCGGGCAAGACCGTCGCCCAGAACGTCGCCTTCCCGCTGAAGCTGGCCGGCCGTCCCGCCGCCGAGGTCAAGGCGCGCACGGCCGAACTGCTGGAGCGCGTGGGCCTATCCGCCCACGCCGACAAGTATCCGGCCCAGCTGTCCGGCGGTCAGAAACAGCGCGTCGGCATCGCCCGCGCTCTCGCCACCGCGCCGAAGGTGCTGCTGTGCGACGAGGCCACCAGCGCCCTCGATCCCGAGACCACCGAGCAGATTCTCGACCTGATCTCCGGCCTGAACCGGGAGCTTGGCCTGACCATCGTGCTGATCACCCACGAGATGGACGTGGTCCGGCGGGTCTGCGATCGCGTGGCCGTGCTGGAAGCCGGCCGCGTGGTGGAAGAGGGCGCCGTCGAGGACGTCTTCCTGCATCCGGCCAGCGACACCGCCCGCCGCTTCGTGCGCGAGGCCGACGGCGAGGCGGCGGCCGCGCCCGGCGTCGGCGGCCGCCTGGTGCGCCTCACCTTCAAGGGCGAGGCGACCTACAAGCCGGTGCTGGGCGAGGTCGCCCGCGCCACCGGCGTCGACTATTCGATCCTGGGTGGCCGCATCCACCGGCTGCGCGAGACGCCCTACGGCCAGCTGACCCTGGCCCTGACCGGCGGCGATGTCGCCGCCGCGATCGCTCAGTTCGAGGCGTCCGGCGTTCGGATCGACGACCTGACCGGGGAGGCCGCCCGATGAGCGCCGGAACCTTCGACTTCTCGAACGTGGATTGGAGCGAGATCGCCCAGGCCACGCTGGACACCCTGGCCATGCTGGGCGGCTCCATGGTGCTGACCATCGCCCTGGGCCTGCCGCTGGGCGTGATCCTGTTCCTGACCGGCAAGGGCCAGATGCTGGAGAACCGCCTGGCCAACGGCGCGCTGTCGCTGCTGGTCAACATCCTGCGCTCGGTGCCGTTCGTGATCCTGCTGATCGTGATGATCCCGCTGACCGTGGCCCTGGTCGGCACCTCGCTGGGCGTGGCCGGCGCGATTCCGCCGCTGGTCGCGGGCGCCGCGCCGTTCTTCGCCCGCCTGGTCGAGACCGCCCTGCGCGAGGTCGACAAGGGCGTGGTCGAGGCCAGCTTCGCCATGGGGGCCAAGCGGCGGCAGGTGGTGCTGGGCGCGCTATTGCCCGAGGCCCTGCCGGGCCTGATCGCCGCGGCGACCGTCACCGCCATCGCGCTCGTGGGCTACACCGCCATGGCCGGCGTGGTCGGCGCGGGCGGCCTGGGAGACCTGGCCGTGCGCTTCGGTTACCAGCGCTTCCAGACGGACGTGATGGTCGTGACCGTGGTGCTGATGCTGGTGCTGGTGCAAGTGCTGCAGATGGTCGGCGACGCGGTGGTGCGCCGCGTTTCGAACAAGTAGGAGCGGGCCATGACCGACGAACACATCGAAACCCACTGGGACCCCGCCTTCGCCGCGACCCTGATCGGCAAGACCCTGCTGATGAACCTGACCTTCCTCGACGACGACGGCGAAGTGGTCGAGCGCCAGCAGTTCTTCGGCGTGGTGATCGACGCCGACGAGGGGGAGGGGATCGTCCTCGACCTCCTGGGCGAACACGATGGCGACACCTATACGCTGCCGCCGCAGACCTCGGCCATCAAGGCGGCCGAGCCGGGCGTGATCAGCCTGGGCGGCGACAAGCCCGACTTCGTGGCCAGCTGGATCATCCACGGCGAACCGGAGCCGGAAGCGGCCAACGACATCGAATAGGCGAGCCTGGCGGACCTCTCAGGAAATCTGATTTCCTCGTCTTGCCGTATCAGGGCAAAAGCCTACCTCTACGATCGCCTTATGGAGCCGTTCATGGCCGCCCGCCGCGCTGTTCTCGTCCTCGGTCTCGCCGCCATGACCCTCGCGGCTTGCGGTCCCAAGACGCCCAAGGCCAGCGACCCCAACACCCTGACCGTCGCGGCCACGGCCATCCCGCACGCCGAGGTGCTGGAGTTCATCAAGCCGAAGCTGGCGGCCGAGGGGCTGAACCTGCATATCAAGGTCTTCAACGACTACGTCCAGCCCAACGTCCAGGTGGCCGAGAAGCGGATCGATGTCAGCTATTTCGAGACCCTGCCGTACCTGGAGACCTTCAACCGCGACAAGGGCACGAACCTGATTCCGATCCAGGGCGTCCACGTCGAGCCGATCGGGACCTATTCGGCCAAGTGGAAGTCGATCGCCGAGGTTCCGACCGGCGCCACGATCGCCATCCCGAACGACGCCAGCACCGAGGGCCGAGCCCTGATCCTGCTGGCCAAGAACGGCGTCATCGGCCTCAAGGACCCGGCCAACGCCCTGTCGAGCCTGAAGGACATCACCAGCAATCCCAAGGACCTGAAGTTCAAGGAGCTGGAGGCGCCGTCGCTGCCCCGCGTGCTGAACCAGGTCGACCTGGCGGTGATCAACACCAACTACGCCCTCGACGCCAAGCTGAACCCCAGCAAGGACGCCCTGATCATCGAGGACAAGACCAGCCCCTACGTGAACTACCTGGTCGGCCGTCCGGACAACAAGGATGACCCGCGGGTGAAGAAGCTGGCCGCGGCGCTGACCTCACCGGAGGTGAAGGCCTTCATCGAGAAGAAGTATTCCGGCGCGGTGGTGCCGGCGTTCTAGGGGCAGGCTCTGCTCCCCCTCTGGGGGAGCTCTCACGAAGTGACTGAGGGGGGCTAATGCGGGATAGACCGAGCTGCCCCCTCCGGCCCGCTGTGCCACCTCCTCCTGAGGGGGAGGAGAGGATTTTGTAGCGCCCTCTAACATTTCAGCCTACCTATCAGCGCTCGCACGCCTCGGAGTCTCCATGGCCTCGCCTTCGCTGAAGTCGCCCGCCGATCGTCGGCTGGTGCTGGACGTCGCCAATTCCTCCGGCCTTGAGGACTGGGCGCCCGACCTGCAGAAGACAAAGGTCTACGAGCAGATCCTGCTGGACCTGATCCTCGGCGAGTTGAAGGCCGGGTCGCGCCTG
Organism: Caulobacter segnis; assembly: GCF_003243465.1. Classification (GTDB taxonomy): domain Bacteria; phylum Pseudomonadota; class Alphaproteobacteria; order Caulobacterales; family Caulobacteraceae; genus Caulobacter; species Caulobacter segnis_A. The sequence goes on from NZ_QFQZ01000019.1 coordinate 32,359, forward strand.
GACGAGCAGTCGCTGGCCGCGCGTTACGAGGCTGGGCTGGCGGGCGTGCGCGACGCCCTGGGGCGGCTGGCGCTGGAGGGCCTCGTCATGCGCCGCGCGCGATCGGGCACCATGGTGGCGCCGCTGGATCTGGTGGAGCTGCGCCAGGGCTATGAGGCCCGCGTGCTGATCGAGCCGCATTGCGCCGCCCTGGCGGCCCGCAACGCCTCCAAGGCCGAGGCCCAGGCCATGTACGACGTCTTCGCGGACGGGGAGGCGGCCGCGCGAACCTGCGACCTGCCGGCGCTGGTCGCCATGGACCTGCGCTTCCACGCCGCCGTCGCCCGGGCCTCCGGCAACCTAGCCCTGGCCCGCATTCTCATCCCGCTGCAGCACAAGGCGGCGCGGTTCTGGGTGTTCTCGTTCAACGGCGCCAGCGAGCAGGAGCTGATCGACGAGATCGAAGAGCACCGCGAGGTCGCCCGCGTCATCGGTGGCGGCGACGCCGAAGCCTCGCGCGCGGCGATGCTGCGAATCCTGAATGTCCAGCCCGAAGCCCAGACCCGGCCACACGTCGGCGCGGCCTGATACGCACCTCCCGCCCCGCCAGTTCGCGGGCGCGCCCTTTCGTCGCAATTTCCGCTGAGTGACCTGAGACTTCGACGCCACACCCTCTTCGTAATCCCTTCTGAAATGTCAGAAGGGATTTTGACGATCATCAAGGGATCACCAGATATCGGGGCCGCAACCGCCGAGCTTCGGCGCAAGGACCCGATGCGATGCGAACCCTGCTGCTGTCCGTAAGCCTGCTGGCCCTGGCCGCCGGAACCGCGCGCGCCGAGACTCAGGTGGCCGACCAGGTCGATGCGGTGGTGATCGTCGCCCGCGACAAGGCCGGCCTGCTGGAGAAGGCGCCCAGCCACACGGTGTTCGGGATCGACAAGCCGCTGATCGAGACGCCGCGCTCGGCCAGCCTGGTCAGCGACCTGACGCTGGAGCGCTACGGCGTCGAGACCCTGGACGACGCCACCAAGGTCGCGCCCGGGACCCACACCGCCAGCTTCTACGGCGTGCCCGGGTCGCTGAACATCCGCGGGGCCCTGGCCGAGAACTATTTCCGCGGCTTCAAGCGCGTCGAGAACCGCGGAACCTATTCGACCCCGATCGGCGGCGCGGCGCGTCTGGAGATCCTGCGCGGCCCGCCGACGCCGGTCTATGGCGCGGGCAAGGTCGGGGGTCTCGTCAACTTCATCCCGAAGTCGGCCCGCGACGAGGGGCGCTTCCTAGCCGAGCCGGAAGGGGAGGTGACCGCCACCTTCGGCAGCTACAACAAGAAGCTGGTCACCGGCCAGTTCGGCGCGCCCGTCACGCTCGGGCCGGCGGAAGGCGGCGTCTGGGTCTATGGCGAGGCCGAGGACAGCCACAGCTACTATCGCGGGATCTACCCGCGTCACCAGACTCTGGAGGCGTCGGCCGACTTCGATCTCGGCGATGGATGGAGCACGGCCTTCGGCGGCATGGCCTTCCACAGCGACGGCGACGTGCAGACGCCGGGCTGGAACCGCCTGACCCAGGACCTGATCGACCACCGGACCTATGTCACCGGCCGCGACACGACGCTGAAGGACGCCAACGGCGACGGGAAGCTGACGCCGAACGAGATCGGGGCGTATCCGTACGCCAGCGCGCTCTACCTGCCGTACTACGGATATCCCACGACGGACGCGGTCCACACGCTGGATGTCGGCGTCGGGACGACCAAGCTCGACCGTCGGACGGTCTATATCAGCCCGGCCGACTTCTCGAAGACCAACACCCAGACGCTGTATTTCGACCTCGCCAAGGACCTGGGCGGCGAGCGGTCGCTGACCCTGCAGCTGTTCCATGATCGCCAGGACAACAGGCGCTTCGTCAGTTACGGCTATCCCTCGGCGATCGACGCCAAGGTCAGCGAGGTCCGCCTGACCTACGCCTTCCCGACGGACCTAGGCCCTGTTCGCGCGCGGACCCTGACGGGCGTCTCGCACCGCTGGTTCGAGGGGCGCCGGCGCGAGAGCTACAACAGCGGCCTGATCGCGCTCGATCGCCGCGACATCAGCTTCGGCGCCACCGCCACCGACACGATCGACAGCCCCTTCGACGACGAGCCCGGCGGCGTGCGCTGGGAGAACGACAACCGCTCGAGCTGGAAGGAGACGGGCGCCTTCGTCACCTCGGACATTGTCGCCGGCCGTTGGAACCTCGTCTTGGGCGGCCGCTGGGACCACTATTCGGTCGAGAGCCAGGACACCGGCTTCCTCAGCTACACGGTGGCGGGACGCCAGGCGGCGGACCGCGACAAGGCGACCTGGAGCGCCAGCCTGACCTACAAGCTGCCGGTCGGCCTGATGCCCTACGCCAGCTACGCCAAGGCCTCGGCGCTGGAGATGAGCCAGGCGGGCGATATCGCGCCGGGCCTGGTGGCCGACGGCTCCTGGCTGTCGAGCTCGGACCTGTCCGAGGCGGGCGTGAAGTTCCAGCTGCTGCGCGGGACTCTGATCGGCTCGCTGGCCGCCTACCGCCAGAGCCGCACCCAGATCGCCGGCGCGATCTCGCCACCGACCGTGCAGGGCCTGCGCTCGAAGGGCGTCGAGCTGGAGGTGCGCTGGCTGGCGTCGGAGCAGCTGTCGTTCACCTTCGCGGGCAACAATCAGCGCACGACGGTCAAGGGGCCGGACACGTCGTTCCAATATATCCCGGCCTATACGGTGGGCGTTTCGGGTGCCCAGGGCTACGGCGGCTCCTACGTGGTCTGGAGCTTCGCCGGCCTGCCGGGGCGCGGCGGCGACTACGCCTACACCCTGATCCCGAAGTCGGTGCTCAGCCTCTATGGGACCTACACCGGCAAGGCCCAGGAGTGGGGACAGGCGGGCGCGACCGTGGGCGTCAGCCATGTCGGCCGCACGGCCGGCACGGTGCAGAACGCGGTGCGCTATCCAAGCTACGAAGTGTTCAATGCGTCGGCGTTCGTCAGCCGCGGGCCTTACACCTTGTCCGTCAATGTCGATAACCTGTTCGACACGTTCTATGTAACGCCAGACGCCGACACCTACGCCAATCTCGGCGCCTTGCCGGGCAAGGGGAGGGAGTGGCGGGCCACCCTGAAGCGGACGTTCTGATTTGACCCGACCCGACGACCGCTTCCGTCCCTGGCTGCTGCTGGCGGCGTTCAGCCTGCTGCTGTTCCTGATCACCGCCTCGACCTACGGCTCGCTGGGCGTGGTCTTGCCGGCGATGATCGGCGAGCTGAAATGGAGCTTCGAGAAGGCGTTCCTGGGCTTCTCCGTGCTGGGGGTCTTCACCGGCGCCTCGTCCTGGCTGCCAGCCATCCTGATCCGCCGGATCGGCGTGCGCGGGACGCTGTTGGCCGGCGCGGCGGTGCTGGCGGCGGGCTTTGTCGGCATCGCCAACGCCGAGAGCCTGATCAGTTACTACGTCGGGGCCGCGGCCTGCGGCGTCGGCTTCCAGATGGCGGCGTTGATCCCGGGCACCCACGTGCTGTCGTCGCTGTTTAAGAAGCGCGCCCTGCCGTTCGGAATCTACTTCACCTTCGGCTCGCTGGGCGGGGCGGCGGGGCCGTGGATGGCCTTGACGCTGATGGGCGCCAGCGGCGGCGACTGGCGTGAATACTGGCTGGTCCAGGCCGTCCTCTCGGCGGTGGTCGGCCTTGTCTGCGCCCTGATGGTCGGCGGCTCGAAGTGGCTCGCGGCGGCGGCGCACGAGGTCGATCTCGAGGTCGAGCAGGAGGCCCGCGAGGCGCCCGCCACCGCGCGCGTCTACCGCACGCCCTACGAATGGACCGTGCCCCAGGCGCTGCGCACCCCGCAGTTCTACGTGCTGGTCGCGGCCTATTTCAGCCACCTCTTGGTGGGGGTCACGGTGGCCAGCGTCTCGGTCACCCACCTGACGGAGCTTGGCGTCGCCGCGGGCGTCGGGGCGGTCGCCGCCGGCGCGCTGGCGGCCAAGATGCTGAGCCTGGAGTCGCTGATGCAGACCCTGGCCCGGCTGGGCGGCGGCGCGCTGGGCGACCGCGTCGATCCGCGCTGGCTGCTGGTCTTCGCCCAAGGGATGCTGGTCGCCGGCCTGCTGGCCCTGGCCCAGGCGGCGACGCCGGTCCTGATGCTGGTCTATGCGATCGGGACAGGCGTCGGCTTTGGCCTGACGGTGTTGGCGGTCACCGTGCTGCTGCTGAACTACTACGGCCGTCAGAGCAATCTGGAGCTCTTCTCGCTGACCTGCCTGGTCGGCGCGGTCTCGGCGGCGGGGCCGTTCGTGGCCGGCGCCATGCGCGACAGGCTGGGTGGCTTTTCGCCGACCTTCCAGCTGTTCGCGGCGGTGACGGCGGTGGTGTTCGTGGCGGTGCTGCTGATGCGGCCGCCCAAGTCGCCGGGCGCCTGATCTCGCAAAAGAAAAGCCGCCCCGGCGAACCGAGGCGGCTTCCTGTATCTACCCTGGGAAGACCCGGTTTAGAACGCGGCCTTCAGGCTGACAGCGACGCGGCTGTCATAGATGTTGCCCAGGCTGTGCTCGTCGGTGTCGAAGTAGCGCAGATCCGCCGACAGGTGGTCGGTCAGGGCGTAGCTGACGCCGAGGTTCCAGGTGGTGTAGTCCTTGTAGTTCTTGATCGCCTGACGGCCGAGCGCGCCGCTCAGGGTGATCTTCTTGGCGATCGGCACGGCGGCGTTGCCTTCGACGTAGGTCGCGCTACCGCCCTTGGCCGGGAATTCCGGCGAATAGTAGACGGCGGCGCCCAGGGTGGCCGGGCCGAAGGTGCGCGAGGCCGCGGCCTTCACTTCGACATAGCTGAACGAACCGAGGCCCGTGTCGCTGGCGCCGCCCTTGTCCTTCGAGTAACCGTAATACAGGACGCCGAAGTCCAGCGAGGTGTCGCCGACGGTCGGGCGCACGCCCGCATAGAGGTCGATCTCGGCCGACGGATCCTTGGTGCCGAAGTCGACGTTCGAGGCCCAAACGCCCGCGTAGCCGACGCCGTAGGTCAGGTCGACGCCGCCTTGGACCGCGGGATCTTCCTGGGTCTGGCTGACGCCGCGGAAGACATAGTCGCTGGTCACGCCGACGTTGTAGGAGAGCTTCAGCTCCTGCGCCATCGCGGCGCCGCTGAGGGCGACGGTGGCCGCAGCGGCGGCGAGCGCAATCTTCATGGCTTTCATTAACTTATCCCCTTCTGTGTGTCGTCCCGGGTTGGCTCCCGAGCCCCGACGCGCCTGCAAGCGCAATTGCGTCCCCAGCCGATTAGCCAAGGCCGCGCGCTTTGATGCAATTGGGGCGTGCGAAGCGCCAGCGAGAAGGGCGCCTCGCGGCTAAAGTTTAGGCATAGTGTGACGATTTTGCTTCAGAACGGACGTGAATACGCAACAGGCGACACAAAGTGAAAACCGGCTTGGACCGTGGCGTCTTGTTCACAGCCGCGGCGCGAGTCTCCGCCGCGCGCGGCCATGCCTTGGCCCGGCCCGATCTGCTTCGTCAGAGCGGTTCGTGTCGCCTTGGCGTCTCGCGCTTGACCTGGAGCCGCCTACCGCATCCCCAGGCTGGCGCCGCCCAGGTGCAGGCCGGCGTCGACCAGCAGGGTCTCGCCGGTGACATGCCGCGCGGCGGGTGAGGCCAGGAACACGGCGGCGCCGGCGACGTCCTCGGCGGTCGAGGCGACCTTCAGCGGCGTAGCGGCCGCCGCGCCGGTCCGCAGGCGATCGACCCGCTCGGCGTCCATCGCCTTGCCGAACCAGGGCGTGTCGATGAAGCCGGGGCAGATCGCATTGACGCGGATGCGGGGCGCCAGGGCGCGGGCCAGCGACAGGGTCATGGTCGTCATGGCGCCCTTGGAGGCCGCGTAGGGCACCGACGAGCCGTTGCCGACGACGCCCGCGATCGAGGCGGTGTTGACCACCGCGCCGGGCGCCGGCGCCGCCTCCAGCAGCGACCGGGCCGCGCGCACCATCTGGAAGGCGCCGACGACGTTGACCGAATAGAGGCGCAGGAAGTCCTCGGCGTTGACGGCGTCGAGATCGGCGTGGTTCGGCGCGAACTTGGTGACGCCGGCGTTGTTGAACAGGGCGTCGATGCGGCCGGTGGCGGCGGCGGCCTCGGCGATCTTGCGGCAGTCTTCGTCCTGGGCGACATCGCCCTGGACCAGCGCGGCCTTGGCGCCCTCCGCTTCGACGAGCCGGGCGGTCTCCTCGGCCTCTTCGGCGCTGCGCGCGTAGTTGACGACGACAAGTCCGGCGCCTCGGCGGGCGGTCTCGACCGCCATAGCCCGGCCAAGACCCGTGGAGGCTCCGGTGATCACCACGGTGAAGCCGTCGAAGTCGCGTCCCAGCATGGCCTTCTCTCCCCAAACGTCTGTTTGACCTTGTTGTAGCGAGGGGCGCGCGGCTTGTCTCGCGGCCGCAGGCTTGTCTTGCGGAGGGGGCGGGCCTAAATCGCGCCGATGACCGATCTCAACGTCACCCAGCTGGGGCGCGTCGTCGATGCGCCCGACAGCCCCGAAGCCGCCGTCCTCGAGCGCGTGCCCAATCCGCAGAGCGACGTGCTGTACCTGGCCCGCTTCGTCGCGCCGGAATTCACCTCGCTGTGCCCGGTTACGGGGCAGCCCGACTTCGCGCACCTCGTGATCGACTACGCGCCCGGCGACTGGCTGATCGAGAGCAAGTCGCTGAAGCTCTATCTGACCAGCTTCCGCAACCATGGCTCGTTCCACGAGGACTGCACGGTCAAGGTGGCGCGCAAGATCGTCGAGATCGCCGAGCCGCGCTGGCTGCGCATCGGCGGCTACTGGTATCCGCGCGGCGGCATCCCGATCGACGTGTTCTGGCAGACCGGCCCGGCGCCGGAAGGCCTCTGGGTTCCGGACCAGGGCGTCGCGCCCTATCGCGGGCGCGGCTGATCTAGAGCTTCGAGAGCCTGCGCCGGTTCGCTCGGACCTTGCGGCGCAGGTGGGCGAGGGAGCCGGACGCCATGGCCGGTCCGTTCGCGCCCAGCTTGCCGGTCACGGCCATGGTCTGGAGCGCCAGGCCCGCCGCCACCTTCTCGCTGACCATCAGCTGGGCTTCGGCCTGGGCCGCCGCGCCGCCGGCGGCCAGCTTCATCATGCGCAGGCCGATCACGGCGGACGCCTCCATGCCCAGAGCCCAGCTGTCGAAGGCCAGGCTGGTCCAGGGATCCTTGCGTCGGGCCATCTCGGCTTCCTTCCGTGCTGGCCCATCAACGCCTGAAGCCTAGTTCGGGCTCCAGAAACTGGTCAGCGCCGTCGCGTCCGGACGCTGGCGCTCCTGCGGCTGCTCGGTGACCGTGCCGAGGTAGAGATAGCCCGCCACCTTCTCGTCGGGGCCGACGCCGAGGATTTCCAGCGCGCGCGGGTCATAGCTGTACCAATCGGTGATCCAGTTGGCGCCCCACCCCAGGGCCGAGGCGGCCAGCAGCAGCTGGTGGCAGACCGCAGCGGCGCTTTGGCGCTGCTCCCATTCGGGGATTTCGCCCGGCAGGTGGCGGGAGATCACGGCGACGCACACCGGCGGACGGGTCAGCTTGCGAAGGGCGGCCGTGGCCTTGGCCGGATTGGCCTGGCTGGGGGCGAGGGCGGTTATCCGCTCCGCGAAGACGGCCTTGGCTTCGCCTTCCAACACGATGAACCGCCAGGGCGCGAGCTTGCCATGGTCGGGAACGCGGACCGCCAGGCGCAGCAGATCGGCCAGCTGAGCCCTGTCCGGTCCCGGCGCGGTCAGGGTCATGGCGCTGGCCGAGCGGCGGCGCGCCAGGAACGCCACCGTCTCGGGCGAGGCCTCGACCGGCAGGGTTTCGCCGAATTCGGGAGCAGGGGGGACGGAACCGGCCAAGACGGCCTCCTCATGGGCGTTGCGGCGTTGTAAGGCCGTTCAGTTAGGCTTCGCGCGGCCCCGATGGAACCGCCGAGCCGGAAAAATCTGGAGCGTCCATGTCCGACAAGCCCGCCTGGCTGAAGCCGCACGGAAAGCCGTGGAGCGTGGCCTCCAGCAAGATCGTCTACGACAACCCCTGGATCAGGGTCACCGAATACCAGGCGATCGCGCCGACGGGGCGGCCGGCGCTGTACGGCAAGATCGGGTTCAAGAGCCAGGCCACGGGCGTGGTGCCGCTGCACGACGACGGCACGGTGACGCTGGTCGGCCAAAACCGCTTCTCGCTGGCCAACTACAGCTGGGAGCTGCCCGAGGGCGGCGCGCCGCACGGCGAGGACCCGCTGGACGGCGCCAAGCGCGAGCTGGCCGAGGAGGTGGGGCTGCAGGCCGCCGACTGGCGTCCGATCCTGCGGATGGAGCTCTCCAACTCGGTGACCGACGAAATCGCCTACGGCTTTCTGGCGATGGACCTGTCGCCGACCGAGACGGCGCCGGACGAGACCGAGGACCTCGCGGTGGTCCGCGTGCCGTTCCGCGAGGCGCTGGACGCGGCGATCGCCGGCCACATGCCCGACGCCATCACCGTGGCGCTGCTGTTGCGGACGCATCTGATGGCGGTGCGGGGGGAGTTGCCCGCCGAACTGGCGGCGCTGATCCTGTAGCGAGGGTGCGGTCCCCGAATTGATCCTGATCGTGTCGCACCGCGGCGTTCCGGTCCAGAACCGGTCCCGCCCCACGCGCGGAGTCGAGCACAGTCATGACGCAATCGCCCCACCTCACGCCCCAGAGCCTGGTCGGCCGCCGGTTTCCGCCCCACATCTTCGGCGACGTGAAGGTCGCCCTGGTCGGCTACTGCCCGCCGCCCTCGGCCCTGGACCGCTACGACCCCCAGCGCGTCGAGGGCCAGCATTTCATCCACGTCTCGCCCGACAGCGTCCGACTGCTCCGCCACGGCGGGCGACAGTTCCTGTCGCTGGCCCACGTCTATGGCGGACCGGTGTCCAGCTCGACGGCCGAGGAGCTCGCCTATTACGGGTTCGAGCTCGTTTTGGCCTACGGCCTGGCCGGGGGACTGGGGACCGGCGACCTCGGCATGGGGGACTTCTACCTGGCGGAGGACACCCTGGCGGCCGACGGCACGACCCCGCACTACACGGGCGCCCGCATCCTGCGCGCCGACCAGGCCCTGATCGACGCCGCGCTTGAGCTGTGGCCGGGTCAGGCCCCGTTGCATCCGGTCCGCGTCGCCACCGGCGATGCGATCTATCGCGAGTACGCCCCGACCCTGGACTATTACCGGCTGGAGGGCTGCGAGGTCGTCAACCTGGACTGCGCCCACCTGTACGCGGCCGCCCAGATCAATTCCTCGGCGCGCCGGATGCGGGCGATCCAGTGCGGCGTGATCTCCGACGTGGTGCCGGCGGGGCCGGACGCGGAGGCCAGCAGCACGCTTTCGGCCATGCTGGCGGGCGGAAACGAAGGGCTGAACCCGTTGGAACGGACGGGCGATCTCGTGTCTTTCTTCATCGAGACCTTGACGCCAGCGCTTTTGCCCTGATCTGAGCGGGGCGCGTCCGATCGGATAAACTTGAACATCCGTTCGGTGTTTGTGACGCATCTGGTCTATAGATGCGCCACGCGCCCAGCCTGCTGGGGAGGGAGAGCCCGATGGCCAAGCACTTGGAAGTGGTGACCCCCGAGACGGAAACCCCCGTCTGGGTCGCCCTGCGTAACCAGGCCGAACACGCCGCCAAGGCCGAGCCGGCGCTGGCCTCGCTGCTCAACGCGGTGATCCTGAGCCACGACAACCTGGCCGACGCTCTCAGCTTCCAGCTGGCGCGAAAGCTGGGCGACCAGGAGATGCGGGCGATGACGGCGCGCGAGTTCGCCGCCGACGCCTTCAAGAGCGATCCCGCGATCGTCGAGGCGGCCGAGGCCGACCTGAAGGCGGTGTTCGAGCGCGACCCGGCCTGCAAGGGCTATGTCCAGCCGTTCCTGTTCTTCAAGGGCTTCATGGCCCTGCAGACCCACCGCGTGTCGCACTGGCTGTGGAACGAGGGCCGCGAGACCCTGGCCTTCTACCTGCAAAGCCGGGCCAGCGAGGTCTTCCAGGTCGACATCAACCCGGCCGCCAGGATCGGCAAGGGCGTGTTCATCGACCACGGCACCGGCATCGTCATCGGCGAGACGGCTGTGGTCGGCGACGATGTCTCCATGCTGCACGGCGTGACGCTGGGCGGCACGGGCGCCGAGCGCGGCGACCGCCACCCCAAGATCGGCAAGGGCGTCCTGCTTGGCGCCGGCGCCAAGGTGCTGGGCAACATCACCGTCGGAGACTACGCCAAGATCGCCTCGGGCTCGGTGGTGCTGCGCCCGGTTCCGGCCCATTGCACCGCCGCCGGCGTGCCCGCGCGCCTGGTCAACTGCCCGACCTGCGAAGAGCCGGCCAAGACCATGGACCACACCCTGGCCGAGACGGTCTACGCCGCCGGCGATTACGTGATCTGAGTCCCGTCCGTTGAGGTCCAAGCGTCTCAGCCTGTGCGGCCTGCTGCTGTCCGCCGTCCTGGCCCTAGGCTCCGCCGTTTCCGCCGCGCCCGCCCCGGTCGGCGGCTACACGGTGGTGCGCAGCTATCCGCATGACACCGCCGCCTTCACCGAGGGGCTGTTCTATCGCGACGGCTTCATCTTCGAGAGCACGGGCCTCGCCGGCCGGTCGTTCATCCGCAAGTGGAACCTCGAGACCGGCGCGGTCGAGCAGGAGCGGCTGATCGACAGCCGCTATTTCGGCGAGGGCATCGTCGACTGGAAGAACCGGCTGTACGAGCTGACCTGGACCAACCAGATCGGCTTCATCTACGACATCGACAGCTTCGAGAAGCTCGGCGAGTTCAGCTACCCCGGCGAGGGCTGGGCCCTGACCCGCGACGACAAGCGGCTGATCATGAGCGACGGCACCGCGTTCATCCGCTTCCTGGATCCCGACACCCTGAAGGAAACCGGACGGGTCGAGGTCACCGACGACGGCGTCCCGGTGCGCAATCTCAACGAGCTGGAATGGGTGAAGGGCGAGCTGCTGGCCAATGTCTGGCAGACGACCCGCATCGCCCGCATCGACGTCAAGACCGGCAAGGTGCTGGGCTGGGTGGAGCTGGGCGGCCTTCTGAAGGAAGCCGGCGTCACCGGCCAGCGCGACGACGTCCTGAACGGCATCGCCTATGACGCGGCCGCCGATCGCCTGTTCGTCACCGGCAAGCTGTGGCCGAAACTTTTCGAGATCAAACTGACCCCTTCCACGCGATGACGCGGAACCGCGTTCGGGGGACGGCGTTTATCTCGTGTCCGCCCCCCTACGCCCCCCCGACCTAGTGGGCGGACCTGAGCCCCGGCCGCGCGAGACGCCGCCGGGGCTCTACCCTATCTGGGGTCGTCCTGCCCGCAACGCCTTGGCGCAAGACACCGTCGGCGGCACCTTGGCGGCCAGCGCCCGCGCGTCGCGGTCCGCAGGTTTGATCAGGCCAAAGATCGCCGCCGTCCAGATGACCAGCAGCGCCAGGACCTGGGGCAGGGTGATGCGGGGCGAAGCGGTGTCGGGCATGTCCGTCTTATCCCGTGATTGCGCGTCGGCGGATAACGACTTATCCGTCAGCCTTCTGTGAGGTTTCTTCACATGGCTCGCCGCACCCTGCCGCCGCTGAACGCCCTGCGCGCCTTCGAGGCGTTCGGGCGGCATGGACGCATGACGCTGGCCGCAGACGAGCTGTGCGTGACCCACGGCGCGGTCAGCCGCCAGATCCGGCAGTTGGAAGAACACCTCGGCGTCGCCTTGACCGAGGGGCCGCGCACGCGTCTGCGCATGACCGAGGCGGGGCTCAAGCTCGCCCAGGCCCTGTCACCGGCCTTCGACCAGATCGAGGCCGCCACGCCGCGTCCGGCGGAGGCTGGACCAAGGCCGCTGGTGGTGTCCTGCCTGCCGACCTTCGCCATGAAGTGGCTGATCCCGCGCCTGCCGCGCTTCCAGGCGGCGCATCCGCACATTCCGGTGCGGGTGGCGGAGTCGAACGGGCCATTCGATTTCAAGGCCGACGGAATCGATCTGGCCGTCCGGATGCGCAGGCCGGAGGATCCGGTGACCTATGACTCCATCGCCACGCCGTTCATGGATCACTTCCATGGTCCGGTTCTGTCGCCGGAGCTGGCGGCCTCCGGCCCCATGACGCTGGACAGCCTCTTGGACATGCCGCGACTGCTGACGCGAACCTATCCTCAGAGCTGGAGCGACTGGATCCGCGACATAGGCGTGGAGACGCTCCCGCCGGCGGTGCGCGAGCAGGAGTTCGATCACTTCTTCTATATGCTGGAAGCCGCCGCCGCCGGGCTTGGCGTGGCCGTCGCGCCGTGGGCCTTTGCGCAGCGCGACCTCGCCAGCGGACGCCTGGTCGCGCCGCTGGGCTTTGCGTTCGGAAAGGCTCGGATCGTGGCCGTGACGCCGCCGGACGGGTGCACGCCGCAAGCCGCCTTGTTCCGTGATTGGCTGGTCGCCGAAGGAGCGTCCACACCTCTTCCGCCGGAAGCGCTTGCCAGCCGCGCGGCGGACGCTAGTTTCGCGTCGAGAAGCGCGCCCCGGGCGCTGTAGCTGAAGACAAGGATCCCCCGTGGACGCCAACACCATCGCCAAGATCGAAAAGCACCTGAAGCGCACCTTCGGGAACCCGCATATCCAGCTGAAGCCGCGCCCGAAGCAAAAGGACTCGGCCGAGGTCGAGGTCGCCGGCGAGTTCATCGGCGTCATCTTCCAGGACGAGGACGAGGACGGCTCGTTCATGTTCGAGATGGCCATCCTGGCCGAAGACCTGGACTAATCCTTCCAGCCTTCGGGCTGCCTGTGACCGGACGGGGGCGCGCCGACGCGTTGATCCCCGTCCGCCGTCCCTGTTCAATAGGGACATGACCGCTCACATCCTAGATCGCCCGGCCTGGGCCACGCTGAACGGACGCCAGGCGGATGTCGCCGTCCGACACGGCCCCGCGATCCGGATGCGGCCCGAGTACGGGCTCTTCGCCGCCATTCCTGATGAAAGCCCTGAAGCCCTCGCGGCCGTGGGCGAACTCGTGCGCGAGATGGGGCCCGTCGGCTTCGTCGAACTCGCCGCGCCGCCGCCGATCCCCGGATCCGAGGTCGTCTCCAGCGCCGTCTGCCTGCAGATGGTCGCCGAGACGGTCGCGCCCGCCTGGGACGTTCCGTTCGAGATGCTGCCGCTTGGCGACGCCGACGCGGCCGAGATGCTGGCCCTGGCGACCCTGACCAAGCCCGGGCCGTTCTTCGCGCGCACCCATCAGCTCGGCGCCTTCATCGGCGTGCGGGTGGAGGGACAACTGGTCGCCATGGCCGGCGAGCGGATGCGTCCCGATGGCTATACCGAGGCCAGCGGCGTCTGCGTCCATCCCCACCATCGCGGAAAAGGCTACGCGGCGCGGCTGCTGCGCGAGGTGACGGCCGGGATCCTGGCGCGCGGCGACAAGGCCTTCCTGCACAGCTACGCCGACAACGCCACGGCGATCGGGCTGTATGAGTCCTTGGGCTATCGCGGTCGGCGCGAGGTGGTGTTCACGGTGGTGAGGGCCCTCTGACAAGGCCTGCCGACAAATCCTGTCATCCCGGCCGAAGCGTAGCGTAGAGCCGGGAGCCAGGGGCTGCGCATACGGCGCTCGTTCACCCCCTAGGTCCCGGATAGCCTCTGCGAGGCTTCCGGGATGACACCAGTTGTGGGCTCTGGGACGGAGGCGATCACAATCGCCCCTACGCCTCCAGCGCCTTCGCGCCGGCCTTGCGGGCCCAGCGGTAGAGGCCGACCACGACGACCGCCGCGGCGATCAGCGACAGGATCATGCCGACGTGCTCGGGCGGGGCGAACGGGACGGCCAGGGGCTCGCCCTTGCCGCTGGTCACGATCATCAGCGCCAGGGCGACGTTGAACAGGCTCTCGCCGACGATGAAGCCCGAGGCGATCAGCACGCCCAGGCGCTTGGCCGGCTCGGCGGCGCGGTCCTTGGCGACGATCTTCTCGAACAGCCAGCCGGCGACGGCGCCGACCACGACCGGGGCCGTGACGGTGCTGGGCAGGTAGATCGCCAGGCCAACGCCCAGCGGCGGAAGGCTGTAGCGGTCCTTGCTGGTCTTGCGCAGGATCGTGTCGACGGCCACCAAAGCCAAGCCGATCAGGGCGCCGACGCCCAGCAGGCCCCAGTCGAGGTCGCCGCCCAGCACGCCCTTGGCCAGGGTCGAGATCAGGGTGGCTTGCGGCGCGGCCAGCGGCTGGTCCGAAATCGCCTGCAGGTTCGGCGCGCCCGCGAAGCCGTTCGAGCGGTTGAGCAGCTCCAGCACGAACGGGATGACCACGGCGCCCGACAGCACGCCGATGACCAGGCCGACCTGCTGCTTCCACGGTGTGGCGTCGACCAGCTGGCCAGTCTTGAGGTCCTGCAGGTTGTCGTTGGCGACCACGGCCACGGCCAGGACGCAGGTGGTGACATAGAGGGCGAAGGCGACGAGGGCCTTGGTGACGTCAGGGCCCACGAGGCCGCGGCCGACCACGCCGACCATCAGCGAGGCGCCCAGCACGGTCAGGATGGCGATGCCGGAGACGGGGCTGTTGGACGAGCCGATCAGGCCGGCCATGTAGCCGCAGACGGCGGCGGCCAGTAGGCCCGCGAAGATCAGGTAGCCGATGCCGATGGCGACCAGAGGCGCGGCCAGGCTGGTGATCGGGCCGCCGGCCAGGAAGTGGGCCAGGAACCAGCCGGCGGGCGCCAGCAGCAGCAGCGAAACCAAGCCGACGATGCCGATCGGGATGTCCTGCTCGACGCGCGGAATGTCGCCGGCGCCGCTCTTGCGAGCCTTGGCGGCTTCGAGGGCGGACTTCAGGCCGGCCACGATCGGGCTGACCAGCTTGGCCAGGGTCCAGATGGCGGCGGCGCCGATGACGCCCGCGCCCAGGAATCGCACCTGGGTCTTCCAGACCGTCAGGGCGTGGGTGGCGGCGTCGGCGTCCGGCATCGGCGTGGCGACGGTGAGAATGGGGACCAGGATCGCCCAGGCGATGAACAGGCCGGCGAACATGGCGACGCCGACGGTGATGCCCATCAGGTGGCCCGCGCCCATCAAGGCCAGCGAGCTTGAAGCGCCCAGGCCCGTGGCGCCCGCGCCGGCCTTGAACTTGAAATAGCCGGCGACCTCGGCGGCGAACAGCTTCGCCGCGCCCAGGGCGCCGAACAGGGCCGAGGCGATCGCGCCCAGGCTGACGCCGACCAGGCCCGCCTTGCCCTCGGCCGCGCCCTCGCGCGAACCGGTGCCGACCTTCAGCACCTCGGCGGCGGCGACGCCTTCGGGGTAGGGGAGGTTGGAATTGGTCACCAGGGCCCGGCGCAGCGGGATGGTGTACATCACGCCCAGGATGCCGCCGACCGCGCAGGCGCCGAAGGTGGGCAGGAACGGGACATTGGCCCACCAGCCGATCATCAGCAGGCCCGGCAGGACGAAGATCACCGACGACAGCGTGCCCGCCGCCGAGGCGATCGTCTGGACGATGTTGTTTTCCTGGATGGTCGAGGTCTTGAACGCCCGCAGCAGGGCCATCGAGATGACGGCGGCGGGGATCGAGGTGGCGAAGGTCAGGCCGACCTTCAGGCCCAGATAGACTTGCGCGGCGGTGAAGACGAGGGTGATGGCGATGCCGAGGAGGATCCCTCGGAGGGTCAATTCCGTGCGCGGCGCGGTCGAGTCGGCCATGAACATGTCCAGGAAAGTCAAAAGGCGGCCGGACCTTGCACGTCCGACCGCCCAAAACTCAAGCCTTCAGTTCAAACCGTTGTTACAAACTTACAGGACGCCGAGCATCTCCGCGACGAGGGGGTGACGAACGATGTCGCGATCGGCCAGGCGGACGACGGCGATGTTGGAGACCGCCTCGAACCGGGCGGCGACGTCCGCCAGGCCCGAGATGCCCGGCAGCAGGTCCGACTGGTTCGGGTCGCCCGTCACGACCATGGTCGAGTGCCAGCCCAGGCGGGTCAGCAGCATCTTCAGCTGCATGTAGGTGCAGTTCTGGGCCTCGTCGATGACCACGAAGGCGTTGTTCAGCGTGCGGCCGCGCATGAAGCCGACCGGCGCGATCTCGATCGCGCCTTCCGCCATCAGCGCCCGCATGCGCTTGACCGACAGTCGATCGGTCAGGGCGTCGTAGAGTGGGCGCAGATAGGGGGCCAGCTTGTCCTCCATGTCGCCGGGCAGATAGCCGATCGACTCGCCGGCCTCGACGGCGGGACGCGAGAGCACGATGCGGCTGACGCGGCCGGCCTCGAGCGCCTCCACGGCCTTGGAGATGGCGATGTAGGTCTTGCCGGTGCCGGCCGGGCCCAGGGCCATCACCAGGTTCTTCTCGTCGATGGCTTCCATCAACTGAGCCTGGCCAGGCGATTTGGGTTTTATGGTTTTTAGATAGCTCTGGTCCCGACTATCCCCCCTCGCGCCTCCCTCATCGGGCAGAGGCGACCAGCCGCCGCGGTGATCGACAGGCAGGCGGCGCACCTTGGCGTCGTCATATTGGCCGGTCTCGTACGCGCCTTCGCGCGCCATCCGCTTCAGGGCTCGCTTGGTCATCAAAGCCTCCATTCGGGCATGAAAAAAGGACGAGGCCGTAAGGCGTCGTCCTTGGCGGTGAGCTGGATTGAAACGAAGCCGCATGCGCGGCCGGGCGGCTCGGAGGAGCTCTCCCCATGAGTGGGGGACGGTGCTGTACGCCGAAACGCCAAGTGCGACACCTCGTCTTCGTCAGCGGGCGAGCAGGGGCGTCGCCGCCCCGGCCCGTCGCGATCAGAGAATGATCCCCGCGAGAGGATGTTCCCTCTCGAATCGCGAGACTACAATGGCGGTAAGATGGTTTCCGGGTCGTTAACCGCGAAATCGTGGGCAAGAAACGAGGCGTACGGATGAATGTATATTCCCTTGGGGCGCTAAAGCCGGCTCTTCCCGCCGAGGATGAATACTGGATCGCGCCCACGGCCAGCGTGATGGGGAACGTCATACTTGAGAAAAACGCCAGTATCTGGTGGGGCGCGGTGGCGCGCGGGGACAACGATCCGATCAGAATTGGCGAGAACAGCAATATCCAGGACGGTTCGGTGCTTCACACTGATCTTGGCTCGCCGCTGACCATCGGGGCCAACGTGACCATCGGTCACATGGTGATGCTGCACGGCTGCACGATCGGCGACGGCTCGCTGATCGGTATTGGGGCAATCGTGCTGAACGGCGCCAAGATCGGGAAGAACTGCCTGATCGGCGCCGGCGCCCTGATCACCGAGGGCAAGGAGATTCCCGACAACTCGATGGTGGTCGGCGCGCCCGGCAAGGTGGTGCGCGAGATCGGCGAACAGCACGCGATGATCCTGCAGGCCTCGGCGCTGCACTATGTCGAGAACTGGAAGCGCTACGCGCGGGAGTTGAGGCTGGTCGAGGTGTAGGGGCCCCCATCTGACGAGATCAATTTCATCGTCATCCCGGCCGCAGCGCGTAGCGCGGAGAGCCGGGACCCATGGGCGACTCGCTCGGCGCTCTTTCACCCCCTGGGTCCCGGATAGCCTCTGCGAGGCTTCCGGGATGACGAGAGCTTTTAGGCCATCAGCCGCCAAGGAGTGCTTTCATCCGCGAAAAGCAATACGCCGTAGGGAGCGCCGCCTGCTGCTTGGGGGATCGCAAGGCGGCGCTCCCGCTTCCCGCGTGGGAAGGGCCAACGCGGGAAGGACCCACCCTGCTGGAGGCGTCTTCCGCAAGGCAGGACGGTGCGCTGTACTGCGCTCCGTTCATCCATGGATTGTATATATCAGGTTCCGGGTAGAGTTAAAATGTGGGACTCGCGTTTTCCGGGTTGCGACCTTACGTCGCGGCATGGCTTGCGCGGCGACCAAAGCCGGATCACTCTCGCCTGAACAACGATAACCTTCCAGGGAGGGCGTCCGGGCCATGGCCAGCGAACGCTATGATTACGTCGTCATCGGCGCCGGATCGGCCGGCTGCGTGCTCGCCGCGCGCCTGACCGAAGACCCCAACATCAAGGTCCTGCTGCTGGAGGCCGGCGGCAAGAACACCTCGGTGCTGGTGAAGATGCCGGCCGGGGTCGGCGAGCTGATCAAGGCCAAGGGCGAGCAGAACTGGGGCTTCTGGACCGAGGCCGAGCCCCATCTGGACAATCGCAAGCTCTGGTGGCCGCGCGGCAAGGGCCTGGGCGGCTCCTCGGCGATCAACGGCATGATCTATATCCGGGGCCACGCGCGCGACTACGACCAGTGGCGGCAGATGGGCCTGACCGGCTGGTCCTATGCCGAGGTGCTGCCGTACTTCAAGCGCTCGGAGACCCACCACGGCGGCGGGGACGCCTATCACGGCGACAAGGGCCCGCTGCACGTGTCGAAGGGCGAGTCCGACAGCCCGTTCTACACCGCGCTGATCGAGGGCGGACGCCAGGCCGGCTACAAGACCACCAAGGACTTCAACGGCTTCCAGCAGGAGGGCTTCGGCCCCTACGACCTGACGATCCGCGACGGCAAGCGCTGGAGCGCGGCCATGGCCTATCTCAGCCAGGCCCTGTCGCGTCCGAACCTGACCTGCGTGACCGAGGCGCGCACCACGCGGATCCTGATCGAGAAGCGCCGCGCCGTCGGCGTCGAATATGTCGTCGGCAAGGGCGGCGAGCGCAAGACCGCCTATGCCGACGCCGAGGTGCTGCTGAGCGCCGGCGCGGTGCAGTCGCCGCACATCCTGCAGCTGTCGGGCGTCGGTGCGGCCGATGAGCTGAAGGCGCAAGGCATCGACGTCGTCCACGAGTCCAAGGGCGTCGGCGCCAACCTGCAGGACCACCTGGATGTTTGCGTGTCTTGGACCGCCAAGAACCTGAAGACCGCCTATTCGGCCAACAAGGGCCTGAACAAGCTGGGCGTGGGGCTCAACTACATGCTGTTCGGCAAGGGGCTGGGGCGCCAGCAGTTCCTGGAGAGCGGCGCGTTCCTGAAGTCGCGTCCCGACCTCGACCGGCCCGACCTGCAGATCCACGGCGTGCTGGCCATCATGCAGGACCACGGCAAGGTCGTGGTCGAGAAGGACGGCTTCACGCTGCACGTCTGCCAGCTTCGCCCGGAGAGCCGGGGCCACGTGGGGCTGCGCTCGGCCGATCCGTTCGATGATCCGACCATCCTGGCCAACTATCTCTCGACCGACGAGGACCGCCGCGCCATCCGCGAGGGCGTCCGCATCGCCCGCGAGACGGTGGCCCAGGCCGCCTTCGATCCCTATCGCGACGCGGAGTACGCCCCTGGCGCGGATGTCCGCTCCGACGCCGAGCTCGACGCCTG
This sequence comes from Caulobacter segnis, assembly GCF_003243465.1. Lineage (GTDB taxonomy): Bacteria > Pseudomonadota > Alphaproteobacteria > Caulobacterales > Caulobacteraceae > Caulobacter > Caulobacter segnis_A. The sequence continues at coordinate 51,675 of NZ_QFQZ01000019.1, forward strand.
GATCCGCGCCAAGGCCGAGACCATTTATCACCCGGTCGGCACCTGCCGCATGGGCGTAGCCGGCGATCCGCTGGCGGTGGTCGACGATCAGCTGCGCGTGCAGGGCCTTTCGGGTCTCCGGGTGATCGACGCCTCGGTCATGCCCAACCTGATCGGCGGCAACACCAACGCGCCCACGATCATGATCGCGGAGCGGGCCTCGGACCTGATCCGGGGCAAGGCGACGCTCGCGCCCTTGGACGTCCCCGTCTACGGCGACGAGACGGCGGTGGCGGCTTAAGCGATCCGGCGGCCGTCGAGCGTCGCTAGGCGCAGGCGGGGCAGGTCGCGGTTGCCCTCGCCCAGCGGCCGGACCTCGCGCAGGCCCAGCTCGAAGGCGGGGCGGCCCATCAGGCGGGCCGTCGCGCCGATCGGCTGGTAGAGGCCGAGGAACCGGTCGGTCTCGCCGCTGGCGCCTTGCAGCGGGGCGAACAGCACTTCCATGCCCACGGAGGGAACGCCCAACGCCCGGATGTCGGCGAGGACGACCACGGGCGTGCGGCGCTTACGCGCGACCTCGAGCGCGCTTTTCAGCTCCAGGCGATGGGCCAGGGCCCATAGCGATAGGGCGTCCTGGCCGCGCAGGTCGCGGGCGTGGAGGTCGCTGACGAAGCCGCCGGCCAGGCGGAACGGCAGCCGACCTCCGTCGCGGCCCAGGACGAAGACCTGCGGCAGCAGCTCCAGGAAGTCGCCCGGATCGATGTCGGTGCGGCGCGGCAAGGCGGCGTCGCCGCGACGCTCGCGCCAGTAGGCGATCAGTCGTTCCGTGCTGGGATGGAACATCCTTGTTCCCTGGCGGGCTCCTGCGCGGCGGGTTTGGGCCGCACGGACCTTGCTGGAGGAACCGCGCCAGCAGCTGGGCTGTGCCGTTTTGGCGCAAAACGGGCTTCCAGCATGACGCCGCAAGAAAAAGGGCCCCGCCGGCGACGGAGCCCTTGGCCTTGAACCCTACTTCGCCGCGGCTTCCGGCTTGACCAGAAGTAGCCAGGACTTGTCGTCGGCCAGATAGGTCTTGGCCGCCTTCTGGACGTCGGCCGGCGTGACTCGGGCCAGGCCCGCGAGCACCGAGCGGGTGGCGTCCAACAGGCGCGGGTCGGTCTGGGCGCCGGAGAGCGCGCCGACCCAATACTCGTTAGTGACCCGGGCCTTCTCGATCTGGTCGATGCGCGGCTTCTTGGCCCGTTCCAGTTCGTCAGCCGACACGGGCTTGTCGCGCAGATCGGCGGCGATTTTGCGGATCGAGGCGACCACGCCGTCCAGCTTTTCGGGCGGGACCTCCAGGCTGACGGCGAGATAGCCCCAGTTCTTGAACACGACGCTGGCGGTCGAGGAGGCGTTCGGCGAGTAGGTCGCGCCCTGCTTCTCCCGCAGTTCGTCAATGAGGCGCAGCTGCAGAACCTGGCCCAGCACCGAGACGTCGCGCGAGCGCTGCAGGTTCGAGAACAGGTCGTCGGTCCGCCAGGCCATGAACAGGGCGGCCTGGTCGGCGCGGCCCTTGTGCGTGCGGATCACCGGCGTCGCCGACGGCGCGGGGAAGGGCGCCGTGCGCGCGGTGTCGGAAGCCGGCACGGCGGCGCGAGGAGGCAGGGCGCCGAAGGTCTCGGCCACCGCGGCGATGGCCTTGTCGACGGTCGTGTCGCCGACGATCACCACCTCGATGTCGTCCTTGGTCAGCGGATTGGCGACGGCGGTCTTCAGGTCGTCCAGCGAGGCGCCGGCGATCTGCTCGCGCGAGGGGAAGGTCCAGCGCTGGTCGCCGCCGTGCATCAGCCCGCCCAGGTCGCGCCCGAGGACGCCGCCGGTGGTGCTCTGCAGCTGGTCGTGAAGGGTGCCGTAGCTGGTCTTGACGCGGGTGAAGGCCTCCGGACGCCAGCCGGGCTCGGTGGCGAAGGCCGCCAGCACCTGCAGCTCGGTCGACAGGTCCTCGGGACGGGTGCGGCCGCTCAGGGTGAAGGCGTCGTCCTCGACGCCCAGCTGGGCGTTCCAGATCTTGCCGGTCAGCACCCGCTCCATGTCCTGGGCGGAGATCTGCTTGAGGCCGCCCTCGACGAAGGCCGAGCCGGACCATAGCGGGCTCTGCTTGTCGGACGGCAGGTCCAGCAGACCGTTGCCGGCACGCACCTTCACCACGACCTGACTGTCGCGGTACTTGGTCGGCTTGACCGTCAGGCGCACGCCGTTCTCGAAGCGGACGAAGACGGTGTCGAGGTCGCTGACCTCTTTCTGCTCGACCACCTTGCCGGCGGGGCCGAAGCTGGAATAGGGCCAGACGGTCACGCCCGGCGCGGCCGGCGGCGTGACGGGCTGGGCCTTGAGATCCTCATAGGCCTTGAGGATCGCCGGTTCGCCGCCCTCGATGTTGCTGGGCGCGGCGATGACCAGGAGCGGGCCGGAACCGGCGAAGGCCGTTTTCAGCACCGCATTGACGCGCTCGGCCGTCAGGCCCTTGGTCATGGCGTCGAAGAAGGCGAGGTTCTGGCTGGGCGAGGTGACGACTTCGGCGTCGCCCAGGGTGTCGACCAGCTGATTGGCCAGGGCCGGCGTGCGCTGGGTGGCCTCGCCCGCGGCGGCTGCGGCGAGACCCGCGCGCAGGCTGGCGATTTCGCGGTCCAGCTCGTCCTGGCGCACGCCGTATTGCAGGGCGCGGCGCTGCTCGGCGTCCAGCGCCCGCATCGCGTCTTGCCATTGGCCCGGGCGAGCCGTGGCGCCGAGAGTCGTTACACGCACCGCGCCATACTGGTCGCCCTTGAAGGCGCCGCCGGCGATGAACGGGGGCTCGGCCGAGCGGCCAACGGCTTGCAGGCGGCGGTTCAGCACGGCGAAGGCCAGGTTCTCCAGCATGTCGCGCTCGTCCAACGCCTTGGTCTCCACCAAGCCGTCGGGCTTGCGGGTCCAGGTCATCTGGACGCTCCACGGCGCGCCGGACTCGACGATCAGCTTGGCGGTCGGACCGCGCTTGGCGACGGGGCCGACGTCGGGGTTCTTGCCCGGCTGGCCCTTGCCGACCCAATCGCCGAACTTGGCCTTGATCTTGGCCTCCATGGCGTCGACGTCGAAATCGCCGACCGCCACCAGCACCGCCCGCTCGGGGCGGTAATAGGCCTCGTAGAAGTCGCGGATGCGCTGGGCCGAGGCGTTCTTCAGGATGTCCGTCTTGCCGATCGGAATGCGCTTGGGCGGCAACTGGCCTTCCATCTGGGCCGACAGGGTCTTGATGGCGACGCGGTAGCCGGGCGTGTCGCGGGCGCGTTCCTCGGACAGGACCACGCCGCGTTCGCGGTCGACCGCGTCGGGGGCGATCGTCAGCTCGCCGGCGGCCTCGCGCAGCAGCATCAGCGAGGTGTCGACGGTGTCGGCGTCGGTCTTGGGCAGGTCCAGCTGATAGGTGGTCTCGTCGAAACTGGTCTGGGCGTTGGTGTCCGCCCCGAACGCCAGGCCGTGTCGCTCCAGGATCTTGATCATCTCGCCTTCGGGCACGTTCTTGGAGCCGTTGAAGGCCATGTGCTCCAGGAAGTGGGCCAGGCCCTGCTGGTCGTCGGCCTCCATCATCGAGCCGGCGTCGAACCACAGACGAAGCGACGCCTGGGCCGGCGGGGTCGCGTTCTTGCGGATCGCGTAGCGCATGCCGTTGGGCAGCACGCCGAAACGCCAGGCCGGATCAGGGGCGATGTCCGACAGGGCCTGGGCCCACTGGCCGGGCTTCAGGTCGTCCTTGCGCGGGCCGGCCAGGGCGGGCGCCTCGATGGCGGGCTCGCGCTTCAGCGTCGGCAAGGCGGGCTTGGGAGCATGGGCGCAGGCGGCGAGCGAGAGGCCGGCGGCGGCGACGAGGGCCAGGCGCGAAGCGCTGATCATAGAGAATCCAAGGCAGACGGAATGGAGCCCGCAACTTGGCTGTCCCGCATGGCGCGCGCAAGGCGTGAGGAAGGCGGGTTTTCGACCTCGCCGGTCGCGCCAGCCCTAACGTCCGCGCCACACGGCGAGCAGGCGGCGCTCGGCGAACTCCATCGCGGCGTTGAAGGCCACGCCCAGCACGGCCAGGGCCGCCAGAGCGGCGAAGACCTTCGCGGTCTGCAGCCGATTGTAGGCCTCCAGGATCCGCCAGGCCAAGCCCTGGGCCCCGCCCGAGCCCGCGACGAACTCGGCCACGACGGCGCCGATCACCGCCAGCCCCGCCGCCACCTTGTGCCCCTCCAGCAGGGCCGGCACGGCCGAGGGCAGGCGAAGGCGGACCAGGCGTTGCCAGGGCGTCGCGCCATAGAGGTCGAACAGGCGGCCAAGGTCCGGATCGACCGCCTTCAGGCCCGTCAGCGCGCCCGAGAAGATCGGGAAGAAGGCGACGACGGCGGCCAGGCCCGTCACCGCGCGGCCCGGATGCTCGATCCCGGCCCAGATGGTCACCAGCGGCGCGATCGCCACCAGGGGCGTGACCTGCAGGGTCACCGCGATCGGGCGGAGGGCGTCCTCCAGAAGGCTGTTCAGGCTGACCGCCAGCGCCAGGGCGCAGGCGACGACACTGGCGATCACCAGGGCGATCAGGGCCGTCGACAGGGTCGCCCAGGCCGAGCTCAGCAGCAGCGGCCCGGATTCCGCGAACGCCGCGCCGATCGCGCTGGGCGCGGGCAGCAGGTAGGGCGGGATCGCCAGGGCCCGGCAGGCGATCTCCCAGCCGCCCAGCAGCCCAGCGACCAGGATCAGGGGGGCGAGGAAGCGCTTCATGTCGCCGCCTCGGTGGCGCGAGCCAGCAGTGTCGAGACGGCCTCGGCGGCCGCGCGGAAGGCCTCCGTCGTGCGGAAGCCGGGCGGACGCACGAGCGCGCCGTCGATGGCGACCTCTCCGGCGATGCGGCCGGGGCCGGGCGTCATCACCACCACGCGACGGGCCATGTAGACGGCTTCCTCGACATTATGAGTCACGAAGACAACGGCGGGCGACAGCTCGGCCGCGAGCGCCAGGACGTCGTCGGCCAGGGCGCGGCGGGTGATCTCGTCCAGCGCCGCGAACGGCTCGTCCAGCAGCAGCAGGCGAGGGCGGGTGACGAGCGCGCGGGCCAGCGAGGCGCGCATGGCCATGCCGCCGGAGAGCTGCGCGGGCCGTGCAGCGAGCGCCTGGCCAAGGCCCACCTTACGCAGCGCCTCGTCGGCGGCCGCCAGGGCTTCCGTCTTGGCGACGCCCGCCAGCTCCAGTGGCAGGGCGACATTGTCTCGCGCCGTCAGCCAAGGGGCCAGGGTGGGGGACTGGAAGACGACCGCGGTCTCGCCCTTGCCGGCGGCGCGGGTCACCGCCCCACGCGTCGGCGCCTCCAGGCCGGCCAGCAGCCGCAGGGCCGTGGACTTGCCGCAGCCGGATGGGCCGACCAGGGCGACGATCTCGCCGGGCGCGAGGGTCAGGTCGACGGGCCCCAAGGCGCGGCCTCGGGCGTAGTCGACCTCGACGCGCGAGAGGCTCGCGATGGAAGCGGTCATTGGCCCTTGGGCAGGAACTGGAGGGTGTAGGCCTGCTTGTAGTCCATCGTCTTCGGATAGACGCCCTGGTCGGAGGCGACCTTGAAGAACTCGGCCCAGCGGGCGTCGCTCATCTGGCCGATCTCGCCGTCCTTGCCGACGATGCCGTAGGACCGCATCTTCTCGCGCGCCTGATCCAGCACGTCCTGGGTCATTTCGGGGTTGTCCTTCAGGATCGCCGCGTCGCCGGGCTTGGGATCGCCGTACAGGTACGATGTCCAGCCGGCGGCGGTTGCCTCGACGAAGGCTTTCACGGCCGCCGGGTTCTTGGCGATCAGGCTGTCGGGAACCAGGGCCATGGAGGCGTAGGCCGGATAGCCGCTGTCGGCGAGCAGGAACACCGCCGGTTTGATCTTGCCTTCCTTCTCGATGAGGTACGGCTCGCTGGTGGCGTAGCCCTGCTGGATCACGCGCTTGTCGGCCAGGAACGGTGCGCTGGAATAGTTGTACTTGCGCACCTGGTCGTCGCCGAACCCGTACTTGGCCTTCAGCCAGACCCAGAAGGCGGTGATCGAGGCGTCGGCCAGCAGGATCGGTCGGCCCTTCATGTCGGCGATCGAATTGATCCCCTGGTCCGGATGGGCGATCAGGACCTGCGGGTCCTTCTGCATGAAGGCGGCGACGGCCCTCACCGGCGCGCCCTCCTTGGCCAGGTTCATGACGATGAAGCTGTTGGAGCCGACGCCGACATCGACCGCCCCGGTGGCTAGGAGCTGCGGCACGTTCACGGCCGGGCCGCCCTGGATGAGGGTGACGTCCAGGCCGCGCTTCTTGTACTCGCCGGTGGCCAGCGCTTGGTAGTAGCCGCCGAGCTCGGCCTCGGCCCGCCAGTCGGTGGCCAGCTTCAGCTTGGTGACGCCGCCGGACGTGGCGTCCTTGCTGGGCGAAGGCGAGCAGGCGGTCAGGGCGGCGAGACCCAGCGCGGTCCCCAGGACGACAAAGGCGCGACGGCGCATCGAACGGCTCTCCCCTCGGTTCGTGGCCAAGTTAGGGGCGAGCCAGCCGACTTCCAAGCGGCAAGGCGACCGATGTCAGCGCGCGGGCTTGCGGCGCCAGCGCTCGACCTTGGCGTAGAGCGCCTCGCGCTGCACCGGCTTGGGGATGTGGTCGACCATGCCGGCGGCGTAGCAACGCTCGACCTGGGTGGGCAGGGCGTCGGCGCTCATGGCGACGATGGGGGCGGCGCCGAACGGCGCGGGCAGGGCGCGAATGGCGCGCGTGGCCTCCAGCCCGTCCATCTCGGGCATGTGCATGTCCATCAGGATAAGGTCGTAGGCGGTCTTACGGGCCCGGTCGATCGCCTGGGCGGCGCTGGCGGCCTGGTCGACGTCATAGCCGGCCATGCTCATCAGCGTGGCGGCGATCTCCAGATTGATCGGATGGTCGTCGACGACCAGGATCCGCCCGGCGGCCGCCGGCGTCGCCGCCGCCGCCGCCGGCGTGGGCGAGGCGGACTGTTCCGCAGGCTCGGCCGACAGTTCGAACCAGAAGCACGAGCCGCGTCCGGGAACGCTGTCGACGCCGATCTTGCCGCCCATGGCGTCGACGAGGGCGCGGCAGATGGCCAGGCCAAGCCCCGCGCCCGCGGGCATGCGGCCAAGGGCGATGTCGGCCGAGGCGCGCTGGAACAAAAGGGCCTGCTTTTCCAGGGCGATGCCGACACCGGTGTCGACGATCTCGAAGCGAAGCCTGTCGGCGGCGGCGCCCGGCTCGATCGTCAGCCGCGCCGAAATCCGCCCCTGCTCGGTGAAGCGCAGGGCGTTGTTCAGCAGATTGATCAGGATCTGGCGCAGGCGATCCGCGTCCAGGGCGTGATGCCTTCCGGCCGCGTCGGCGATGTCCACCTCGAGCTCCAGCCCCTTGGCGCGGATTTCCGGGGCCATGATCGCGGCCGTCTCGCGCAACAGGTCGGCCGCGCAGGTCGGTTGCGGCTGCAGCTCGATCTGGCCGGTCTCGACGCGCGAGAAATCCAGGATGTCGTCCAGAACGGCGACCAGCGCCGCCCCCGCGCTGTCGATCAGGTTGACCTGTCTGCGCGCGTCCGGCGAAAGATCGTCGCGCTTGGCCAGCAGTTGGGCGAAGCCGAGCACGCTATTGAGCGGCGTGCGGATCTCGTGGCTCATGGTGGCCAGGAACTCGGTCTTGGCCTCGGTGGCGGCCAAGGCGCGGGCGCGCGCGACGCGGGTCAGCTGCTCGCGCCGCTGCAGCAGCCGCCGCAGCCGGTCTTGCTGCGCCAGCACCAGGCTGGCGGCCATGCATGTATAAAAGAGTACGGCGATGAACACCTGGATCGTGCGCGCTTGCGCCGTGGGCCCGAGGATCGCGTTGAAGCGTGGCGAGGCGCCGGACATGGCGATCGGCAGGGTGATCAGGGCGACGATCAGGCACGCCCAGGCCGCGCCTCGCGCGCCCAGGCGGTAGGCCGCGTACAGGCCGATCGGGAAGATCAGGAACGGTGGCGCTCCCGACAGGGGATGGGCGCACAGCAGGGTGATCGCCGCCACGGCGAACAGCAGCACGCCTTGCTCGCGCAGCGATACGCGATAGGCCCGGCGATGCTGCGCGTCGACGAGCACCAGGGCCCCTGGCAGGACGACCGCTAGGCCCAGCGCGCCCCGCAGGAACCAGTCCACCCAGGTCTTGAACAGGGGCTCGCCGAAGCCCAACGACAACACCGCGGCGCAGAGTGTGGCCGACACCGCCGCGATCGGGGTGGTCACGGCCGGCAGGACCGCCAGCGCCCGCATGGTCCGCACCCGCGGCGTCCGTCCCCAGAGCCGCACGCACACCCGCCAGGCGGCCAGCGCCTCCAGCAGGTCGATCGCGGTATAAAGCAGTGCCCGACCGATGCTGTCGCCGGCCAGCAGATCGGCGGCCAGGTGGAAGGTGACGAACATCCCGACCAGCATCAGGCCGCGTTTGGCGGTCAGAACCGCCAGGCCCGCGGTCAGCAGGGCGTTGGCGGGCCAGAAAGCGGCGATCTGCAGCTGGGTCCGGGTCAGGAACTCACTAAAGAAGAGGCCGCAGATCAGCGCGGCCGAAAGGCCCTGCAGCAGGATCGCCTGCCGCTTCCGCTCCTGCTGGGCCAGCCCTTGCGGCATACGCGCTCCACCCCCTTCTCCGCGCTCGTCTGTCCCATCGGAACCGGCGCATGACGTCCGCCCGTTCCGTTCGGGGAGAATGGCGACGTCGTCCTTCAATACGCCCGTGAGACGCCGAGTTTGCGGCTTATCCCGGGGTGTGTCGTTACGCCGCAGAAGTACGCCAAGCCCATGGGTCGGGCCGCGCCCATCTAGAAACGCCGCACGACAATGCATGCCAAAATGCGCAGTTCAAGAGGGATGGCAGTCGTATTGGGTATTTGCCCACAGGCCGCAAAAGCTTGCGCCAGATTAACCAGGATCAGCCGGCCGCCAGGATTTCCTTTTTCTCTTCGAGTTCGAGCCAATCCATCTCGGCTTGCTCTAGATCGGCGCGCGCCTTGTCCAGCGCCTTCATGGTTTTGTCGAACCCCGCCGGGTCGCGGCTGTAGAGATCCGGATCGGCCAAGGCTTCCTCGAGCTTGGCGATCAGCGCCGGGCTCTTGGCGATCAGGGCCTCGCACTCTTCCAGGCGACGCTGGTCCTTGTACGACAGCTTGACGCTCTTTTTGGGCGGCGGCGGCGGGGCCGATGGGGCCTTGGGCGCGGCGGCGGTCGCCGGCGCACGGACGGCGCTGAAGAAGCCCGGGTTCTGGTCCATCAGGTCAGTCCAGCCGCCGGGCGTCTCGACCACCTTGCCTCGGCCGTCGAGCGCGATGGTCGAGGTCGCCAGGCGGTCGATGAAGTCGCGGTCGTGGCTGACCAGGATCAGCGTGCCCTCGAAATCGGCCAGCAGGTCCTCCAGCAGATCCAGCGTGTCCATGTCGAGATCGTTGGTCGGCTCGTCCAGCACCATCAGGTTGGTGGGATTGGCCAGGGCCCGCGCCAGCAGCAGGCGATTTCGCTCGCCGCCCGACAGGCTGGTCACCGGCTGGCGCAGCTGCGCGTCGGTGAACAGGAACTCCTTGGCGTAGCCGGCCACGTGCTTGGACTGACCGCGCACGACGATCGAGTCCCCGCCGCCCGGCGTCAGGAAGTCCCAGACGGTGATCTTGTCCGACAGCGCCATCCGCGCCTGGTCGATATAGGAGACCTCCAGATTGGCCCCCAGCTGCACCGAGCCGGCGTCCAGCGGCAGCTCGCCGAGCAGCAATTTTACCAGCGTCGTCTTGCCCGCGCCGTTGGGACCGACCAGGGCCACGCGGTCGCCGCGCAGGATACGGGTCGAGAAGTTCTCGACGATCGTGCGTTCGCCAAAGCGCTTGGTCACGCCCTTGGCCTCGACCACCCGCTTGCCGGAGATCCTCGCGGACTCGACCGTCATGGTCATGGTCCCGCGCTGATCGCTCTGGCGGTCCTTCTTCTCGGCGCGCAGGGCCAGCAGCGCGCGACGGCGGCCTTCGTTGCGGGCCCGGCGGCCCTGGACGCCGCGCGCCAGCCAGGCGTTCTCGCGCTCCAGCACCTTGTCCAGCCGCCGCGCCTCTTCCGCCTCGGCCGCCATTACGCTGTCGGCCCAAGCCTCGAATTCCGAGAAGCCCTTGTCCAGGCGGCGGATCTTGCGATGCTCCAGCCAGAAGCAGCGCTCGGTGACGCGATTGAGGAAGGCGCGGTCGTGGCTGACGATCAGCACGGCGCACTTGGACGCCGCCAGCTCTTCTTCCAGCGTCTGGATCGCGAAGATGTCGAGGTGGTTGGTCGGTTCGTCCAGCAGCAGCACGTCGGGCTGCTCGGCGAAGGCGCGGGCCAGCGCCGCGCGGCGGGTCTCGCCGCCGGACAGGCCCTGGGCGGCCTTGTTGGGATCGAGGCCGAAATCGGCGAGGGCCGCCTGCGCCTCATAGTCCTGGGCGCCGCCGGCCGTGGCGTAGTCCAGCAGGGTCTCGCCGGTGATCTCCGGCTCCTGGCCGACATAGACGATCTTGGCGCCCGGCTGAACGGAGCGCTCGCCGCTGTCGGCCTCGACGCCCTGGGCGGCGAGGATCTTCAGCAGGGTCGACTTGCCCGCGCCGTTGCGGCCGACGAGGCAGGCGCGCACGCGCGGCTCCAGCGCCAGGTCGACGCCGTCGAACAGCGGCTTGGCGCCGTCGGCGAGACGGACATCCTTGAGGGCGAGTACGGGCGCGCGGGTCGGAGAGGCCATGGTCGTCACGGATATGGAGCGGGAGGATCGCGAAGGCGAGGCCCTATCGCAGGCGCGCCTCCGAGGAAACGGCAAATCGCCACGGGCCTTCGGACGTCGCCTCCCGGCCGTGGCCTGATCGCCTCCCGGCGCGCGTGTCTTTCTCGGGGCGCTGTGAGCCACTAGGTAAGGAGAGACGCGGCCGCGATTCCGACATTTGGCCGAGGGTTGAGCAGCAATGGCGCGTGAACGTCCCGAACCGATCTTCAATGCGCCGTGGCCGGCCCTGCTGGCGGCGGTGTCGATCCTCGCGCCCAACGCCATCCTGATGAACGCCGACGAGCCGACGATCCTGTCGCTGGCGCTCGTGCCGCGGGATTTCTGGGCGGGCCATTGGACGGGCGTGGTCACGATGATGTTCGTGCACGGCGGGTGGCTGCATGCCTTGATGAACGCGGCCTTCGCGGTGGCCTTCGGCGCGCCGGTCGCCCGGTTGCTGGGAACGGGCGCGCGGGGCGGGGCGGTCTTCGCGCTCTTCTATATGGCGTGCGGAGTCGTGGCGGGCCTGGGCTACGCCCTGCTGCATCCCGACGCCGCCACGCCGGTGGTCGGCGCGTCCGGCGCTGTGTCTGGCCTGATGGGCGCGGCGGCTCGCACCATGGACGGGCGAGGGCGGCTTGGTCCGATGTTCGGCCCGCAGGTGCTGTCTCTGGGGCTGGGCTGGCTGGTCGTCAATCTCGTGATGCTGGCCGTGTTCGGTGGTT
>NZ_QFQZ01000119.1 GCF_003243465.1 Caulobacter segnis
CCCCTGAAGGCTTTCGGAAGCCGGCCCTCAGCGCCGGCCGCAGACCCCGTGCACGGGCCAGCATCCGAAACCCTCAACACTAACTGACGTTGGCTTCCATCCGCGAAGCGGTCCTTGGGCCGCTAGTGCAGATGGTAACATCGGCATGCAAGGCGCGCACGCCGTTCGCTGTTGCCAATTTTGGGCTTGGGCTTACGCAAGCTGAGGACGATCGAGACAACGTCGATCGCTTAAAAGCGGCATTAACACCTTGGAAGCCATGCTACGATGGCGACTGGTAGAAACGACTCAAGCCCATGCCCGCTGCAAAACAGGTGATCGCTATGCTCGCGGGCCATCTCGATGGCGACAGTGAGCAGGTGCGTACGATCGCGTTGCAGATCGCTGCGGCCGAGGCCCGCCAGGGGCACTTGAAGACGGCCGAGGCGATGAAGAAGTTGCTTGCCCGTCCCCTCCCTGATCGGCCGCCGACAACGGCGAAGCCGGCCGGTACAACGCTGCTGACCAAGGCGCGCAGCGAACTGGAAGACCTAGTCACCGTCGCCTCACCCCGGGCTCGGCTTTCAGAGATGACCCTCGCCGCGCCGGTGCGCGAGCGGCTCGATCGCATGGTTCGACAGCAGACGGCGCGCGGCCGGCTGCGGGAGCACGATCTGCGCCCAGGGGCCAAGCTCCTGTTGGTCGGACCGCCCGGTTCGGGCAAGACCTTGACCGCCAGCGCCTTGGCTGGGGAGCTGCACCTGCCCTTGTTCACCATCCGGCTGGAGGCGGTGATCACGCGCTTTCTGGGCGAAAGCGCCGGTAAACTGCGCATGGTGTTCGATCAGATCGCTCAAATGCGTGGCGTCTATTTGTTCGACGAATTCGACGCGATAGGCGGCAAGCGTTCGGCCACGAACGATGTCGGCGAGGCTCGCCGGATCCTCAACTCCTTCCTCCAATTCCTGGAGGAACCCAACGCCACTGACAGCCTAATAGTCGCGGCGACCAATCACCCCGAACTTTTGGATCGCGCCCTCGTGCGGCGCTTCGACGAGATCATTGAATACGGCCTACCCGACGTCGACGGTGTACGCGACATCGTCAAGCGACGCTTGGCCGGACGCGCAGGCCGGGGCCTGAACTGGGCGCGCATTGGAGAGGCTGCCCAAGGCCTCAGCCAGGGCGAGGTCTCGCGCGCCGTCGAAGAAGCCCTTCGCGAGTCGATACTAGCCGAACGCAAGACGGTCGACCAAGCGGGTCTGACGGCCGCGCTTGACGCGCGTCGAGCGATGCGCGAAGCCGTGGCTGACTTGTTCAACGAATAAGTGCAGCTTACTCGGGATTCGCCTCGTCGCCCGGGATCTGCCGTTTGCTTCGACCTCACCTCCGCATCGATAGCTTCGCTCGTGAGGCCCCGTATCGTCGTCCCAAGGGCGGTGGCGCGGGTCAACGGGACTATGGTCGCGCATTCGGCGCGCACGCCGAGGCACTCAAGCGTGATCTCGCCACCGCGTGGGCCGGCGCCGACAGCCTGCTGGCCGCGCGCGACGAGGTGGTGGGCGAGCCAGGCACCTACGTCGCCTTTTCCACCGCGGTCGACGCACCGCTGCCAAACCTAGAGTGGAGGCGCGACGGATTGCGTCTGGCCGCCGCCCAACGCGATGCCGACGGCCGTGCCGCCGGAACGATCTTCGTGCCCGACGCCGCGCGCGGCTTCCTTGAGGACAAGCTGACCGGCTACGGCACACGCCAAACCGCCAAGGGTCGCCCGGAGAACGAGTCGCGGTTTTCACCTGTCGATCGGTTCGCCGCCGCGCGGCTGGAAAACCTCTGGGTTGATACCCGGGCGCTACCCCGCGGTCCTGATCCGGAATGGTGGGAGTGCTGGTGTTGGCCCGACCGTCTTCACAATTTCGAGGATAAGGCGCGTGCCCTGGGCCTTCCAGTGTCCGCCGATCGCCTGCTGTTTCCCGAGCGGACAGTAACCTATGTCCACGCTACCGAGTCGGCGATCAGCCGCCTAGTCAGTGGTTCGGACGCGGTGGCCGAACTGCGCCTAGGGCGGGACACCGCCGCCTTCTTCACCGGCTCAGCGCGCGCCGACCAGGATGGCTGGATCGCCGCCTTCCTGGAGCTAATTGAAGATGGGCGGGGCGGCGATGCTCCGGCCGTCTGCTTGCTCGACACCGGCGTCAATCGCGCGCACCCGCTGTTGTCGACCTTTCTCGCTGCCGGCGATCTCCATGCCGTCCATGAGGCGTGGGGCGTCGACGATCAGGTCGGGCATGGGACGGAATTGGCCGGTCTGGCGCTGTATGGTGATCTCACCCACGCGCTGCAGGGGACTGCGCGCGCGATGCTACGCGTGAGTCTGGAATCGGTGAAGCTCCTACCGCCGGAGGGCTTTCCGCCCAATGCGCCGGCCAATCTCGGTTTGGTGACCCAGCAAGCCGTCGCCTTACCGGAAATCGCCGCGCCGCGCCGCCCCCGCGTCTTTTGTTTGGCGCTAGGTCAGAGCGACGTCAGCGGCCCCCGCGCATCGAGCTGGAGTGCCGCCATTGACCAGTCCGCCGCTGATGCGAGCGTCGACAAGATTGCCGATCGTCATCGGCGTCTGTTCGTGATCGCCGCCGGCAATGTTCCCGACGGTCTGGACGAGGCGGCGATGGAGGACTGGGACAGCCACGAGGTGGAAGATCCTGGGCAGGCCTGGAACGCTCTGACGGTGGGCGGCGTCACTCAGAAGACGAGGATTTCGGAGCGAGACCGAGACCACTGGCGCACGGCTGTCGGCGTTGATGCGCTCAGCCCCTACAGCAAGGTGTCGGCCGCCTGGGCTCGGGGCGTTGCGCCAGTCAAGCCCGAGATCTTGCTCGAAGCTGGCAACCGGGCGGTCGATCCCGCCGACCTCAGCCACTGGAGCGGGTTGGACTCGCTGTCTCTACTCACGACCGGCCACGCGGTGACGACCGCGCCGCTCAGCATCTCGTGGGCCACGAGCGCCGCTGCGGCCCAAGCTGCGGGAATGGCCGCCGAACTCATGGCCGACGACCCCGACTATTGGCCCGAGACGGTTCGAGCCCTGCTGGTGCATAGCGCGCAGTGGACATCGCCAATGCTGGCCCAGTTCAAGGCGCTAGCCTCCAAGGCGGACCGCATGCGGCTGGCCCGGCGGGTGGGGTACGGCCGCGCCGATCTGGAACGGGCGCGTCGCTCGAGAGCCGCTAGCTTGGCCCTGCTGGCACAAGCCAGCGTCCAGCCGTTCGTCAAGGATGGCTCCAGTGTGCGCATGAACGCCTATCACACCTATGAACTGCCCTGGCCGCGCGCAGCACTGGCGATCCTGGCCGAGCGGGACGTAAGACTGCGCGTCACCTTGTCCTACTTCGTCGATCCCAATCCCAGCGCAGACGCGCCCCTGGCACCGGCTCGCTATCGCTCCTTTGGCCTGAGGTTCGATTTGCGCAAGCGCGGCGAGTCCGTTTCGACCTTTCAGAAGCGCATCAACGATCTGGCCGAGACACCCGATGAGGACCTCGATCTTGTCGAACCCGATGCGGCCCGTCTGTTCGGCGCCAAGTCGGTGTCAGCCGGATCCCTGCACACCGACGAGTGGCGATGCGCGGCGGCGGACCTCATCGACCGCGACCGCCTCGCCGTCTACCCAGTGGGCGGATGGTGGAAGGCCTCGCGCCGGCCTGAGATCTGCAATCGCGCGGCGCGCTACAGTCTGGTGGTGACCCTCGACGCCGGCGAGGCCGACATCGACCTCTATGCCGAGATAGAGCAGTTGATCGCCGCTCGGATTGCGGCTGAGGCTAGTGTCAATATTGCAAGATAGGCCGCGTCAGCGACTCCATCGGCTTAGAGGCGGCGCTCTGCCGTTCGCATCTGTCTGGCTATGGCGCGACCTTCTGGATAGAGGAGGATTTTGAACAACACCTTAGCCGCGCCCCATCGAGCGCGCACTCGATCATCGCTGAGCAACAACCTGGGTCGTGTCCGGAACACGTCATCGACGACACCTCAGGATGGCCCCTGTCGGGTATGAGTCACCCCAAGCACTTTGCGTCGGAAACTTGAAGCTTCGAAACGAGGGTCGGTCATCGCCTCCTGCGCTCATCCGGGAACCCGGGCCCCGGCGTTCGCCAGGCGGCCGGCCTAACGTGCAGTCCCCTCAGGGCCGCTCGCCGCCCTAACCCTCGCCCGGCGCCGAAGTCCCCCCGTCGCCCGTCTCCACCAGATCCTCCACGAACAGCGCCATCAGCGCCGATTGCGAGCGCACCCCCGCCTTGGCGTAGACGCGGGTCAGCTGGGCGCGGACGGTGCCGGGGGCCGCGCCGCGCAGGGTGGCGATCTCGGCGACGTCGCAGCCCTTGAGCGCGAACAGGGCGACATCGGCCTCGGCCGCCGTCAGGGTCCATTCGGCGAAGCGCAGCCGCATGAGATCGGCCAGGGCTCCCTTGGCGGCGGCGACGGCGGCCTCGTCCTGGCGGGCGCGCAAGACGAGCCAGCGCACCTGGGCCGCGCCGAACAGCACGCCGGCCAGCAGGGCCAGGGACGCCCCGGCCTCGGCCGCCAGGTGAGGGCCCAGGCCGCCGGCGCGCGCGTCGCCGACGACGTCGACCAGGAAGAACAGGGTCGCGGCCAGCTGCAGGATCACGATGACCGCGATCACCGTGATCCTGCGCTCCAGAGCTCGCCGCCGCTTGTTCATGCGCTGAGGCTTAGCGCCGCCCGGGCAGCATCGCCAGGACGATCCGCCGGCCGCTGCGCCGCGTCTCGAAGACGACGCCGGCGATGTGCAGCACGATCAGGACATAGAGCAGGTTGACGGCGGTCTCGTGGACCTCGGCCAGGGGCCCCTCCTCACGCTCGCCGCCGCCTTCGCGTGCCGCCTCGCGGGCCTCCTCGCGTTCGTCCTCGTCGCGCTCGAGGCGCTGGGCCGCCGCCGGGGGCGCGACGCCGGGCCGACCTTCGGGCCTCGCCGGAGCGCTGGCCATCAGCACGCCGGTGACGACGATGACCGCGAGCACGCTCCAGATCGCATAGACCATCAGGGCGCCCAGCGGATTGTGCGAGGCGTGCTCGGTGCGCTGGCCCGCCGCGATCTCGCGCAGGTGCGCCAGGGCGCGGCGGGGACTGGGCGGGAAGGCCGAGAACCGCGCCTCGGCCGGCCCGATGACGCCCCAGATCAGCCGCAGCGCCAGGGTGGCGGCCAGGGCGTAGCCGACCCAGACGTGCGGCCCCGAGCCTTCCTCGGTGACCAGGGCGTTGGCCAGGATGGCCGCCACGATGGTCCAGTGGGTCAGCTTGACCACCGGATCCCAGCGGCGGGGCGGGGCCTCAGTCGCGGTCATGGCGGCGCGCCTTTTCCGGCTTCTCGTCGCGGTCCTCGCGCGCTTCACGCTCGCGGTCCTCGGCGCGACGAACGACCTCGGGCGGCTTGGCCTTGGGCGATACAGGCTTGGCGGCCTGGGCGGGGGCGACCTTCGGCGGCCTGGGCTTGGCCTCCTCGGCCAGGGCGGGCGCCGCCAGGGACAGGACCAGAAGGCTCGCGCCCAGGGTGGAGAGCTTTGTCATTTTCGGGTCTCCCGTGCTGTTGACGAGAGAAGACCTGCGCCGCGCCCCGACGATCGGCCATTGGCCGGCGGCTTATGCGGACCGGGATAAGCCGCTGCTTACGACCCCCAGCCCGCGGCCCGAGCCTATCTCTGGCTGACCCGCACCCAGTCGACCTCCATGGTCGCCGGCAGGGCCGACTCGTCGACGCCCTTGGCGTTGGCGCTCTCCGGCCAGCGGCCGCCGAAGGCCAGGTTGAGGATCAGGTGGAAGGGCTGGTCGAACGGCGCGGGGCCGGCCTCGGCGTCGTCGCGCTTCCAGTCCTTTTGGGTGACGCGGGCGTATTCGCGGCCGTCCACGAACCAGGCGATCGCCTCGGGCTTCCACTCGACGGCGTAGACGTGGAAGCCGTCGGGCGAGGCCGGGATGACCGTGCTCCCGCCCGCCTGCCGGTGGGCGCCGGCCGCGTCGCTCGCGAAGTGGATCGTGCCGAACACCCGGTTCTCGCGGCCGCCGTCGCAGGCCTCGCACGGCGCGCCGAGGTTCACCGTCTCGAGGATGTCGATCTCGCCGGACTTCGGCCAGCCGCCATAGGTCGACAGCTCCGGCATCATCCAGATGGCCGGCCACACGCCCTGGCCGCCCGGAACCCGCGCGCGGGCCTCGATGCGGCCATAGCGCCAGCTGGCCTTGCCCTGGGTGACGATCTTGCCGGAGGCGTAGTCGCCGGTCTTCATCGGCCCGGTCGGCCCGGCCCAGGGATTGGCCAGGCCCCGCGTCTTGCGCTTGACCACGGTCAGGCGAAGCAGGCCGTCCTTGACCGAGACGGTGTCGGGACTGGCGTCGTAGCACTGGCGCTCGTCATTGCCGCCGCCGCCGCAGTCGGCGGCCGGGGTCCAGCGGCTGGCGTCGAGCTTGTCGCCGTCGAACTCGTCGGCCCAGACCTGCCGCCAGCCGTCCGACTGGGCGAGGACGGCGGTCGGCGCGAGGGTCAGCGCCAGGACGAAGGCGAGGAGCGGTCGGGTGGCGGGCATGGACGCAAGCCTAGTCGAGCGCGGCGGACATTCCCATCCCAGGCGAACCGGCTTAAACACCGCTCCATGCCGTCCGGACCCGACATGATGCTGGAGCTGGCCTGCGGACAGGGGCCTGTCTGCGGGGTGGACGAGGCTGGCCGCGGGCCGTGGGCCGGTCCGGTCAGCGCCGCCGCGGTGATCCTGGACCCCGACCGGGTCCCCAAGGGCCTCAACGACTCCAAGAAGCTATCGGCCAAGGCCCGCGCGGCCCTGGAGGAGGAGATCAAGGCGGTCGCCATCGCCTGGCGAGTCGAGATGGCCGGTATCGACGAGATCGCCCAGTACAACATCCTGCACGCCACCGGCCGCGCCATGTGCCGCGCGATCGAGGGCCTGTCGGTGAAGCCCGCCATCGCCTTGGTCGACGGCAACTACCGCTTCCCGCTGCCGTGCGACGTGAAGACCGTGGTCAAGGGCGACAGCCTGTCGTGCTCGATCGCGGCGGCCTCGATCCTGGCCAAGGAGGCCCGCGACCGGCTGATGATCGAGATGGACGCGGTCTATCCCGGCTACGGCTTCGCCAGCCACAAGGGCTATCACGCGCCGATCCATGTCGAGGGCCTGGTCAAGCTGGGCCCCTCGCCGATCCACCGCCTGGGCTGGGCGCCGGTCAAGGCCGCGCTGGCGGGCGAACTGAACCTGCGCCTGCCGTTCGAGGACGCGGCGGAGTAGCGAATTTCCGACGGGCCAGCGCCACGTTTACGTCTCGCTAACCACGTCCATACACACCGCGTTTACCAGAAAGACTCATGATTCCGTTCTCTTTCTTGAGGACGCGGACATGACCTTCGGGCCGGAAACCATCATCCTGGGCGACTGCATCGAGCAGATGAACGCCCTGCCGGAGAAGTCGGTCGACCTGATCTTCGCCGATCCGCCCTATAATCTTCAGCTGGGCGGCGACCTGCTGCGCCCCGACAACTCCAAGGTCGACGCGGTCGACGACCACTGGGACCAGTTCGACAGCTTCGCGGCCTATGACGCCTTCACCCGCGAGTGGCTGAAGGCCGCCCGCCGGGTGCTGAAGGACGACGGCGCGATCTGGGTGATCGGCAGCTATCACAACATCTTCCGCGTCGGCGTGGCGGTGCAGGACCTGGGCTTCTGGATCCTGAACGACATCGTCTGGCGCAAGTCCAACCCGATGCCCAACTTCAAGGGCACCCGCTTCGCCAACGCGCACGAGACCCTGATCTGGGCCTCCAAGAGCCGCAACGCCAAGCGCTACACCTTCAACTACGACGCCCTGAAGATGGCCAATGACGAGGTGCAGATGCGCTCGGACTGGACCATCCCGCTGTGCACCGGCGAAGAGCGCGTCAAGGGTTCGGACGGCCAGAAGGCGCACCCGACCCAGAAGCCCGAAGCCCTGCTCTACCGGGTGATCCTGTCGACGACCAAGCCGGGCGACGTGATCCTGGACCCGTTCTTCGGGGTCGGCACCACCGGCGCGGCCGCCAAGCGCCTGGGCCGCAAGTTCATCGGCATCGAGCGCGAGGCCGAATACCTGGACCACGCCAAACAGCGGATCGCCAAGGTCGTGCCGATCGCGCCCGAGGACCTGGAGGTCATGGGCAGCAAGCGCGCCGAGCCGCGCGTGCCGTTCGGCACGATCGTCGAGGCCGGCCTGCTGTCGCCGGGCGACACCCTCTACTGCGCCAAGGGCGAGCGGATCGCCAAGGTGCGTCCGGACGGTTCGATCACGGTCGGAGATCTCTCGGGCTCGATCCACAAGATCGGCGCCCTGGTGCAGTCGGCCCCGGCCTGCAACGGCTGGACCTACTGGCACTTCAAGACCGACAAGGGCCTGGCGCCCATCGACGTCCTGCGCGCCCAGGTCCGGGCGGGGATGAACTAGGCGTTTTGTGGGGAAGGGCGTCGGCGTAATTCGACGGCCGGACGGCTCCGGGAAGGGCCTCCGGCCGATCCGCCCAGCGGATCGCCCCCCGCTCACCTAGTTCCAGGCGGCGGGGGAAAGCGCCCGCGTCCTACTCGGCCGGCGTCAGGTCGGACGAGCGCTTCTTCATCATCTCGTCGAAGCTGGTCCACACGCCCTCGGCGCCGTGCCACGAGCCCTTGGTGGCGGCCTTGGAGTATTCGGTCGCGCGGGCTTCGAAGAAGTTGGCGTGCTCGACGCCCGACAGCAGCGACTGCAGCCAGGGCAGCGGGTTTTCCTTCACACCGTACACTTCCGGCAGCTGCAGCTGGCGCAGGCGCCAGTCGGCGATGAAGCGGATGTACTGCTTGATGTCGTCCGGGGTCATGCCCTGGATTTCGCCGGCTTCGAAGGCCAGGTCGATGAAGCGGTCTTCCAGGCCGACCACGTGCTTGCAGCAGTCGACGATGTCGTCGGCCACCGCCTTGGTCACCGCGCCGGTTTCCTTGTTGAAGGCGTGGTACAGCTTGATGATGCCGTCGCAGTGCAGGCTCTCGTCGCGGATCGACCACGAGACGATCTGGCCCATGCCCTTCATCTTGTTGAAGCGCGGGAAGTTCATCAGCATCGCGAACGAGGCGAACAGCTGCAGGCCCTCGGTGAACCCGCCGAACATGGCCAGCGTGCGGCAGATGTCGGCGTTGGTCTCGACGCCGAAGGTCTGCATGTAGTCATGCTTGGCCTTCATGGCCTCGTATTCCATGAACGCC
>NZ_QFQZ01000120.1 GCF_003243465.1 Caulobacter segnis
CACCGTCTGGGCATCCAGGCGTTCGAGCCGAAGCTGATCGAGGGCAAGGCCATCCAGCTGCACCCGCTGGTCTGCGCCGCGTTCAACGCCGACTTCGACGGCGACCAGATGGCCGTGCACGTCCCGCTGAGCCTGGAAGCTCAGCTGGAAGCGCGCGTCCTGATGATGTCGACCAACAACATCCTGTCGCCCGCCAACGGTCGCCCGATCATCGTGCCGTCGCAGGACATCGTCCTGGGCCTTTACTACCTGTCGGTCGCTCGCGAGGGTGAGCCGGGTGAAGGCAAGATCTTCGCCGACCTCGGCGAAATCGAAGCCGCGCTGGACGCCGGTGTCGTGTCGCTGCACGCCAAGATCAAGTCGCGCTTCACCGAAGTGGACGCCGATGGCGTGGCGCGTCGCCGCGTGATCGACACCACGCCGGGCCGCATGAAGATCGCCGCCCTGCTGCCGCGTCACCCGCAGATTGGCCACCGCCTGATCGAAAAGGCGCTGACCAAGAAGGAAATCGGCAATCTGATCGACATCGTCTACCGCCACTGCGGTCAGAAGGCGACGGTGATCTTCGCCGACCAGGTGATGGGCCTGGGCTTCAAGGAAGCCGCCAAGGCCGGCATCTCGTTCGGCAAGGACGACATCATCATCCCGAAGCGGAAGGAGGCGATCGTCGCCGAAACCCGCGCTCTGGCCGAAGAGTACGAGCAACAGTACGCCGACGGCCTGATCACCAAGGGCGAGAAGTACAACAAGGTCGTTGACGCCTGGGCCAAGGCCACCGACCGCGTCGCCGACGAGATGATGGCCGAGCTTCAGATGAAGCATAAGGACGAGAACGGCCGCGAGAAGGAAATCAACGCCATCTACATGATGGCCCACTCCGGCGCCCGTGGCTCGCAAGCCCAGATGAAGCAGCTGGGCGGCATGCGCGGCCTGATGGCCAAGCCGTCCGGTGAGATCATCGAGACCCCGATCGTCTCGAACTTCAAGGAAGGCCTGACCGTTCAGGAGTACTTCAACTCCACCCACGGCGCCCGTAAGGGTCTGGCCGACACCGCGCTGAAGACGGCCAACTCGGGTTACCTGACCCGCCGTCTGGTCGACGTCGCGCAGGACTGCATTATCGTCGAGGAAGACTGCGGCACGACCAAGGGCATCACCCTGCGCGCCGTCGTCGAAGGCGGCGACGTGCTGGTCTCGCTGGGCACCCGCGTCCTGGGTCGCTTCACCGCCGAGGACGTCAAGGATCCGGCGACCGGCGAGCTGGTCGTTCCGGCCGACACCTATATCGACGAGAACATCGCCGACGCCATCGAGGCGGCCGTGGTGCAGTCGGTGAAGGTCCGCTCGGTCCTGACCTGCGAAGCCAAGGTCGGCGTCTGCGGCGCCTGCTACGGCCGCGATCTGGCCCGCGGCACCCCGGTGAACATCGGCGAAGCGGTCGGCGTCATCGCCGCCCAGTCGATCGGTGAGCCCGGCACGCAGCTGACGATGCGGACGTTCCACATCGGCGGCACCGCCCAGGTGGCCGAGCAGTCGTTCTTCGAAGCCAGCAACGACGGTACGGTCCGCGTGATCGGTCCGACGGTGACGGCCGCCGACGGCGCGCTGGTCATCATGAGCCGCAACACCACCGTCAGCGTTCTGGTCGACGGCAAGGAGCGCGAAACCTACAAGCCGCCGTACGGCGCCCGCCTGCGGGTCAAGGACGGCGACACGGTCAAGCGCGGCCAGCGCCTCGGCGATTGGGACCCCTACACCACCCCGATCATCACCGAAGTGGCCGGCAAGATCCGCGCCGAAGACCTGGTCGACGGCCTGTCGATCCGCGAGGAAGTCGACGAAGCCACGGGTATCGCCCAGCGCGTCGTCGCCGACTGGCGCGTGTCGGCCCGCGGTTCGGACCTGCGTCCGGCCATGGGCGTGCTGTCGGAAGACGGCTCGTACAAGCGTCTCAGCAACGGCGGTGAGGCTCGCTACCTCCTGTCGGCCGGCGCCATTCTCTCCGTCGCCGACGGCGACGAAGTGAAGCCGGGTGAAGTGATCGCGCGTATCCCGACCGAAGGCGCCAAGACCCGGGACATCACCGGTGGTCTGCCGCGCGTCGCCGAACTCTTCGAAGCCCGCCGCCCGAAGGACTGCGCGGTCATCGCGGAAATGGACGGCCGTGTCGAATTCGGCAAGGATTACAAGAACAAGCGCCGGATCAAGATCACGCCGGACGTCGACGCCGACGGCAACCAGCCCGAACCCGTCGAGTTCCTGATCCCGAAGGGCAAGCACATCGCCGTCCACGACGGGGACTACATCACCAAGGGCGAGTACATCATCGACGGCAACCCGGATCCGCACGACATCCTGCGCATCCTGGGCGTCGAAGCCCTGGCGAACTTCCTCGTCGACGAGATCCAGGAGGTCTATCGTCTGCAAGGCGTGCCGATCAACGACAAGCACATCGAGACGATCGTTCGTCAGATGCTGCAGAAGGTCGAGATCATCGAGCCGGGCGACACGGGCCTCATCAAGGGTGACCACCTCGACAAGCCCGAGTTCGACAAGGAAAACGACAAGGCGATCGCCCGTGGCGGCCGTCCTGCCGTGACCCAGCCGGTGCTGCTCGGCATCACCAAGGCCTCGCTGCAGACCAAGAGCTTCATCTCGGCCGCCTCGTTCCAGGAAACGACGCGCGTCCTGACCGAAGCCTCGGTGCACGGCAAGACCGACACCTTGGAAGGCCTGAAGGAAAACGTGATCGTGGGTCGCCTGATCCCGGCGGGCACGGGCTCCTACCTGCGCAGCCTGCAACGCGTCGCCGCCAAGCGCGACGAGCAGCTGGCCCAGCAGCGCGAAGAAGCGATGGAGCCGCTGCCGGCCGAGATCGCGCTTTCGGACGCCGAATAGGCGTCCGAAACACTCCAAGACTCGGGCGCTCGAAAAGCGCCCGGGGCGGACGCCGAGAAATCGGCAGGCTTGAGTACCTACGGAAAGGCCCGGGAGCGATTCCGGGCCTTTTTCGTTTTCAAATCCACCGACCTCCCCGGCGAATGCCGGGGCCCAGATTCATCCGGAGCCGGTGGGGATGATGCGAAATCGCATGGCGCTAGCAGGGGAGTCGCGCGTGGGTTCGATCTGGATCCCGGCGTTCGCCGGGAAGGTCGGATTTCTGGATGGATGAAGACTCCGGCGTAACCGCCTGCGCGACGCGCGCATGGCGCCGAAAAGGCCCGGGATCACTCCCGGGCCTTCCGCGTCGGGGGATGCCGCGGGCGACCTAGGCGCGCGGACGGACGTAGATCGTCTTGGTCGAGGATCCGCGCAGCAGCAGGCCCAGAACCAGGCCGACGCCGGCGGCGACGCCCAGCGCGCGGGCGGGCTTGAGACGGGCCCAGGTCTCCAGGTCGCCATAGCGGCGCTGGATCTGGTCGCCGGCCTGGGCGGTCAGGTTCTTGACCCGGGCGCGGGTCTCGCCCACGGCTTCGGCGGCGACCTCCTTGAGGCTGTCATAGGCCTCGTGCGCGGCGCCGCTGACGGCCTTGAGCTTGGGCTCGACCTTGGCGCGGGCGCGGTCGGCCTTGTTCGGGAAATCCTGGGCGGCGCCGTTGCTGTCGGCGGCGGTCAGGCTGTCGGCATAGTCGGTCATGATGGGCCTCGGGGCAGGGGAAGGGGAGGAGCCCGGCCGGCGCCGGGGACGCTTTCACAACCCGGCTCGTCGAAGACCGTTCCGCGTTCTGTGGGCCCCTGAGGCTCGTTCGACCGCTACCGGGGCAAAATCGTCACGATCACCCGCCGGTAGCGCGTCAGGGGCGGGGAGCCCTTGTCGGTCACGGCCACCACGAAGTGGGCGGTCTCCGGCCTGGTCACCGGCGGCGCGGTGAAATGGACGCGGTAGATGTTGTCGGAGCCGCCCGGCGGGATCGGCGTCTTGAGGCTGCCGGCTTCCGGATAGTTCGCCCACAGATACGACAGGCTGTCGCCGTCCGGGTCCCGGCTGCCCCGGGCGCTGAGCGTGAAGGTCTCGCCGGCGCGGACGGTCAGGCGGTCCGGATGGTCCAGGGCCACGATCGGCGGGTGGTTGGCCTTCTCGCGCGGCAGGGTGCTCCAGCCGATGCGAGCGGCGAAGTCGTTCTGGAAGGCGTCGCGCCAGCGCCAGATCGTCGCGCGATAGTCCTGGAAGGTTCGGGCCGAGGGCCGCACCGCCCGGCCATTGGCGCTGGCCGCGTGCGGCGTGAACGCGTCGACCGCATTGGTCCAGATCGGCCGCGTCTCGGGCTCGATCGGCACGCCGCCGGTGAAGCCCTTGGGGTCCATGGCCTCCATCGCGGGGATGTAGCGCTCGTAGCGCCCGCCCCAGCCGCCCCAGTCGGGATGCTCGGGGTCGGACAGGCCCGTCGGGATCAGGTTCAGGAAGGCGGGCGTGTCGCCCTCCATGCCATAGGCGACGTCCGGATAGAGCGCGCCGAGCGGACCGCGCCCTTGCTGGATGTTGGTCGCCAGCCAGGCGTTGGAGACGGTGGTGTTGTCCAGCCCCTCGACCGCCTGGTTCATGCCGCCCCAGGTCGCCGCGCCGTAGCCGCCGGGGCTGACGATGTAGAACAGAGACGGATAGGTGCGCCGGATCCACGCCCCGGCGTCGTCCTGGTCCGAGATCGTGTAGACGCGCAGCTTGGCGACCAGGCGCTCGACCTCGGCGGGGGAGCGGGTGGCGGACAGGGTCTTCAGCGCCTGGGCCAGGGTGTTGGCCCCGCCCCAGACCGACACCCACAGCGGGCGCGGGTCGGGACGGTCGAGGGCGGCGATGATGGCGCGCGAGCCCTCGGTGTCCTTGCCGGGCCCGGTGGCGGCCAGGCCATAGCCCGGCTGGCCCGCGCGGATGACGGCGTCCAGGGCCTGGGCGGTCGGATAGCCCCCGGCGTGCAGCAGCAGGTTGGGCCGCACCTGCCCGTAAGCCGCGACCAGGCGCCGGATCGACTCCGGATGGATCTCCTGGCGCATGTGGGTCGAGGTGGTGGCGACCAGGGCCTCCAGGTCGATCTCGTTGGCGTAGAGCAGCAGGCGCACGAACGACTGGGTGTCGTCAGGCTCGTTCTCGATATCGCTGAGCACGACAAGCCGGGCCTTGGCAGGCCCCTCGGCCGCCAGGGCGGCGGTCGGCGCGCCCAGCATCAGGGCCGCCACGATGGCGAGGCTCTTCCAGGACCGCATTTCCATCCCTCAGGGTGTTATCGGTAACAGCCTAGGGGGCGGCGTCGGGCATGGCTAGGTTCGGTCGCCCGACGAAGGCTTCACGTCGTCCGTAAACGCGTCGCGCTTGGCGTCATATCCATCGAGATCGTCGTAGAGCGCCTTGGTCGCCTTCTCCGAGACGGGGTCGTTGGCGCGGTTGCGGGTCCTGTACTGTATGACGCCGTAGATCAGCGCCACCAGCAGCAGGAGCGCGCCCACGCCCCAAAGCACTT
This sequence comes from Caulobacter segnis, assembly GCF_003243465.1. Taxonomy (GTDB): domain Bacteria; phylum Pseudomonadota; class Alphaproteobacteria; order Caulobacterales; family Caulobacteraceae; genus Caulobacter; species Caulobacter segnis_A. Next base: position 5,454 of record NZ_QFQZ01000120.1, read on the forward strand.
CGCCCTGGAAGTCCATCGGCGGCCCCTACTTGGCTTTGTCGGCGACGTGCTCGGGCTTGCCCTTGCGCTGGGTGTGGGCGAACTCCTCGAGCGCCTTCTCGCTCATCGACAGCATCGACTTCGACGCCCCCTTGAGCTTGCTCTTGGGCGTCTCTCCGCGCTTGGCGGACAGGGCCGCGCCGGCGGCCTTCTGCTGGGCGGCGGACTTGGCGGGCATGGGATCCTCCTCGGGTTGGATGTCCGAAACCCCAACGCGCCGCCCGCCGGAGCGTTCTCCAGGCCAGCCTTTGAGCGTCGCGACGCCTCCGCTAGGCCTCGCCGCCGATCCGCCCCAGCCCCTCGACGAGGGCGTCGAAGACGGCGCGGTGCCGGGCGCCGCCGCGCAGGTCCTCGTGCATCACCACCCATAGCGGCAGGGCGACGCCGAACAGGTCGGGGGTGACGCGGACCAGGGCCGGATCGCGGCGGGCGATCTCGACCTGGCAGACCCCGACGCCGTAACCCGCCCGGATCGCGGCCAGCTGGGCCAGGTCGCTATCCGTGCGCAGGCGGAAGGCCTCGCGGGTCAGGCCGGGCATCCGGCTCAAAACCGCCCGCACCGCCGGCGTCTCGGTGTCCACCCCGATCAGGTCGTGGGCCAACAGGTCCTTCGCGGTGATCGGCGTCCCGCGCTCGGCCAGGTAGTCGCGATGGGCGTGGAAGCCGAGGGTGACCGCCCCGACCTTTCGCGCGACCAGCGCCTGCTGCGTCGGTTCGACCATGCGCACGGCGATGTCGGCCTGGCGCTGCAGCAGGTCGCTGACCGCATTGGACAGCACCAACTCGATCGCCAGGTCGGGATGAGCGCGGCGCAACCCCACCAGGATCGGCGGCAGATGCTCGGCGCCGACCACGTCGCTGGCGGTGATCCGGACGGTCCCGGCGACCGCCTCGCTTCCCGACGCCGCCCGCAGCAGCGCCGCCGAGGTGGCGACCAGGCTTTCGGCGTGGGGGCGCAGGGCGAGGCCTCGGTCGGTCGGCGACAGGCCCCGCTGCGAGCGGACGAACAGCTTGCCGCCGACAACCGCCTCCAGGGCGTCGATGTGGCGAGCGACGCTGGGCTGGGTCATGCCCAGGACGCGCGCGGCGGCCGACAACGAGCCCTCGCGCAGCACGATGGCGAAGGTGCGGTAGAGGTCCCAGCTCGGATCGTTGCTCATCTATTTTCGTATATCCAACCCAGAAAGTTACGCAATTTCTGAACAGGGGTTCCGCCGCCATCTTGGCCTCACGCAGATGGAGGCGAACATGAACGGCAAGACGGCTTTGGTGCTCGGGGCGACGGGCGGGATCGGCGGGGAGATGGCGCGGCGGCTGCGGGCCGACGGCTGGTGGGTGAAGGCCCTGGTGCGTAGCGTCGAGGCCGCCGGACGGCTGCCCGGGATCGACTGCGGGGTCGGCGACGCCATGGTCCGGGACGATGTGGTCGAGGCCGCGCGCGGCGCCTCGGTGATCGTCCACGCGGTCAACCCGCCCGGCTATCGCAACTGGGCGCAGCTGGTCCTGCCGATGATCGACAACACCCTGGCGGCCGCTCGCGCTCATGGCGCGCGCGTCGTGCTGCCGGGAACGGTCTATAACTACGGCCCTGACGCCTTCCCGCTGATCGCCGAGGACGCGCCGCAGACTCCCACGACGCGCAAGGGCGCGATCCGGGTCGCGCTGGAGCGCCGCCTGCAGGACGCCGCGCGGGCGGGGGAGGCCCGGGCGCTGATCGTCCGCGCTGGCGACTTCTTCGGTCCCCGCGCCGCCAACAACTGGTTCAGCCAGGGGATCGTCGCGCCGGGCGCCCGACCCAAGGCGATCCAGGACCCCAACACCGTCGGCGTCGGCCACCAATGGGCCTATCTGCCGGACGTGGCCGAGACCATGGTCCAGCTCCTCGCGCGAGACGACCTCGAAGACTTCGCGCGCTTCCACATGGCCGGCCATTGGGATCGGGACGGGACGGCGATGATCGCGGCGGTCGTCCGTGCGCTGGCCGAGCCGACCGTGCGGGTCAAGCCGCTGCCGTGGTGGGCCCTGCGCCTGGCCGCCTTCGTCGCCGAGACGCCTCGCGAACTGATGGAGATGCGCTACCTTTGGAAACAGCCCGTACGGCTGGACGGCGCTCGCCTAGCTGCGCGGCTTGGCGAGGAGCCGAATACGCCGCTGGACGTCGCGGTGCGGGAGACGCTCGAGGGGATGGGGTGTCTGTGAGCGGGCGTTCGTAAGCGCTCACGCTGACCAACGTTACGTCTACGCCCCACCGTTTCCCTTCCGGGAAAGCCCTACGGCCCCTGGCCCGCCTTCTTGCGGAGCTCCAGGTACTTGCGGGCGCGGTCCTCGACGTCCTGCTTCTTGCGGATCTGGTCGACGACGTCCTTGCGCGGGCGGCCCAGGCCGTCCTGTTCGGCGCCGAGGACGAAGGGGATTTCCTTCATCGTGCCCGGATGATCCTTGCTGCGATGGTCGACGCCGGGCGCCATCGGACCGTCGACATAGTCCTTGTAGGCGCGCTGAGCCGCGCCTTGGGCCTCGAGGGCCTGACGCTTGGCCGCGTCCATGCCGTCTAGGGGCTCGCCCTTGGCCTTGGCGGCGCCGAAGCGTTCGTCGCACTTCTCGCGCTCGCGGCGGTTCAAGCCGACCGCATCGGCGCTGACGCAGCCGGTCGGGCTGGCGCGCAGGGCGGTGCGAAGGTCGCCGGCTCCATCGCCGGGCAGGGGCGCGGGGCGGATCGCGGTTCCGGGCTTGGCGATTCCCGCCGCCGGGACCTCCAGCGTCGGCACGCCGGCGGGGGCGGGGCGCGCGGGCTGGCGCACCTGGAACGGCAGGACCGGGGCGGGCGCTGTCGCGGCTGGCGAGGCGGCCGGGCGGGGCAGGGGCTGCTCCTGGCGCTCGGGCCGGATCAGGTCCACCTGCACGGTCGGCAGGTCGTCGGCCAGGATCTCTTGCAGCAGCGGCGGGACGGGCAGGGCCAGCCAGGCCAGCAACAGGACGTGCAGCAGCAGCGAGCCGGCCAGAATCGCCGCCCTTCGCCCGTCGCGTGTCCGCATGCCGACGCCGATCGCCAAACGCCCTTCCAAACCCTGCCTGTCGTCCCCACATGGCGAGCGCGGTCGTCGAAACAAGCCGATAGCCGCCGCAACTCGCTCTGGGCGAGCCTGTACAGCCTGAAGTGGCGGAATCTTGACCGTGGCGCCAGCCTTAAGCCGGCGTTAACCGACGCAGGAACAGGCGATTGACGTAAGGCTCCTTCGCGAGTAAATACCGCGCTCTTTTTCGAGGCGGTCGTTCGCGGCCGTCCTGATGAGCCTATGTTCCTCCTGGGCCTTGGTCCTTGGGGAGCCTGACCCGCCGGTATGCATCCCGCGTCCCGGCGAGTTTCGTGTTTATCGGGTCTCCAAGCGGAGCCTTGAACCAAGAACAACAAAGACAAGGACCTGAAGCGCCTCGGCCGAAAGGCACACGCTTCCATCAGAGCAGAGACTTAATGCCTACCATTAACCAGCTCATCCGTAAGCCGCGCTCCCCGAAGCCGGTGCGGAACAAGGTGCCCGCCCTGAAGGGCTGCCCGCAGCGTCGCGGCGTTTGCACCCGCGTTTACACCACGACCCCGAAGAAGCCGAACTCGGCTCTCCGTAAGGTCGCCAAGGTCCGTCTGACCACCGGCATCGAAGCCGTGTGCTACATTCCGGGCGAAGGCCACAACCTGCAGGAGCACTCGGTGGTGCTCATCCGCGGCGGCCGCGTCAAGGA
>NZ_QFQZ01000121.1 GCF_003243465.1 Caulobacter segnis
GGCTGGCCATCACCCAGCAGCAGGACTTCGTCTCGACGATCGACAACGCCGGCGGCAACATCGACGTGCTGATCAACCAGCTGCAAAAGGGCGGTTCGGGCTCCTCTGGTCGCCGCTAAGAGCGACCGGGACCTGAAGAGAACAAGAGGGGATTTGGCTTTGCGCGAACAATGGGCCGAGACGGCCATGGGCGTCGTCGTCCTCGCCCTGGCGGCGGGGTTCCTGACCTATTCGCTGAGCGTGGGCGGCGTCCACAGTAAGCGCGGCGAGTATGAGATCAGCGCCAAGTTCGGCGAGGCCGGCTCGCTGTCGCCGGGCGCGGCGGTCAGCGTCGCCGGCGTCAAGGTCGGCACGGTCTCGCAGATCACGCTGGAGCCGAAGACCTTCCTGGCCGTGGCCAAGCTGTCGATCGACCCGACCGTCAAGCTGCCGACCGACTCGACCGCCAAGATCACCAGCGACGGCATCCTGGGCGGCGCCCACGTCTCGATCGCCCCGGGCGCGGCCATGGATGACCTCAAGCCGGGCGGCCAGATCGAGAACACCCAGGGCGCGGTCGACCTGTTCGGCCTGATCGGCTCGGTGATCCGTCCGCAGGGCGGCGGTTCGGACGCGGCGGCGGCTCCCGCGGCGCCGGCGGCCTCGGCCCCGGCCGCGAGCTACTGACGTGACCGCGGCCGAGGCGGCCCGGAAGGTCGCCACCAATCCTGTCCGCGTGCTGGGTCGCTCGACCCTGGCCGCCGTACGCATGGTCGGCGCCGTCGGCGTCTTCGCGGTGCGCGGCGTCGCCGCCGCCCTGACCCCGCCCTGGTTCCTCAGCCAGCTGTGGCGCCAGTTCGTGGCGATCGGCTTCTTCTCGCTGCCGGTGGTGGGCCTGACCGCCATCTTCACCGGCGCGGCCCTGGCCTTGAACATCTTCACCGGCGGCGGTCGCTTCAACGCAGAGCAGGTGATGCCGCAGATCGTGGCCCTGGGCATCACCCGGGAGCTCGGCCCGGTCCTGGCCTCGCTGATGCTGGCCGGCCGCGTCTCGGCCGCCATCGCCGCCGAGATCGGGGCCATGCGCGCGACCGAGCAGATCGACGCCATGCGCACCCTGTCGACGGATCCGTTCCGCTACCTGGTCGGTCCGCGCCTGCTGGCCAGCGTCCTGATGATGCCACTGCTGGCCGCCGTGGCCGACACCATCGGCGTCGCCGGCGGCTGGCTGGTCGCCACGCGGGTGCTGGACTTCAGCCCTTCCATCTACATCCGCAACACGCTGGACTTCCTGCAGCTGTGGGACATCGGTTCGGGCCTGATCAAGGCCGCCGTGTTCGGCTTCATCGTCGCGCTGATGGGCTGCTATCACGGCTACAACGCCTCGGGCGGCGCGCGCGGCGTCGGCCGGGCGACGACCCACGCCGTGGTCTCTTCGGCGATCCTGATCTTCGCCTCCGACTATCTCCTGACCACTCTCTTCACCCACGCCTCATGACCGACGTGATCCCGAAACTCGCCTGGAAGGGCGTCAGCAAGCGTTTCGAGGGCCGCGCGGTTCTCGACGGCCTTGACCTGTCGGTCGCGCCGGGTCGATCGCTGGTCATCATCGGCGGCTCCGGTCAGGGCAAGTCGGTGACGATCAAGACTGCGCTCGGCCTGATGCGCCCGGACGCCGGCAAGATCGAGCTGGACGGCAAGAACACCGTCACCCTGTCGGAAGGCGCCCGCCGCAAGCTGTTCTCGCGGGTCGGCGTGCTGTTCCAGGGCGCGGCCCTGTTCGACAGCCTGACCATCTGGGAAAACGTCGCCTTCCGCCTGATCAACGCCGACGGCGTACCGCGCAAGGAAGCCCGCGAGCGCGCCATCGAGGCCCTGGAGCAGGTGCGCCTGTCCCCCGACGTCGCCGACCGCTTCCCGTCCGAGCTGTCGGGCGGCATGCAGAAGCGCGCGGGTCTGGCCCGCGCCGTCGTCGCCCAGCCCGAGATCCTGTTCTTCGACGAACCGACCACCGGCCTGGATCCCATCACGGCGGCGGCCATCAACGAGCTGATTTCCCACCAGGTGCGCCGCCTGGGCTCGACCGCCGTGTCGATCACCCACGACCTGGCCTCGGCCCAGACCATCGGCGACGAGATCGCCATGCTGCACGGGGGCAAGATCATCTGGCGCGGGCCGGCCGCCGAGCTGCGCACGACCGACAACCCCTATGTCCGCCAGTTCGTCGAAGGCCGCGCCGAGGGTCCGATCTCGCATGCGGTCTAAGTGGCTGGGCAGCTGAGATGTGACGATGATCAGCGCTCGGTAGGGGAGGGCTGGGCAGTCAATGTGATGAGATAGGCCGACAGGACCTCTGGAAGCGCGCCAATGATTTGCCCGTACTGTCCGGGCAAGGCCTTTGTGGCGTGAAGAACCGTGCCATAGGCGACGGCATAGAAGACCGGACTAACGCTGACTCCGGCTGCCTCGCCCAATCGCAAACAAAGAACGCGTTCGAGCGTGTCCTGGAAGGTTCGAGCAAGTTCGGTTTCGCTCTCGTGGAGGATTTCGAGCGCGTCGCGATGGTCGCTGATGTAGGCGAACAGGCGACCAAACAGCCTGTCGATCACCATGGGCGGCGACATGGCGCGCCATTCTGCTTCGGTTGGCTCCAGAACGTTTTCGATCAGGGCGCCGAGCGCTTGGCTATGTCGTTCGCCTAAGGCGGTCAGGAGCTGATCGCGATCCTGGAAGAAATGATACATCGACCCGGTTGAAGCGCCCGCGCGCTGGGCGACGAGCGGAAGGGTCAATAGGGCCAAGCCTTCGTGGCTGACGATGTCCGCAGCGGCGTCGAGAAGCGTTTCGCGCCGTGCATGACCGCGCGCCTGTCGAGCGGGGCGCGCGCTCGAGCCCGATAGCCGCGCAATCATGCGCCAGAGTCGTTCTTGCAGATCATTCTATCTTTAGTTCGCCGTCTTTAAGGCATTTTGCAACATGCTCGTTCTAGAGGAATCATTCTAGATTTTTATTTTAGTTTTGGTGAGGCCGCGTGCATTCGCCGCTGGCCGAGTTTCGTGAGGAGCGTGTCGATGAACAAGGATCAGATCGAGGGGCAGTGGAAGATCATGTCAGGCGCGATAAAGCGCCGGTGGTCCGAAGTCGCGCATGATTGGGACGGCGTCATCAAAGGCAGCGCGACTGAAATCGTTGGACACCTCCAAAAAGAGTTTGGCCTCGCTCGGAATGATGCTGAAGCCGCCTGGGAACGTTGGCGCAGCGAAGTCCTTCCGGAGGCGCGGATCGCCGCACAGTGGGCCCGTTTCGAAGAGGTGATGGCGGAGCGCTGGTCAGCCGCGAAGTTTAGCGCCCACCAAGCCCAAGAGACCTGGGCGTTGCGTATCGCCGCGGTGGAGGCCGAAGCCGACGAAGTGGCTGATCGCGTCCGGGCCCGCTACGAAGTGACCGAGGCGGAAGCCAAGCAGCGTGTCGCGGGATGGCTTGCCGATGTTCGGCATTGGATCGAGACGCGTCCTTCCTGACGACGGCGACGTCAATGGGTAGGATTCTCAGCGGGCGCGCCGTTGGGCGCGCCCGCTAAGAAGATTTCCAAACATCGTGCATTCATGTCAGATCGCGGCTAGCAGCTCGTTGCACCCCGCAGGGCGCCTCTTTGAAATGGGTACGGCGCGCGACGGCGTCCGGATCAAAAATCGTCATTCGCCTGGATGTCTTCCATTCGCTACTCGTGGCGCGGGCGCGATGCGCCTTTCGCACGATGGCGTTGGCGGCTGGCTGCCGCACAGCGCCAACGGTTCACCTGAAGGCCGCCAGAGCTCCGGCGCGCCAAACACGCCCACCCCGCCTCCAGCAGGAACGCGCAAGTGGGGGCGGACGGCAAGGCGAGCCCCGGGGGGAAAGCCGTCGACGGCTCCAGTAGGGCCTCGAGGGCGGCCTGCGGGGGCAAGGGTGATAGGGCGGCGCCCTTGGCGGCCTCCGCGGCGTCCCCGCCCCCAGCGCCTCGGGCGTCTAGATCGCAAGCAGTCGATGTCAAAGCGTCGTCTCCCAACAGAGCCCCCGACGCTAGTGTTTAGAAAAGCGCGCTCCCGTGCAGCTTGCAAGCTACATTGATGATGAGGCTCGTCGGAGCGGCTTCGGCGCTCAGGGAGCGGGGCGGTTGACACCGCCCCCGTCGAGAACGTCACGAACCTTTCGCGACAGCTGCTCGAGGGTGAAGGGCTTTTGGAGGAAGGCGACGCCAAAATCGAGGACGCCGTTGTGGACGACGGCATTGCGCGTATAGCCGGTCATGTAAAGCACGTGCAGGTTTGGATGATCGCTCCTGAGCCTATCGGCCAGGACGCGCCCGGTCATGCCAGGCATGACGATGTCCGTCATCAGCAGATCAATGCGCGAGGCTCCGTCAAAGCGTGCGATCGCATCTTCGCCTGTCGCCGCCAAGACGACGCCGTAGCCCAGGTCCTGGAGCGCTTCACCCGTGGTCTTGCGGACGTTTTCGTCGTCTTCCACGAGCAAGATCGTCTCGCCTGGCCTGGCGCGCGGTGATACCGGTCGTGGCGTGAACGGCGCGGCGGCTGTGGCCTCACCGAGATAGCGCGGCAGGTAAAGCTTCACCGAGGTGCCCACCCCCACTTCTGAGTATATTTTGATGTGGCCGCCCGACTGTTTGACGAACCCAAAAACCTGGCTGAGCCCAAGGCCCGTCCCCCGCCCGACCTCCTTGGTGGTGAAGAAGGGTTCAAACACGCGATCGACGATCTCGGGCGCCATGCCCGTGCCGGTGTCGGTGACGGAAATCAGCACATACTGTCCCGGAACGACTTCCAGATTGCCTTGAGCGTAGGCCTCGTCAAGCGAGGTGTTCGAGGTCTCGATCGTCAGTCTGCCACCGTCGGGCATGGCGTCGCGCGCGTTGACGCAAAGATTGAGAATGGCGTTTTCCAGCAGCTGGGGATCGGCGTGCACGGGCCAGGTGCCGCCGCCAAGCACCACCTCGATATTCATCTGCTCGCCGATCGTGCGGCGCAACAAGTCAGACATGCCGCTGATGAGCTTTGTCGGCTCAAGCGGACGCGGCTCAAGCGGCGCTTGTCGCGAGAAGATCAGCAATCGCGCGGTCAGGCTCGCCGCCCGCTGGGCGCCGTCCATGGCGTTGTCGATGCGCGCCTCGGCTCGGTCGGGTTCACCGCGCAGGCGGCGCTTGGCGATCTCCAGGCTGCCGATGATCACCGAGAGCATATTGTTGAAGTCGTGAGCAATGCCGCCCGTGAGCTGTCCGACGGCCTCCATCTTCTGCATTTGCCGAACCTGGGATTCGGCCTTTTCCCGCGCGACAGCCTCCGCCGTCAATCGGTCGTTGGCGCTTGAGAGTTCGTCTCGGCTTTCTTGCAGCGCCCTGAGCTGGCCGTTGGCCGCCCTCACCGCCGTCAAGGTCAGAGCAAGCAGTCCCAGGAAACCGAGCACCAGGGAGGCCTGGAGCGCGGTGCGCGTCGCCGCCGCACGATCCTGGCGAACGTCCAGGAGACGGGCTTCCTCGGCGATCATCCCCGCCACCTGCCGACGGATTTCTTCGGTCAAGGCATCGCCGCGGTTGACCAGCAGGTAGTCCCGCGCCGCTTCGAACCCCTTATCGTGGCGCAAGGCGACCCCTCGCGCCAGGATCCGCAGGCGCTGCTGGATCAACCCATGGAGCCGCGCGGCCGAAGCCGTCTGGCGGGGGTTATCCGCGACCTGGCTGGTCAAGCGTCCCATAAGCGGTTCCATATCGGAAAGCGCCGCCTGGTAGGAGTTCAAGTAGCTTTCGACGCCCGAGACGAGATAGCCGCGCTGCCCGGTCTCAGCGGCCTGCACGTTCGCGCGAAGCTGCCAAAGCGTGGTTTGCACCTGCATGGAATGGCGCACCCATGCATCGGTGCGCCTCTGGGCCTCGGTCAGAACGAGCGCGCCCAGGACGACCACGCCTAGGAGGGTGAAGCCCGCGATCAAAAGCGTTGCGGGATGACGAAGTCGACGGATCGGCATGATCGCTCCAGCGCTGGCGTTAGAGCGACAGGCCACAAGCGGGCAGGGTTCGTAAAGTCTTCATATCGCCGATTACGCCTGGCCGACTAAGCCTGGGTCCTCGCGCGTCGGCGCAACAGCGCTGCTCGAAAGGGTCAAAGCTCTAAACTTTTACCCCCACGGCGGCCAGTTCGCGAAGAAGGCGGCGGATTTGGGGGAGATGGGCGAGCGCCTGTTCGAGCGAGGCGTCACGCTCCAGGGGTGCGATGACGTATCCCTCTTTGGTCTGCCGGATGAACCCCTTATCCTGGAGGGCGATGAAGCGTCGCCGAACTGTCTCCATAGGCAGATGCAAGGAGGCGGCGACCTGATTAATCCTCAGCGGGCGCAGCCCGTGTTCGGCGCCGAGGATTGGCGTGTCGGCGCAGGAGAGGCAAGCCAGCACCAGCGCCTCAAGGATATCGCCATCGTGTTTGCGTAACGCCGTCACCGTCCAGCGCAACACATAGTCTGTCGCGATGCGCACGCCGGCGCGCATGTTGGCCTCGTCTGGTGCGCAGGTGTCTTCGGCCGGGCGCATGCCTGTAGTTAAGGTTCCACACTGCGCCTGCGGGAAATCCGCCCAAGATCATGCGACCTTGGCATTCTGATCCCCTACATCAGCGATCGCCTTGCACATGCCCACCACGTGGCGGCGGATCTTGGCGTTGGAGATCCGGGGAAAGAGTTCGGCCAGCTCGAGCGCGCCTTGGGTCGCCATGAACCGGGTGAAGGCGTCTCCGAGGCCCTGTCCAGCCGAGTGCGCGGCGTCATCGTCGACCAACACCGGCAGCCCCTCGAAGAAAAAAGGGATCGGGACACCAAGGATTCTGGCGGCTTCATAAAGCTTCGAGGCGCTGATGCGGTTAGCGCCGCGTTCGTATTTTTGCACTTGCTGGAATGTAAGACCCAAGGCCATCGCCAACTTGTCCTGGCTAAGGCCAAGGCTTTTGCGGCGCGCGCGGATCCGCATGCCAACGTGCAAATCGACAGGATTAGGCTGCCGAGCTAGGTGGTCTTTGTTCATGTACGCCCCCGCACGATCACGCTTTGGAATATGCGCGAGACAGCCGCGATCGGAAACCATAAATGGCGGCCACGTCGCTTTGGTCTCACGACGCTTCGAAATGCGCCTAACCTAAGCGCCGCTGGGAGAGGGGCATTCGCCCCGTCCTTGCTGTCGGTAAAACCGGTTGGGGCCGCGACTTAACCATCGAGCCAGACAGCCCCAGGCAAAGGCGCGGACAAAAACGGGGCCCGAGCACTTCTCGATCAGCGGTTGACGCCCAATGCGCCGCCACCCTACGCGTCTCTCTCCGGCGCGATCCTGCCGATCGTTGCGCGACTAACGCCAAGGACCTTAGCCAGATGGCGCGTGCTTTCGCCCTTTGAGCGCTGAGTCGCGACGAAAGCGCGCTGGTCAGCTGAAAGCTTGTAGCGCCGGCCAAGCTTTACGCCTCGCGTCCTGGCCCGCGCCCGCCCTTCAGATGTCCGCGCCCGTATCAGTTCGCGCTCGAACTCGGCAAGGCCGCCGAGAACCGTCAGCATAAGGCGCCCGTGCGCGGTCGTGGTATCCGCCCAGGCGTCGCGCATGGATCGAAACTGAGCCCCCTTCTCAGCTATCGCCGCCAGAATGTTGAGCAGGTCGCGCGTCGAGCGCGCAAGCCGGTCGAGGCGCGTGACCAACAGGATGTCGCCGGCGTCAAGCGCGGCGATCGCCCGTTTTAGTTGGGCTCGATCAGCTCGCGCCCCGGAGACGACCTCTTGGAAGATCTTATGGCAACCGGCCAAGCGAAGTTCATCGATTTGCGCCGAGACGCCCTGCCCGTCCGTGGAGACCCGCGCATAGCCGTAAATCATGCCCTATTATGAGACTATAATATGAGCCGCTCAAGCTATTGTTTTCTCTAAGGCTGGTCAGCGTCTCGTTTTTCTTGAATTCTGAGCCGCCGCAAAAGGCGGCGGAGGCGATCCGATGGCGCGGCGAAGCTTGCTGACGGGAGAGGAACGTCGACGGCTGTTCGAGCCACCGACCAGTGATCGCGAGATCGCCACCCGCTACACCCTGTCTCTAGAAAAGCTGGACTGGATCGAGGAGCGACGGCGACCAGCCAACAAGCTTGGGGCCGCCGTGCAGCTGGCGCTCGTGCGGCATCCCGGGTTCGGCTGGACTGGGAGCCAAACGGTCGCGCCGACCCTTCTGAAATTCATCGCCGAGCAGATCCACGTTCCACCAGAGGCTATGTCCCTTTACGGCGCTCGGGTTCCGACCCGAAGCGCGCACCATGCGGCGATCTTGGCGCGCCTAGGCCTTCGCCCGTTCAGCCGCACTGACCTGCGATTGGCGATCGCTATCGCTGCCGACGCGGCGCGGTCGACCGACAAGGGCGGACCGATTGTCGAAGCCGTCATGACGCAGCTTCGCCGCCAAGGCGTCGCCTTGCCCTCGCCAGACACCATCGAGCGCGTTAGCCTGGCAGGGCGCGCCCAGGCCAGGCGACAGTCTGCCGTCGATCTTCTGGCGAGCCTATCAGAGGCGCAGCTTGCGGCGCTGGATCAGCTGCTCGTCAATGACCAACAGCTTGGAAAGTCGGCGCTGGCCTGGTTGCGTGATCTGCCCGAGACCCCTAGCGCTCTCAACATGGGCGCATTGATGGAGCGATTGGACTATGTCCGCGCCATCGGCCTACCGCCGAAGATCGCCGAGGCGATCCATGAGCGGCGCTTTGATCAGTACGTCCGGGAGGGCGCGATCGCCCCGGCGTTCCTGCTCGGCGGCTACAGCGTCGGGCGTCGACGCGCGACTGTCGCCGCACAGCTTCTCGATCTTGAGCGTCGGATCTGATCCTCCCTCGTTTCAGTGGACACCCATGCTAGCTTTTCGGAGCTGGAGAGGAGTGTCTGATGAACGTGAAGCGTC
>NZ_QFQZ01000122.1 GCF_003243465.1 Caulobacter segnis
GAAGCGGGTTAAAACCCCGCGCGTCGAGGGCTCACCGGATAACGGCCACGCGGAGCGTCTGGCTTCGTCGAAACGGTACTCACACTCAACACCTCCGGACGGATGTCCGGCGCTCCGCGTCCCTTTCCGAACCTTCAGCGGCCCGCCGCGTGAAGCCGAAACCCCGTGTCAGGCCGCCGCATGATCCTTCAGCACGCCCAGCGGCGCGACGGCCAGCATCTCCTCGTGGGTGGCTTCCAGCACCACCTGCGGCGCCATGCCGGCCTCCAGCGCCTCGGTCCAGCGGCCGGCGCACAGGCACCAGCGGTCGCCGGCCTTCAGGCCCGGAAAGGCCAGGTCTGGGCGCGGGGTGGACAGATCGTTGCCGCGGGCCTTCGAGAAGGCCAGGAAGTCGTCGGTCATCACCGCGCAGACGGTGTGCAGGCCCAGGTCATGGGGGCCGGTCTCGCAACAGCCGTTGCGATAGAAGCCGGTCATCGGGTTGACCGAGCAGGGGACGAGTTCGCCGCCCAGCACGTTTCTGGCGTTCTTGTCGTAGCGCGTGGTCATGGCCTGATCCTACGCCGAACAGCAGGGGCGCCAAGGCGATATCGCCTTGCCTGACCCAAGCGGAAGGCTTTTGCTGCGGCGCAGCAATGCTAAGCTGGGCGCAAGACAGAAAACCAATCCGGGGAGCATCATGACCGTCGACCTGTCCAGCCGCCCGCGCCGCAGCGCCCTCTACATGCCGGCCTCCAACGCCAAGGCGGTTGAGAAGGCCCGCACGCTCGACGCCGACGTGATCATCCTGGACCTGGAGGACGCCGTCGCGCCCGAGGCCAAGCCGGCGGCGCGCGACGCGGCCGTCGCGGCGGTCCAGGCCGGCGGCTTTGGAAGCCGCGAAGTCGTGATCCGCGTCAATGGCCTGGACACGCCCTGGGGCGCCGAGGACCTGGCGGCGGCGGCGGAGGCCGGACCCGACGCCGTGCTCGTCCCGAAGGTCAACGACGCCGCCGACGTGCGGCTCTACGACCAGCGCCTGCACGCCGCCCGGCCGGCCACGCGGCTGTGGACCATGATCGAGACGGCCAAGGCCGCCTTCCATCTGTGGGAGATCGCCGAAGCCTCGCACGGCACGCGCCTGTCGGCCTGGGTCATGGGCGTCAACGACTTCGCCAAGGAGATGCGGGCCCGCCAGACGCCCGACCGGGCGCCGTTCCTGCCGCTGCTGACCCTGTCGGTGGCGGCGGCGCGGGCCCATGGCCTGACGATCCTGGACGGGGTCCACAACGACATCGAGGACCTGGCGGCGCTGGAGGCCGTCTGCGTCCAGGGCGTCGATTTCGGCTTCGACGGCAAGACCCTGATCCACCCCAAGCATCTGGAAATCTGCAACCGCGTCTTCTCGCCCTCGCCCGAGGACATCGCCTGGAGCCGCGCGGTGATCGCCGCCTTCAACGCGCCGGAAAATTCTGGCAAAGGCGCCTTGCGGGTGGACGGCAAGATGGCCGAACGTCTGCACTTGGCGCAGGCCGAGCGCCTAGTGGCCGTCGCGGAGGCGATCGCCGCCCGGGGCTAGGCGGCGGGGTCTAGAAGGTTGCGAATGCGGGCTATTGTTCTTTCCGTCGTCCTGGTCGCCAGCCCCGCCCTGGCCCAGCAGAGCCCGGCGACGGTTCCGCCCGCGCAGACAGCGCCCGCCGCGACCTCGCCGCCCGCCGCCGAGGTTCCCCAGGCTCTGGATCCGCTGGCCGACCTGATCGCCCAGTCCGGCCAGGACATGGACGAGGAGCAGGCCGAGACGGCCGCGCCCAAGCCCGCGCCGCGCCGCAAGCCGAACATCCTGCCGATCCCGGCGCCCGGCGAGGCGACCGCCGCCGAGCAGGTCTACGAAATGCGGGTGCGCGGCTCGATCGCCGCCGCCCAGACCCTGCAAGGGCCGCTGGACGGCCAGTGGCGGGTGGCGGGGCCGGACGGGACGCCGCTCTACGCCCTGCTGATCGTCGACAAGGCCGGGGGCGCCGCGCCGCTGGAGGGCGCCTGGCGCGACCTGCGCCGGACCGGGGCGCCAGGCTCGACGGGCCTGATCGACGATCTTCAGCGCGAGGGCGAAGGGCTTTCGGCGCGGTTCGTCTCCCGCGAAGGCGGCCAGGCCCTGACGCTGAGCCTGCGTCCGGGCGCCGACGGCGGCTGGTCCGGGCAACTGGTCGAGGAGGGCGCGGCGCGGCCGGTGGCGGCCGAGCACCTGCTGCCCGAGGCCCCGCCCGGCTACGAGGCGCGGGGCCGCGGTCCCTATGTCTGGCCGCCGCGCGCCGCCGCCAGCCGCCCGGCGTCCGACGCCCCCGCCGCCTGCTCGACCAAGGGCAAGAAGGGCAAGGCGTTGAAGGCCGCCAAGGCCAAGTGCGCGGCGGCGGCCCGCAAGGGCAAGGCCTCGGCGCTGAAGAAGGGCAAGGCGTCCAAGGCCAAGGGCAAGGCGGTTTCGCGGAAGAAGAGGCGCTAGAGCCGAGGTCGAGCGGGTCGGCGCCCGGCTATTGAGCCTGGAAAAGGTAGTCCCGGGTCAGGGGCGCGGCGTCGCGCTTCTTGGCCAGCTGGATCTGGAAGACCATGTGGCCGCCGTGCCGGAAGCCCAGCTCCGCCCCGGCCAGGTAGAACTCCCACATGCGGCGGAAGCGGGCGTCGAACATTTGGGGGATGTCGGGATCGGCCAGGAATCGCTCGCGCCAGATGCGGCAGGTCTCGGCGTAGTGCAGCCGCAGGATCTCGATGTCGGTGATCCAAAGCCCGGCCTTCTCGATCGCCGCGACGATCTCGGACAGGCCGGGGATATAGCCGCCGGGGAAGATGTACTTCTGGGTGAAGGCGTTGGTCGCGCCCGGCCCGTGCATCTTGCCGATCGAATGGACCAGGGCCACGCCGTCCTCGTCGAGCAGGCGGGCGATGGTCTCGAAATAGGTCTGGAAGTTCGGCGCGCCGACATGCTCGAGCATGCCGACCGAGACGATGCGGTCGAAGGGTTCGGCCAGGTCGCGATAGTCGGTCAGTCGGAAGTCGATCTGGTCGGAAAGGCCCGCCGTCGCGGCGCGCTCCTTAGCCAGCGCCTGCTGCTCGGTCGACAGGGTCACGCCCGTCATCCGCGCGCCGAAGTCCTTGGCCAGGGTCATCGACAGCCCGCCCCAGCCCGAGCCGATGTCGAGGGTCTTCATGCCCGGCTGGATCAGGAGCTTGCGGCCGATCAGGGCCTTCTTGGCCGCTTGCGCCTCCTCCAGCGTCATGTCCGGGCGCTCGAAATAGGCGCACGAGTACTGCATGTCGGCGTCGAGGAAGCGTCGGTAGAGGTCGTTCGACAGGTCGTAGTGATGGGCGACGTTGCGGCGCGAGGCGACGCGGTCGTTGACCTGCTGGATGCGCCGCTTCAGCGCCTTGCGGAACCGGCTGAGCGCCGAACCACGCTTTGGCTTTCGCCCGCCGCTTTCGCCGACGATGGTCAGCAGGTCCGAGATCGTCCCGCGTTCGAAGACGATATCGCCCTCCATATAGCCCTCGCCCAGACCCAGGCTGGGGTTGGCCAGGCGGCGCAGTCCGCGGCTGTTGATGCGGATCTCGACCGGCGGTCCCGAACCGTCCCCCGCCTTGACGATGCGACCGCCCGGCAGGTGCGCCGTGAAGTCGCCGGTCTTGATCATTCTTGCGAGGAGGGCTTCGATCATCCGACCAACTTAAGCGGTCCTGACCCCGCGACAACCTGTCGCACACGGAGGAAAGCGCATGATCATCGAAATGACGCCGATCGGGCGGGTCGAGGGCGGGCGCGAGGTCCCCGAGGACGACGACTGGGGCCAGAGCCGCGCCCGCATTGTGCTCGATCCCGGCCGCTTCGACGGCGAGGCGCTGATGGGTCTCGACACCTTCAGCCACGCCGAGATCGTCTACGTCTTCGACAAGGTGACCGACAGCGAGATTGTCAACGGCGCCCGCCACCCGCGCGGCGACAAGGACTGGCCGCGTATCGGCATCTTCGCCCAGCGGGGCAAGAACCGGCCCAACCGCATCGGCGTCACCGTCTGCGAGGTCGTCGCCGTGAACGGCCGGACGCTGGAGGTCAGGGGCCTGGACGCCATCGACGGCACGCCGGTGCTGGACATCAAGCCGGTGATGAGCGGCTTCGCCCCGCGCGGCGAGGTGCGCGAGCCCGACTGGGCGCGCGAGATCATGAAGAAATACTGGTAGGCGCGGCTACATCTTGCGAATTTCGGGGCAGGCTTCGGGCTCGGCCGTCCAGCTGATGCTGGCGATCTTCCAGGCGCCGTCAGCCTTGGCCAGGGTGAAGACGTCGAGGCCGCAGTGGAGCGTCTTGCCGTTGACCGTCAGCTCATAGGGGGCGGAGATCGTCGCCAAGGCGCCCCGACGGATAATCACCGGCGACCACATCCACTCCCTGGCGCCCGCGGGCGGCTTGGCGCCGAAGGTCTCCTCGAAGCCGAAGCGGCGAACGACCGTTTCGCCGCCGGGCCGGCTGGTCAGCGACATCAGCTGGGCGTTCGGCAGCAGGGTCGCGCGCATCGCCGCGACGTCGCCCTTCTCGAAGCCGTCGAAGAACGCCTGGGCGGTCGCCAGAACCGCCTTGTCCTCCGGGTCGGCGGGCGGGGGCGGGGCGGCCTGAACCGCGGCGGCGAGCAGCAGGGCGAACATGTGCGGATCAGCCTTCGTCGGCCAACTTGTGCAGGAAGGCTTGGGCGGCCTCCTTGTGGCGGGGCTTGAGGGTGCGTCCCAGGATCGCCATCAGCGCCGCGAACACCGCCGCGTCGTCGGTGAAGCCGATCACCGGCAGGATGTCGGGCAGGGCGTCGGTGGGCAGGACGAAATAGGCGAGCGCCGCCAGCATCATGCCCTTGGCCGCCGTCGGGGTCTCGGGGTCGCGGGCGCACCACCAGACCGACAGGGCGTCGGCGGCGAACGGGACCTTGGCGGCGACCTTGCGGATCTTGGGCAGGAAGCCGCGTTCGACGCGCTCCTCATTGACGCGCACCGTCGCTGGGACCAGCGCCTTGGCCGGATCCAGCACGTCGTTGACGTTTACGTCGGGGGACGGTTTGGCGTCGCCGCTCATCGGTCTAAACCTCTGCTCCAAGTCCGATCCTAAACGCGAACCCATCAAACGCGAAGCTTAAGGGGAAACGCTCATGAAACTCGACAACACCGTCGCCGCCGTGGTCACCGGGGGCGCTTCGGGCCTCGGCGAGGCCACCGCTCGCGCCCTGGCGGCGCAAGGCGTCAAGGTCGCGATCTTCGACATGAACGAAGCGCGGGGCGAAGAGGTCGCCAAGGAAATCGGCGGCGTCTTCTGCAAGGTCAATGTGACCAGCGACGCCGATGTCGACGCCGGCTTTGAGAAGGCCCGCGCCGCCCACGGCCAGGAGCGGATTCTCGTGAACTGCGCCGGCACCGGCAACGCGGCCAAGACCGCCAGCCGCGACAAGACCACCGGCGAGACCAAGCACTTCCCGCTCGACGCCTTCGATCGCATCATCCAGATCAACCTAGTCGGCACGTTCCGCTGCATCGCCAAGTCGGCCAAGGGCATGCTGGACCTGGAGCCGCTGGAAGACGGCGAGCGCGGCGCGATCGTCAACACCGCCTCGGTCGCGGCCGAGGACGGCCAGATGGGCCAGGCGGCCTATTCGGCCTCGAAGGGCGGCGTGGTCGGCATGACCCTGCCGATCGCCCGCGACCTGATGGGCGAGGGCATCCGCGTCAACACCATCCTGCCGGGCATCTTCAACACCCCGCTGATGAATGGCGCGCCGGAAGCGGTGAAGGCGGGCCTCGCCGCCTCGGTGCCGTTCCCCAAGCGCCTGGGCAATCCCGAGGAGTACGCCCAGCTGGCGGTGACGATGATCACCTGCGGCTATTTCAACGGCGAGGACGTGCGCCTGGACGGCGGCATCCGCATGGCGCCGCGATAGGCATAAAAAATACTCCCCCCAAGCGGGGGAGGTGATCGCGAAGCGATCGGAGGGGGGAGTGATGCGGAAGTCCCGCTGATACTTCCCTCTCCGTCGCGCCTTCGGATCGACGCCCCTCCCCTTGGGGAGAGGATTTTTCCGACCTACTTCTGCGCTTCGGGCCGCACGATCGTGCTGGCGAGGTTCGCCATGATCTCGCGGGCGTCGTAGGCGCGCGGGTCGCCCTGCGGCTTCTGGCCCTTATGCATCACGATCTCGGCGGCGGCCTCGAACTTCTCGACCGTGCGGATCTGGGCGCGGTCGGCGAAGAAGGGGTCACCCCAGAACGGGTCCCAGGTGCGCCAGCCATAGGCCGGGCCATAGTAGCGCCACGCCGGGCGCCAGTAACCGTACGGACCCCAGCCGAACGCCGGCCGCGCCAGCGGATCGGACTCGACATAGGTGCGCGCAGTGCGCTCGGTGCGGTGGTCGGCGGTCTCGAACCAGTCGTACCCCTGCTGAGTAGTCAGCTCGGCCGACCGATAGAGCAGATAGCGCTCGACGGTCTCGCGCGAGGTCAGGCTGTTGCCGGCGAAGGTGACGCGATAGCGGTCGCCTTCCAGCTTCTGCTCGGAGAAGCCGCCGGTGACGGCGCCCTTGGTGACCTTGGGCTGATAGGGCGTGGGCGTGGCGCAGGCGGCAAGGCCGGCGGCCAGCACCAGCGCCACGGCGACAGCGGCTTTCTTCATGGACATGACTTGCTCCTTCAAGCGGAGTCCTCGTGTTTGGAGACAACTCTGGCGAGGCTTTGTGGTTTCGCCAAGGCGCCGTTTGCAACAAGCCTGAAATCTGCGCCGGGGCGACTAGCCTCGCGAGACGATCAGGCCGGCGGCGGTAATCAGCAGGACGCCCACCAACAGCGCAAAGCCGCGCCGGAAACCGGGTTCGTTCATGCGGCTGGACAGGGCCGCGCCGCCCAGGCCGTAGCTGGACATGCTGATCAGGTCCATGCCGATGGTCGCGCAGGCGAACATGACAAGCTGCGGCGCCAGGGGTCTTTTGATGTCCAGGAACGGCGGCAGCACGCCGGAGAAGAACAGCAGGATCTTCGGATTGGCGATCTGCACCATGAAGCCGTCCAGGAACGCCGAGCGCCCGGCGCGCACGGTGGCCGAGGCGTGGCTTTCCAGGTTCTTGATCCCGGCCCACAGGGACTTCAGGCCCAGCCAGACAAGATAGGCCGCGCCGCCGAGCGCGAGGACGTGGAAGGCCTTGGGGAAAGCGATGATCAGCGCGCCCAGGCCGAGGGCCGAACCGGTGAACCACACCAGGGTCGCCGTATTCATGCCGACCACGCCCAGCAAGGCGGCGGCCTTGCCGCGTTCCATGCCGGTGGCGATGGCGAACAGGTTGGCCGGTCCAGGCGTGATGGCCATGACGAACATGGCGACCAGGAAGGCGCCGTAACGGGCGGGATCGACGGGCAGGTGGTCCATGGCGCGGATATAGGCCGCCGCGCCATGGCCTCAAACAGACTTCAGGCGCCGATCGTGACGTAGACCCAGATCGCCCGGCCCAGGGCGCCGAACACCAAAACCGCCGTCGCCAGGGCCTGGATGATGAAGCCGACCTCGCGCTTCTTCGGATCGGCGGCGTAGCCCAGCGCGTAGACGATCCGGCCGATGATCCAGACGACGCCCAGGGCCGCGGCGACCAGGTCGTTCCAGTAGATGGCGAACAGCCACAGGGCCGGCAGATAGATGACCAGCCACTCGACGGTGTTGGCCTGGACGCGGATATGGCGCTCCAGCTCCGGATCGCCGGTCATGGCCGGGGCGTCGATGCCGCTCCGCCGCCGCGCGCCGGGAATGCGCAGGATCATCCAGACATAGACCAGCAGGGACAGCAGGGTGACGATCGCCACCAGGGCGTGGGACTGATGCATGCTCAAGTTTCCTCCCCGCGGCTTCGCGCCGCTCCGCAATGACACTATTCGTATTCGCCCTGAGTTTGCACGGGGCGATCGGAGGCCTATGAGGCGGGCGCACGCCGGGAACCCGGCCGGGCTTCGTTCGCTCCTAGGACTGAACGATCCCCTTTGCGGAGGCTTGTGAAGCCATGCATGTGGACTCTACCGCGATCCAAGCGATCGATTACGCCCCCGAACACGGCAAGCTGTTCGTCACGTTCAGCGACGGCGACGAATACGTCTATGTCGGCGTCCCCGAACGGGTGAGCCGGGCCTTCTTCCGCGCGCCGTCGAAGGGGCGGTTCTTCCAGCGGATGATCCGGGACCGGTATCCTTACAACCGGGTGTAGGACGTGCGCCAAAATCCCTCTCTCATGGATGTCCCCGGTCTGAACATCCATGAGAGAGGGATTCCGCTTTGGATCGCCACCCGACCTCCCGAGGTCGGAGCGAACCTTACATCTCTTGGAGGCCGCAGCGTGCAGGGCTGTCCGGGTTGGTCAAGGACGGCTTCGCCGCCGCGGCGCGGCCGCCCGGAGGGCGGTCCTTGAGCAACCCGGACAGCCCTGCGATCGTCTCGCCGTGAGATGTAAGGATAGCTCCCGTCGCGGGGGACAGACGAGCTAAACCCTTCTCCTCCCCCACCGGGGGAGGGGGACCAGCGAAGCTGGTGGAGGGGGCCCTGTGCGGCGGGGTTACATCCTGTGGGCGACGGAGAGCGCGCTGTTCTGCCCTGAAGGGGGCCTTGCCGGCTCGGCTGGCCCCTCCACCGCCGTTCGGCGGTCCCCCTCCCCCGGAGGGGGAGGAGAGAGGAACTACGAGCGTTCGCGGCGCTCTGTGATCCGCGTATCCGGAATCGAACCGAACGATTTCAAACGCTTCCCACTTTTACACGCCGCTCAATCATCCGCGTTAAAACCGCCCGTATGCTTGACCCACCTCGTCGCGAGGAAAGGGCGCGTGGCCAGCGACCATCGTGGCGGCGTGGGGCGATCGAGCGGGGACAGGTTCGAGGGGGATACTCGGACGGTCCG
>NZ_QFQZ01000020.1 GCF_003243465.1 Caulobacter segnis
GCCGGAGCCGGAGCAGCGCCCGCGGCCGGCGCGGCGGCGCCGTCGGCCGGAGCCGCGGCGGCGGCCGGACGCGGCGGCGGGACCGGCAGCTTGCTGCCCAGGCTGTGCAGGTAGGCGATCATCGCGATGCGGTCTTCCGGCTTCTTCAGACCCACGAAGGTCATGTTGGTGCCGGGGACGTCCTTACCCGGGGCCTTCAGGAAGGTGTAGAGGGCGTCGTAGTCCCAGATGGGCTGCTTGCCCGCGAAGTCCTTCATCGCGCCCGAATAGTTGAAGCCTGGGTGCGCGGCCGGCTTGCGGCCCACCACGTCCCACAGGCCGGGGCCGGTGGCGTTGGCGTTCGACGCGTCCAGCTTGTGGCAGGCGGCGCACTTGGCCGAGACGGCCTGGCCGGCGGCCACATTTGCCGGCGTCAGCACGGCGTTCCAATCCGGCGGGGTGTCCTCGGCGGCGGCGCCGCCGCCGGCGCCTTCTTCCTGGACCGCGATTTCGTAGCCGGCCTTCTCGACTTCAGTCTTCTTGAAGACGATGTCCGATGCTTCCCGCAGACCGAAAATAACGAGGCCGGTCAGCAGCACGCCGCCAGCGATCTTGTTGAACGTCAGGTCGCTCATGTCAGCCTTGTCAGCCTCTTGCCAGCCCGCCCTACGGCCGGGCTCGTATCCTTCGACGCCGTGGGGCCCGCGGACGAGTCCCGATGCGCGTCATGTTGCGCTCGCGTCTCTTACACGCTACCGCCCCTCGCGCAACCGGGCAGCAAAGATTTGACGCCATGAACCCCATCGTCCTGATCCCCGCGCGGATGGCGGCGACCCGTCTTCCGGGCAAGCCGCTGGCCGACATCGGCGGCCTTCCGATGATCGTCCGGGTTCTGAACCAGGCGCGCGATGCGGCGATTGGTCCCGTGGCCGTGGCGGCCGGCGATCCGGAAATCGTCGAGGCGGTTCAAAAGGCTGGCGGGACGGCGGTTCTGACCGACCCCGACCTGCCGTCCGGCTCCGACCGGATCCTGGCGGCGCTCGCTGAACTCGATCCGGGTTTTGCGCATGACGTGGTGATCAATCTGCAGGGCGACATGCCGTTCGTCGATCCGGCCGTACTCAGCGACTGCGCGCGAATACTTAAGGAGTTTGGCGACGCCGATATCGCCACCGTCGTCGCCCCCGAAGCGTCGCCCGCCGACCGGTCCAACCCGGACGTGGTCAAGGCGGTTCTGGCGATGGAAGAGGACGGTCAAAGCGGCCGCGCCCTCTACTTCACCCGCTCGACCCTCTATGGCGACGGTCCCGTCTGGCGCCACATCGGCATCTATGGCTATCGCCGCGAGGCGCTGGAGGCCTTCAACGCCGCCGCGCCGTCGCCGCTCGAAAAGCGCGAGAAGCTGGAGCAGCTGCGCGCCATGGAGCTGGGCCTGACGATCCGCGCCGCCGTGGCCAAGACCGCCCCGATCTCCGTCGATAACCCTTCCGACCTCGAGGCGGCCCGCGCGGCCGCCGGAAAGTAAGTTCATGAGCATCCTCAAAAAGATCGCCTTCCAGGGCGAGCCCGGCGCCAACAGCCACGAGGCGTGCCGGACCTACTTTCCTGACTATGAGGCCTATCCCTGCAAGACCTTCGAGGAGGCCTTCGAGGCGATCAAGACAGGCGTCGCCGCCCTGGGCATGATCCCGATCGAGAACTCGATCGCCGGCCGCGTCGCCGACGTCCACCACCTGCTGCCGGCCTCGGGGCTGAAGATCATCGGCGAGCGCTTCAAGCCGATCCGTTTCCAGCTGATGGCCAACAAGGGCGTCAAGCTGGCGGACGTAAAGACCGTGGCCTCGATGCCGATCGCGCTCAGCCAGTGCCGCAACAGCCTCAAGAAGCTGGGCGTCGCCACCGAGGCGGCCGGCGACACCGCCGGCGCGGCCAAGGACCTGGCGGCCAAGCCCGATCCTACCCGAGGCGCGGTCGCTCCGGCCCTGGCGGCCGAGATCTACGGCCTCGACATCCTGGCCCGCGACATCGAGGACGAGCGTCACAACACCACGCGCTTCCTGGTGATGACGGCCGACAAGACCCCCGAGCCGCCGCCGTTCACCCACCGCTGCGTGACCAGCTTCGTGTTCCGCGTCCGCAACCTTCCCGCGGCGCTCTACAAGGCGCTGGGTGGCTTCGCGACCAACGGCGTCAACATGACCAAGCTGGAAAGCTACATGGAGGGCGGCAACTTCACGGCCACCTTCTTCTACGCCGAGGTCGACGGTCGGCCCGAGGACCGCAGCCTGGCCCTGGCGCTGGACGAGCTGAAGTTCTTCTCGGAGAAGTTCGAGATCCTGGGCGTGTATCCGGCTGACGCGTTTAGGGATCGAGGAAAATAGCGGTTTTTTGTCGGCAGGGCGTAGGCCACGCGTCTAGAAAACCGGAATGATTATCAATTCCATCGCTCCGATTTTCGATGAGGTGAAAGGAATAGACAGCGGTGTCTCCGGTCGTGGGGCAGCATAGCGCAGCCTATACCTCGATGCTTCGACAAGGATTGGCGCTCGCTTAATTGGCCAATTAAGGGTGGTTCCGTACGGTAGTGTTCTTGCGCGGACTACCCGCTATCCTTGCGATCATTATGCAATCATTTGGCGTGCGGCAATCTGTCGCTCGTGCTATGGTTTTACCATTTCGTTGCTGGCGCTCGGTTAGCGTTACCTCCTCAGGCATCCGCCAAATCCAAGGGGGGCGAAGTGCTGATCAAGCATCGTATGCTCGCGGCGGTCACCGTGCCGCTTCTCGTGTTGTCCGCTCTAAGCGTCAGTATTTGCGTCGGCCTCGCGGGCCAATACCGTTCCGCTAGCGAGGCGGCCGGCTCGATCTCCGCTGCGGGGCCGATAAGCGCGGCCGTCGACGCGCTGCAGGTCGAGCGCGGCGTGACCTCCGGCATGATGGGCGCGGCCGACCGCTCTCAGTTTCTCGGCAAGGTGACCAAGGCTCGCGTCAGCGCGGACGCAGCTATCCTCGCCCTGACCGACATTCGGGACGCCGGCCACCATAGCAGCGGCATGGAGTTGGCGCTCGACAAGGTCTGGAACAGGGTCGAAGGGGTCAAGGCCCTGCGCGCGAAGGCCGACGCGCCGGGCGCGGACCGCGCCGAGGTGGTCGGTGAGTACACTCGCGCCATCGACGGCCTGATCAGCGCCGCCGAACAGATTCAAGTCTCCAATCTCGGCCACGAGACGGTCGAGGCGGTCAACGCTTATTCGGCGCTGATGCGCGGCAAGGAGGCGTCCGGCCAGGAGCGCGCGGCCGGCTCGGCGGGCTTCGCCGGTCAGGCCTTCTCGGCCGACATCCTGGCCAAGATGCGGGCGCTGGAAGGCGAGCAGAAAGGGTGGATTGGCGACGCCTGCCGAGAGCGCGCGTCGGTCTGCGAGCAGGTCAAGGCCGTGGAGGCCAGCCCCGCCGGCGCGAAGGTGATCGCGATGCGCGGTCAGGCGCTGGCGGCCGTCCGCGACGGCGTCAAGGCGCCCGTGACGGGCCCCGAATGGTTCGACGCGGCCACGGCTCGCATCGCGGGGTATGGCGCTATTCTGAAATCCGAGAACCAGACGCTGCGCGCCATGGCCTCCAAGGCGGCGCAGCGCGCCCTGACCAGCCTGATCGTGGCGATCGGCTTCACCCTGGCGGGCGGCGCGGCCGTGCTGTTCGTCTGCAGCCGGGTCTGCGCCAGCATCCTGAAACCGCTGGCCGAGCAGACGGGCGCGATGCGCAAGTTGGCCGACGGCGACATCGACATCGAGATTCCCGGCAAGACGCGTCGTGACGAGTTCGCGGCCATGGCCTCGGCCCTCACGGTCTTCCAGGCCAACGAGCGCGCGCGGCGCGACAGCGAGGCCCAGCGCGAGCGCGAGCGCGCGGAGGCGGCCGAAGCCATGGAGCGAGCGCGCCTTCAAGCGCAGGCGGCTAGCGAGGCGGCGGTCAACAAAGCCTTCGGTGGCGCGCTCAAGCGCTTGGCGCAGGGCGACCTGACCACCCGCGTCGACGGCGCCGTGCCGGAAGCCTTCCGTCCCCTCCAGGCCGACTTCAACGCGGCCGCCGAGACGCTGGGCGCCACCATGACCAGCCTGATCGCGGTCTCGGGCGGCGTCGGATCGGCGTCCGGCGAGATCCGCTCGGCCGCCGACGACCTGGCGCGTCGCACCGAGCTTCAGGCCGCGTCGCTGGAGGAAGCCGCCGCCGCCCTGCACGAGGTCAGCCAGTCGGTGACGAGCGCCGCCGCTGCCGCCGGCTCAGTCCGCGACTATCTGGGCGAGATGCGCGGCGTCGCCACCAAGGCCCGAGACATCGTCCAGGAGACCTCCGAGGCGGTGTCGGGCATCGAGCGCTCGGCCAACGAGATCGGCAATATCATCGGCGTCATCGACGAGATCGCCTTCCAGACCAACTTGCTGGCCCTGAACGCCGGCGTGGAGGCGGCCCGAGCAGGCGAGAGCGGCAAGGGCTTCGCCGTGGTCGCCCAGGAAGTTCGCGCCCTGGCGCAACGCTCGGCTGAGGCCGCCCGGGAGATCAAGGCGCTGATCAACGACAGCAACAGCCAGGTTCAGAACGGCGTCGAGAAGTCGATGGCCTCCGGGCAGGCGCTCGAAGAGATTGTCGATCGTGTCGGCTCGCTGGTCGAGCGCATCCACGAGATCGCCGCCTCGTCTCGGGAACAGTCGGTCAGCCTGGGCCAGGTCACCGAGGCGATCACCGAACTGGACAACGTGACCCAGCAGAACGCGGCGATGGTCGAGGAGGCCACCGCGGCGGCCAATACCCTGGCCCGCGAGGCGCGGGGCATGAACGAGATGATGTCGGCCTTCGTGCTCGATAACGCCCAAGCCGCGCGGCACGCGGCCTGACCTAGCGGGCGCCTTTAAATAACGTCGTTCTTTGAATAGCCTCTCCGCTTTGGCGCGCTAGACGCCAAGCGGGGAGGACGAGTCGATGAACACGATGATCGCGCCGGTGATGGCGCTGGTGGCCTGGTCGCTGGTGGTCTGGGTCTGGATGTACGTCCAGCGGATCCCGGCCATGCAGAAGGCCGGAATCAAGCCGCAGGACGCGCGGTTTCCGGGTTCGCTGGACAAGCTGCCCGACGCCGCGCGCCAGGCGGCGGACAACTACAACCACCTGATGGAGCAGCCGACGATCTTCTACGCGGCTGCCCTGGCGATTCAGGTCGCGGGCCACGCCGACGGCATGGCCGTGCATTTCGCCTGGGTCTATGTCGGTCTGCGGGCGCTGCACAGTCTGGTCCAGGTCAGCATCAACCTAGTGGCGCTACGCTTCCTGTTGTTCGCCGCCTCGACCGGGGTGCTGGCGGCGATGGTCGTGCGGGAGCTGATGAAGATCTTCGGCTAGATAAAATCCGTGTCATCCCGGCCGAAGCGTAGCGTAGAGCCGGGACCCAGGGGCGACGCGCTCGGCGCTCTTTCACCCCCTGGGTCCCGGATAGCCTCTGCGAGGCTTCCGGGATGACACTGTACTTGTTTTGAAAGCCGCGCTTTAAACCGCGTCCAGGCCGATATCCAGCACCGGCGCCGAGTGCGTCAGGGCGCCGACGCTGATCACGTCGACGCCGGTCTCGGCGATCGCGCGGACGGTGGTCAGGTTCACCCCGCCCGACGCCTCCAGCACCGCGCGGCCCTTGGCGATCGCGACGGCGGTCTTCAGGTCGTCGAGGCTGAAGTTGTCGAGCATGACCACGTCCGGGCCGTGCTTCAGGGCCTCTTCCAGCTGATCGAGGCCGTCGACCTCGACCTCGACCTTCACGAGGTGCCCGGCGTGGGCGCGGGCGCGGCGGACCGCCTCGCCGACCCCGCCGCAGGCGGCGACGTGGTTGTCCTTGATCAGGATGGCGTCATCCAGGCCGAAGCGGTGGTTGACCCCGCCGCCGCAGCGGACGGCGTATTTCTCCAGCGCGCGCAGGCCCGGGGTGGTCTTGCGGGTGTCGACGATGGTCGCGCCGGTGCCCTCGACCAGGCGGACATAGGACCGCGTCAGGGTGGCGACGCCCGACAGGCGGCCCAGCAGGTTCAGGCCCGTGCGCTCGGCGGCCAGTACGGCGCGGGCGTTGCCCTCGGCGCGGGCCAGGATCGCGCCGGGCGCGGCGTCGGCGCCGTCGGGGGTGACCACCTCGAAGGTCGCGGTGGGGTCCAGGGCGGCCAGCGACAGGCGCGCGCAGGAAAGACCCGAAACCCTCCCATCCTGCCGACTGGCCCAGACCACCGACAGGCGAGCTTCAGGGTCGATGCAGGCCTGGCCGGTGATGTCGCCGGCGCGGCCCAGGTCCTCGGCCAGGGCGTGGTCGACGATCGGGCGGACGAGGATGTCGTCCAGAGGAACAATGCTCATTCGGCGGCGTAGCGGACGGCGGCGTCCGCGCTCTCCAGGGTCACGAAGGTGCGCAACGGTTCGGCGGTCGCCGGGAAGTCCGAACGGTAATGGCCGCCCCGGCTTTCCTGGCGGGCCAGGGCCGCCTCGACGATCAGCCGGGCGGCGACGATCGTGGGGCAGGGGCCGTAGGCCGGCTCCAGCGCCTCGATCTGAGCCAGCAGGCGAGTGAGGCCGGCGGCGTCGCGGATCACCCCCGCGTCGCGGCTCATGGCCTTGCGCAGCGTCTGCAGCGCGGCGTCGGGCAGGTCGGGCAGGGGTTCAAGGCTGACCGGCTCGCCGCCGTGCGTTCCTTCCGCCGCCGCCGCGCGGCCAGCGCGGGCGCCGAACACGGCCGCTTCCAAGAGGCTGTTGGAGGCCAGGCGATTGGCGCCCTGCACGCCGGTCGAGGCGCACTCGCCGGCGGCGTAGAGGCCCGGCAGGCTGGCGCGGCCGTCGAGGTCGGTGGCCACCCCGCCCATGTGGTAGTGCACGGCGGGCGTAACCGGGATCATCTCGCGGCGCGGGTCGATCCCCGCGCTCTGGCAAGCCTCGAACACGGCCGGGAACTCGTGCGGGAAGTGGGCGCCGACGGCCTCCGTCGCATCCAGGAACGCGCCGCGACCGGCTGCGCGCTCGGCGTGAAGCGCGCGCGCCACGACGTCGCGCGGGGCCAACTCCTTGGCCGGGTGGTAGTCGACCATGAAGGCGCGGCCATCCGCATTGCGCAGGATCGAACCCTCGCCGCGCAGGGCCTCGGTGGCCAGGGGGGCGGGGTCGCGGCCGATGTCGATGGCGGTGGGGTGGAACTGCACGAACTCCGGATCGGCGATCGTCGCGCCGGCCAGGGCGGCCAGGCCCAGGCCTTCGCCGCGCACTTGGGCGGGCGTGGTGGTCACGGCGTAGAGGCCGCCGACGCCGCCCGTCGCCAGGATCACGGCCGGGCTACGGATCTCGACCAGGGCGCCGTCGATCTCGGCGAGCACGCCGATCACGCGGCCGGTCTTGTCCTGCAACAGGCGGCGGGCGCGGGCGTTCTCGCGGATTTCGATGGTCGGCGTGGCGCGGACCGAGGCGATCACCGCGGCCATGATCGCCGCGCCGGCCCCGTCGCCGCCGACGCGGGCCACGCGGGCCTTGGAGTGGGCGGCTTCAAGGCTCAGCACGAAGCCGTCACTTTCGCCGTCTTTGGGGGCCTTGCGGTCGAACGGCGCGCCCAGGGCGGCGAGGTCGCGGACGGCCTGCGGGCCTTCGCGGGTCAGCAGCTCGACGGCCTTCGGATCGCACAGGCCCGCGCCGGCTGCGATCGTGTCGGCGGCGTGCAGGGCCGGCGTGTCCTCGCCGGAGAGGGCGGCGGCCATGCCGCCTTGGGCCCAGGCGCTGGAGCAGCCGGTCGCCAGCGGCGTCGGCGACAGGACGAGCGCCATCTTGGCGGCCAGCGCCGCCGAGAGACCGGCCAGGCCGGCGCCGAGGATGACGGGACCGTCGAAGGTGATGCGCTTGGTCATTCTACACTCCACTCCCTTCCCCTTGATGGGGAAGGGCCGGGGATGGGGTGAACGCGGCGGTTCAGCCTCATCGAGAAAGTCCGGAGAGGGCGGCGAAGCGGATCGGCCGCGTCACCCCCTTCCCCAACCCTTCCCCCATCGAGGGGGAAGGAGACCCTTTGTCTAGATCAGCTCGACATCCACGTGATGCCGGGCCTTCACCAGGTCGTACCGGGCCGGCGTCACCGGCGGCGGCAGGTCGATCATCCGCTGCACGGCCAGCCGCGCGCGGTCGAGGACGCCTTCGTCGACGCTCACCTCGAACTGCTCGTGGACCAGCGAGTCGTAGATGTTCTGCAGGGTGATCCGCTTCATGTGCGGGCACATGTTGCAGGGACCGATGAACTGGGTCGCCGGGCTTTCGGCCTGGACGTTGCTGGCCATCGAGCACTCGGTGATCAGCACCACCTGGGCCGGCTTTTTCGCGGCGACATAGTCGTTCATCGCCGCCGTGGAGCCGGCGAAGTCGGCGGCTTCCAGGATCTCGGCCGGACATTCCGGGTGGGCCAGCACTTCCGCGCCCGGCCAGGCCGCGCGCATGTCGGCGATGTCCTGGGCGGTGAAGCGCTTGTGCACCTCGCAGTGGCCGGCCCAGGCGATGATCTTGATCTCGGTCTGGCGGGCGACGTTGCGGGCCAGGAACTCGTCGGGGATCAGGATGACCTTGTCGGTCCCCCATTCCTTGGCCGCCCATTCGACCACCTGCACGGCGTTGGCGCTGGTGCAGCAGATGTCGGTCTCGGCCTTCACGTCGGCGGTGGTGTTGACGTAGGTCACCACCGGCACGCCCGGATAGCGCTGCTTGATCAGCCGCACGTCGGCGCCGGTGATCGAGCTGGCCAGCGAGCAGCCGGCCTTCAGGTCCGGGATCAGGATCTTCTTCTGCGGCGACAGCACCTTGCTGGTCTCGGCCATGAAGTGCACGCCGGCCTGGACGATGATCTGGGCGTCGCTCTTGGCCGCTTCCTTGGCCAGGGCCAGGCTGTCGCCCACGAAGTCGCCCACGCCGTGGAAGATGTCCGGCGTCATGTAGTTGTGGGCCAGGATCGCGGCGTTCTTCTCGCGCTTGAGGCGGTTGATCTCGACGATCAGCGGGGCCTGCGTCCGCCACTCCAGCGGCGTGACGTGGTGCTTGACCTTATCCCAGATCGACGCGGTCTGCGCCTCGATCTGCGCGGTGAACTCCCCCTTGAACGCTTGGGGGGCGGCGAACCCGTCGGCCATCTGATCCTCCGTTATGCTCAAAGTGAGCATTTCCAGGGCCTCAAAAAACGCCGGGACCTTTTCGAGGTTTCCGACGTCTGGGTTATGCTGAAACTGAGCATAACTGACCTGACACATATAGCGTCTCTCGCGGCAATTGCAAACCTGCCCCTGGGGCCGCCTTCGATGGACGGCCCAGGCGGGGTGTCAGCCTCGCCAGGCGGTGGCGACGATCGGCGTGGCCTCAGTGGCGAGATCGCGGGCGTCGAACGCGGGCGGCTTGCCGTGGTCCAGCACCATCGGGACCAGCGAGATCACCAGCAGCACGGCCATGGTAATATTGAAGCTCCGCAGGACGGCGGGACGATCCAGGAACGGCCGCAGTCCCTGGCCAAACCCCGCCCAGGCGGCGCTGCACGGCGCGCCGACCAGCATGAAGGTTCCGGCGAGCAGCGGCACAATCGTCCAGGAGCCGCCTTCGGGCGCATAGGTGGTGACCGCGCCCAGGGCCATGGCCCAGGCCTTGGGATTGACCCACTGGAACGCGGCGGCCTGGAGGAAGGTCATCGGCCGGCTGGCGGCCTGCCGGTCGCTGACCTTGTCCGAGGTCCCGATCTTCCAGGCCAGCCACAGCATGTAGCCCGCCCCGACCCAGCGCAGGACTTCGTGCAGCACGGGGAAGGCCTTGAACGCGCCGCCCAGGCCAAAGCCCATGCACAACACCATGAAGCCCAAGCCGCAGCTGATGCCCAGGATGTGCAGCACCGTCGCGCGGAAGCCGAAGTTCGCCCCGGATGCCAGCAGCATCATGTTGTTCGGGCCCGGCGTGCCGGCCGTGGCGAAGCAGAACAGGACGTAGGCGAGCAGCAGCTCCGGGGTCATGGCGGCCTCTTTGTCTCGATCAGCGAGAGCGGAATGTCACCGTCATGATTTCCATTGTATCGTGAGTCAAATTGCATATTGTCATCATGACAATAAAGGAGCTCGCGCGTGGTTTCGGCTTGGGCGCCCCAGATCCCCGATGGTGACGGCCCGCTTTACGAGCGGCTGGTCGCGGCGTTGCGCGCCGATGTCGCCTCGGGCGCCCTGGCGGCGGGGGCGCGGCTGCCGCCTCAGCGCGACCTGGCCTATCGGCTGGGGATCGGGCTTGGCACCGTCACCCGCGCCTATGTCGAGGCCGAGCGAGCGGGGCTGGTCAGCGCCCACGTGGGGCGGGGCAGCTTCGTCAACGCGCCCGCCGATCACCGCGCGCCGGTCCGCGACGGGCCGATCAACCTGGCCCAGAACATCGCGCCGACCGGACCCGCCGCCAGCCGCCTGGCGGAGGCCCTAGCGCGCCTGCGCCGGCGGCCCGACCTCCTGGAGCACCTGGCCTACGCCCCGGCGGCCGGACACGAGGCCCAGCGGCGGGCGGGGGCGCGGTGGCTGGCGCGGTTTGGCGGCTATGACGGCGCGACCTGGTCACGGCTGGTCTGCTGCAACGGCGCCCAGCAGGGCCTGGCCCTGGCCATGAGCGTGTCGGCGCGGGCCGGCGACACCGTGCTGTGCGAGGCCTCGACCTATAACGGGGTCAAAGCGCTGGCCGCCCATATGAGCCTGCGCCTGAAGGGGCTGGCCCTCGACGACGAGGGCGTGCGGCCCGACGCCCTGGAGGCGGCGGCGAAGGCGACGGGGGCGCGCGTGCTGTCGCTGATCCCGACGCTGCAGAACCCGACCGGCCGGATCATGAGCCTGGCCCGGCGCGAGGCCATCGTCGCCATCGCCCGGCGCCTCGACCTGACGATCATCGAGGACGATATCTACGGCGCCTATGCGCCCGACGCGCCGCCGCCTTTGGCGCTGTTGGCTCCCGAACGCACGTTCCACGTCTCGGGGGTGTCCAAGACCCTGGGGCCTGGCCTTCGCGCCGGGTTCCTGGTCGCGCCCAGCCAGGCCGCCTTCGAGCGGGTGCTGGACGCCGTCCGCGCCGTGACCTTCGCGCCCTCGGGCTTTGGCGGACTGGTCGCCACCCAGTGGATCGAGGACGGCGCCGCCGACCAGATCGTCGCCGAGGTGCGGGCCGAGGCGACCGCGCGCCTGTCCCTGGCGCGGGAGATCCTGGGGGCCGCGATCGAGGCGCCGCGCTCGGACTGCGCGCCGCATGTCTGGCTGCCGATGAGCGAACTGGAGGCCGAGCGCCTCTCGGGCCGCGCCCTGCGCGGCGGGGCCGAGGTCACCCCGCCCGACGCGCCGATCGTCGAGCCGGGCCTGGTCACGGGGGTGCGCGTCTGCCTGGGGGCGGCGCCGGACCTGCAGACCCTTCGCCGGGGCCTGGAGACCGTCGCCGGCGCGCTGTCGAGCGAGGTCGGCGAGCGGTCGCGGGCGGTGATCTAGTCGGCTACCACAGCAGGGTCTTGACCCAGATCGAGCCGTCGGGCGCGGGCGAGACGGTCTTGACCACCACCTGGCTGTCCTTGGCCAGCCAGAAGCGGGCCAGCGGCCATTCGGGGTGGTTGTAGTCGGTGGTGACCACCCAGCAGTCGACCTTGCCGCCCGCCGAGCTGGTCAGGGTTTCCGAGCCCGCCACCTTGAACAGATAGGCCGCCGGCGCCTCGCCGCCCGGATGGTGGAAGATCACCGACGCCTCATAGCCCGCCGCCCACGGCAGGGCCTGGAGAAACTCGGTGTCCGTTTCGAAATTGAAGGCCGGCTGGGGCGAGGCCATGTCGTAGGCGGCCTGGGTGTTGCCGGGCAGGTCCTTGAGGCCGACGATGCGGTCGGGCTTGAAGTCGAAGCCCTCGATCTTCGTCTGGCCGTCCTTGCCCGTCGTGCTGCGCTGGTGGGAGAACGGGCGGAAGGTGCCGAGCTCGAACCACGAGTCGAGCTTCTTGACCGTCCCCGGCGTCGCGCCGTCCCAGTGCTGGACGATATGCAGGCGCTTGACCCCCGCCGCGTCGGGCTCGATGCGGATCTCGCGCGTCCAGACGTCGATCGGCGTGATCATCTCGCCCATCTGGCGGTAGCGAAGGTAGCGGTGCGTGGCGGGCTTGAGCTTGTCGAAGCGGGCGAGGGCCTGGCCGACCGGCACGGGCGTCGGGGCGGCCAGGGCGGCGGTGGCTGCGGCGGCGAGCGTGAAGGCGAGCGCGGCGACGGCGGTCGCCCGGTACGGAAGACGCATGGGAACCCTCTGAGCGGAAAGCCCGGGCATGTGACCCCGTCGCGCCCGGAAGGCCTACTTAAGGTTCGGTAATGCGCCCTCAGAGCGCCTTTTCCAGCACCATGAACGCCAGGTCGTCGCGCTGCGGCTGGCCGAAGCGCTCGTCGCCATAGGGGAAGGGCTGGGTTTCGCCGGTCGGCTGGTAGCCGCGCCGCTGGTACCAGGCGATCAGGGTGTCGCGGATCGAGATGACCGTCATCCGCATCCGCCGGCCGCCCCGGGCGCGGGCGTGGGCCTCGCAGGCGTCCAGCATGGCGCGGCCGAGGCCCCCGTCCTGGCGCAGCGGCGAGACGGTGACCATGCCCACGTACCAGGCCTCGCCGTCGGTGGGCTCCAGCCAGGCGCAGGCATAGGGCTTGGCGGCGGCCGCGTCGCGGAAGGTCAGGATGGTCGCGCCCGGCTTGCCCGCGAGATCGGCGCGCAGGCTTTCCTCGTCGGTTCGCTGGCCGCCCAGCAGGTAGCTCTCGCTGGTCCAGCCCTTGGTCGCCAGCTCGCCGCGATAGGCGGAGTTCACCAGGGCGGCGATGTCGACGAGTTCGGAGTCTTGGGCGGGGACCAGCAGCATGGCGCGGTTTTAGCCGGCGCGCCCGGGCGAAGCCAGGCCGAGAGAATCGTCTAGTGTCGCGGCCTGGTTTGACGGCGTTTGGGGGACAACGATGCCGGAGCTTCTGATTGGCTGCGGCAATCGCCGCGACAAGCGCATCGGCTCGGCGGCCAGCCCCGGCTGGACCGAGCTGACCACCCTGGACATCGATCCCCACGCGGGGGCCGACGTCATCCACGATCTGAACGTCCTGCCGTATCCGTTCGAGGACGACCAGTTCGACGAGATCCACGCCTATGAGGTGCTGGAGCATACGGGCCAGCAGGGCGACTGGCGGTTCTTCTTCGCCCAGTTCAGCGAGTTCTGGCGCATCCTGAAGCCCGGCGGGCTGCTGTGCGCCACCTGTCCGTCGGTCGCCTCGCGCTGGGCCTGGGGCGATCCGGGCCATACGCGGGTGATCCAGCCCGAGACCCTGATCTTCCTGCAGCAGCCCCAGTACGCCCAGGCGGGGATCACCTCGCTGACCGACTACCGCGCGGTCTACCAGGCCGATTTCGACCTGCCGTTCAGCGAGGACAATGGCGAGACCTTCCGGTTCGCGCTGCAGGCGGTGAAGCCGTCCAGGATCCAGATCTAGCCTACCGGCGGCGCACCTTTCGCCAAGCCCCGCCGGTCATTCGCTTTACGGCGCCGGCTTCGCGCTTGATCAGGTCCCAGGGGTGGAAGGCCAGGCCCACCGTGTCGGCCATGGCCGCCCCGCGCGCGCCCATCGGCAGCTCCGGGCCAGTGGTGGAGTCGACGGCGGTCTGGTGCTCGATCTCGGCGTTCAGCTCGGCGCCGATCAGGATCGCCATGATCGAGAACCAGACCCAGACCATGAAGGCGATGATCGCCCCCAGCGGGCCGTAGGTCGCGTCGTAGTGGGCGATCTGGTTCACATAGACCGAAAAGCCCAGCGAGCCGATCAGCCAGCCGGCCGAGGCGGTGACCGCGCCGATCCACACCCAGCGCCACCGCGCCTGCGAGCGGCTGGGCGCGAAGCGGTAGAGCACGCCGAAGGCCACGGCCGTCATGCCCATCACCACCAGCCAGCGGATCGGCGTCAGCAGCGCGTCCAGCGACGACAGGCGCGCCGCCTTCAGCAGCCAGGGCGTGACGATCAGCATCGCCGAGACGGCGGCCGCATAGATCAGAGCGCACAGGGTGAAGGCGTAGCTGAGCAGGGTGCGCCGGACGATGTGGCGCTTTTCCTCCTCGTCGTAGGCGACGTTCAGCCCGTCGAACAACGCCCGCATGCTGGCGTTGGCGCTCCACACCGACAGCAGCAGGGAAAAGCCGAACGCTACGCCCAGCTTGGTCTCGCCCTGGCTGGCCAGGCGCAGCATCTGCTCGCCGACGATCTTGACGACGCTGGGCGGAAACACCCCGGACATGTCGCGTAGCTGCTGCTCGACCGTGCGCACGTCGGCGAACAGGCCATACAGCGAGACGAAGGCGCCGATGGCCGGGATCAGGGCCAGCAGGGTGTAGAAGGTCACGCCGCCGGCCACCGCCGGCAGCCGATCGACGGTGATCTCGCGCCAGGTCCGCCAGATGATGTCGCGCCATCCCAGCAGCGGGATGTGCGTCGGATGGCGGGCGGCGCGGCCCCGGCGCGGCTCGGCCGCTTCGAAGTCGTGCGGCGGCATGGCGCGCGGCTCGGAGAGGCCGGGCGGGGCGTCCAGGTCCGTCTGCGTCCGCTTGCGGGGTAGGGCGAACGGCGCGGCCGCCAACAGCACGATCCACGGCGCTAGGTGATAGGGCCGCGACTTCAGCCAGGACAGGATTGGACGCGGCTTAGCGTCGGCCATGGAACGCCTCCGACCTGCAAGAACCCCGACGGCCGCCCTCCGTTCCTGCCAAGCCTTGCCATGGGGCGAGTCGAGCCGGATGGTGCGCCCCCATGGACGCCAAGATCGCCTCGCTCTATCGCCACCCCGTCAAGGGCTTCACGCCCGAGCGACTGGCCTCAGCCGTGCTGGAGGCCGGGGCGTGCTTTCCCTGCGACCGGCTCTACGCCGTGGAGGATGGCCCCAGCGGCTTCGACCCGGCCGCGCCCCAGCACATCTCGAAGATGAAGTTCACGGTGCTGGCCAAGATCCCGGCCGTGGCCCGCGTCCGCACGGCTTACGACGAGACCAGCGGCGCGCTTTCCGCAAAGGCCGAGGGCTATCCCGACTTCGCCGGCGACTTGCGGGTGGCCGAGGGCCGCGCGGCGTTCGAGGCCTGGCTGGCCGCGTTCCTGGGCGAGGAGGCCAACGGCCCGCTCCGTGTCATCGAAGGCCCCGGCGCGCACCGCTTCATGGACAGCAAGTCCGGATTCGTCTCGGTCGTGAACCTGGCCAGCGTGCGCGACCTTGGTCAGCGCCTCGGCCGTGAGCTTGATCCGCTACGCTTCCGGGCCAATCTCTATGTCGAGGGCTGGCCGGCCTGGGTCGAGAACGACTGGACCGGCCGGGCCCTGGCGATCGGCGGCGCGACCGCCGAGGTCCTCAAGCCGATCGTCCGCTGCGCGGCCACCCACGTCGACCCCGACACCGGCGCGCGCGACGCCGACCTCGTCAAGGCGTTGTTCGACAACTACGGCCACATGTTCTGCGGCATTTACCTGGCCGTGACGAAGGGCGGGGCGGTGAGGGAAGGGGATGGGGTGGCTGCGCTTTAGCGCCTAACTCAGCCGGTTCGTCACATCCATCTGCTGGTGCAGAACCCGAACCACGACAACACCGCCTTCAGCCATCGCATAGAAGATGATGTGCGACCGAAAGATTTGCTTGCGGTGAGTTCCGTCATCCAGGGCGACGCCTAGATAAGGATCGGCGGCGACGGCTTCGATGGCGGCGGTCAATTCGCGGATATATCCATCGGCCATTCGCCGCCCCCACTGCTGGACGGTGTAGGCCCAGATCTCGCGCATATCGAAACGCGCGAGGGGCGTGAGGTGGTAACCGCTCACGACTTGGCGTCGTAGTCCGCGTTCACATCGGTAAGGAAGGCTTCGACATCGAAGGGTTCAGGCTCGCCGCTTTCCCACCCTTCCTTGAGCGCATGGCGCAAAGCCGCCAGCTTGGCTTCTTGGTTCTCCAACAGGCGCAGGCCGGCGCGAACCACTTCGCTCGCCGAGCCGTATCGTCCCTCCTCGACCTGTTCGGCGATGAAGGCTTGGAAGTGCTCGCTGAGCACGATGGATGTGTTCTTGCTCATGGCGAACCTCCAGGCTGACACGGAAATACCAAAAACTGGTATCGCATTCAATCTCGCCTCCCGGCCGCCGACGCGCTAAATCCCCGCTCATGACCCTGACCCTCGTCAAAGCCTGGACCGCCGCCAAGGACCGCCTGAAGGACGCCGGCATCGATCAGCCTTCGATCGACGCGCGCCTGATGCTGGAGGTCGCCGCCGGCGTCACCCGCACCGAGATCGTCACCGATCCCTATCGCGAACTCACCGCCGAGCAGCAGGCGATGCTGGAAGATTTCCTGGCCCGCCGCGCCCGCCGCGAGCCGGTCAGCCACATCATCGGCCGCAAGGGCTTCTGGAAGATCCTGCTGCAGGTGAACAAGAACGTCCTGACCCCGCGTCCGGAGACCGAGGTCATCGTCGACGAGGTGCTCAAGGCCTTCCCCGAGGCCATGCCGTTCTCGATGCTGGACCTGGGCGTCGGCTCGGGCACGATCCTGCTGGCGGTGCTGGCCGAGCGGCCGGCCGCCAAGGGGCTGGGCGTCGACGCGTCCGATGAGGCCCTGGCCGTGGCGCGCGACAACGCCGCCAACCTCGATCTCAACAACCGCGCGGCCCTGATGCATGGCGACTGGACGGCGGGGCTGGGCGACGCCAGCTTCGACCTCGTCGTCTCCAACCCGCCCTACATCCCGACGGCGGTGATCGAGACGCTCGAGCCGGAGGTTCGCGACCACGAACCGCGCCTTGCTTTGGACGGCGGCGCCGACGGCCTGGACGCCTATCGCCTGCTGGCGCCGGAGATCCTGCGCGTGCTCAAGCCCGGCGGCATGTTCGCCGTCGAGATCGGCTACGACCAGTCCAAGGATGTCGAAGCGCTGTTCAACGCGGCCGGGGCGCAGCAGGTCCGGACGATCAAGGACCTGTCGACGCACGACCGCGTGGTCACCGGGGTGAAAAATCCCTTGGAAACCGGGGCGTGAACCGCTAGACGAGTCTTGTCTCCTTCCAGATCGTCGGGTGATGGGAAAAGCGAGCGCAGACGCTTAAGGGCGTAAGGCGTTGGCGAGGCTCCCCCGGCAGGCGCGCCCGGTCCGCCGGTCGCCGCGCCGTAAAGAGCAGGACGGGGGCTCTACGGAAACCAGTGTCTCTGACATCGACGAGGGGTCGACCCGCCTAGAGACCAGCAAGGCCGGATGCGCCAGCTCAAGACTGACCTCCCGGACAGGTTCAGAAGAGAACATGAGAGATTTCAAAGGCATGAAGCGCCAGCGCGGCCGCAACAATCGCGGTGGCAGCGGCGGCAAGCCTCAGCAGCACAACGCTAACCGCGCGTTCGATTCGAACGGTCCGGAAGGCGTGAAGGTGCGCGGCGCGGCCCAGAGCGTCTATGAGAAGTACCAGCAGCTGGCCCGCGACGCCTCGTCGTCCGGCGACCGGGTGCTGGCGGAAAACTATCTCCAGCACGCCGAGCACTATTTCCGCGTCCTGCGCGCGATCCAGCCGAATCGTCCGGTGGCCGACATCGTCGGCAAGGACGTCTACGCCGCCTACGAGATCGACTTCGAGGCCGAGCCGCCGGAAGAACCCGAAGTCGCCGAGACGCCCGCCGAGGGCCAGGGCGAGGGTTCCGACAGCGAAGGCGGCGAGCAGCGCCGCGACCGCTTCGAAGGCCGTGACCGCAACCGGGATCGCGACCGCAATCGCGACGACCGCCAGCGCGACGACCGCAACCGCGACAACCGCGACGGCGAAGGCCGCCGGGACCGCTGGCGCGACCGCGACGATCGCTCGGAAGGGCGCGACCGCAACCGCGACGATCGTCCTCGTGACGACCGTCCCCGCGAAGACCGTCCCCGCGAAGACCGCTTCCGCGACCGCGACGACCGCCCGCGCGACGACCGTCCGCGCGAGGATCGTCCGGCCGCCGAGGGCGACCAGCCGCAGGGCGAGGGCCAGGGCGAGCAGCGCGAGGGCCGCCGCCGTCGCGACCGCAATCGTGACCGGGACCGTGACTGGCAGCCGCGCGGCGATCGCGATCCGCTGGCCGTGATCGAGCCGGAAGCCTCGCCCCTGACCGCCGAAGCCCCGGCCGAGGAGGGCTCGCCCCTCCTGCGCGGCCAGGACGGCGCGGTCAGCCACGCCCCCGCCTTCCTCGGCCGCAAGACCGAGCGCGCCGCCCCCGAGTCCGCGCCGGAAGCCGCGCCCGAAGGCGAGGAGGTCAAGAAGCCCCGCCGCCGCCGCGCGCCCCGCAGCTTCGAGGCCAGCGAAGCCGCTCCGGCGGAAACCAGCTCCGACGAGGGCTGATCGCGACGGACAGTCTGCCGTGAAAAGGAGCCGCGAAAGCGGCTCCTTTTTTCGTTGCGGCGCGTTCTGAGGACGACCTGCGGCGTTACGCGCCATCCGCTGCGCTTGGCTGAACGCCGTTTTCGGCGATAGGGTCTGATTTGCAGCCAGCGGAGCGACGTATGGCGTCAAGACGCAAGTCGACCTCGAGATCGTTTGGCGGCGGCGCCGATGGCCAGGACGCGGCGGTCGACGCTCGCTACCGCGCCATTGTCGACACCGCCGTGGACGCGATCGTGGTGATCGACGAACAGGGACGGATCCAGGCCTTCAATCCCGCCGCCGAGCGGCTGTTCGGCTACCCGGCGGGCGACATGGTCGGCCAGAACGTCAACCGGCTGATGCCCGAGCCCTACCACGCCGAGCACGACGGCTACCTGGCGCGCTATCACCAGACCGGCGAGCGCCGGATCATCGGCATCGGCCGCGAGGTCAGCGGTCGCCGCAGCGACGGCACGACCTTTCCGCTGGAGCTCTCGATCGCCGAGTGGCGGGACGATGGGCGCCGATACTTCACGGGCGTCATGCGCGACGTCACCGACCGCAAGCGCGCCGAAGAGCTGCAGCGGCTGATGATCCATGAGCTGAACCACCGGGTGAAGAACACCCTGGCCACGGTGCAGTCGGTCGCGGGACAGACGCTGCGCAACGCCGACGACCTGCACGGCGCGCGCGAAAGCCTGACGCGCCGGCTCCTGGCCCTGGCGCAGGGCCACGACATTCTCACGCGCGAAAGCTGGGACGGGGCGGAGCTGGGCGACATCGTCGCCGCGGTGGTGGCCGCCCATGCCGAGCCCGAGCAGTTCCAGATCGAAGGCCCGCCCGTGCGCCTCGCGCCCAAGGCGACCCTGGCCCTGTCGATGGCGCTGCATGAACTAATGACAAACGCCGCCAAGTATGGCGCGCTCTCCCAGCTTGACGGACAGGTGCGCCTGACCTGGCGGCGGACGGACGGCGTCGCGGACGAGCGGCTGCAGCTGCGCTGGGAGGAAATCAATGGGCCGCCTGTCAACGAGCCGACCCGGCAAGGTTTCGGAACACGCCTCATCACCGGCGGCCTGGCGCGCGAGCTTGGCGGCTCCGTCGCGCTCGACTACCGGCCGGGCGGCGTCGTTTGCGAGATCGACGCCCAGCTCGCCCGCACCGGCCAGTCGAACCGGTTCATCCACGGCGCGGCCTGAGCCCCTGCGCATCCTCGTTGTCGAGGACGAGCTGTTCGTGGCCATGCTGGTCGAGGACCTGCTGGGCGACCTGGGATGCCAGGTCGTGGGGCCGGCCTCGTCGGCGGCGGAAGCGATCCGGATCGCCGAGAGCGGGACGTTCGACTTCGCGCTGCTGGACGTCAATCTGGGCGATGGCGCGACGTCGTTCGACGCCGCCGAGATCCTGCGCCTGCGCGGCGTGCCGTTCGCCTTCGTGACCGGCTACGGCGAGCAGGGCGTGCGGGCGGACCTCCGGGACGCGCCGATTCTCTCCAAGCCGATCGACCCCTCGCGCCTGGCCCGGATCGTCGACGCAATAGGCTGAAGGCCGGCGCCGCGGGGCTCAGTCGCGCAGCTGCCTTTCGATCAGCCGCATCATCTCGTCATAGTCCTCCGGCGTCCGCTGCTCCTGGCCCAGTAGCGCGATGGACGCGTGGCGCGTGGTGCGGAAGACGATGGCCTGCCCGAGCAGCGAAAAGGCGCGGATCATGTCGCGGCGCTCGACCGCGCGTCCGTCCAGGGCGGCCAGCAGCTCCGCCAGCACCGTCATGTACGGCCGTGTCAGTTTTTCATGCAGAACCTG
Organism: Caulobacter segnis; assembly: GCF_003243465.1. Classification (GTDB taxonomy): domain Bacteria; phylum Pseudomonadota; class Alphaproteobacteria; order Caulobacterales; family Caulobacteraceae; genus Caulobacter; species Caulobacter segnis_A. The sequence goes on from NZ_QFQZ01000020.1 coordinate 20,222, forward strand.
GGTCGCGGGCGAGGGATTGAGCTGTTCGCGCAGCAGGATCCGCGCCCAGTCCAGGCTGCCGTCTTCGCTGTGCGCCTCGAGGAGCGCGCGCAGGACCTGGCTGATGGCGGCGACCAGGGTGTCGCGATCGGGACGCGCGCCGCCCAGGATCTCGCGCGCCTTGTCCTGGGCCGGGCCGATCAGCTCCAGCCCGCGCTCGGCGATAAGCTCCGCGACCGCGATATACAGACCTTCCTTGCCCCTGAAGTGATAGCTGACCATGGCGACGGTGACGCCCGCCTGGGCGGCGATGTCGCGCACGCTGGCCGCTTCATAGGTGTGGCGCGCGAACGCCTTCAGGCCGGCCTCCAGCAGGCGCGCGCGCGTCAGGGCCGCGTCTTCGCGCCGGCTTTCTTCGGACTTTCGTCTCATGGGCCGGGACGATGCTGCGATGACCTGAACAAAGTCAAACATCAGTGTGCTCGCGATGATTGCGCTGTCTTTTTTCGACTATTTTGAAGTGCCGCTCCCAAACCGCCCCGGAGGAAACGGACTGTTAACCTCGATGCTAAACATCAGTTTTGCATTCGAGGGCGCCAGGCCGTTTCTATTCCGAAGCGGCGACGGCGCAGGGCTGGGGGCCGCTGCACATCATGAACAATCTCAAGATCGGCACGAAGATATCGGTGCTCGTCGTGGCGCTGGGGGCGATCTGCCTGGCCATCGCCGGCTATGGGGCGCTGCGGGTCAAGGGCGTCGACGACGCCTACACGGTGATGACGGACGTGCGCATGCCGGCGCAGGTGGCGCTGATCCGCGCCAACCGTAGCGTCAGCCAGATGGGCTATGCGAGCGCCCTCAGCGTGATCAGCGCCGACCCGAGCCACACAACAGAGGCCGTGGCCAACTACAAGAAGGCGCGCGCCAAGACCGCCAGCTACCTGGAGGCGGCGGCCGCAGGCCTGCCGAAACAGGAAAAGAACTTCGTGCAGTTGCAGGACAAGCTGCGGCGCGCGACGGCGGCGATGGATCGCGCGGTGGCGCTGGCCGAGCAGGGCCGCAAGGCCGAGGCCAGCGTCGCTCTCGAAGCGGCCGCGCCCGTCGTGGCGTCCTATTCGGACCTCGCCGTCAAGATGACCGACGCGACCATCAACACGCTCAACGCCGAGTCCAATACGTTGAGCAGCGACTCCCAACGCACGGGGCTGAAGCTGCTGGCGATCGCCGCCCTCGCCGTGGCGGCGGCGGTCGGCGCGTCGCTGTGGATGGCGACGACCGCGATCGCCCGGCCGCTGAAGGGCCTGGCCGGCGACATGAAGCGCCTGGCGGGCGGCGACCTCGAGGTCGCGGTCACGGGGCAGGAGCGTCGTGACGAGGTCGGGCTGATGGCCCAGGCGGTCCAGGTGTTCAAGGACAACGGCCTCAAGGCCCGCGCCCTGGCCGCCGACGCCGAGCGCCTGAAGGCCGAGGCCGACATCGCCAGCAACCGGACCGAGGCGCAGCGCCGCGCCAACGAGGCCGAGCAGGCGATGGTCGTGCAGGCCCTGGCCGCCAGCCTCAGCCGCCTGGCCGAGGGCGACCTGACCACCCAGATCGAGGCGGAGTTCCAGGGCCAGTACGCCCAGATCAAGGCCGACTTCAACGCCGCGGTCGAGAGCCTGCGCGGCGCCATGTCGGCGATCTCGGAATCGACCAGCGGCATTCGCGGCGGTTCGGAGGAGATCGCCGTCGCCTCGAACGACCTGTCGCGCCGCACCGAGCAGCAGGCGGCCAACCTGGAAGAGACCGCCGCCGCCCTCGACCAGATCACCGCCACCGTCCGCACCAGCGCCGCCGGCGCCCGCGAGGCCTCCGACGCCGCCGCCCAGGCGACTCGCGACGCCACCAACTCGGGCAAGGTGATGCGCGACGCGGTCTCGGCCATGGTCGAGATCGAGCAGAGCTCCAGCCAGATCAACAGCATCATCAGCGTGATCGACGAGATCGCCTTCCAGACCAACCTGCTGGCCCTGAACGCCGGGGTCGAGGCGGCGCGGGCCGGCGACGCGGGCAAGGGCTTCGCGGTGGTCGCCCAGGAGGTGCGGGCTCTGGCCCAGCGCTCGGCCGAGGCGGCCAAGGAGATCAAGGACCTGATCGCCGGCAGCTCGGCCCACGTCTCGCGCGGCGTGCAGCTGGTGGGCGAGACCGAGAAGGCGCTCAGCGACATCGTCTCCAAGGTGACCCAGATCGACGGCCTGATCTCGCGGATCGCCCAGTCGTCCCAGGAGCAGGCCACCGGCCTGAACCAGGTCAACCAGGCGGTGAACCAGCTGGACCAGGTGACCCAGCAGAACGCGGCCATGGTCGAGGAGGCTACGGCCGCCGTCTCCAGCCTGCGCGGCGAAGCCGGCAAGCTGACCAGCCTGGTGGCGCGGTTCAACCTGCAAGGCGGGAGCGCGCGCGCCCTGGCCGGCCGACCCGGCGCTTCGGGCGGGCTGACCGTCGCCGAGGCCCAGCAGCGCGCCGCCGCCTTTGCGAGCGCTTCGGCCGCCTAGTCAGGACCTTCAGCGAGAGCCTATCCCGCGGGGAGTCGCGCAAGCGGCTCCCCGTCTTCGTGAGCGTTATGCTCGGACGCTCCCGGCCGGGCGCGAACCTCCGCCGCCCCCTGGCGTTAGGTTTACACGCCCAAGTTCAGGAGCCCTCCATGCGCCTCGCCGCCGTCCTCGTCCTGTCCCTGTCGACCGCCGGTCCCGCCCTGGCCGCCTCCGCCGACTGGCGCGCGGACGCCCGGCGCGCCGATGTCCGCCGGCTGGAGCGGCTGGACGAGGCCTGGACGACGGCGCTGGCCGAGGCGCGGGCCCAGGGCCAGGGCCGCGCGCTGACGCGCCTGGGCGTCCTGGCCGATCCGCGCGTGTCGCTGCCGCGTCCGCAGCCGACGCCGGGCGCCTACCGCTGCCGCACCGTCAAGATCGGCTCCCCCAACGGCGGCCCGGGCCTGGTGACCTATGGCTGGTTCCGCTGCCGGGTGGCGCTGAGCCCGGGTGGCGACCTGACCCTGGAGAAGGTCACCGGCTCGCAGCGGCAGGCCGGAAACCTCTATCCCGAGGCCCCGCGCCGCCTGGTGTTCCTGGGCGCCGTCGCCTGGGGAAGCGGCGAGGGCCGCGCCCAGTACGGCCGCGACGCCGAGCGCGACCAGATCGGCGTGTTCGAGCGCATCGGCGCCGACCGCTACCGCCTGACCCTGCCGTGGCCGCACCAGGAGTCGACGCTCGACCTGCTGGAGCTGCGGCGCTGATCCGCGTCGGGAAGGACTAGAGCGTTTCTCGATCCGACAGCCGTTTCACGCCGATCGGATGCTCTAGGCGGCGCGGGCCTCGGCCACGTCCCGCGCCAGGGTGAACTCCCCGACCCGTCGCGCCAGCTCCAGGGCTTCGGAGCGCAGGGAGTGGGTGGCGGCGGTCGTCTCCTCGACCATGGCGGCGTTCTGCTGGGTCACCTGGTCCATCTGGTTCACGGCGGTATTGACCTGGCGCAGGCCCGTCGACTGTTCCTCGGACGAGCGGGCGATGTCGCCGACCAGGCCATGGACCCGGACCACCTCGCCGACGATCCGGCTGAGCGTCTCGCCCGTCCGGTTGACCAGCTCCACGCCGGAGGCGACCTGGGTTCCGGACTCGCTGATCAGCGCCTTGATCTCCTTGGCGGCTTCGGCCGAGCGCTGGGCCAGGGCCCGCACCTCCATCGCCACCACCGCGAAGCCCTTGCCGCTCTCGCCCGCCCGTGCGGCCTCGACCCCGGCGTTCAGCGCCAGCAGGTTGGTCTGGAAGGCGATCTCGTCGATGACCCCGATGATCTGGCCGATCTTCTCCGACGAGGCCTGGATCTGGCCCATGGCCGCAATGGCGCGCGAGACGATGTCGCTGGACTGCTCGGCGTCGGCCTTCGCCTGGCTGACGACGCTCGCGGCGGTGCGCGCGCCCTCGTTGGCCTTGTGGACGGTCGCGGCGATCTCGTCGAGGGCGGCGGCGGTCTCCTCCAGGCTGGCGGCCTGCTGCTCGGTGCGGCGCGACAGGTCGTCGGCGGCGCTGGCGATCTCCTCCGAGCCCGAGCGCATGTTGGCCGCGCTCTGGGTGATGGCGCCGAGCGTCTGGGCCAGGCGGACGATGGCGGCGTTGAAGTCGCCCCGCAGTTCCTCGTAGGCGGGCGGGAACGGCGTCTCCAGGCGCGTGGCCAGATCGCCCTCGGCGAGCCGGCCGAGACCTTGGGCCAGATTGCGGACCACCGCCTGGCGCTCGGCGTCGGCCTCCTCGCGTTGGCGGTCGGCGGCGCGACGCTCGCGCTCGTTGGCGTCCCGCTCGGCGTCCTGGTCGAGCCGCGCCTGGCGCCGGTCGAGCGCGGCCTGGCGGAACACGCCGATCGCGCGCGCCATGCCGCCCAGCTCGTCCTGCCGATTGCGGAAGGGAGGTTCGCGCTCATAGTCGCCGTCCGCCAGCCGTCCCATATAGCCGCCCAGCACCGACAGCGGCTGCAGAAGCCGGGCGCGGGTCAGCAGCACCGCCACAGCGCCCAGCGCGCAGGCCGCCAGCGCCGCGCCAATGGCCACGGTGATCGTCACGGTCTGCTGGCGCGAGAGGCCGCCCTCGATGGCGGCGTCGTGCTTGTCCTGGACGGTTTCGAGGGCCGCCAGCTCGTTGCGGGCGGCGTCCATGCGGCCGGCCAGATTTTCGCTGGCCGCGTCGAACGAGCCCATCATCGCATTGCCGGCGTCCGAGCCGCCGGCGACATAGGCGCGGGCCATCCGCTGACCGGCCTCGTAATAGCCGGGGAAGGCGGCCTCGACGTCGGACAGCGCCTTGTCCATGCCCGGCGCGTTCAGCTCCCGCGCCAGGACGTGGATGCGGGCGGCGTCGCGGCGGAAGCCGGCGGCGTTCTTCTCGGCTTCCTCCCAGCCGTCGTCGAGCCCGTCGCGGCCGCGGGTCGCCGAGACGTCGGTCAGGAACTGCTGGACCTGCACGATCTCCAGCTGGATCTGCTTGGACAGCACGGCCAGCTCCAGCATCCGGGCGTTGGTGGCGTCATCGCGCGCCGACTCGACCTTGCGGGCCTCGTTCTGCATGTGAACCATGGCCGCTCCGCCGCCGGCGCTGAGCACGCAGAACAGGCTCAGGCTGCCGATCAACAGGGTGATGAAACGCTCCAACCGGCGCGCGGAGGCCGCCGCCGGTCCCTTGGACGTGTCGCTCATGTACGCGGTCCGTATTTTCTTCTGCCCCAACTTGCTCCTGGTATCTATTTCGCACGCTTAATAAGCCGTGGAGACGCCATTACAGTCGAACTCATATTAGGGATCGCCGAAAACTATGCGCTCTTAAGATGAGCGGGGGTGCGACATCTTGCGCTCAACTTCAATCTTGGGTGGACGCCGTCGCCTCGTGCGGGCGGTTGCGCCCCCCGCCTCCACCATGGATAAGCTTGTGTCGTGTTGGAAACATTCGTCGCCGAGACCATGGCCCCTGTACGCCGCCTGACCCTGCCGCTGCTTCTCGCCGCCGCGACGGCGCTGGGGGGCTGCGCCTATAACGCCGACCTCGGTCGCGACCAGCTGCTGATCGTCAATGACGACAGCCTGGCCCGCGATGGCGAGAAGGCCTGGGCCGACACGCTGCGGACGGCCTACATCTCCAAGGAGCCGCGCAAGAACGAGCGCGTGCGCGCCGTTGGCCAGCGGGTGATCGACGCGGCCGGGTTGTCGAACCGGCCGTGGGACTATGCGGTGTTCCTGGACGAGGCCCCCAACGCCTTCGTGCTGCCCGGCGGCCACGTCGGGGTGACGGTGGGCCTGCTGTCGATGGTCCAGAACGACGACCAGCTGGCGGCCGTGATCGGCCACGAGGCCGGCCACGTCGTCGCCCACCACGCCGCCGAGCGCGCCTCGCAGCAGACGACCGCCAAGGTGCTGCTGGGCATCGCGGGCGCGGCGACGGGCGGAAGCGACCTAGGCAAGCTGCTCAAGGACCACGGCGACGATGCGGCCAAGTACGGCGTGCTGCTGCCGTTCTCGCGCAAGCAGGAGCTGGAGGCCGACCGCCTGGGCGTCGACTTCATGCAGCGCGCCGGCTACCGCCCGCGCGAGGCGGTCAAGCTGTGGGAGAACATGCAGGCCATGGACCAGGCCAAGGGCGCGGCGGGCGCCGGCGGCGATCTTGGCTCGACCCACCCGTCGGACGCGGTGCGGATCCAGGCCCTGGAACGATATCTGGCGAGCAAGGGCTGGTAGGCCTTGTGTGGCCGATCAGCCACACCTAAATGCCCCTCAGGACGCGTTGTGCTTGATCAAGGCGACGCGTCCCGATCCGCCTAGGAAGGGGACATTATGAACATCGATCTCTACTCTGATCGCGCCAAGCAGGCCGTTCAGTCGGCCCAGAGCCTGGCCCTCGCGCGGGGCCATCAGCAATTCGCGCCCGAACACATCCTGAAGGTCCTGCTCGAGGAGAAGGACGGGCTTTCCCGCGCCCTGATCCAGAGCGCCGGCGGCCGCCCCGACCAGCTGGACGGCGGCGTCGAGACCCTGCTGGCCAAGACCCCGCGCGTCGACGGCGCCGGCGGCCAGCTCTACATGAAGCCCGACACGGCCCGCGTCTTCGCTGAGGCCGAGAAGGCCGCCAAGGCGGCGGGCGACGCCTTCGTCACCACCGAGCGCCTCTTGATCGCCATCGCCAAGGAAGGCGGCGAGGCGGCTAAGCTGTTCAAGGAGGCGGGGACCTCGGCCCAGGCCCTGGAGACCGCCGCCAACGCCATCCGCAAGGGCCGCACGGCCGACAGCGCCAACGCCGAGGAAGGCTATGAGGCGCTCAAGCGCTACGCCCGCGACCTGACGGCGGCGGCGCGTGACGGCAAGCTGGACCCCGTGATCGGCCGCGACGAGGAGATCCGCCGCACGATCCAGGTCCTGTCGCGCCGCACCAAGAACAACCCCGTCCTGATCGGCGAGCCCGGCGTCGGCAAGACCGCCATCGTCGAGGGCCTCGCTTTGCGCATCGTCAACGGCGACGTGCCGGAAAGCCTGAAGGACAAGAAGCTGCTGTCGCTCGACATGGGCAGCCTGATCGCCGGCGCGAAGTACCGCGGCGAGTTCGAGGAGCGCCTGAAGGCCGTGCTGGCTGAGACGACGGCGGCCGAGGGCTCGATCATCCTGTTCATCGACGAGATGCACACCCTGGTGGGCGCCGGGAAGAGCGACGGGGCCATGGACGCCTCGAACCTCTTGAAGCCCGCCCTGGCGCGCGGCGAGCTGCACTGCGTCGGCGCCACCACGCTGGACGAGTACCGCAAGCACGTCGAGAAGGACGCGGCCCTGGCCCGTCGCTTCCAGCCGGTCTTCGTGCAGGAGCCGACGGTCGAGGACACCATCTCGATTCTGCGCGGCCTGAAGGAAAAGTACGAGGTTCACCACGGCGTGCGGATCAGCGACAGCGCCATCGTCGCCGCCGCCACGCTGTCCAACCGCTACATCGCCGACCGCTTCCTGCCCGACAAGGCGATCGACCTGGTCGACGAGGCCTCCAGCCGCGTGCGCATGGCGATCGACTCCAAGCCCGAGGAGCTGGACGAGATCGACCGGCGCCTGGTGCAACTGAAGATCGAGCGCGAGGCCCTCTCGAAGGAAACCGACGCCGCCTCCAAGCAGCGCCTGGAGAACCTGGAGGTCGAGATCGACGACCTGCAGTTCCGGTCCGACGAGATGACCGCCAAGTGGAAGGCCGAGAAGGAGAAGGTCGGGGGCGCGGCGCAAGCGCGTGAAGCGCTCGACCGGCTGCGCGCCGACCTCGCCAACGCCCAGCGCGCCGGCGACTTCGCCCGCGCCGGCCAGATCCAGTACGGCGAGATCCCGGCCCTGGAAAAGCGTCTGGCCGAAGCCGAGCAGGGCGACGCCCAGGCCCTCACGCCCGAGGTCGTCGACGCCGAGCAGATCGCCGCCGTCGTCAGCCGCTGGACCGGCGTGCCCGTCGAGAAGATGCTCGAGGGCGAGCGCGAGAAGCTGCTGAAGATGGAGGACGAGCTGCGCGGTCGCGTGGTCGGCCAGGACGAGGCGCTGGAAGCCGTCTCCGACGCCGTCCGCCGCGCCCGCGCCGGCCTGCAGGATCCGTCCAAGCCGATTGGCTCGTTCCTGTTCCTGGGCCCGACGGGCGTGGGCAAGACCGAGCTGACCAAGAGCCTGGCCGAGTTCCTGTTCGCCGACGAGGCGGCCATCACCCGCATGGACATGTCCGAGTACATGGAAAAGCATTCGGTCAGCCGCCTGATCGGCGCGCCTCCCGGCTATGTCGGCTATGACGAGGGCGGGGCGCTGACCGAGGCCGTGCGCCGGCGTCCGTACCAGGTCGTGCTGTTCGACGAGATCGAGAAGGCCCACCCCGACGTCTTCAACGTGCTCTTGCAGGTGCTGGACGACGGCCGCCTGACCGACGGCCAGGGCCGCACGGTCGACTTCCGCAACACGCTGATCATCATGACCAGCAACCTGGGCGCGGAGTACCTGGCGAACCAGGAAGAGGGCGAGGATGTCGAGGCCGTCCGGCCGATGGTGATGAACACGGTGCGCGGCCACTTCCGCCCCGAGTTCCTGAACCGGATCGACGAGATCATCCTGTTCAAGCGCCTGTCGCGCTCGAACATGGGCGACATCGTCCGCATCCAGCTGCACCGCGTCGAGAAGCTGCTGGCCGACCGCCGCATGGCCCTGGCGCTCGACGCCGAGGCCCTGAACTGGATCGCCGACAAGGGCTACGACCCGGTCTATGGCGCGCGCCCCCTCAAGCGCGTGATCCAGAAGGAGCTGGTCGACCCGATCGCCAAGAAGCTGCTGGCCGGCGAGATCGAGGACGGCGGCGTCATCGCCGTCGGGGTCGCCGATGGGCAGCTGTCGTTCGGCAAGGCGGTGCTGCAGTAGGGATAGGCGAGCCCCTCCCTCTTCGTGAGAGCGAGGGGCCCATCGCCTTTGGCGATGGGGGGGAGGTTTCACCGCCCCCCAGGGTAGGATGGGGCAAACAGCCGTTTGACGGCCTCCACGCCGCCGCCTAGCTTCCCTCCAAACAGAGGGAGAGACGCCATGGGCTGGGACCTGCTGGTCGCCAAGGACGACCTGCGCCGCGCCGAGATCCGCGAGACCGCGCCCGCGCCGCTGGCCGAGGGCGAGGTCCGGCTGGCCATCGAGAGCTTCGCCCTGACGGCCAACAACATCACCTATGCCGTGTTCGGCGAGATGATGCGCTACTGGGATTTCTTCCCGGCGCCGGAGGGTTTTGGCCGGGTGCCGGTCTGGGGCCACGCGCGGGTCGAGGAGAGCGCCCATCCCGAGATCGCCGTGGGCCAGCGCTTCTACGGCTATTGGCCGATGTCGACGCACCTGACGGTGCAGGCCAGGGCCGGCAAGAGCGGCTTCCTGGACGCCGCGCCGCATCGCCAGCCTATGGCCGTGATCTACAACCAGTACGCCGCGGTCGGCGACGAGGAGCCGCTCGAGGCTTATCGCGCCCTGCTGCAGCCCTTGTTCATGACCTCGTTCCTGATCGAGGACCAGCTTGAGGAGGCCGGCTTCCACGGCGCCCAGAGCGTGGTGCTGTCCAGCGCCTCGTCCAAGACCGCCATCGCCCTGGCGGCGCTCTTGAAGCAGCGCGGCGCGGTCAAGGTGGTCGGCCTGACCTCGCCGCGCAACAAGGGCTTCGTCGAGGGGCTGGGCTTCTATGACCAGGTCGTCCTCTACGACGACATCGCCACGGCGCCGATCGCCGCGCCGGCCGTGTTCGTCGACTTCGCGGGCGACAGCCCGGTGCTGGGCGCGGTCCATAACCGGTTCCGCGACGATCTGGCGGCCTCGATCCTGGTCGGCGGCACCCACTGGGAGGTCCCGCGCGTCCAGGCGGCGCTGCCCGGCCCGACGCCGGCCTTCTTCTTCGCCCCCGACCGCATCGCCAAGCGCCGCCAGGACTGGGCCGGCGGCGAGTTCGAGCAACGCTACGGCGCGGCCTGGACGCCGTTCGTGGCGGACGCGGCGCGGTGGTTGACGGTGAAGGAAGGCCAGGGACCGGAGGCGATCCGCGCGGCGTACCTGGTGCAGGTCGAAGGCGGGACGGCGGCGGATGTGGGGGTGGTGTTGCGGCCTTAGGAGGAGGGATCGGTCGAGAGGCCGGGGAAGCCCTCAGTCCTGGGCGTCGCGGGCCAGCAACGCTCCTTCGGCAGGATAGACGGCGTCGAACCGATCCAGATCTTGGCTCCAGTCAAAGGCGGGCGGCGACAGCCAAAGCGTCAGCTCGCGCAGCTGGCGATGATGGCGCTGGAGATCCCAGTGCAGAATCGGCTCGTGATGGGCGATCCTGTTTCGTAGAAGCCGGATCTGGGTCAGCGGCCGCGAGAAGTCCTTGCGCGCAAGGCCCTTGCCTTCGCGGGTGGCGATGAACCGCAGGGTCGAGCGCCAGAGGTCCTCGTAGGCGGGGCTGAACATCGCCGTCCAGAAGCTGAAGCTCAGGGCCGCGACCACGCGACCGGCGGTGGGCTCCTTGCCGTTGGCCTCGATCTCGGCGATCGCGTCGGCGACCTGGGCCGTCTGGTGCTGGGCCTTTATGAGCGCGGGGTCCCGGGACCAGCGCTCGCCGTACTTGGTCGACATCACCGTGTGGATGCGGTTGCGCAGGCTGATCTCCAGGGTCTGGAGCGCGATATAGAGCGCTTCAGAGACCTGGGTGTTGAGCGTGTAGAGCCTCAAGGCCTGCTCCCGATCGCCGCCCGCCCAGGCGACGTAGCGGCCGAACCGTTCCAGCGAGAGCGCAGCCTCCATGTCGTCGATCCGCGCCATGGCTCAGCCCATTCTTGCAACGGGGTGGGGTGTCATTTATATCCACCTGTGGACACCCCGGTTTCGCCTCTGCGCCAGCATGCGGCCGGGGTAATTCATTTTCGGGCCTTGTTAGTCACGCTTGCCCGCCGGGTTCGCCCCGGCGGATGATGTTGTTGTTGGCTTACTCTAGGTTGTAGAGCGGTCTGGGCCAACGGAAATTTTCTCGATTGGGTTGTGTTCTGGTCTGAGTTCTTCTTCGTCCCCCTTATCGCCTAGAAGCCGCCCTGAAGCCTTTCGTGGCTGACGCGCCACGCTGACTGACGGTGAAGGAGGGGCGGGGGGCGGAGGCGATCCGCGCGGCCTATCTCGAGCAGGTCGACGGCGGAACGGCGGCGGATGTGGGGGTGGTGTTGCGGCCGTAGGGAGCGCTATGCCGCGACCCGGCCGTCCTCGTCCAGGGTCACCCCCAACCGCTCGCGCAGCGCCTGGGCGCCGTCGATCGTCAACCGCACCGCGCGTCCCTTCGGCTCCAGGGTCAGCCACCCACGGGCGGTCATCGCGGCCAACAGCTTCACGCCCAGCGGGCCTGCCAGGTGATGACGGCGCTCGGTCCAGTCCAGGCATTGGCGGGCGACGCCGCGCGATGAGCGCAGGCCTCCGACCGATACCCCCAGGTCTTCGAACCAGGCGAGGCCGTCCGGCGTGACGTCATACAGCTTGTCGGCGGCGGGGCGCAGCAGGTGGCGGGCCACCAGCGCTTCGCAGACCCGCACGCCCAGGCGGCCGGCCAGATGGCCGTAGCAGCAGCGGGCGTCGCGAAGGGCGCGAGCCTTGGCCGAGCGAGGCGTCTCCAGGGACCGCACCGGCGCGGCCAGGACCGACAGGGCCTCCAGGGCGTGAGCGACCTCGGCCGAGGCCAGGCGGTAGTAGCGGTGGCGGCCTTCACGTTCGACGGTCAGGAGGCCGCCATCGACCAGCTTGGACAGGTGATTGCTGGCCGCCTGGGCGGTGACGCCGGCGGCCCAGGCCAAGGCGCTGGCGGGCTGGGCCCGACCGTCCTGCAGGGCCTGAAGCATCGCCGCGCGGGTCGTGTCGCCAATCAGGGCGGCGGGGGTGGCGATATTGGCGTCCATGTCGCCACTCTAGACCCGATCGACGCGGAATGGTTCATCGGCGCGTGTAACATCGTCTCGCCGCGTCCAGGCAAAGGCGGAGCATGACCACCGCGCCCTCCCGTCTCCCCTGGATCACCGCCGCCGCCAGCTTCGGCTTCTTCGTCACCCAACTGGACGTGACGATCGTCAATGTGGCGCTGGATGCGATCGGACGCACCTTCGAAGCCTCGACCGCCCAGCTACAGTGGTTGGTCGACGCCTATGTGCTGGCCTTGGCGGCGATGCTGCTGTCGGCCGGGGCGATCGGTGACCGGGTCGGGCCGCGCCGCGCCTTCGTGGCCGGCCTCCTGCTGTTTGGCCTGACCTCCGCCGCCTGCGGCTTCGCACCTGATCCCTTGGCGCTGATCGCGGCGCGCGCGGCGCAAGGCGCGGCGGGCGCGTTGCTGATCCCGCCCTCGCTGGCCCTGATCGCCCACGCGGCGGACGGCGACGCCCGGCGGCGCGCCGCGGCCGTGGGGTGGTGGACCGCCGCCGGCGGGGTGTCGATCGCCGCCGGGCCTGTGCTGGGCGGCCTGCTGGTCGAGGTCGTCGGATGGCGCTGGGTGTTTCTGGTGAACCTGCCGATCTGCGTGTTGGGCGCGGTCCTGACCCTGGCGGTCGCCCCGCCGACTCCGGCCAAGCCAAGAGTTTCGCTGGACCTGCCCGGCCAGGCTCTCGCGGTCGGCGCGGTCTTGCTCCTGGTTGGCGGGCTGATCGAGGGCGGCCATCGCGGCTGGACCGGCGGGCCGCTGGCGACCCTGTTCGCTGGCCTGGCCCTGGCGGGAGGCTTCGTGCTGTTCGAGCGCCGAACGCCGCATCCGGCCATGCCCCTGGACGTCTTTCGCCAGCGTCCCGCCTGGACCGCGCTGGTGGTCGGCCCGGCGCTGAACTTCACCTACTACGGTCTGATCTTCGTCCTCAGCCTCTATATGCTGCGCGCCCTGCATTGGTCGCCCAGCCAGGCGGGCGTGGCGTTCCTGCCGCTGACGGCGACCTTCATCGTGTCGAACCTCTTGAGCGGGGGCCTCGTCGCCAGGTTCGGCCCCCGCGTGGTGACGGCGGGCGGCGCGCTGATCGCGGCGGGCGGCTATGGGCTAACGGCGCGGTTGGGCGCGGGAAGCGGTCTTGCCGAGATGCTGCCCGGCTTCGCGCTGATCCCGGGCGGCATGGGGCTGGCGATTCCAGCACTCACCAGCGGCCTGCTGGCCAGCGTCGATCGCCACGACGCCGGAGCGGCCTCGGGCGCGCTGAACGCCTGTCGCCAGGTGGGTGGCGCGGCGGGCGTGGCGATCTTCGGCGCGCTGGCGGGCGCGGACGTGGTGGCGGGCCTCCGGCTGTCGGCGATCAGCGCGGCGGCGTTGCTGGTCGGCGCCGCCCTGATCGTTCTTCGCTCGCGCGCGAAGAGGGGGACGTAAAAACGCCCGCCCTGGTCTCCCGGGGCGGGCGTCTTCGTATCAGTTCAGCTCAAGCTCAGACCAGCGAGCCGTGGCACTGCTTGAACTTCTTGCCCGAGCCGCAGGGGCAGGGGGCGTTGCGGTTGGTGCGCTCCCAGTCTTCCGGCAGGGCCGAGACCGGCAGGGCCTCGCGCTGCTGCGGCGACAGGCCGTCGGGGATGGCGCCGGCCACGGCCGCGTTCTCGCCGGTCAGCGGGTCCAGGTGGACCTCTTGCAGGCCTTCCAGCGGCTGGTGCGGGACTTCCGGCTCGGCGTAGGCGATCTCGACCGTCATCAGCCAGCGGGTGGTGTTGGTGCGGAGATCCCCGAGCAGCTTCTCGAACAGCGAGAAGGCCTCGGTCTTGTACTCGTTCAGCGGATCGCGCTGGCCGTAGCCGCGCAGGCCGATGACGTTGCGCAGGTGATCCAGGTGCATCAGGTGCTCGCGCCACTGCAGATCGATCATCTGCAGCAGAAAGTTCTTCTCGACCGAGCGCATCTGCTCGGGCGTGATGATCACCTCGCGCTGGGCGGCGTACTCGTCGGCCGCCTTGGTGATGCGGTCCTTGATCTCCTCGTCGGCGATGCCTTCCTCGGCGGCCCACTCGGCGATCGGCAAATCGAGGCCCAGGATCGACTTCACGCGCTCGGTCAGGCCCTCGATGTCCCACTGCTCGGCATAGGCCTTGGGCGGCAGGTGGCGGGCGACCAGGTCGTCGATCGTGTCGTGGCGCATCTCGGTGATGATGTCCGAGAGGTCGGTCGACTCCATGAACTCCTGGCGCTGCTCGAACACGGCCTTGCGCTGATCGTTGACGACGTCGTCGTACTTCAGGAGGTTCTTGCGGATCTCGTAGTTGCGCTGCTCGACGCGCTTTTGCGCCGTGGCGATGGCGTTGTTCAGCCACTTGTGGGTGATGGCCTCGCCTTCCTGGACGCCGAAGGTGCGCATGATCGCGTCCAGGCGGTCGCCGGCGAAGATGCGCAGAAGATCATCTTCGCACGACAGGAAGAACTTGCTGCGGCCCGGGTCGCCCTGACGGCCGGTGCGGCCGCGCAGCTGGTTGTCGATGCGGCGGCTTTCGTGGCGCTCGGTGCCCAGCACGAACAGGCCGCCGGCGTCGAGCGCCTGCTTCTTGCGATCGGCGATCTCGGCCTCGAGGCGGGCGCGCTCCTCGACCTCGTCCTCGTGGGTGATCTCCAGGCCCATGCCGCGCTGCTGCTGACGCCAGTTGGCGATGCGCATGTCGATGCTGCCGCCCAGCTGGATGTCGGTGCCGCGGCCGGCCATGTTGGTGGCGATGGTCACCGCGCCCGGCACGCCGGCGTCGGCGACGATCACGGCCTCCTGTTCGTGGAAGCGGGCGTTCAGCACCTGGTGCGGGATGCCCTTCACCTTCTTGCCGTCCTTCTCGAACGAGTAGGTCGACAGCAGCTTGGACAGCTCCTCGGACTTCTCGATCGAGACGGTGCCGACCAGGATCGGCTGGCCGCGCACGTGGCAGTCGGCGATCTGCTTGAGGATGGCCTCGTTCTTCTCGCGCTCGGTGCGATAGACCTCGTCGTCGTCGTCGATGCGCTGGATGACGCGATTGGTCGGGATTTCCGACACGCCCATCTTGTAGATGTCGTCGAATTCCTGCGCCTCGGTCGAGGCCGTGCCGGTCATGCCCGACAGCTTCTTGTAGAGGCGGAAGTAGTTCTGGATGGTCACCGAGGCCAGGGTCTGGTTCTCGGGCTGGATGTCGGCGCCTTCCTTGGCCTCGATGGCCTGGTGCAGGCCTTCCGACAGGCGGCGGCCGGTCATCATGCGGCCGGTGAACTCGTCGATCAGGACAACCTCGCCGCCCTTGACGATGTAGTCCTTGTCGCGCGTGTAGAGGATGTTGGCGCGCAGGGCCTGGTTGACGTGGTGCACGACCGAGACGTTGGCCGCGTCGTAGAGGCCTGCCGAGTCCTCGGCCAGGTGGCCGCCGGCGATCAGCATCTCCTCGATCTTTTCCTGGCCGTCCTCGGTCAGGATGACCTGCTTCTGCTTCTCGTCGTGGTCGTAGGTGGTCTTGTCGAGGATCAGCTGCTTCACCAGCAGATCGATGGTCTTGTAGAACTCGCTGCGGTCCTCGGTCGGGCCCGAGATGATCAGCGGCGTGCGGGCCTCGTCGATCAGGATCGAGTCCACTTCGTCGACGATCGCGAAGTTGTGGCCGCGCTGGACCATCTCCGAGACGTCGTAGACCAGGTTGTCGCGCAGGTAGTCGAAGCCGAACTCGTTGTTCGTGCCGTAGGTGATGTCGCTGCGATAGGCGCGCTGGCGCTCGCCCTGGGAGAGGCCGTTGACGATCACGCCGTAGCTGAGGCCCAGGAAGTTGTAGACCTGACCCATCCAGTCGGCGTCGCGGCGGGCCAGGTAGTCGTTGACGGTGATGACGTGGACGCCCTTGCCTTCCAGGGCGTTCAGATAGGTCGGCAGGGTGGCGACCAGGGTCTTGCCTTCACCCGTGCGCATTTCCGAGATGCCCGAGAAGTGCAGCACCATGCCGCCGACCATCTGGACGTCGAAGTGGCGCATGCCCAGCACGCGCTTGGAGGCTTCGCGCACCGTGGCGAAGGCTTCGTTCAGGATGTCGTCGAGCGACTCGCCCTTTTCCAGGCGCGCCTTGAACTCGGCGGTCTTGCCCTTCAGGGCTTCGTCCGACAGCGCGGCGTATTCGGCTTCGTAGGCGTTGATCTTCGCCACCCGCGCCGCCAAGGCCTTGACCTTGCGTTCGTTTGAAGAGCCGAAGAGCTTTTTGGCGAAACCGAGCATGTAGAGGAAATCCGGAGCGATTATTATTAAGGCCGGCGCAAAGGCTTTGGCGGCCTCGACTACGGGGTTTTCGGGGCGTGTTGACCGACGGAAAAACCGCTCGACTTGCACGCGCGCGAGACTTAAGCACCGGTCAAAGGCCTGTCAACGCGACGGGTTTCTGACCAGTCCCCTAAGGTTTCACGGAAACAGGCAGCGCGCATGGCGAATACGCAGGGCCGGGCAACGGGTGGACAAGGCGGTTTCTTCTCCCTCGGCGGCGTCGGTCTGGCGGTCGCGATGGCGCTTATGGTCGTCGCCTGTGGCCAGAACAAGGTCGCCGAGCGCCCGCCCGAGCCCGGCGACACGGCCGTGGCCCGCGTCAACGGCCAGGTGATCTGGGCCAGCGACGTCAAGCGCGAGGCCGTCGCCCAAGGCCTGATCAGCGAGGGCGAGCCGCTGGACGTCTCCAGCGAGGTGTTCCGCCAGCGCCTCGACGAGGTCATCGACCAGAAGCTGCTGGCCGCCGAGGCCATCAAGCGCAAGATCGACAAGGAGCCGGTGGCCCAGCGCCGCCTGGCCGCCGCTCGCGAGCGGATCCTGGGCGACATGCTGGTCGAGGGCGTGGTCGAGAAGGCCGTCACCGAAGACGCCATCCGCAAGCTCTACGCCGAGCAGCAGAAGCTCTCGAAGCGCTCGGAAGAGATTCGCGCCCGCCAGATCATCGTCGGCAACCAGGCCGAGGCCGAGAGCGTCAAGAAGCTGCTGGCCTCCGGCGCCTCGTTCGACGCCCTGGCCATGGAGCGCTCGACCGACCAGGCCACCCGCTTCAACGGCGGCGACCTGGGCTATTTCACCCTGGACGTCATGCCCGAAGCCTATGGCGTGGCCCTGAAGGACGCCCAGAAGGGCGCCCTGGTCGGCCCGTTCGCGGCCGAGGGCGGCTGGGTGCTGGTCAAGGTCGAGGACAAGCGCGTCGAGGAGCCGATCACGCTGGAGGCCGCCCGTCCGCAGATCGTGCGCTTCCTGACCTATGACCAGGTCCGCGACATCCTCGAGAAGCTGCGCGGCTCGGCCAAGGTCGAGATGCTGATCGGCAAGCCCCAGGACGCCCCGATCAACGGGCCCCAGGAGCCGGCCTCCGCCCCCGCCGACATTCCGGGCGGCCCGCCGGCCTCGGCGCCGCCTCCCGTTCAACCCGCCAAGAAGTAGACGCGGTTCCCATGAACAAGACCCCCAAAGCCTCCGGCAAGAAGATCGCCGCGAAGGCGCCCGAGCCCGCGTCCGCCCCCGTCGAGCGGGGCGTGATCGACGCGATCGTCGATCCGCTGACCTCGGCCCTGAAGCGCGCCGGCCTGCGCCGCGCCCAGAAGAACGCGGGCGAGACGACGGCCGCCGCGCCGGCGGCGCCGGCCTCGACGGGCGCGGGCAAGCCGGGCCTGGCCGTCTCGCCGCTGGCCGTGCCGTTCCCGGTCATCCCGCCGATCGCCGGCGTCGAGATCGCCACCGGCCGCGCCGGCTTCTACAAGCACGAGCGCGAGGACCTGCTCTTGATGCGCTTCGCCGAGGGCACCTCGGCCGCGGGCGTCTTCACCCGTCACGGCGTCGGCTCGGCCCCGGTGGACTGGTGCAAGCGCCAGCTGGCCGCTTCGGGCGGGGCGGACGTGCGGGCCCTGGTGGTCAACGCCGGTTGCGCCAACAGCTTCACCGGCAAGCCCGGCGCCGATGCGGTCCGCCGCGTGGCCACGGCGGTCGGCAAGCGCTTCGACTGCCGCCAGCGCGACGTGATGATGGCCTCGACCGGCGTGATCGGCGTGATCCTGGACGACAGCAAGATCACCGCCCGCCTGCCGGAAGTGGAGACCCGCCTGACCGCCGACGCCTGGGCCCAGGCCGGCCGCGCGATCATGACGACCGACACCTTCCCGAAGGGCGCGTACGCGACCGCCATGATCGACGGGGTCGAGGTCAAGATCGCGGGCATTGCCAAGGGCTCGGGCATGATCGCGCCGGACATGGCCACCATGCTGGCCTTCGTCGCCACGGACGCGGCCATCGCGCCCGCCGCCCTGCAGACCCTGGTCTCGCTCTACACCCGCACGACCTTCAACTGCGTGACGGTGGACGGCGACCGCTCGACCAACGACACCCTGCTGCTGTTCGCCACCGGCCAGTCCGGCGCGCCCAAGATCAGCCGCCCGGGCGACAAGCGCCTGGCCGACTTCCGCGACAAGCTGGAGCACGTGCTGCTGGATCTCGCCCTGCAGCTGGTCCGCGACGGGGAAGGGGCGACCAAGTTCGTCAAGATCACCGTCAACGGCGCCGAGAGCCCCGCCTCGGCCCGCAAGATCGCCCGCACCATCGCCGAGAGCCCGCTGGTCAAGACCGCCTTCGCCGGCGAGGACGCCAACTGGGGCCGCATCGTCATGGCCGTGGGCCGCGCCGACGAGCCGGTCGCCCGCGAGCGGATCAGCGTCAAGTTCGGCGACCTCTACGCCGCCCGCGACGGCCTGATCTCGGCCGAGTACGACGAGGCCAAGATGAGCGCCTACGTCAAGAACCAGGAATTCGAGGTCAGCGTCGACGTCGGCGTCGGCAAGGGCTCGGCCACGGTCTGGACCTGCGACCTGACCAAGCAGTACGTGGCGATCAACGGCGACTACCGGAGCTAGGGATATTCCCTCTCCCCTTGCGGGAGAGGGTGGCCCACAAAGTGGGTCGGGTGAGGGGTTGCGCTCCGCTGTCGGAAAGGCTCTTCAACCCCTCATCCGGCGCTGCGCGCCACCTTCTCCCGCAAGGGGAGAAGGGAAGGGACATCGTCGCCGCGCCTTCGTGCTAAATCCTCTCCGCCCCAAAACCCCGGAGCCCCGCCCATGCCCGACCTCACCCCCGACCAGGAAGCCGCCCAGCTGGCCAAGCTGACCGAGGTCTGCCGCGCCGCCGGCTATGTCGTCGAGGCGATCGACCGGGGCCTGGAGGTTTCGGGGGAGGACGAGGAGGACGGCGCCTTCTACCTGCTGCCCGACCACGGCTGGGTGCAGGCGCGCTGTCTCGTCTTGGATCCCGAGGACCTGAACCAGGCCCGCGACCTGACGGCCCTGTTCGAGACCATCGCCCGCGTCCAGTTCCGCCTGATCGGCTGCCGCTTCGCCTATGACGCCGAGAGCGGCCTGTGGCTGGTCGAGGATCTCTATCCCGGCTTCGATCTGGCTGGCGTTCCGGCCGTGCTGGAGCAGCTGACCTATGTCTGGGACGCGCTGGAGCCGCTGTTCGCCCAGGCCCTGCTGGGCGAGATCCCCGGCGAGGACGCCCTCGACGCCGCCTTCGACCTGGAAGCGGCTTCGCTGCCGAACTAAGCTTGGCCTTAAACTCAGCCGAGGCCGGAACCGCACGCGCCGCGCGCCGTTCCTGATCGGTGTTTACTGGGTGGAGGGCGAAGATGTCCGTGAAGCGATCGGTTCTGTTCGGGGCGCTGGCCCTTGCCCTGGCGGCGACGCCGGCCCTGGCCGGCCAGGCCAAGCCGGAGCAGGCCAAGTCCGACTCCAAGACCCCGCAGCAGGCTCAGGAGCCGGGCCGCTGGGACGAGGCGCGCAAGAAGGCCATCGACATCGGCGCGCAACCGGCCCGCGACGTCGGCATGTCGCGCCGCGAGATCCCCCCGATTTTGCAGAAGGCCTATGACGATCCCTACAGCCTGAAGGGCCTGAAGGCCTGCAAGGCCCTATCGGCCGAGGTCACCGCCCTGAACGGCGTGCTGGGCCCCGACTACATCGTCGGCAACGCCTACAAGGAAAACCGCGCCGGCAAGCTGGCCGAGGCCGGCGGCAAGACTATCATCAACAGCATCATCCCGTTCCGCGGCCTGGTGCGCGAGGTGACCGGCGCCGCCCCCGCCGACCGGGCGATGAACGCGGCGGTCGACGCCGGCCTGGCCCGCCGCGGCTTCCTGCGCGGCGTGCACCTGAAGCAGGGCTGCAAGACGAAGTTCTAGGACGAGGGTTTTGTGGGATTGTAAAGGCGGGTATTGCCTCCTAAGGTTGATTCCGCGATAGCCTGGGGTGTCCTTTGACGGTAGCTCTCCAACTCGCGGCCTTGCTGGCCTTCGCGAATTCCGGGCCGCTACCGAGCGTTCCGACGGGCGCAGAGGCGCCCGGTTGGCTCGCTTTCGCGGAGGTCTGCCTGAAATCGGTCGTCGAGGGCCGTCCCATCGAGGACCTGGCCAAGGCCGCTGGAATGCTGCCCGTGTCATCCGGGGCCCTCGGCGGGACCGCCAAGGACAGGGCCTGGCGGCTTGGACTGCTCAAGCCGTCCTATGTCGTCGCCTGGACCGACGGCGGCTGCACGGCGATCGTGGAGCAAGGCGACGCCGCCGCGCTGGGCGAAATGGCCCGTGCGGCCATCCTGGCGCGCCCGGAGCGCTTCCGTCCTGGCCTGTCGGGCCTGTTCGACGGCGATCGGGTCCAGCGAGACGTCTATTGCGCCGAGCGGAACGGGCGCTGGACGCTCGCCACCATCACGGTCCCTGGACCGCAGGCGAACAAGCGCACCCGCGCCCTGTCCTCAAGCGTCTACGCCCGCCCGACGCCGTCCCTCCTCTGCCAGGCGAGGTGACGCGGAGACAGCGCGTTCACCGCATATCCACCGACACCGTCTCCAGCACCGCGTTGTCGTCGAGGCGCCAGACCTTGACCACGTGACGGCCGGCCGCCACCTCGGGGAAGCGGATCTCGACCGTGTGGACGTGGTTCTTCACCGCTTCGACCCAGGCCCGTTGTTCCGGACGGCTGGCCGCGCCGGGGGTGGGGATCAGGTCGGACTTCACGACCTGCATGGGGCCATCGTCGATCGAGATCCCGATCCGGATCCCGTCGCCGCCGGTGGCGTCCAGGGTGGGGGCCAGCGCCAGGCGCACCGTCGCCGGCCCCGAGCGCGGGACCTGCACGCCGTACTCCAGCCGAACGCCGTCGGCGACGGTGGTCGAGGGGCGGCCCTGCGGCAGGGCCAGCACCGCCTCGCCGTGGCCGAGGTGAGGGACCACGGTCCACGTCAGGCCCTTACCGCCGACCGCGCGGTCGAACTTGGCGGCCTCCAGCGTGACCAAGTTCGGATCGGCGGCGGCCGAGCGGGCGAAGACGACCTTGGCCGCCAGCTTGTCGGGCGGGGTGTCGGCCGACACGCGGACCACGCTGGGCATGGTCTGCTGGGTCGGGTCGTTCCAGATCACATAGCTCATATGCACCTGGTTCATCATGCCGTCCCACTTGCCGCCGTTCAGGGCGTGGTACTGGGCGGTCAGGTCGGCGTCGCGCTTGAAGGCGGCCTCGACCTTGTCGGCGAAGACATTGGCGCGGGCGTCGTTGCGGGCCGATAGCCGCCGGTTCCAGGCCGTGGCGTAGTACATCTCATAGAGATTGGCGAAGGCCGTCACCGGATATTCGACCAGCTGGTGGTAGGCGTCGAGCTGGTCGGGGCGCAGCCGGGTCTTGATCGCCGCGACCTTGGCGTCCAGCGCCCTCCAGCGCTCGACGATGTCGCCGAATTGGCCGCCGTCCAGCGGGCCCGCGCCGTTGTCCGGACCCAGCGGGAAGGTGTCCTGGTCCAGCAGTTCGGGCTTCCGCCGCGAGGCCAGGGTCTCGTATTCCGATAGAGCCTCGCCGATTTCCGCGCCCAGCGCCGGACCGAAGGTCTCGGAGGCCCAGTCACGCGGGAAGTCCGCCAGAGCCTTGGGCGTCATCGTCTCGGGGTTCCAGGCCATGCGCAGGAAGAAGCTCAAGGGATACTCAAGGGGCTTGATGTCGCCGACATTGACGATCCACAGGTTCCGGGCGCCGCGCTGATAGGCCAGGTCCATCTGCTGCCAGACCTTGGCGACCTGGTTGGTGTTGATCCACTTGTAGTTCCGCGGACCACCCACATAGTCGAAGTGGTAGTAGACGCCGTAGCCGCCGGCGCGCGGCAGCTTGTCCTTGCCGGCCACGGGCAGGCGGCGGATCTGGCCCCAGTTGTCGTCGGCGAACAGCAGGGTCACGTCGTCCGGGACCCGCATGCCGTGGTCGTAATAGTCCTGGACCTCCTTGTAGAGCGCCCAGATCTGCGGGGTCTGGTCGGCCGGCTTGCCGGTGACGTCGGCGATGATCTGGCGCTGGTCGGCGACGATCTTTTCCAGGAGCTGGGTCGCCGCGCCCTCGGCCATCGGCTCGTCGCCGTCGCCGCGCATGCCCACGGTCACGACGCTCTCGTAGGGCGTGCCGTCGCCCTTCGACATCATCCGCTCGATGCCGCCGCGCCAGAAGGTCCGCAGGTTCTCGGCGTTGATCGAATAGTCCCAGCGCCCCCCGGTGACGCCCTTGTCCTTGTTGCGATGCCACTCGTCCTGGGCGCGGGTCATCGGCTCGTGGTGCGAGCTGCCCATGACCACGCCCATCTCGTCGGCGATCACCTTGCTTTGAGGATCGTCGTCGTTGAACGCCTTGGGCGCCCACATGGCCGGCCACAGATAGTTGCCCTTCAGCCGCAGCATCAGCTCGAAGACGTGGGCGTAGGCCTTGGAATTGACGCCGCCGAACTTGGCCTTGGTCCAGCCGCTGAAGGCGGGGTTCTCGTCGTTGATGAAGAAGCCGCGATACTTGACGCGCGGATGGTCGGCGCGGGCGCCGGCGGTCAGGAAGAGGTCGCTCTTGCGGGTGACCGGGACGTCGGCCCACCAGACCCACGGCGAGACGCCGATCCGCTCGGAGAGGTCATAGGCGCCGAACACCGCGCCGCGCCGGTCCGAGCCGACGATCACCAGGGCGCGCGGGATGTTGGGGGTAGGGCGCTCGACCACCGCCTGGCGGAAGCCCTCCCACTGGCCCTGAAGGTCCTCGACCTTCAGCTTGCCGGACTTGACCAGGCCGTCGATCACCGGGCTCTGGCCCAGGACGCCCAGGATCACCACCGGACCCTTGGCCTTCGAAAGGTCGTCCAGCTTGGCCGACTCACCGCCCGCGACGCGGGCGAGGTCGCCGCGCAGGCTCTCGGCGGCGTGGCGCACGGCCGGGTTGGCCTTGGCGTCGACATAGACAGCGGCCGGACGGCCCTTCTGGATCAAAGCGAGGCTCGAAGCCTTGCCTGTGGGGCAGACGCTGACCGGCGTGTCGCAGGCGAAGGCCGCCGAGGCCGAGAGGGCGAGGGCCAGGCCGCACGCCGCCCGCACCTTGAACCTGAAGTCCCGCACGTCTTCTCCCTGTTCGGCTGTTACCGTTATCATCTGACCAATAGGACGGCGAGGTCAGACCAGCAAGACCCGCGTTCCACACCCTTGCCGTCCTTCGCGTAATCGCGTTCAACTCCCGGTCCGTGATCGTGTGTGGGGGCGGGTTTGACCGAAGCTTTGATCGTGCGGGGGCTGAGCAAGACGTTCGCCAAGCCCGCGGTGTCCGACCTCGACCTGACGGTCCATGCGGGCGAGCTCTACGCGCTGCTGGGGCCCAACGGGGCCGGCAAGACGACGACCCTGCGGATGGTGGCGGGCCTCACCCAGCCGGACAAGGGCGAGGTCTCGATCTTCGGCGTCGACGCCCGCAAGGACCCCGCCGCCGCCAAGGCCCTGCTGGCCTGGGCGCCTGACGAGGCGATGATCTACGACAAGCTGACGCCGCTGGAATATCTGGAGTTCGTCGCCGGGCTTTGGAACATCGACCCGGTCACGGCCAAGGCGCGGGCGGAAGAGCTGCTCGCCACCCTGGGCCTGACCGACGAGGCGCGGCGGCGCTGCGAGGGCTTCTCGCGCGGCATGAAGCAGAAGGTCGCCCTGGCCGGGGCCCTGATCCATGATCCCAAGCTCTTGATCCTGGACGAGCCGCTGACCGGCCTCGACGCCGCCGCCGCGCGCCTGGTCAAGGACATGCTGCAGGCGCGCGTCGACGCCGGCGGCACGGTGATCCTGACCACCCACATCCTCGAGGTCGCCGAGCGCATGTCCGACCGCATCGGCATCATCGCCGGCGGCCGCCTGCTGGCCGAGGGCACGCTGGACGAGCTGCGTGGCAAGGCCGGCGAGCGCGTCGGTGGCGGCACGCTCGAGGACATCTTCCTGCAGCTGACGGCCGAGGTCGCCTGATGGCGCTGTTCAAGCCGGCCAGCACGCCCTGGCTGCTGGCGCACGAACTGCGCCTGGGCTGGCGCGGCTTCATCTCGGGCCGCAAGCGCGGGGCCGTCGGGACCGCGATCGCCTTCACCGTCGCCGGCGTCGCGCTGCTGACGGTGGGGGTGCTGATCGCCATGGGCATCCGCGGCCACGAGATCCCGATCGGCCCGCTGTCGATCGCCATCGCGGGCCTCGCCCTGGCCGTGATCCTGACCCTGATGCTGTCCACGACCCTGGCCGGCGCCGCCGACGCCCTCTATGTGCGCGGGGACCTGGACCTGCTGTTCTCCTCGCCGCTGTCGCCGCGCAAGGTGCTGTTCGTCCGGGCCCTGGGCCTGGCGATCTCGGCCCTGCTCTGGTTCCTGGTCCCGGCGGTTCTGCTGCTGGCGCCGTCGATCGTGCTGGGCCATCCGGCCTGGGCCGCGGTGTTCGTCGTGCTGGTCGCCGCCGCCCTGGCCGCCGCCGGCGTCGGCCTGCTGCTGGCCATGGCCCTGTTCGCCCTGATCGGGCCGCGCCGCACGCGCACCGTGGCCCAGGTGATGGCGGCCCTGATCGGCGCGGCCTTCTTCCTGGCCAGCCAGTATCGCAACCTGATGGGCGAGAAGGCCAGCAACAGCCTGTTCGCCGAGATCGCCCGCGCCGCCAAGGAAGGCCGCATCACCCTGCCGCCCCTGGCCGACCTGCCGCTGCGGGCGGCGCTGGGCCAGCCCCTGCCGTTGCTGGCCGTGGTGGCGATCGGGGCGGGGATTTTCCTGCTGTCGGCCTGGACCCTGGGCCGCCGCTTCGCCGACGCGGCCGCCGCCACCCAAGGGGCCGAGACCCGCAAGGCCGCCAAGGGACCCGGTCGCGCCTTCGCCGCCGGCGCCTTCCGCGCCACCCTGCGCAAGGAGCTGCGGTTGATGGGGCGCGACGCGGCCCTGCTGTCCCAGGTGCTGCTGCGCGTGCTCTACATGCTGCCGCTGGCGCTGGTGCTGGCCCGCAACGCCTCTCACCAACCGGCCTGGATGCTGGCCGGCGGGGCGGCGGGCGTCGCCTTCCTGGCCGGGCAGGTGGCCGGCAGCCTGATCTGGATCACCGTCTCGGCCGAGGACACCCCCGACCTGCTGGCCCTGTCGCCGACGCCGGTGTCGGTGCTGAACCGCGCCAAGCTGACGGCGGCCCTGATCCCGGTGGCCCTGCTGCTGGTGGTCCCGGTCGCGGTCATGGCCTGGTTCCAGCCGCTGGCCGGCCTCTGGACCGCCGTGGGCTCGGGCCTGACCGCCTGGGCGGCCGGCATGATCGGCGTCTGGCGCCAAAAGCCCGGCAAGCGGGCCGACTTCCGCCGCCGCAAGGGCAGCTCCTTCCTGGCGGCGCTGGGCGAACTGGCGGTGACCATGATGACCGCCGCGGCGACCGCCCTGGCCGTCGCCGGCTGGTTGGCCTGGGCCCCGCTGCCGCTGATCGTCGCCCTCGCCCTAATGATGGCCCTGCGCCGCACCGAGGCGCAGATCGCCGCGGCCCTGCGCGCGGCGGCGGTGGGGTAGGGAACTTAAATCCGATCTTCCCGGCGAATGCCGGGAAGGTGGGTGGCATGGTGTCTGCGGCCGCGAACCTTAGAGCTTCAAGCCTCCAGCAGCGCGTCGATCTGGCAGACGACGCCGTCGGGGTGGAAGTCGATCTTCGCCGAGCCCGCCAGCTCCGCGGCCAGGCCGCGCTCGATCAGGCGCGAGCCGAAGCCGCGCTGGCCGGGCGGCTTGACCGGCGGGCCGTCCCGTTCGACCCAGGTCAGGTTCAGGCGCTCGGCCCCCGGCCCCGTCGTGACGTCCCAGGCGATGCGGACGCGTCCGCTCGGACTGTGCAGCGCGCCGTACTTGAGGGCGTTGGTGGCCAGCTCGTGCAGGGCCATCGACAGCGACAGGGCGGTCTTGGGCGACAGCCGAACCGCCGGGCCGCTCAGGGTGAAGCGGTCCGCCCCGCCGTGCAGGGCCGCCAGCCGCTCGGCGATCTCATGCAGGTCCGCGCCCTCCCAGTTCTCGCGGGTCAGCAGGTCGTGCGCCTCGGCCAGGGCGACCAGGCGATTGGCGAAGGCTTCCTGCGCCTGGGGCAGGGACTGGCTGTTGGTGAAGCTTTGCGCCGCGATGGCCTGGATGGTGGCCAGGCTGTTCTTCACCCGGTGGTTCATCTCGTTGACCAGCAGGCGCAGGTGCAGCTCGGCCCGCTTGCGGTCGGTGATGTCCACCGCCGCGCCGACAAAGCGCGCGGGCTTGCCGGTGGGGCTGAAGAACACCTTGCCCTTGGCGCTCAGCCAGCGCTCGACGTGGTCGTCGCGGCCGATCACCCGGTATTCGGCCGCGTAGTCGGCGCGGATCGTCGGGTCCATGGCGCGGGCGACGGCTTCACGGACCCGCTCGGCGTCGCCGGGATGCACGGGCTCCTGCACCATCGCCAAGGCCGGCGGCTCGCTGCGGTCCAGCAACCCGAACATGTCGTAGACCCGGTCCGACCAGACCAGATCCCCGGTCTCCAGATTGTAGTCCCAGGTGCCGACCTCGGCGGCGTCGACCGCCAGCCGCAGGGTTTCTTCCTGGCGCAGCAGGCGGTCGATGGCCTCGCGGCGTTCGGTGACGTCCGACACCACGCCGACGAAGCGGACGCAGATCCGGTTCTCGAAGAAGGCGCGTCCGAACGCCTCGACCCAGCGCACGGCGCCGTTCTGCCGGATGATCCGATATTCCTGGTTCATCAGGCCTGAGCCGCCGGGATCCAGGGTCGCCTTCACCGCCGCGCGGACGGAGGCCAGGTCATCGGGGTGGACCACCTTCTCGAACAGCGAAGTCGAGGGCGGGGCGTCCTGCGGTATGCCGAAGATGGCGCGCGCCCGGGCGTCCCAGTAGCGCAGCCCCTTGGACGGGTTGTGGTCCCAGCGGCCCATCCCCGCCGCCTGGGCGGCGAGGTCGATGTCGACGCGCGCCGCGGCCAGGGCGTCCTCGACCCGCTTGCGCTCGGTGATGTCGATGATGACGCCCGTGTTGCGCGAGGGCTTCCCCCGCGCGTCCAGGTAGGAGCGGCCGCGCGTGTAGATCCAGCGGACCGAGCCGTCGGCCTGCACCAGCCGGTACTCGGCGGAAAACGCGCCGCCGCTCTTCACCGAGGCCTCGGCGAGGGCGGCGATGCGATCGCGGTCGTCGGGATGCACGGCCGGCTGATAGGCTTCGACCGGCAGGCCGGCCGCCGCATACTCCGGCGCGACGCTATGCAGTTCGGCGTAGCGGGCGTCGGCATAGACCTTGTTGGCCCGGACGTCCCACTCCCAGGCGCCCACGACTCCGGCGGCCTCGCGCGCCAGCTCGTACCGTTCCTCGACGCCGCGCAGTTCGTTGGAGGCCTGGACCGTCTGAGTGATCTCGACGGCGCTGATCAGCACCCCGCCCACGCCATGCGGCGCGGTGGAATCGGGCACGGGGCTGTAGCTGACGGTGAACCAGGCGGTCTCCGGCTGGTCGCTGCGCAGCAGCTTGAACGGCAGCTTCTCGAAGATGAAACCCCGGCTGGCGCCGCTGAGCAGGTCGGCGTAGAGCGCGCGGGTCGAGGCCTGGAAGTCGGCCGAGGTGTTCTTGAACAGCACGCCCAGATAGTCCGGGTGGCGCTCGCCCAGCGCCGGCGCGTAGGCGTCGTTATAGATCAGGACCAGCTCGGGGCCCCAGCGCAGGGCCATGGGCAGCTGGCTGGTCAGCACCATGTCGACGGCGAAGCGCAGGCTGGGCGACCAGGCGTGGACGGGGCCAAGCGGCGTGGCGGACCAGTCGAACGCGCGCACGCGATCGGCCATCTCGCCGCGAGCGAGCATGGTCAATCCAGGCGCGGCGCTGGGCTCGCTCCCGCCCATACGTTGGCCCCCCAATCCGGCTCGTCAGCCGGCCTAAACGCGAGGGCCGAATCCTATAGCGGTTGCCGTTGCGCGGGCCTGCAACAAAAGGTCGCAGGCCCGGGCGGCGGCCTTAGTCGATCGGCGACCAGCGCTTCTCGGCCGGGGCCGGCGCGCGCTTGGGACCGCGGAAGCTGTTGCCGCCGCCCGCCGCTTTCTGGCCCTGGGGCTTGCCCTGGCCTTGGCCCTGAGCCTGCGGGCCCTTCTGGCCGCCGCCGTTGCGGGCGCCGCCGCCATTGCGGTTGCGCTTGCGGCGCAGTTCCGACGGCACGTCGTTGCGCGGGTCGGCGCGGCGCGGATCCACGTGCTTGTCGGCCGGGACCAGCTTGTCGGCCACGGCCGCGGCCGCCGCCAGCTGCTTGTCGTTGCGGCGGTCGAAGGCCGGGATCGTCTGGCGGGTGGCCTTCTGGATGTCCTTCAGCAGGCTGCGCTCGTCGTCGGCGCAGAAGCTGATGGCGATGCCGTCCTTGCCCTTGCGGGCGGTGCGGCCGATCCGGTGGACATAGGCCTCCGGCACGTTGGGCAGCTCGTAGTTGATGACGTGGCTGACGTCGTTGACGTCGATGCCGCGGGCGGCGATGTCGGTGGCCACCAGGGCCCGCATCTCACCGGCCTTGAAGGCGGCCAGGGCGCGCTCGCGCTGGCCTTGCGTCTTGTCGCCGTGGATCGAGGCGGCCTCGACGCCGGCGGCGTTCAGGTACTTGGCGACCCGGTCGGCGCCGCGCTTGGTGCGGGTGAACACGATGGTGCGCGAGAAGCTCGAGTCAGCGAACAGCTCGGCCAGCAGCGGACGCTTGCGCTGGGCCTCGATGAACAGGACGCGCTGGTCGATGCGCTCGACCGTGGTGGCCTGCGGCGCGACCGAGACCTGCACCGGATCCTTCAGCAGCTCGCCGGCCAGCTTGCCGATCTCGCTGGGCATGGTGGCCGAGAAGAACAGGTTCTGGCGGTTCTTGGTCAGCTGGGCGGCGATCTTGCGGATCGGCACCACGAAGCCCAGGTCCAGCATCTGGTCGGCTTCGTCGAGCACGAAGATTTCGGTCCCCGAGACGATGGCCGACTTCTCGGCCATGTGGTCCATCAGGCGGCCGGGGGTGGCGACCAGCACGTCGATGCCGCCGGCCAGGGCCTTCATCTGCGGGCCGTACTTCACGCCGCCATAGATGGTGTGGACCGACAGGCCCATGTGGACGGCGTAGGCCTTGAAGTTCTCGGCGATCTGGGTGGCCAGCTCGCGGGTCGGCGACAGGACGAGGCAGCGGAAGCCGCGGCGCGGGGCCGGCTTGCGGTCTTCGGCCAGGCGCTGGAGGATCGGCAGGGCGAAGGCGGCGGTCTTGCCGGTGCCGGTCTGGGCGATGCCCAAGAGGTCCTTGCCTTGCAGCACCACCGGGATGGCCTGGGCTTGGATCGGCGTCGGCTCCTTGTAGCCCTTTTCGGCGAGGGCCTTCAGCAGCGGCTTGGCCAGGCCAAGGTCGGAAAATTGAGTCACGTGTGTTGGTTCTTTCGTGCGCCGACGCGGGCCGTGCGTCATCGCACGGCGAACCTCTCGGCTATCGTTCGGGGGAGCGCCCCGCGTGCACGGGCGATCGGGTGAGAAAAGCTCTCAAGGCGCTCGACAGGCTGGCCCGAGAACGGACCCTCACGCGGCTGGAGCGCCAATAGCGCCGGAGTGGCGCAGGGCCCGTATCGGTTATCCCAGCGGGAAAGTCAAGTTTTGGGAAGGGCGGGGCTCTCGTGCGGCGAAGAGGCGTGCAAATGCGTTAACAAGGCTTAACCCGAAAAGCGGCGACTCAGGCGATTTTGAAGCGTTGTCACCGGAGTTGATTGGCGTGGTCGGCCAATCGGTGTTTCAAGAAGCCCCAAGGGAATCCCGATGACCATCCTTCGAGACGACATCGCCGCGTTCGAAAAGATGCGCGCCGAGCTAGAAGCCACTCATGCCAAGGAGTGGGTTGTCATCCACGGCGGCGAGCTTCAAGGCGTCTTTAGTGATTTCGAAGAAGCGGCGACGCTGGCCGTGGACCGCTTCGGGTCGGGGGCCTGCTTGATTAGGCAGATCGGCGCTCCGGATGCAATTCAGCTACCGGGCGGAATGATTTTCACGCCGTCACATGCCCTCAGCACAAGCCGGGTTTAAGGCCGGGACGCCAACTGCGTCCCCAGCCGATCTGCTGGTGCAACTGGGTCCAACGCTTCTGGTCGATATAGGCCTGAAGTCGCGATCGCCTGCGGGCGACAAGCCCGATCTGCCCAAGAAAAAGATCAAAGCGCTAATCGACACGGGCGCTGGCGGAGATTGCATCGATGACGATCTCGCCCGTTCACTAGGCCTTCAGATAATGGACGAAGGCGAGATCAGCGGCGTTGGCGGTCGCCATCGCGCCTACATCTACACGGCGCGAATCTACATTCCGAGCCTGGAGCGTCTGCTGTTCCAGCCCTTTACCGGCGTCAAGCTGCAGCAGGGTGACCAGTGGCACGGCGTCATACTCGGTCGCTCATTCCTGCGCAGCTACAAGCTCGCCTACAACGGTGCGGACGGAACCGTATCGATCGATGCGCTGTGACAGATTGATCTCGCGCCGCCTGGATTGACCCACAAGCTTCCCCGCGCCACACCGCCGCCATGAGCAAGCCGATCGTCCTTGTCGCCGCCGCCGCCCTGATCGATGTCGACGGGCGGGTGCTGATCTGCCAGCGCCCCGAGGGCAAACAGCTGGCGGGCCTGTGGGAGTTCCCGGGCGGCAAGGTCGAGGCGGGCGAGACCCCCGAGGAATGCCTGATCCGCGAGCTCGACGAGGAACTGGGGATCAAGGTCGCGCAAGCGTGCCTGGCGCCGTTCGTCTTCGCCTCGCACACCTACGAGACCTTCCACCTGTTGATGCCGCTCTATCTGCTGCGCCGATGGGAAGGGCAGGTGACCCGCAAGGAGCACGCCGGCTTGGCCTGGGTGAAGCCCGACAAGCTGGCGGATTATCCGATGCCGCCCGCCGACGAGCCGCTGGTGGCGTGGCTGCGGGATGTGCTCTAGGCGCTCTTCGTCGCTAAACCTCCTCGTCATCCCGGCCGGAAGACCGCGTAGCGGGCTGCAGCGCCGGGACCCAGGGGCAAACGCGATGCGCCGGCCCCTAGGTCCCGGCTCTCCGCTTCGCTGCGGCCGGGATGACGAGCTATTTTTGAGCGGATAGAGGCGCTAGTCTCCTAAGACCCCGTCTTGTCCCCCGCCGGCTGCTCCTTGACCCCCAGCGCATCGGCCAGCCGCATCTTGGCCGAGCCTGGCCGCAGCGGTTTCTGCTGGCTTTCGTGCGGCGCCCAGCCGGTGACCGAGACGATCTCGAAGGTCGCGGGGACCTTGCCGTCGGCCTCGGCGAAGCGCTCGACATAGAGCTCCATCGCCCGGAACAGCACCTTGCGGGACAAGGGCTTGCGCGAGCGGTCCAGCAGGACGCTGGTCTCGCCCATGGCGCGCAGGTCCTGCAGCAGCTTGATCGGATGGGAATACCGCACCTTGACCCGGTCGACGTCGGCGACGGGCAGGGCGAAACCGGCGCGCTGCAGCAGGCCCGCCGCGTCGATGGCGTCGGCGAACGGCGAGACGCGCATGGCCGCGCCGTCGGTCAGCTCGGACTCGGCGGCCAGCAGGCATTGGCGGAGCTCCGTCAGGGTGGCGCCGCCGAAGATCGCGCCGACGAACAGGCCGTCGGGCCGTAGCGCCCGGCGGATCTGGATCAGGGCCCCCACGAGGTCATTGGTCCAGTGCAGCGACAGGGTCGAGACGATCAGGTCCAAGGTCGCGTCGCCGAACGGAAGGCGCTCCTCGTCGGCGACGACCCGCAGGGTGTCCCGGCCGGCCAGCATCCGCCCCGACAGGTCGGCCTCGATCAGGGTGTCGATGTTGGCGCGGGCGTCGCTGGCCTCCAAGGCCTTGAAAAAATGGCCGTTTCTCGCGCCGAGGTCGACGGCGACCGGAAAGCGTCGCAGGATCGTCTCCAGCCGCATGACCACGTCGCCGGCCGCCCGTTCCTTCAGGAAATCGGCGGCCGCGTAGGCGGGCGCGGCGCGGTCCAGGCGAGCCCGGTGCAGGGCGCGGTCGAACAGGAGGGGCGAGGGGGTCATGGGGGCGGAACATGGCGACTCCGCCGCGACATGGAAAGGCGCGCCGGCGCCGCTTGCGCCTTTTTTGAAGCAGGTGGGGCGCGGCGTGCTGGACTTGCTGCTGCCGCCCGCCAGCCTGGACGGCGAGGCGGCCCAGACCGGCGGGCTGGCCGCCCACGCCTTTTCCAAGGTGACCTTCCTGGACGACCCGGTCTGCGACGGCTGCGGCCTGGCCCAGACCTACAAGGCCGAGACCCGCTGCGCGGCCTGTCAGACCAAGCCCAAGGCGTTCCAGCGGGCGCGGGCGGCCTGCGTCTATGACGAGCACTCGCGCGAGCTGGTCCTGAAGCTGAAGCACGCCGACCGCACGGACCTGTCGGGCCTGTTCGCGCGCTGGCTGTCGCGGTCCTGCGCGGACCTGCTGGCCGAGGCCGACGCGGTGGTCCCGGTGCCGATCCACCGGAGCCGGTTGCTACGTCGCCGCTACAACCAGGCCGCCGAGATCGCCCGGCCGTTGGCGAGGATGGCGGGCCTCGCCTACCTGCCCGACGCGCTGGTCCGCAAGCGCGACACCGACAGCCAGGGCGGCAAGTCCGCCTCGGGCCGCCGTCGCAACGTCGCGGCCGCCTTCGCCGTGCCGCCCGGCAAGCGTCGCCTGGTCGAGGGCAAGGCCATCGTCCTGGTCGACGACGTGCTGACCACCGGCGCCACCGCCGAGGGCTGCGCGCGGGCCCTGCTGGCGGCCGGCGCGAACAGCGTGAGCCTATCTGTCGTCGCCCGCGTTACAGAAGGCCAAGCGCGTCCTATATGAGGACGACGGAACACCACGAGTTAAAGAGCATGGCCAAAGTCACCATCTACACCCGCCCCTTCTGCCCCTACTGCTCGCGCGCCCTGGCGCTGCTGAACGAAAAGGGCGCCGACTTCACCGAGATCGAGGCGGGCATGGATCCGGCCCTGCGCCAGGAGATGATGCAGCGCTCGGGCCGCAACACCTTCCCGCAGATCTTCGTGGGCGATCAGCACATCGGCGGCTGCGACGACATGATGGCCCTGGAAGAGCAGGGCAAGCTGGACGCGCTCCTCGCCGCATGACGGGGCAGGGCGGCACGCTTCGCGTCGGTCTCGTCCAGACGCGCACCCCGGCCACGCACGCGGCGGCGCTGGCGCATGTCGCGCCGCTGGTGCGCGAGGCCATCGCTCAGGGCGCCCAGTTCGTCCTGACGCCCGAGTGCACCAACGTCCTGCAGAGGGACCGCGCCAAGCTGCTGCCCACCCTGACGGCGCTCAAGGACGATATCGTCGTCAATGGCCTGCGCGAGATCGCGGCCGAGACCGGGACCTGGATCGACATCGGCTCGGCCCTGGTCCGCCGCGAGGACGGCCCAACTGGGGACAGGAGGGCGGCCAACCGGCAGGCGGTGATCGACCCGACCGGCGCGATCGTGGCCACCTACGACAAGCTGCACATGTTCGACGTCGATCTGCCGACCGGCGAGACGGCCCGGGAGTCGGAGGCCTATGCGCCGGGCGAGCGGGCGGTGGTCGTCGAGACGCCGCTCGCCAAGATCGGCCTGACCATCTGCTACGACATGCGGTTTCCGGCCCTGCACCGGGCCCTGGCCCTGGCCGGCGCGACGGTGATCACGGCTCCGGCCGCCTTCACCCGCCCGACCGGCGAGGCGCACTGGGAGGTGCTGCTGCGGGCCCGCGCCATCGAGACCGGCTCGTTCGTGATCGCCGCCGCGCAAGGCGGCTTCCACGAGGACGGCCGCGGCACCTGGGGGCGCTCGATCGCCATCGGCCCGTGGGGCGAGGTGCTGGGAAAGCTTGACCACGACGAGCCCGGCGTGCTGATGGCGGACCTCGATCTGGCCGCCGCCGACAAGGCGCGCGCCGCGATCCCGGTTCTCAAGAACGCCCGGCCTTTCGTCGGGCCGTAAAGGTTCCCATCTCCAGCCCATGATCAAGTACGCGCTTCAGTGCGATCAGGCTCACGCGTTCGAGGGCTGGTTCGGCTCGTCGTCGGACTATGACGACCAGGCCGCGCGCGGCCTCGTCGAGTGCCCGGTCTGCGGCTCGCGTGGCGTCTCCAAGCAGATCATGGCCCCCGCCGTCGCCGGGACCAAGGCCCAGCGCGCCGAGCCGTCGCCGGACCCCAAGATGCGCGAGATGATGATGGCCGCCATGGGCGAGGTCCGTCGGCACGTCGAGGACAATTTCGACTATGTCGGCGACGCTTTCGCCAAGGAGGCCCGCGCCATCCACGAGGGCAAGTCCGAGGAACGCGGCATCTACGGCGAGGCCTCGCCCTCGGAGGTGAAGGCCCTGGTCGAGGACGGCGTCCGCGTCGCGCCCCTGCCGCCGGGACCGCCGAAGAAGACCGAGGTCAACTGAGGGGGGGATTGATCCCCGCGAGGGCCGCCTCCGGGGATCGTGTCGGTCTGTTGGGACTCCGCATCCGCCGGAATTGGACCGCGCTTGAGTATCCGCTATCGAGCGCCTGACGACAACTCCCCCGTTATCGCGCGGCGCCTTGGCCGACTCTGGGTCGCGCCGCTAGACTGCCGCCGGTCGTTGAAAGGCGCTCCGCGATGAACGAACGGTCCCAGACGCTTACCGAGCGCGAGAAGGAGACGCTGCGGCTGCTCCTGGCGGGGCACGACGCCAAGTCGGCGGCCTCGGCGCTGGGCCTGTCGGTGCACACCGTCAACGAGCGCCTGCGCGAGGCGCGCCGCAAGCTGGGCGTCAGCAGCAGCCGCGAGGCGGCGCGGGCGATGGCGCGCGCCGAGGCCCCAAATTTCTTGGGGGACAAGCAATTGGGGGTCGCCCAGGCCGCCGCCCCGAGCCCAGAACCCCGTCCGTCAGACCAACGCCGACGCTTGGGCTCGCCCCTCGTCTGGCTCTCTGGAGGAATGGTGATGATGCTCGCAATGGTCGCCGCGGTGGCGATGACGATGGCCCCGCATGGCGACGGACAGGCCCGCCCGGCCAAGACGCCCGTGGCCTACGCCGCGGCCGATACGGCGTCGGACAAGGCCACGACGGAGTTCGCGCAAGCCTGGGCGAAACTGCTGGACGATCAACGCTGGGCCGATAGCTGGAAAGCGTCGGGCGGATTTTTCCGATCCCAGGTCGACGAGGCCAAATGGACCGCGATGGCGCAGCCCTTGCGCCAGCAGTTGGGTGCGGTGTCCTCGCGCCAGGTCAAAAGCGTTTCCAGCCCTCGCAGCCTGCCTGGCCTGCCGGACGGCGAGTACAAGATCATCCAGTTCGCCACGGCTTTCGCCAACAAGGCTGACGCCGTCGAGACCGTGGTACTGGCGCGAGAGGGCGGCGACTGGAAGGTCGAGGGCTACTTCATCCGCTAGGGCTCGGCGCTCGATCCGTTGAGATCATTTCCCTCGTCATCCCGGTTCGGCTGCGCGGCCCGGGATGACGAGAGGTTTGGTTCGGGCCTGGCCTATCGGCAGTCCGCCAGCGTGACGCTGGTCTCGGCCCCCGCGTAGCGGACGTCCTGGGCCTTGCCGGTCGGGACGCAGACCACCTTCAGCGGCTGCACCGCCTTCATGCCGGGATAGCGGCCCTCGCGCGCGCCGAGGCGCAGGGTCTTGGCCGTGTCGCTCCAGGTGAGCAGGGTCGTGGCCCGCTCGCCCTTCTCGTAGCCGTGGCCGTCGCCGGCGTCGTCATACAGCTCGAAGCGGGCGTCGCGGCCGGGATAGACGCGGATCTCTAGAGGCTCCTGGCTCGGCTGATCGGCGTAGCTGACCACCGGTCCCAGCGGCAGGATCGTCCCCGCCGGCACGTGCACCGGGATGGTGTCGATGTCGGCCTTGACGGCCAGGGTCCTGCCGCCGGCGAGCCGGGCGCCCGTCCAGAAGTCGTACCAGTCTCCCTTGGGCAGGTAGATCGTGCGCAGCTCGGCGCCTTGCTGGGTGACCGGGCTGACCATCAGGCCGCGGCCGAACATGTACTGGTCGGTCAGGCGCAGGGCGTTAGCGTCGGTCCGGAAGTCCATGACCAGGGGCCGCATCATCGTGCCCGACCGCTGGGTCACCTCCCAGGCGGTCGAATAGATGTAGGGCAGCAGGCGGTAGCGCAGCTTGTCGTAGGCGATCAGCCGCGCCTGGGTGTCGGGCTTGAAGTCCCAGAGCGCCTTGCCCTTGCCGGTGCCGTGGACGCGGAACATCGGGTTGAACACGCCGAACTGGTACCAGCGGGTGAAGAGCTCGGCATAGCCCGCGTCCTGCGGATCGCCGCCGAAGAAGCCGCCGATGTCGGCCGACCAGTAGGGAATCCCGCTGACCGAGAAGTTCAGGGCCGCCGGAATCTGCCGAGCGAAGGTGTGCCAGTCGCCCTCGACGTCGCCCGACCAGGTGATGGCGCCGTTGCGCTGCTGTCCGGCATAGGCCGAGCGGGTCAGGATGAAGGGCCGCTTGCCGGGCATGTCGCGGCGCATGCCGTCATGGACCGCCGTGGTGTGCATCAGGGGATAGCTGTTGAAGCTCTCCGCGCCCGGGCCGGCCGCCGT
The DNA here is from genome assembly GCF_003243465.1 of Caulobacter segnis. Lineage (GTDB taxonomy): Bacteria > Pseudomonadota > Alphaproteobacteria > Caulobacterales > Caulobacteraceae > Caulobacter > Caulobacter segnis_A. Next base: position 57,047 of record NZ_QFQZ01000020.1, read on the forward strand.
GGTCACCTCGGCCATCTGGCCGGGCTTGCCGCCCAGCTCGGCCTCCGAGCCGTCCAGCCACCAGCCGTCGAAGTCGTAGCGGCCCAGGTTCCGCATGATCTGGCTCCAGTAGATCTCGCGGCCCTTGCCCGACCAGGCGTCGTACCAGCGGCCCTCGCCGGCCGGATAGACATTGGGATAGGCCGGCTCGAACAGGGCGCCGGCCTTGCGCAGCTCGTCATGGTTGGCGGTGGTCAGGTCGAAGCGCGGCCAGACCGAGATGATGATGTGGGCGTTCAGGTCGTGGACCGCCTTCACCAGGCCCGCCGGATCGGGGAAGCGCTGGGCGTCGAACTGGTGGCTGCCCCAGCCGCCGGGCGCCCAGTACTGCCAGTCCTGGACCACGGCGTCGAACGGGACGCCCATCTGGCGGTAGCGCTGGACGATCGACAGGGTCTCGGCCTGCGTTTCGTAGCGCTCCTTCGACTGCCACAGCCCCCAGGTCCAGCGCGCCATCAGCGGCGCCTGGCCCGTCAGCCCGCGATAGCCGGCGATCACCTGGTCGATCTCCGGGCCGACGATCAGGTGGTAGTCCACCCCGCCGCCGGCCTCGGACGCGAAGCGCAGGCTGTGGGCGTATTGCGGCGTCGCCACGTCCACCCGCGTGGTCGCCGGATTGTTCCAGAGGACGCCATAGCCGCGCGAGGACACCGCCATCGGCACGGCGACGTCGGTGTTGATCTGCTGCAGCAGGACGCTGGACCCGCGATAGTCCATCAGGCCAGCCTGGTGCTGGCCCAGGCCATAGATCGCCTCCTGCGAGTTCAGCTCGAAGCGTTGGACGGAAGGGGCGGTTTCCCCGTCGCGTGGCCGGGCGCGCGTCAGTCGCTGGCCCTTGGCGTCCAGCACCGTCATCTCGCCGGAGGCCCGGTCGACGATCAGTTGCAGGGCGGGGGTCTTCAGGGCGACCTTTTCGGCGCCGCTCTCCAGCGTCCAGTCGACCTTACCGGGCTGGGCGATCACGGCGGGATTGTAGTTGCCGGTCCAGGCCTCGGTCTTGGAGAAGCGGACCCGCACGATATTGTCCGACCACGGGTCCAGCCGCAGGACGCCGTCGGCCAGGCGGATCTCGACGCCCGTCGCCGTCTTGCGGACAGCGGCGTCTTCCGCGACGGCGGGCGCGCGGGCCACGGCCGGGCCGGCCTCGCAGACCGCAAAAGCCGCCGCCATCAGCGCCATCAAACCGATCCCGCTGGTCATCGAACGTCGCATACCGTCGCCTCCCTCGCTGTCGGGCGGCCGGCTGACGCGGCGAAATACTCCGACAATTGTCGTACAATTGCCCGGTCTTGTGGCGGTCGTAAAGGGGGCGCGTGGTCTATGGCGCGACCGGCCGCGCCGGCGGGTACTCGATCTCGCCCGAATAGCCCAGCCGGCGGGCGCGCGCCGTCAGCTCGTCCAGCACCGCCTGGGGCAGGGGGCGGCGGGCGTAGAGGAAGACCTTCTTCCGGTCCGGCGAGGCCGAGATGAACCAGACGCCGTCGGGATCCTTGTCCAGCACCTCGTAGCGCCAGGTGACGAACGGCAGGTACGAGACCTTCAGCCGGCGATTGACGCCGGGGTCCTCGATCACGCCCTTGCCGCGGATGGCCTTGCGCTTGCCGTCGACGCCGCCCTTGCGGCAGTCGTCCACGACGTCCACGCGCCGATCGTCGACGCGGGTGTAGGTCGTCGTGCCAGCGACGCAGCCGTCGGTGATCCACATTGGCGTGCGGCCAAGCTCCAGCCAGACGCCGGAATAGTGGCTGTCGGCGTTGACGGACAACGGCTGCGGCTCGGCGGGCGTGGCCGCGGCGAGAGCGACGATGAGGGCGGCGAGAGCGAGCTTGGCGACGGGCATGGCGTTCTCCTTGCCTGGCGTTACGCGGCGGATCTCGGCCTGGATGCGCGCGGGAACGAGAAAGGGCGCCGGACCGCGAAGTCCGACGCCCTTGTCCTGTGTCCGTGATCGAGCGCGGTTAGCGGCGATAGCGGTACTCGTAGTGGCACTTCTTCTTGCCCTTGCCGATCTCGTGACCGGCGACGGCGCCGACGGCGCCGCCCAGCAGCGCGCCTTCGGTCTTGTTGCCGTGGCCGGCGACGGTGTTGCCCAGCAGGGCGCCGCCCAGGCCGCCGATGATGGCGCCGTTCTTGGCCTTGGACTTGTTGCAGACCAGGACGCGGTAGCGGTCGTTGCGCGACTGGGCGTCGGCGGCGGTGACGACCACGCTGCTGGCGGTGAAGCCGACGACGGTGGCCAGGACGAGTGCGTTAAGGCGGGCGCGCATGGCGAGCTCTCCAGTCGTTTCTTGTTGCAATCCCTCAGGACCTAAACGCCCAAGCTGGCGGCGGGTTTCCGTCAAGGTCGGAAAGGCGACGCTCCAGCCTGGGCGCGCGGGGGTCAGCCTTCGACGCGATAGCGGCCGTCGCTGTCGGGGCAGACGCGCACATAGCGGGTCTCGACGCGGCCGTTGTAGTCGGTCGGGGCCGGAGCCAGGCGGCAGCGCTCGCCGGCCGAGGCGTAGCGGCCGCTGCTGTCGCGGTAGGGCTGGGTCTGCTCGTAGGTCCAGTAGTTGCCGCGGGTGTCGCACTTGGCCGAGGCGTTGCCGACCGCCGCGCCGACGCCGGCGCCGACCAGGGCGCCCAGCACCGAGCCTTCGGTCTTGGCGTTGCGGGCGGCGACGTTCGAGCCCAGGGCGGCGCCGGCCAGGGCGCCGATCACGCCGCCGACGGTGGCGTTGCGCTTGGCGTCCTGGCGGCAGTTGTCACCGTAGTTGACGTTGGCGCTGGTGTCGACGCCGACCGCGCCCGCGTAGGGGGCCAGATAGCGCTCGGCCTCGCCCGGATGGCGGCGGTCATAGGCGCCGTAGCCGTTGCGGCGGTCGTACGCGTCGCGGGCTTCGTAGTAGCGGTCGCGATCGCGCTCCCACTGCTGGCGGCTGGCGTCGTAGCCCGAGGCGTAGCCGTAGCCGCTGGTGCGGAAGCGCTCGGCCTGGCGCGGGTTGCGGCGGTCGTAGGCGCCTTCGCCATAGCGGCGATCGTAGTTGTAGCGGGCGCGCTCGTAGTTGGCGCGGTCGCGCTCGAACTGGGCCTGCTCGGCATAGTAGGCGGCGCTCTGGCGGTACTCGGCGGCGCGATAGCGGTCGGCTTGATCCCGATAGCGACGGTCATAGGCGCCGCGGCCATAGCGGCGGTCATAGTCGTCGCGGGCCTGCAGGTAGTTGGCGCGGTCGCGCTCATAGGCGTCCTGGCGCTCGCGGTACTCGGCGACGCGCTCGTAATAGTTGGCGCGCTGGTCGTCATAGCGCTGCAGGCTCTGCTGGTAGGCCGAGGTCTGGGCCACGGCCGGGGCGATCGCGCCGACCGTCATGGTGGTCGCCATCAGGGCGACAAGGGTCTTGGACGTCATCTGTGTGGTCTCCGTTCGACTGAACGGATCGACGGCCGACCCCCGACACCAGGTCGCCAATCCGGGGCTCTTCGTCCCTGCGGAGACGTAAAGGCGCAGGTTGGGGCGGAGGTTCCCGGGAGGGGCGCTCGTGAGCTCCAAGCTTACAAAATCCGTGTCATCCCGGCCGTAGCGAAGCGAAGAGCCGGCGACTGTGTTGGGTCAACCGGGCTTTTGCCAGGGCTGATTTGATTTCAGCATGCCGTTTGCGGCGACGACG
>NZ_QFQZ01000123.1 GCF_003243465.1 Caulobacter segnis
CCTGCGTATCGGCGAACTCGCCGATGTCGGCCGGCGCCAGGGCGTTCAGCTGCGCCGTCGTCAGCGCCTTGACCTGCGTGGTCGCCAGCGCCCCCACCTGCGTGGCGTCCAGCGCCGCGAACGCCGAGGTCGTCAGGGCGATGACCTGGGTCGTGGCCAGGGCGGCCACCTGGGTGGTCGCCAGTTGCGCCAGTTGGGTCGAGGCCAGGGCGCCGATCTGCGCCGCCGTCAGAGCCGAAATCTGGGTGGTGGCGAACTCGCCGACGTCGGTCGCGTTCAGCCCCTTGATCTGATCGAGGGTGACGCTGCGGACCTGGGTGGTCGACAGCGCGCCGACCTGGGTGGCGTCCAACGCCGAGAACGCGGCCGGCGTCAGAGCGGTCAATTGCAAGGTCGACAACGACGAGATCTGCGTGGCCGACAACTCGCCCACGTCCGTCGCATTCAGCCCCTTGATCTGCGTGACGCTCAGCGCGGCGATCTGGGTGCTGGTCAGAGCGGCGACCTGGGTGGTGTCCATGGCCGAAACGTTCGTCGCGCTCATGGCCGCCAGGCGATCGGCGGCCAGGGCCGCCACCTGGGTGCCGGCAAGTTCGCCGATGTCGGTGGTGGTCAGGCCCTTTACCTGGGTGGCCGTGACCCCCTTGATCTGGGTCGCGCTCAGCGCGCCGATCTGCGTGGCGTCGAGGGCCGAGAAATTCGTGGACGACAGAACGCCCAGCTGCGTCGCGCTGAGGCCCTGGATATGGGAGCTGTCGAGCGACGCGAGCTGCGTCGAGGTGAGCGCCTGGACCTGCTGGGTGGAAAGCTGCTGAAGCTGGGTGACGTCGAAGGTGACCGAAGTGGCGAACTTCGGAATCTGCGTGGTGGTGAGCGCCTTGATCTGGGTCGTGCTGAGGGCGGCGACCTGGGTGTCATCAAGCGCGCCGATGCCCGTCGCGCTGATCGCGGCGATCTGCGTGCCGGTCAGCGACTGAATGTCGGTGGTCGAAAACCCTTTGATGGCGGTAGCCGACAGCGCCGAGATTTGGGCGATCGAGAGGCTCGAAACCGACATTCATCCATCCTTCTGACGGACGCGCGCGCGGAGCGCGTCATCTATGGCAACAGAAAGACGCCCCCCAGATGCAGCGTCCTACCCAAGCCCACACTTCGGCCCAGCAAGGGTAACGATATTTCCTTTCCGACTCCTTTCAACGAGACAAGCCGCCGCATCAAACAAAACCAATCTTTGGTTGTCCGCTGTCGATACAAAACTCGGCCAGACAGGAGCCAACCCCTTGTAGAAAAAGGCTTGTTGAAGACGTGAATGACCCGTGAACGACAAGGCCGAGCCGCGCGTTTCCTCTGACGAAGCACCGCGCGAAGTTTACGATTTGGCGGATCCGCCCCGTTTTCGCCGCAGATCTGAACGCGATGATTCGGCTAGGCTCCGATTCGCGAGGCCAGCAGTTCGAAGCTCGCCGTCAGGCCGTCGGTCGCGCAATTGGCCAGCCACAGATCGAACATCCCCGGCTCGGCCAGCCAATAGTCGCGGTCGCCGACGAACATCAGGTTTTCCCGCCTGAGCTCGAAGCGGACCTCGCGCTCGTTGCCGGGAGCCAGCGACACCCGCTGGAAGCCCTTCAGCTCGCGCACCGGTCGCGTGCGGCTGGCGACGCGATCGCGGACATAGAGCTGAACCACGTGCTCGCCTTGCACCGAGCCCATATTACGGACCTTGGCGGTGACATGGAGCGTGTCGTTCCAGCCGAGCTTGTCGGTGCTGAGGCGCAGGTCGGTGACCGCGAACGGCGCGTAGCCTAGGCCAAAGCCGAACGGATAGAGCGCATCGTTGCGGATCGAGCGCCAGCGGGACTTGTACTCCTGGGCGTTCGGATCGGCCGGAGCGGGCCGGCCGGTGGGGCGGCTGTTGTAGAAGAACGGCTCCTGTCCGCTGTCGAGCGGGAAGCTGACCGGCAGGCGGCCGGAGGGATTGACCGTCCCGAACAGCACGTCGGCGACGGCGTTGCCCATCTCGCTGCCCAGAAACCAGGTCGCCAGGATCGCCGGCGCGTCGCGGACCGCGCCCTCAAGCGCAAGGGCCCGGCCGTGACGCAGCAGCACCACGACCGGCTTGCCAGCGGCGGCGATCGCCTCGGCCAGGCGCTGCTGGGCGGGCGGAATGCGGATCTCGGTGCGGGACTTGGCCTCGCCCGTCATGTCCTGGCTCTCGCCCACGGCCAGCAGGACGATGTCGGCGGCCTGGGCGGCCGCGACCGCCCGCTCGATCCCGCCCGCGATCGGCGCCTCTACATCGCTGCCGCGCTCGACCACGAGGCTGGCCGGATCGGCCAGCTGGGCGCGCAGACCGGTCGCGAGATCGACGTTCAGGGCCCTGTTGGCGAAGAATCCGCCCCAGGCGCCCAGCACGTTGTCGCGGTCGTCGGCGAAGGGGCCGATCAGGGCCAGACGCTTGCCGGCCTTGGGCAGGGGCAGCAGGCCGCGATCGTTCTTCAGTAGGACGATCGACTTCGCGCCCGCCTCGCGGCTCAGGGCGCGCAAGGCCGGCGTGGCGGTGCGCGCCTTCTCGACGGTGGGGTCCAGCGAACGGTACGGGTTGTCGAAGAGGCCGATCGCCTCCTTCAGCGCCAGGACGCGACGCACCGAGGCGTCGACGACCGCCATCGGCACGGCGCCCGACGCGACGAGTTCGGGCAGGTAGCGGATATAGAGGCCGCTCTGCATGCTGATGTCGACGCCGGCCAGGATCGCCACCCGCGCGGCGTCGCGGTCGTCGGCGGCGAAGCCGTGGGCCACCAGTTCCTGGTCGGAGGTGTAGTCGGAAATGACCACGCCCTTGAAGCCCCACTCCTCGCGCAGCACGCCGGTCAGCAGGCGCTTGTTGGCGGTGGATGGCACGCCGTTCACGTCGTTGAAGGCCGACATCACCGTCATCGCCCCGGCGGCGAAGGCGGCCTGGAACGGCGGGAGATGGACCTCGCGGAGGGTCGCTTCGGACAGCTCCACCGAATTGTATTCGAGGCCCGCCATCACCGCGCCATAGGCGGCGAAATGCTTGGGGGTCGCCAGCATGCTGTCGTCAGCCTTCAGGTCCCTGCCCTGGAAGCCGCGGACGCGGGCGGCGGCCATCACTTCGCCGAGATAGGGATCCTCGCCCGAGCCCTCGGCCACGCGGCCCCAGCGCTGGTCGCGGGCGACATCGACCATCGGCGCGAAGGTCCAGTGCAGGCCTGAGGCCGAGGCTTCCGACGCCGCGGCGCGGGCGGTGCGTTCGGCCAGGCGCGGGTCGAAGCTGGCGGCCTCGGCCAGCGGGATCGGAAAGACGGTGCGGAAGCCGTGGATCACGTCGGCGGCGAACAGTAGCGGGATCTTCAGGCGCGAGCCCTCGACGGCGGCCTTCTGTGTCTCAAGCGCCGCCTGGGCGCCAACGCCGTTCATCAGCACGCCGATGCGGCCGGCCTGGATCTCGGCGGTCAGAGTCTGGGCGTTGCGCAGGTTGACCAGCGGGTTCATATCGCCGATCGGCGGGCGGATCATGTCGGCGAAGCACGAGAGCTGGCCGGCCTTCTCCTCGATCGTCATCTGGGCCAGCAGGGCCTCGACGCGGTCCGAAGCCCGGGCGAAGGCGCGCGGCGTGGCGACGGCCAGGCCCGCGAGCGCGGCGGCGCCGGACAGGAATCCACGCCGGCTCGGCCCTTCCGGGCCGCCGTTCGCCGTCTTCAGAACCATGGAATCCCCCGGGGACGCTTTACGAGGCGCGCAAACTCGCCGCTAAAGCTTTCCGGCGCAACCGCGCAGGGCTATTCCGCGGCGATCAGCCCCGCCTCGGCCGGGACGCGGGCGGCGTTGTAGGTCTCGAGGTCGAGGATCCCTTCCCGCTTGGCGACGATCGTCGGCACCAAGGCCTGGCCGGCGACGTTCACGGCGGTGCGGCCCATGTCGAGGATCGGGTCGATGGCCAGCAGCAGGCCCGCGCCTTCGAGCGGCAGGCCCAAGGTCGACAGGGTCAGGGTCAGCATCACCGTGGCGCCGGTCAGACCGGCGGTGGCGGCCGAGCCGATCACCGAGACGAAGACGATCAGGAAGTAGTCCGACAGGGCCAGGTGAACGCCGAAGAACTGCGCCACGAAGATCGCCGAGATGGCCGGATAGATGGCCGCGCAGCCGTCCATCTTGGTCGTCGAGCCCAGAGGCGCGGCGAAGGCGGCGTAGGCGCGCGGCACGCCAAGGCTGGTCTCGGTGACAGCCTCGGTCACCGGCAGCGTGCCGACCGACGAGCGCGAGACGAAGCCCAGCTGGATCGCCGGCCAGGCGCCTTGGAAGAACCTGACCGGGTTCAGGCCGTTCAGCGCCAGGAGGGTCGGATAGACGACCAGCAGCACCAGGGCGAGGCCGAGATAGATCGCGCCGGTGAAGGCGCCCAGCTGGCCCAGCGTCGTCCAACCGTACTGGGCCACGGCGTTGCCGAACAGGCCGATGGTGCCGATCGGGGTCAGGCGGATCACCCACCAGAGCACCTTGCGCACGATCGCCAGGGCCGAGGCGTTGAACTTGAGGAACGCTTCGCCCGCCTCGCCCACCTTCAGGGCCGCGACGCCGGTGACCAGCGAGATGACCACGATCTGAAGGACGTTGAACGACAGCGAGGTCGTGGCCGCGCCGCCATCGGCGATCTTGGTCGAGGCCGCCAGGCCCAGTATGTTGACGGGAACCAGGCCGGTCAGGAAATCGAGCCAGGAGCCGTGGGTCTTGGGCGCCTTGGCGGCCGCGGCCTCGACCGTGGTGTGCAGGCCCGGCTGCAGGATCAGGCCCAGAGCGATGCCGATCAGCACCGCGATCAGGGCGGTGACCGCGAACCAGAAGAGGGTCCGCCAGACCAGGCGCGCGGCGTTCTGCAGCTGGGCGATGTTGGCGATGCTGGCGACGATGGCCGTGAAGACCAGCGGCGGGACCAGGGTTCGCAGCAGCTGGACGAAGATGGCGCCGAGCTGATGCAGGGTCTCGGCCAGGACGTAGCCGCCCTGCCCTTCGGCAGGCCCCAGCTGGCGGGCCAGCAGGCCAAGACCCAGGCCCAGCGCCATGGCGGCCAGGACCTGGACGCCGAAGCCGCTGATGAAACGGCTGCTCTTGGGTTGGGCGGCGGCCATACGCGTTCCTTGCTCGTTCAAGCCGACCAATGTCGTGCCGCCCGCTGGGAATTGCGACCGAGGTTTTTCGCAAGGCCCTTTCAGAAAAACTCTCAGCGTCAAAAGAAAACCCCGGAAGGCGAGCCTTCCGGGGCGGATGTCTTCGAGGCGAGCGGCGGATCAGTGACCGCCGGAGAAGCCTTCCTGGATCTCGTGGGTCGGGGCCTTGCGGGCGACCAGGGCGAACCAGAGGACGTAGACGTAGCAGAGCAGCGGCGCGGCGAAGGCCAGCGACTTGGAGCCGGTCATTTCCTCGATCTTGGCGAAGACCAGCGGCAGGATGGCGCCACCGGCGATGGCCAGGCAAAGCAGGCCCGAGGTGGCCGAGGTCGGCGCGGTCGAACGCTGCAGCGTCAGGGTGAAGATCGTCGGGAACATGATCGAGTTGAACAGGCCGATCAGCAGGGCCGCGAAGGCCGGGATCAGGCCCGTCGTGGCCGGGACGACCGCCAGGATCAGGTTGACGTCGGCGCCGTGCGGGCTGGGGACCATGTCCTTGGTCAGGATGACGACCAGGCTCAGGATGATGGCGCCGACGGCGACGGTGGTCAGCAGCCAGTAGTCCTTGAACGACTTCAGCAGCGCCGAGCCGGCGAAGCGGCCGATCATGGCGAACAGCATGTAGAAGGTGGTCATCTTGCCGGCCTGCTCGGCCGGGACGTTCAGGATGTGCGGCTGTTCGATGAACAGCAGCAGGTTCAGCGAGATCGCGACCTCGGCGCCGACATAGAGGAAGATGCCCAGCGCGCCCAGGTTCGCCCACTTGGACGTGAGAGCGGTGAACGGATTGACGAAGTGCTCGGTCTTGGGCGCCGCCTCGGTGATCTGGCGACGCACCAGGAAGATGGCCAGGATGAACAGGGCCAGGGCCACGCCGATCACGAAATAGACGTTGGTGACGAAGCCCAGGGCCTGCTCGCGCAGGGCGTCGGTAATTACGACGTCCTTCTTGAAGATGTCGCCCTTGAGCAGGAAGTTCGCGCCGAACCACAGGCCGCAGGCCGCGCCCAGCGAGTTGAACGCCTGCGACAGGTTCAGGCGGAACGAGCTGTCCTCCGGACGGCCCATCGAGGCGATCAGCGGGTTGGCGGCCACCTGCAGCAGGGTGATGCCCGAGGCCATCACGAACAGGGCGGTCAGCACCAGGGAGAAGGTGTGGAGCTTGGCCGCGGCGATGGCGATGAAGCAGCCGGCGACGATGCCGCCCAGGCCCAGCATGACCGACTTGGCGTAGCCGAACCGCGACAGGAAGGCCGCCGAGGGCAGCGACATGACGAAATACGCGATGAAGAAGGCGAAGCCCGTCAGGCTGGCCTCGACCGGCGTCAGGGTGAAGACGGTCTTCATGGTCTTCAGCAGCGGGTCGAGCAGGTTGGTGACCAGCGCCCAGATGAAGAACAGGCACGTCACATAGACGATGGCCAGCTTGACGCCCCCGCCCTTGGCCGGGGAATTGCCGATCGCAGCGTCGCTCATCGACGGCCTCCGAGGTTGAACTTCAGCACCGCAATCACTGGACCACTCCCTAAGCGACGATGTTGGCGAGTCCGTCTTTGCGCGGACGCGACATTCATTGGAAGCGTGACAACGTTGTCAACCATTTGTCTGATTTTTTGCGGTTGCGAAGCCCCTGTCCGGAACGGAAACCGCGCTCTCCCGCTTGGTGAAAAAGTGCGGGAGTTTTCCATGTTGGCGTTGGCGGTCTTGGTGATTTCAGCCTTGTTCGTGGTTGCAGCAATGGCCGGCCTCGCCGACGCCATCGTCAGCCTCGCCTGCGGGGCCTTCGGCGGCCTATTCGGCGAATCAAATCGCCAAAAGCCGGAGCAGTCGCCCGCCCGGAGAATCAGCGCCTGACGCCGCAGACGGTCACGCGGCGGCTCTCTGGGCGACCGGCCGCTCGACGCTGACCGCCGGGCGATCATAGGCGGCGTGTTCATCGACCGCCCAGACGTCGTGGAGGCGTTCGCCGGCGATGATGTTCTCGGCGGTCAGCACCCCGGTCATCATCGCCCGATCCTGGTCGCCATAGCGGTGCATGCCGTTGCGCCCGACCAGATGCAGCCCCGGATAGTGCATCTTCAGGTCCAGGCGGATCATCCGCACGTGCTCGGCATAGGCCTCGTCATAGATCGGATAGGCCTTTTTCTGCCGCGCCACGCAGGCGTCCTCGACGGCTTCCGGATCCATCAGGCCGATGCGAGCGACCTCGGCCTTGGCCTTGGCGATCAGCTCGGCGTCGGACAGGGTCCAGAGGGCGTCGCCCTCGAAGCAGAAGTATTCGAGGCCCAGGGCCGCCTCGACGCCGTCGGGCAGCATTTCCGGCGACCAGGCGGCGAGATTGCGCACGCGGCCGACCTGGACGGAGGCGTCATGGACATAGATCCAGGCGTCCGGCGCCGCCCGGCGCGTCTTGCCGACCAGCACCACGGTCAGGAAGTCGCGGTACATCAGCTCGCCGGCGTGGAAGACGCTCATCGGGGTGGGGCTGATCGACTGCATCAGCTCGCGGATCGGCGCCGACGAGACGACGTTGTCGGCCGTGTAGATCTCCTTGCGGCCGTCGGCGCCGGCGACCGAGACGGTCCACAGCCTGGCGAGTTTGTCGTAGTGCAGGCCGTCGACGCGACGGCCCAGGCGGACGTCGCCGCCCAGGGCCATGACCTTCCGCGCGCAGGCCTCCCAGACCATGCCCGCGCCCTGGCGCGGATAGAGGAACTGCTCGCTCAGCGTCTTGCTGGGCGCGGCGGCCGAGGCCTTTCGGCGAAGGCCCAGAGACCGGCGCACGCCGTCCACGATCGCCGCCCCGAGGTTCAGCCCCTTGATGCGCTGGCGCGCCCAGTCGGCCGACAGCTCGTCGCAGCTCATGCCCCAGACCTTCTCGGCGTAGGACTTGAAGAAGGTCGCGTACAGGGTCTCGCCGAAGTGGTTGCGCACCCAGTCGCGGAAGCTCTCCGGCTGCTTGATCGGCTTGGCCCGGGCCCAGGCGAACGAGGCCAGGCACTTGGTCGCCATCCAGGGGCCCAGGCTCGCCAGCGCCTGGAAGGCCCGGAGCGGAAAGGCGAAGAAGCGCCCCTGATAGTAGATCCGCGACCGGCGCGGCCGCTCGAGGAAACCTTCGGGCAGGATCTCGCGCCACAGGTCGAGGACCTCGGGATTGCGCGAGAAGAAGCGGTGCCCGCCGATGTCGAACTTCAGGCCCTTGTAGTCGAGGGTGCGGGCGACGCCGCCGACGCGCGCGGGGTCCATCTCCAGCACGATCACGTCCCGTCCGGCCTTGGCCAGGGTGTAGGCGGCCGTCAGGCCGGCCGGCCCGCCGCCGATCACCAGGGTTTCCACGTGCTGGCCCATAGGCCCCTCCTCGTCCCGTTTCGACACAGCATGGGCAGGCTTGGTTAAGGCCGGGTCGCGACGCGTGGTGAAAGGGCTGTTAATCGTGAATCGGGACGATTGGTCGCGACTTCGCCGCTTCACGCGGCGGGCCGCTGAAGGTTGGGGAGGCGACGGAGCGGCCGGGCGAACCCGGAGACCGTGATTGTGTGTTGCGTTTCGGCTCGTCGACCGCTCCGCCAGGCTGTTGTTTCCATGAGGACGGCGGGCGTGAGCGTTATCTGCTCGGGC
>NZ_QFQZ01000124.1 GCF_003243465.1 Caulobacter segnis
GCGTGTAAAAGTGAGAAGCCGTTGAATTCGTTCGGTTCGATTCCGGATACGCGGATCATGGAGCGCCGCGAACGCTCGTGACTTACTCTCCTCCCCCTCTGGGGGAGGGGGACCGCCGAACGGCGGTGGAGGGGCCGGCCAAGCCGGCGACCTCTCCTTGGTGTCAGAACAGCGCGCTCTCCGCCGACCACAGGATGTAACCCGGCCGCATGAGGCCCCCTCCACCCGCGTTCGCGGGTCCCCCTCCCCCGATGGGGGAGGAGAAAGGTTTTCCGCGCTTCCTCGCGCCCCGCCCCCCTCAGCGCTTCTTCGCCTGCGCCGCATCAAACCCGAACGCGTGACGCATGACCTGGAAGATGTAGCTCTCCTCGACCACCCCACGCAGCAGGTAGGCCTGCGGACCATCGGCGAACACGCCGACATCCTCGCCCGCGTGCGCGGCGCTGGGCAGGTTGACGACGGCCTGCTGGTGGTAGTCGACGTCGTCCAGGTCTTCCTTGGCCGGGTCGGCGCGGGTGTCATTGCCCAGCGGACCGCCGGGGCCGGTGGCGAACATCAGGGTGGTGTAGGTCTTGCCGTCCGCGGCGATCGCCGGCTCGCCCTCGTTGCCCGAGACGCCCAGGATCGGCGAATTGCGCGGCGCGTAGCCGGAAATAACCAGGCCATGGCTGTGGTCGGCCGTAACCACGACCAGGGTGTCCTTCAGGTCGACCTTGGCCAGCACCGCCGCGATGGCCTTGGAGAACTCGACGGTCTCGCTCAGCGTGCGCTTGGCGTTGCCCAGGTGGCTGCCCATGTCGATCTTGCCGCCCTCGACCAGCAGGAAATAGCCGTTCGGGTTCTTGGACAGGATGTCGACGGCGCTCGTGGCCATCTCGGCCAGGGTCGGAACGCCCTGCCCCAGCACCGGCCGCTCGACCTCGTAGGGCAGGTGTTCGGACGCGAACAGGCCCAGCACATGCCTGGTGTCGGCCGGCAGCGCCTTCAGCTGGTCCACGGTGGTGACATAGGCCGAAGCCCCGCCTTCCGCCTTCAGCCACTCGGCGGTCAGATCGCGGCCGTCGGCGCGCTTGCCGTCCTTGGCCTCGGGCAGGAAGCGCGAGCGACCGCCGCCCATGACCACGTCCAGGCGCAAGGCGTCGGGGGCCTCGATCAGTTGGCGGGCGATGTCCTTGCAGCCGGCCTGCAGCGCCTCGACCGGCATGTCGCTGTCGCCCTCCCAGTCGCGATAGGCGGTGTGGGCGTAGGCGCCGGCGGGCGTGGCGTGGGTGACGCGGGTGGTGGTGACCGCGCCGGCGGCCTTGCCGTTGGCCTTGGCCAGTTCGGCCAGGGTCTGGACCGCGTTCCCCTTCTCGGTCTCACACTTCTCGCCGATCGCCGCGCCGGTCAGGCCGATGATCTTGTTGCGGGTCTTCACGCCGGTCATGATCGCCGTGATGCCGGCGGCGCTGTCGGTGACTTGCGTGTCGTGGCTGTAGGTCTTTGAGAGGGCCGCATAGGACAGCTTCTCGAAGGCCAGCGAATTGGATTCGCCGTCGACGCCCTTTTGCTGGCCGTCATAGATGCGACCGGCCGTGACCGTCGAAATGCCCATGCCGTCGCCCAGGAAGAGGATGACGTTCTTGGCGCGGCCGGTGTTCGGGACCACGGCTAGCTGGCGCGCCAGGGCCGCCTCGCCGGCCTTGTAGTAGGGATCGACGGCGCTGACGGCCGCCATTGGGCCCGCCGCCTGAGCGCAGGCGAAGGTCGAGATCGAGGCGGACGCCACGAGGGCGAGAACGAGGGGGCGGATCAAGGCCAAGCTCCATGAGGAATCGGCCCGATTTGCGCTCGGCGTGTGACAGTTTTTGCCTCGCCCGCGCCGATCCCGTCCTAGGGGCGTCGCACGCGCCAGGCGAAAGCGGTCGCCGCGGCCAGCAGCACCGCCGCGCCCGCCTGGTGCAGCACGCCCAGCGTGATCGGCACGGCCGCCATCAAGGTCCAGACGCCCAGCGACGCCTGCAGCACGACGATCACCGCCAGGGCCAGGGCGATCGCCCGGGCGCCGGGGGCCAGCAGCCTGTCTCGCCTGGCGATCACCGCGATGGCGAGGCCGGCCACGAACAGGGCGTAGGCCATCAGGCGATGGTGCAGCTGAACCGCGGCGTGGCTGTGCGCCAGCGTCCCCCACAGACCCTGGCCCGCATAGTCGGCGGGGAAGAAGCGCCCGTTCATCAGCGGCCAGTCGTTATAGACCAGGCCCGCGTCGTTGCCGGCCACCAGGGCGCCCAGCAGGCTCTGGAAGAACACCGCCGCCAGGAAGGCCAGCGCCCAGCCTCGCCAGGGGGAACGCTCCGGTACGCGCGGCGAGCCGTTCCAGGCGTCCAGGGCGGTCCAGATCAGCACCACGAACAGCGCCAGGGCCAGGCCCAGGTGCGTCATCAGCCGCTCCGGCGCGACCGAAACCCGCTCGGACAGGCCGCTCGACACCATCCACCAGCCGACAAGCCCTTGCAGGCCGCCCAGGCCCAGCATGACGGCGCAGCGCCAGATCAGCCGGCGCGGAATGTCGCCGCGGATCAGGAAAATCACGAACGGGATGGCGAAGACGACGCCGACGGTCCGGCCCAGCAGCCGGTGGGCCCACTCCCACCAGAAGATGCCCTTGAAGCCCTCCAGCGTCATGTCCGGATTGACCAGCTTGTACTGCGGGATCTGCTTGTAGAGCTCGAAGCTCTCGCGCCAGGCCTGGTCCGACATCGGCGGCAGGGCGCCCATGATCGGCTTCCACTGGGTGATCGACAGGCCGGAATCGGTCAGGCGAGTCGCGCCGCCGACCACCACCATGGAGAACACCATGGCGGCGACAATAAACAGCCAGAGGGCGACGGGACGCGAACGGTCGGAGCGCAGGAAAGACGTCATGGTGTCGGCAAAGCGTCACTTCTAGGCCGAAATGCGGCAAAGCCTTCCCTACGCCCGCAGCGGCGGAGCATCAATGTCTGTATGTGTCCGCATGACCCCGCGCGCGCCGCATGGCAAAAAGGCGCGATGAGGAGCAAAGCATGAGCGCTACGGGCGTGTTGGCGGCCACGATCGTCGGCGTCATCGCCGGCTGGATCGCCGATTTTGTGATCGGGCGAGAGCGCTCGCTGTTCATCAAGCTGCTGGTCGGCGTCATCGGCGCGTTCATCGGCGCCTTCGCGGCCACGCGCATCCATTTTCCCGTCGGCGGCGTCGTCGGCGAGCTGACGGTGTCCAGCCTGGGCGCCGTCCTGTTCCTGGCCGTGCTCGGCCTCTTTAGGAGATCCGCGTGAGCGTTCCCGTCACCCCGCCCCGTCTCATTCCGGCGAGATGGCGCAAGCTGATCGGCTCCCTGGCCGTGATGGCGGTTTTGTTCGCCTGGATCTGGATCTTCGCCAGTCTCTACGACCACCTGCCGCAGAACCGGCTTGTGCACTTGGTCTACTTCGTGGCGCTGGGCATGGGCTGGGTCTTGCCGGTGATCCCGCTGATCTCCTGGATGGGCAAGGCCGACAAGCCTGTCGTCAGGTAGGTCGCCGGACATGAAAAAGGGCCGCCTCTCGGCGACCCTTTCGGCTTCCGCAATTCCCGAAGGAAATGGTCGGAGCGACAGGATTCGAACCTGCGACCCCTTGACCCCCAGTCAAGTGCGCTACCAGGCTGCGCCACGCTCCGACGCGGAAGAGGCGCTCTTATAGGCGCCGCTCCTGAGGAGGGCAACAGCCATTTCCCAGGAAATCACGCGCCCCGGAAAAGCCTAGCGTGACAGGAGGCCGTCCAGCCGGGTTTTCACCTCGGTCAGGTCGCGCAAGGTGAAGGCCAGACGCTCTCGCGTCCCGTCCTCGATCGCCCGATCACCCCCGGGCGCGCCGTAATCGATGTCCGGCGACAGATTCGCCGAGCCGTTGGCGCCCAGCCCCGCGGCGATCACCTGCGCCAGGCCGTGGTCGCGATGCAGCTTCTGCACGCCCTTGATGGTAAGGCCTTCGCTATGCAGCAGGATGCGGACGCCATTGAGCACCGCCACGTCCTGGGGGCGGTAGAAGCGCCGTCCGCCGGCGCGCTTCATGGGCCGGATGAACGAGAACTTGGTCTCCCAGAATCGCAGGACGTGCTGCGGCACGCCTAGCTCGTCGGCGACCTCCGAGATCGTGCGGAAGGCGTTGGGCCCCTTCGCCACCGCACGAATCCTAGTCGCCCAGGGCGCGGTCGATTCGCGCCTTCATGACCTGGGAAGCGCGGAAGCCGATCACGCGCCGGGGCTCGATCTCGGCCGGCTCGCCGGTCTTGGGATTACGTCCCATCCGCGCCCGCTTGGCGCGGACCTGGAAGACGCCGAAGCCGGACAGTTTGACCGTCTCGCCCTTCTCCAGGGCCTCGGCCACCAGGTCCAGCGTGCGTTCGACGAGGCCGGCGCAGTCCTGACGGGTCAGACCGACCTCCTCGTGCACCGCCTCGCACAGGTCGGCCCGGGTCAAAGTAGAGCCCTTCATGCAACCCCCTCCACGCGTATCCTGGCGGTCGAGAGACCACCTCCGATAGAGCACTCCCGGCGGGAGAGCGCTTGATGCGGACGCCCTCACTCGGCCGCGCGCTCATCCACCGCTGACCTCATGCCGCGATTGTCGCATGAAGTCAAAGGCTCAAGGTCAACAGTTCATGCCATCCGCGAAGTGCGAACCGCGGTGCGCGTCAAAGGCGCAGGACACAGGCGCCCCAGGTCAGCCCGCCGCCCATCGCCTCCAGCAACAGCAGGTCGCCCTTCTTGATCCGGCCGTCCTTCACGCCGTGGGCGAAGGCCAGCGGGATCGAGGCGGCGGAGGTGTTGGCGTGGATCGCCACGGTCGAGATGACCTTGTCCTCGTCGATGCCGCAGCGGTTGGCCACGCCGGCCAGGATGCGCTGGTTGGCCTGGTGCGGGATGAACCAGTCGACGTCGGCGACCGCCACGCCGGCCTTCTCGGCGGCGGCGTGAATCGCTTCGGAGATATTGACCACGGCGTGCTTGAAGACCTGGTTGCCCAGCATCCGCAGCTTGCCGACCGTGCCCGTGGTCGACGGGCCGCCGTCGACATAGAGCAGCTCCTGCTTGGTCCCATCGGCGCGCAAGGCGAAGCCCAGCATGCCGCGATCGTCGGTCGTCCCCTCGCCTTCGCCGGCCTCCAGCACGACCGCGCCGGCGCCGTCGCCGAACAGCACGCAGGTGCCGCGGTCGCTCCAGTCCATCAGGCGAGTCATGGTCTCGGCGCCGATGACCAGGGCGCACTTGGCGTTGCCGCGCGCCACGAAGCCGTCGGCGACGCTCAGCGCATAGACGAAGCCCGAGCAGACGGCCTGGACGTCGAAGGCGATGCCGACCGGCGCGCCCAGCTTGCGCTGGACGATCGTGGCGACCGCCGGGAAGGTCAGGTCGGCCGTGGTGGTGGCCACGATGATCAGGTCGACGTCGGCGGCGGTCTTGCCCGCGGCGGCCAGGGCTTCCTTGGCCGCTTCGGTCGCGAGATCGGAGACGGGCTGGTCGTCGGCCGCCTGATGGCGCTGGCGGATGCCGGTGCGCTCGACGATCCATTCGTCGCTGGTGTCGACGAACTTGGCCAGATCGTCATTGGTCACGACCTTGGGCGGCAGGTAGGCGCCGACGCCGGTCACTACGCTACGAACTACGCTCACTCGGCCGCTCCTTCGGAACCCACGCCGGGATTGGCCCCCTCGCCGGAGGCCTCGTCCTTGGCCGCGGCGGCGGTCAGGCGCTTCAGATTTCTGTCGATCTCGGCGCGGAAATCGCTGCGCGCGAGGTTGGTCGCGACCCGGATCGCCGAGGCGAAACCGCCCGCGTCTGCGCCGCCGTGGCTCTTGACCACGATTCCGTTCAGGCCCAGCAGCGGGCCGCCGTTCACCCGGCCCGGATCGAGGCGCTGGCGCATCTTTTTGAGCGCGCCCGACGCCACGGCCGCGCCCAGCATGGCCAGCGGCGTCGAGGTCAGGGTGGACTTGATCTCGTTGGAGAAGAACCGCGCCAGGCCCTCGGCGGTCTTCAGGGCCACATTGCCGGTGAAGCCGTCGGTGACCACCACGTCCACGGTGCCATAGGCGATATCGGTGCCCTCGACGAAGCCGTGATAGTCGAAGTCGAGCTTGGTCTCGCGCAGGATGGCGTGCGCCTCGCGCACTTCCTCGTGGCCCTTCTGCTCCTCGGAGCCGACGTTCAGCAGGCCAACGGTGGGCCGGTGCGAGCCGTGCACGGCGTGGTGGAAGGCCGCGCCCATGATCGCGAACTCGACGAGCTGAGCCGCGTCGCTCTCGACATTGGCGCCGACGTCCAGCACGGCCGTCACGCCTTTCATGGTCGGCCAGTTGGCGACGATGGCCGGACGCTCCAGCCCCGCCCCCATGCGCAGGATCAGCTTGGAGATGGCCATCAGCGCACCGGTATTGCCGGCCGAGACGCAGGCGTGGGCCTCGTTCTCGCGCAGGGCCTCGATGGTGTTCCACATGCTCGAGCCCTTGCCCCGGCGCATGGCCTGGGCGGGCTTTTCGTCCATGCTGATCGCCTTGTCGCAGTGGCGAATCTCGCTGACGGCCTTGGCGGCCGGGCACTTAGCCAGCTCGGCCTCGATGGCCGCGCCGTCGCCGTGCAGCAGGAAGCGCACGCCGGGCAGCGCCTGGGCCGCCAGGGCGACGCCGGGCACGACGATGGAGGGGCCATGATCGCCGCCCATGGCGTCGATCGAGATGACAACGGATTGAGTCACGTGGCGCTGAGAGCTCCGGCAGGCGGTCCGGCCGCCCTGAAGGCGGCGGACGATACATCCGCGTGAATATCACGCAAGCGGTCGAGTCGGGCATCGGGTCTGCCTGAGCAGACCCGACCTCTTGGAACGAGCGTGACGGGCGCCGAAACCGCTCACACTTTCGGCTATCACGCATCGGGTCTGCCTGAGCAGACCCGACCTCTTGGAAGGAGCGTGACGGGCGCCGAAACCGCTCACACTTTCGGCTGTCACGCATCGGGTCTGCCTGAGCAGACCCGACCTCCTAGAAGGAGCGTGACGGGCGCCGAAACCGCTCACACTTTCGGCTGTCACGCTCTCAGCCCTGATCGTCCTTCAAATTCAGCCCCTTCAGGGCGGCGAACGGGGATAACTCCACCGGCTCTGGCGGCTGGACGAAGACCGCGCCCGGCTTGCGGGGAAACGGATCCAGCTCCAAGGCCAGGTGTTCGACCACATAGCCCGACACGTCGACGGACTGGCCTTCCAGCACGTCCGGCGGATCATCGCCGTCCGGGTCGGCGCCCAGGTCGCCAAACTCTTCCTGCGGGGCGTTCTCGCTGTTGGCGGGCAGGACCCGCAGACTGAAGCGGGCGTCGATCGGCGTCTCGAAGTCGTCGGCCGTGGCGCTGCAGGTCTGGACGACCCGCGCGCGCAGGACGCCCGAGACCTCCGCCCCGTCCAGCCAGGACGTCAGGAACACCTCGGCCGACAGCGCCTCCAGGCTGACGAGGCCCAGCTGCTTGGCGATCGCCTTGCGCTGGTCGTCGCTGGGCTCCAGGCGCAGCTTCACGGCGCCCCGGTCGACCTGGGACAGCGGGATCTCGCAGGGCCAGGGCGCGATTACGGGTTCGGCCACGTCACATCTCCTTGCAGCAGCGCGTCCAGCGGCTGGCTCGCCAGCGCCGCGCGCGTCTTGATCAGATAGGCGGTCAAGGCGGCGACATCACCCTGGCCGCTTTCCTCGAACGCCGTGCGAGCCAGGAAGTCGCGCGTGGCCGACTCGTCCGGCAGGCTGGCCACGGCCTCGTCATAGGCCTTCAGGCGGCCATAGAAGGCGCCGGCCAGCTTCTTCATCTTCTTGCCCACGGCGGTGTCGGCGACGCCGATCTCGCGGAAGGCGTCATCGAGGCCCTTCACATAGGAATCGAACACCGCCTGCGAGGTCTCCGCCGCCGCCTCGCCCTGCCCCTTCAGCCGCTCGATCAGCAGGATCACGTGCAGGCTGAACAGCTCGAACCGGCCCTCCATCGAGTCGCGGACGCCGAAATCACGGTACAAGGCCGGCGAACGCGCCTGCGCCACGGCGCAAGCATAGAGCTTGGCCCCCGCCGCCTTGGCGGGCCTGGGCTTCAGCCATCGGTCCAGAAACATTGAAACGCCTCGATTTCGCCGCGACATCCCGCTAGACGCGGGGTCCGCTTTCACGCGGGCATTGAACTAAGCTCCCGCGGGCGATAGGTCAAAGTCTGCATTTTCCGGTTCGGAGCCTCGATGTCTCGCCCCGCCGTCTTCGCCGCCGCCATTCTCGGCCTGGCGATCGCCACTTCAGCCTGTACGCCGCTGACGAGCTATTCCGGATTCCAGGCCATCGAAGCCAAGCCCGCCGACATGAAGGTCGGCGAGGACAGCAAGTCGACCCTGATGGAGAAGCTGGGTTCGCCGTCGGCGGTTTCGACCTTCGACAACAACACCTGGTACTACATCTCGCAGACGACCGACCGGGTGGCCTTCTACTATCCGCGCGTGATCAAGCGCGACGTGGTGGCCATCAAGTTCAACCCGGCCGACGAAAAGGTCGCCTCGGTGAACACCTACACGCTGAAG
>NZ_QFQZ01000021.1 GCF_003243465.1 Caulobacter segnis
CAAAACCTCCAGGACACGTTCCTGAACAGCGTACGCAAGTCGAAGACGCCGCTCACCATTTTCCTGGTCAATGGCGTGAAGCTGCAGGGCGTGGTCAGCTGGTTCGACAATTTCTGCGTCCTGCTGCGTCGCGATGGCCAGTCGCAACTGGTCTACAAGCACGCCATTTCCACCATCATGCCGGCGCAGCCCGTCCAGCTCTATGAGCCCAGCGCCGACTCCGACGACTGAGACGCTTGTCAAAATCCACATCACGGTCGATTGACCACGCCGCGCCGGTCCTGAAGGCGCTCGTCATCCATCCGGCGCGGCAACTGCGCGGTCAGGCGGCCTCCGAAGCCCGGGATCCCAACTCCCGGCTGGAGGAGGCTGTCGGCCTCGCGGTGGCGCTCGACCTTGAGGTCGTGGAGGCGTTGATCGCGCCCCTGCGCGCCGTCACGCCGGCGACCCTGTTCGGCAAGGGCAAGGTCGAGGAGTTCGCGGGCATCTGCGAGGTCGAGCATATCGACGTCGCGGTGTTCGACGACCAGCTCACCCCGATCCAGCAGCGCAACCTCGAAAAGGCGCTGGAGGTGAAGGTCGTCGACCGCACGGGCCTGATCCTTGAGATCTTCGCTCGCCGGGCGCGGACCCGCGAAGGCCGATTGCAGGTCGAACTGGCTAGGCTCGAATACGAGCGCTCGCGTCTCGTCCGAACCTGGACCCACTTGGAACGTCAGCGCGGCGGCACCGGCTCGACCGGCGGTCCCGGCGAAACCCAGATCGAAATCGACCGTCGCCTGATCGCGGGGACGATCATCAAGCTCAAGAAGGAGCTTGAAGAGGTGCGCCGCACGCGGACCCTGCACCGCAGCGCGAGGAAGAAGGTGCCGTACCCGACCGTCGCCTTGGTCGGCTACACCAACGCCGGCAAATCCACGCTGTTCAACCGCCTGACCGAGGCCGAAGTTCTGGCCAAGGACATGCTGTTCGCGACGCTGGATCCGACCCTGCGAACCGTGAAGCTGCCGGACGGCCGTCCGGCGATCATGTCTGACACGGTGGGCTTCATCTCAGACCTGCCGCACGAGCTGGTCGAGGCCTTCCGGGCCACCCTGGAAGAGGTGCAGGAGGCCGACGTCGTCCTACACGTCCGCGACGTCGCCAATCCCGACAGCGAGGCCCAGGCCCGCGATGTCGAGACGGTCCTGTCGGAGCTCGGCGTCACCCTCGACAGCGGCAAGATCGTGGTCGAGGTCTGGAACAAGATCGACCTGCTGTCCGAGGACGATCGCGAGATCGTCGAGGGCCAGGCGCGTCGCGTCGGCGCTTCGGCGGTGTCTGCCGTCACCGGCGAGGGCTGCGAGGCCTTGCTGCGCCGGGTCGGCGGGCTGATCGACGACTCCCCGCCGGTCGAGGTGCGTCTGGGGCCTCAAGATGGTCAAGCGCTGGCCTGGATCTATCGCAACGGTCGCGTCTTGGGCCGCTATGACGGCGAAGGCGGCGAGGTCACACTGGTGGCGCGGCTCGACGGTCAAGCGCTCGGACGGTTCGAGCGCCAGTTCCCTGACGCCCGGGTCGAGCCGGCGGCGACCTAGTCCTTCGCTTTTTCGGCTGCCTTGGCCTCGTTCCAGATCGCGTCCATCTCGTCCAGATCCGACTGACCCGGCGTCTTGCCGCGCTGGGCCAACTCGCGCTCGATGAAGGCGAAGCGGCGCGTGAACTTGGCGTTGGTGGCGCGCAGGGCGTCCTCCGGATCCACATCCAGTTTGCGCGCCAAGTTCGCGCAAACAAACAGGATATCGCCCAGCTCCTCTCGCGCCTTGGCCACGTCGCCGGCATCGATTTCGACGGCGATCTCGTCGGTCTCCTCGCGAAGCTTGGCGAGGACCTCGGCGGCGGTCGGCCAGTCGAATCCGACTCGGGCGGCGCGCTTGGTCAGCTTCACCGCGCGGGTCAGGGCGGGCAGGCCGGCCGGGACGTCGTCGAGGACACCAGTCTTGGCCTTGGCCTGGCGCTCCTGGGCTTTCAGGGCCTCCCAACCCTCGACCTGGGCCGAGAGGCTTTCATAGGCGTGGTCGCCGAACACATGCGGGTGGCGGCGGATCATCTTGTCCGAGATCGCGGCCGCGACGTCGTTGATGTCGAACGCGCCTTGCTCCTGGGCAATTCGCGAATGGAAGACCACCTGCAGCAGCAGGTCGCCCAGTTCCTCCTTCAGGTCCGACAGATCGCCGCGCTCGATGGCGTCGGCGACCTCGTAGGCTTCCTCGACCGTGTAGGGCGCGATCGTCGCGAAGGTCTGCTCCAGGTCCCACGGGCAACCGCCATTCGGATCGCGGAGCTTGGCCATGATCTCGACCAGGCGAGCGATGGGGCTTTTGTCTTCACTCGGCGGGGGCGGAGAAGGGGACATGGGACTCGGTCTGGGCTGCGGGCGACGCGGTGTTCGCCTCGGTCGAATCTCGCGCCGCGAGCTGGCGCTGAATCTCGGCGAGACGTTCCGCATCCAGCGGATAGCGCAGCATGATGACCGCGACCAGCACGCCCATGACGGCCGGGACGATGGCATAGAACATCGTCAACGCCGTATCGCCCGCCGCGGTCGGCGTCTTCGGATCGAACCCCAGCCACGCGAGAACCGGAAACACCCCGATCGCCAGCGCATAGCCCAGCTTCAGGGTCCCGGTGACGATGGCGTAGAGAAGGCCGGTGCGATCGACGCCGCTCTCCAGCCGTTCCTCGTCACCGATGTCCGCCATCATCGAGCGGACGAGCATCGGTGCGGCGGTATAGGGCAGGCCCGCCAGCACCAGGACGGCCATAGCAAGGACGGTGTTGCTGGCCGGGGTTAGAACAGCGGCGACCTGGACCACGGCGTACATCACCCCGCCAACGGCCATGGCCCCGTGCTTGCCGATTCGCTTGGCGACGGCCGGCCAGATCGGAGCGCCGGCCAGGGCGGCGATAAAGTAGACGAGCAACAGGATGCCCGACTGCGTCTTGTCGAAATTCTTGATCCGCTCGAAGAAGAAGATGAACAGCGCGCCGGCGATGCCGGGGGCTACGCCCATCAGCAGGTCGGCGGTCAGCAGCCTGATCACTGACGGCCGTCGCAGCAGCGCCAGATACTGCTTGATGCCAGCGGCATGGCGGACAGCGGGCGCCGGCGGCTCGCCCACCACGCCCACGGCGAGGATCACGCTGAGCGGCAACAGCGCGACGATGAACCAGCCCATCGCTTGGATGCCTGCGGTGTGATCGCCGCCGGTCAGCTTGGCGATCAACGGCGGCAGGCAGAGCACCAGGATCATCCCGACCACGTTGCCGCTCTGCCACCAACCATAGATGCGAGAGCGCTGCTGATAATCGGTGGAGAGCACGCCGCCCCAGGCCGTGTGAGATAGAACGCACATCGAATAGCCGGCATAGGTGACGAGGAGCCAGGCCCAGAGATAGACCGGCGTGACGCCGGGCCTCCCCATGAACAGCGCAAAGGCCCCGATCGCCACCAGGGGGGCGCCCGCCAGCAGCCAGGGTCGGAAACGGCCAAGGCGCGTCCTTGTCCGGTCCATCATGCCGCCGACGAACGGGTCAAACGCGATGTCGATCAGCCGCACGATCAGGAACGCCGCGCCGACCGCAGACAACGAAAGGCCTACCGTGCTGACATAGAACTCGGGAAGGTAGACAACCAGGGGCAAGCCGAGCGCTGAGATCGGTATGCAAGGGGCCGCGAAGGCCGCCAGGGCCCCGGCTGAACGTCGCTGGGTCACGCCTTACTCCTCCCCGCGCTGTTGATCGCGCTTCGATGCTCGCCGCTATGCGGACTAGGCGCCCAATGTGCGGGGATCGGGTGAGAAGCGCCAGAGGTCATGCACTTCAGTACGTCGAAAATCCGCCGTGGACGCGCGACGTTGGAACCTCAAGACCGCTCAGGCGCTCGCTTTCGCCGTTCCGCTTTGGCTCTTCCTGATCTTCGGCCTTTCATCCAAGGCGCTCGGCGGCGGAGTCGCGCTGGCGCCGCCGGCCATCTGTCACTTTGCGCTGATTACCCTCAAACGCCTTTCTGGTGCGGGCGCGGAGCGCTGGCTCCGCGCCCCCGCTCTATCAGAAGTCCACCGAGAGGCGACCGTAGTAGTAGCCGCCAGAGACGCCGAAGGGCGAGTTGCCGCCGAAGGGGGCGAAGCCGTTGGTGTCGGGGACGGTGTTGCGGTCGGGATAGACGTCGAACAGGTTGTTAGCGCCCAAGGCTACGTTGACCCGCTTGCTGGACCGCGTAGCCGACCTTCAGGTCGGTCAGCCACTTGGCGCCGTAATGCTGGTCGGAGGTCACCACGTTGTTCTGGCTGTCAAAGGCGCCATAGCGGCTTTCGCGAAGGTTCACCCGCCAGCTGTTCTTCGTCCACTCGGAGCCGAGCAGCAGCTTGGTTCGCGGCGCGGCGACGGTCACAGACCCCGCTGCTGGCGAGCGAACAGCGTCAGACCCAGTCCCGCCAGCTGGGCCGGGTTCGCGGCGACGCCGGCGATCCGCGTCTTGTTCCAGTTGAACCCAGGGTGAACCGCGCCCTGCCCAGAGCGCCGAGGTCCCGCGCATAGCCGCCGACCAGATCGACGCCGGTGGTGTTGGTATCGATGGGGTTGGCGAATTAGCGCACCGACAGGTTGGAAGGCAGGCCATTGCGGACGAGGATCTGGCTGACTCCGGTCCCCGAAAGCAGGCCGGTCAGGGCGTACGGTCGCGCATTTCGATGCGGTAGCCGTCCAAGGTGATCGACAGGCGAGGCCGCGGGGTGAGCGCCAGGCCGATGCTTTCGTTCGTCGAGGTTTCCGGCGTCAAGGGCTTGGCGCCAGGGCTTGGCCAAAGGCGGACTCCGGCCGCACCGTCTTGGACTCGACGAAGGTGCAGGCGCCGTTAACGATGTTGGCCTGGTTCGATGTCTGGGCGTAGCCCTGCTCTGAAAGCGATGGCGCGCGGAAGCCGTTGCTGAAGAGGGGGCAGAGCTGCACATCCATGAACAGCGACTGACGGCAAGAAGCAGGCGCATCAGCGCTCCAGGTCGATCAGTCAGCGACCCACTGCTTTTCCTGGCGGTGGCGCTTTCGCCGGAACATTGCAGATGCGTCACCGACCGCAGCGTCGCATGGAGACCGGCGACGCGCGTACGCTGGGAAGATTGCCTGGTGCTGATTGAGCAGCAGTGGTGATGTCACTGACTCTTGAGGTCGCGACTGTCGGCCTGAACGATTTCAGTGTGAGACCTGACTCCATAAGCCGCGACTGCCTCCAAAATCGCGCAAATAGACTCCGAAATGCGGGACTGCTTTAGGGCTTGTGCTGGAGGAGACCTCTCCGGCTAGCTGTCCTGAGATTTTGGAGACCGCCCTGGCCGAGGTTGTCGCTAAAGGAAGCCCCTGTTCCAGGCCACTAGCGGCCGGGCGGGGGAGAGCGTGCTCTCCTTCGCGGTGACGATCAGGATTGAGTGCGTTCCAGCGTCCGCGACGCTGTCGATCACGCAATGCGCGCGAGCCAGCCCGCCGCGATAGGCGGGGGGAGATCCTGGCGACAGGCGCCAGCGTTCAGGCGAGAAGCGTTCCGAGGCGCGGGCGGAGCTGGCATAGCGCCAGGCTTCGTCTCGGTCGTCGGCGCTCAGCAGGGCCACGCCGCACTCAGTCGCGGTCGCCAAGGCATCATGGCACCTTGCCTCCTTGCGGACGCAGAATAGGAAGCGGGGCGGATCGACCGAGAGCCCGGTGATCGAGCTGACGAGGAGACCGCGCGGCGTGCCCTCGTCCCAGCACGAGATGATGGCGACGCCGCCCGCCAAATGGGCCAGGACCTCTTTGAAGTCGGCCTGGACTGGCGCGGCGGACCGCGACGGCGAGGCGGCGTCGTAGGCCATGGCTCAGCTCGCCACAGCGGTCGGGTTGGCGTCACGCTCGGCGATCAGCTGGCGGACCAGCGGGATCAGATCGCGACCATAGCCGATGGCGTCCTCGACCGGATCGAAGCCTCGGATCAGGAAGGTCGAGACGCCCAGGTCGTAGTAATCCAGCAGGCTCTCGGCGACCTGCTCGGGCGTGCCGACCAGGCCCGTGGAGTTGCCTTGCGCGCCGGTGACGGCGGCGACACCGGTCCAGAGGCGCTTGTCGAGCCGCGAACCCTGAGCGGCGGCGTCGAGTAGGCGCTGCGAGCCGGCGTTGGGCGGGCGATGGCCGCTGGTCAGCAGGCCGGCCGCTTCGCGCAGGGCCTTGGTGCGCTTGACGATCTCGTCGGCGCGTTTCCAGGCGGCTTCCTCCGTGTCGGCGATGACAGGGCGCAGCGACAACGAGAACCGAACCTGACGGCCGTGCTTGGCGGCGGCGGCGCGCACGCGGGCGATCGTCTCGCGCACCTGGGCCTGGGTCTCGCCCCACAGCGCGAAGATGTCGGCGTGCTTGCCGGCCACCGGGATGGCGGCGTCGGACGAGCCGCCGAAATAGATCGGAATGTGCGGCGC
Source organism: Caulobacter segnis (assembly GCF_003243465.1). GTDB lineage: Bacteria > Pseudomonadota > Alphaproteobacteria > Caulobacterales > Caulobacteraceae > Caulobacter > Caulobacter segnis_A. Next base: position 6,480 of record NZ_QFQZ01000021.1, read on the forward strand.
CTGCAGCGGCTTCACCGCGCCAAAGCCCTGGTCGACCTTGTAGTACTGGCCCTCGTAGTCGAACGGCTTGTCGCCCGTCCACTCGGCGCGGACTATGTCCAGGTACTCGCTGGTCCGGGCGTAGCGTTCGTCCTTGGTCAGATGGTCGCCGTCCTTGGCGAGTTCCTCGTCCGAGCCGCCAGTGATGATGTGCACCGCCACGCGGCCGCCGGTGAAGTGGTCCAGCGTCGCAAGCTGGCGCGCCGCCAGGGTCGGCTGGGTGAAGCCCGGACGATGGGCGATCATGAAGTTCAGGCGCTTGGTCACCGAGGCGGCGTGCGCCACGACGAGCTGGCTCTCCGGACCCGTCGAGTGGAAGGCGACCAGCGCGCGGTCGAAGCCGCCTTCCTCGTGAACGCGGGCGGTCTTTTCGACATAGGCCACATCGATGGCAGGGCCGGTCGGCGGGTGGATCTCGGAGGCGTGTTGCGTGCCGATGAAACCGATGAATTCGACGCTCATGGCGTTCTCCAATGTGGTTGGACGGATGTTAGGGCGGGGCTCGCCCGGCGATGAGCGAGGAGTTCTGAGGTGGTTTATGAGCGGGGCTCATCAGGCGGTGACGGGCGCGGCCTCCTTGCGTAGGGCGCGGACGACCGAGGGGCGCGCGAAGGCGCGGGCCGCCTTGGCGCTCCAGGCCGGATAGAGGGCGGTGTCGATCGACCGGCGCTCCGCCCAACGCCAGATGACCAGCGCGTAAGCGTCGACTGCGGTGAAGGCGTCGCCCAGCAGCCAGGGGCCAGGGCCTCGCGCGAGGTGTTCGATGTCCGTGAGCGTGCGCGCGAACCGGGCTTCCCCGGGCGTCGCCAGAGCGGCCTTGGTCGCATCGTCGTCGGCATAGCGCTCGGGGCGGGCGATCTGGGCGAAGGCGACGTGGACGGTGCTGGCGAACCAACTCATCACCTCGTAGGCCTTGGCCAGTTTCAGGGGATCTGCCAGCGGTAGGAGCTCGCTGTGCGGGTAGCGATGGGCGAGGTAGGTCAGGATCGCCAGGACCTCGGTCACCGGCTGGCCGTCGACCACCAGGGTCGGCACACGACCGCGCGGATTGACCTTGAGGTAGTCCGGCTTGCGCTGATCGCCGGCGGCGAGGTCCAGACGATGTCCGACATAGGGGATGTCGAGCTCCTCCAGCGCCACGAGGGGCGCGAGGGACGAGGAGCCAGGCGCGAAATAGAGCTGCAGGGTCATCGCCGGCCTCAGATCACGTAGAAGCCGTGCGTGCCGTCGCGGGCTAGCTGGTCCACCAGGCCGAACTCCCAGTCGAGATAGGCCTGCATGGCTTCTGCGGCGTTGTCCGTGCCCTCGTAGGGGCGCTTATAGTTATCCGTCGGGGCGTTGGCGGCGCGGGTCAGACCCGTTTCCAGAGCGCGACCCGCGGCGATCCAAGCCTCCGTGCCGCCGGCCAGGACTTGGACCGGCCTCTCGGTAAGGGCTTCCAGCTCGGGCGCCGCGAAGGTCGCCAGGGCGCCGTCGGGCGACGTCAGGACGATGGTCTTGTTTGGCGGGACCTGGGTCACGGCGACATCGAGCTGGGCGCGGATCGCAAACCAGGCTCCCGGGACGTGGCCCTTGCGGTGAGCGGGGCTGGGCGCGAGATCGATCATCACGACCGCTTCGTCGGCGATGGCTTGGGCCAGGTCGCGCGGCGAGATGGTCTCGACCTCGGGCAAAGCCGGTAGGCTGGGCGTCCACGTTCCGCGTTCCAGCGCTTGGCTGAAGCCGCCGTCCAGTACGTAGACCTCCCAGCCTAGCTGGGCGAGCCAGGAGGCGGTCATATCGGCGCGCGGGCCAAGATCGTCAGCCAGCACGATGCGGCCGCCACGCACGGGCGCGAAGACGTCGGTCTCTTGGACCAGCTGTCCGCCCGGCGCGGAGCGGAAGCCGGGGATGTGCCCGGTGACGTACTCGTCCGGCGTCCTGACGTCGAAGCGGTAGAGGGTGCGGTCGACGTCTCGCTCCAGGTCTTTCAGGTCTTGGCTGTCCAGCCGTCGAACGCCGGCGCGGTAAGCGACGTCGCGGGCGCGGGCCCGGGCCTCTTCCAGCGTCTGTTCGCCCACGCTGGGGAACTTGCGGCTCTGGCCATGCTCGAGCGTCTGCTGGGCCAGGGTCCAGCCGATCGTGCCGTTGCGCAGGGCGAAGACCGGGTTGGGCAACCCGGCGTTCACCAGCGACTGAGCGCCGATCAAGCTACGGGTGCGGCCGGCGCACTTGACGATGATGGTCGTGGATGGGTCCGGCGCCAATTCCCTGGCGCGCAGCACCAGCTCCGCGCCCGGCGTGCTGATGCCGCCCGGGATGCTCATGGTGGCGTATTCCTCGAACCGGCGGGCGTCGAGGATCACCTGGTCGGCCTTAGCGTCGATCCGCGCCTTGACCTCCTGAGCGGGCAGGGACGGGGTGTGACGGCGCGCCTCGACCAGTTCGCCGAACGCCTTGCTGTAGGAATTGACGTCCTGGAAGAGCTCGTAGCCGGCCGCTCGCCAGCCCGCGAGACCGCCGTGCAGGGCGTGAACGTTCGTGTAGCCCAGCTCCGCCAGCCGCTCGGCCGCTGGGGCCACCAACCCTTCGGCGTCATCGTAGAGCACGATCTTGGTCGCCTTGCGGGGGACGCGGTCGAGGATCTCGATCTCCAGTCGGCTTAAGGGCAGCTGCGAGGCGAACAACGGGTGGGCCTTGGCGAACGGGTCTTCCTCGCGCAGGTCCAGGAGGGCGATTTCGCGCCGGGCGATCAAGTCGCGGCGCACCTCGTGCGGCGTGATCAGGGGCAGGGTCATTCGGCGGCTCCATAGGCCAGGGCGCTGGCGCGATCGAACAGGAGAGGCGGCGGCACGTCGGCGTAGCCGGAGATGAAGGTCTTGGGCTTGCCCTCGGAGTCGTAGGTCGAGCGCTTCACCGTCCCGATGTCGGCGCCGTAGACGTGGATGCTGATCGAGGTCCGGTCCTCGAAGGCGTTGGCGACGCGGTGGATGTCACCAACGTTTGGCGACACGGCCTCCACCTGGCCGGGCTCCAGGCGATGAACCGGACCGACGGCGGTCAGCGCGCCGTCCGTCCGGTCATAAGCTTGCGACAGCTCCGCGCCGCGCAGCACGCCGATCAGGCCCCAGACCGTATGGTCGTGGACCGGCGTGGCTTGCCCCGGTCCCCAGACGAAGCTGACCACCGAGAACCGCCCGGCCGGATCCCGGTGCAGCAGGTACTGCTGATAGCGCGTGGGATCCGGCAGGCTTTGCGCCTCGGGCAGCCAGTCGTCCTGGGCCACGAGTTCGGCCAGCAACGCGCCGCCCTCGCGCAGGATGACCGCCTCGTCGCCGGTGCGATCCAGCAGCGCGGAGAGCTCGGCGACGAAGTCGGACAGGCGATGAGGGCGATGCTGGCTCATGGATCACAGCGCGTACTTGAGGGTGACGAGGTAAGTCCGGGGATCGGGGAAGTTCAGCAGGTAGATCCCCGTCGACGGCGTGTAGGTGGAGCTGACCGCCTTCTGCGAATTGAGGATGTTGCGGACCGACAGGCTGACGGCCCACCGCGGGTCGGGCGTGGTCCAGGTCGCGACGCCGTTCAGGAAGCCTTGCGAGGGGATGTTGTTCTGGCCGCCAGCAGCCGGCGTGGCGCTGGTGACGATCCCGCTCTGCCACTGAGCGTTCAGGCCAAGCCGCACGGAGCCCGGGATGTCGAGCGCCGGGTCGTAGGTCACGCCGCCCGAAACACTCCAGCGGGGCGAGTTCAGCAGGCGGTTGCCGTCGGCGTTCACCCCGGCGCCGCCGGCGCCCTTGTAGTCGTCGTAGATCGCGTAAAGCCATCCGACGCTAAACTGGGCGCCCAGACGCTCGGTCGGGCGCGCGTCGGTCTCAAGCTCGACGCCATAGGTGTCGGCCTTGCCCGCGTTGCCTCGGCGGCTGCCGACATAGGCCGGATCGTAGAACGAGACCTGCAGATCCTGATAGTCGTTGTAGAAGGCGGCGAGGTTCGCCCGCAGTCGCTGGTCGAAGAGCTGGGTCTTCAGGCCCGTCTCGTAGGTGGTTACGTCCTCGGGCGCGAAGGGCAGGGTGGCTAGGTCCAGGCGTGTGGCCCGGTTATCGAAGCCGCCCGACTTGAAACCCTTCGAATAGCTGACGTACTGCAGGACGTCCGGCGTCCACTGGAACTGGGCCGAGACCTTGGGCGTGATCGCTGACCAGGTCTTGTCGGCCTTGCCCTTGATCGACTGCGACACGACCTGGCCCGCCAGATTCAGGCCCTTGTTGTCGAAGACGAATTCCTTCTCCTCGTTGGTCCAGCGTAGGCCGCCGGTCAGCGAGAGGCGCTCGCTCGCCTTCCAGGTCGCCTCGCCGAAGACCGCATAGGCGTCGGTGTTGGTGATGTTGTGGGCCCGGGCCAAGTTGTAGTTGCCGGGCGTCACCGTAGGGTCGGTCGCTTGGGCGTTGCGGCGGCTGTAGCCGTCGCGCTGCACGAAGAAGCGCTCGTGCAGATAGAAGAGCCCGCTGGTGAAGGTCAGAGCGCCGAAGTCGCCGTTCAGCTGCAGTTCCTGGGTGGCGTACTGATCGTTGTAATGGATCAGGTTCTTCTGGATCAGCGCCGCCTCGCCGTCGTTGTCATAGGCGACCGGATTGAGGTTGAAACCGCAATACGAGCTGATCGACTTCAGTTTCAGCTGGTCGGTCAGGTCGTACTGCACGCGTAGCGAGACGCTGGCCTGGTCGAGGTCCTGGACGGGCTCGACCTCAGAGTAAGACCGATCCTTGCGGAACGCGCCGCCGGGCTGCTTGACCGCGATATAGCTCCGCGTGTCGCTGCGATCGCGCAGGGCGTTGACCGTCAGCAGGGCGTCCAGCCGATCGGTCGGGGTCCAGCGCAGCTTGGCGCGGAAGGCGTCGAGGTCGATCCGGTTGACGTCGTGGTTCAGCGTCGGGTCGAAGGTGACGCCGTCGCGCTTGTGGTGAATGTACGAGAAGCTGCCCGAGAGCTTGTCCTGAACCAGCGGCCCCTCGATCAGCGCCCGGACATCGACCGCGCCATAGTTTCCCAGGCCCACCTCAGCCTTGGCGCGCAGCGTCTGGCCTGGATCGCGGGTGATGACGCGTAGAGCACCGGCGCTGGAGTTGCGGCCGTAGAGCGTGCCCTGAGGGCCACGCAGCACCTCGACCCGCTCCAGGTCGTTGAACTCGACCATCGAGCCGATCTGGCGCGGGATGTAGACGTCGTCGACATAGACGGCCAGCACCGGCTCCTGGATCGGATCGGCCTCGCCGACGCCGCGCAGGGCATAAGTCTGGGTCGTGTGGCTGATCGTGACCCGGCTGATCGACAGGTTGGGGATCTGGCCGGACAGGTCGCGGAGGTTGTCGATCTTGCGATCGGCCAGAACCTGCTGGCCGAAGGCCGAGATGGCGATGGCGGTCTTCTGCAGGTCTGTCGCGCGCCGCTCGGCGGTGACGATGACCTGCTCGACGGCGGGCGCGACGCCATCGGCGGCAGGTGTCGGCTCGGCGGCCTTCGCCGTTCCGAAAGCGGCGAGGCCTGAGCTCAAAAGTAGAAGAGTTCGCAGACGGCGATTGCCGCATATCTATCCCCGATTTATTTCATAGGGATTTGCCATCTGCTCAATCGCAACTCAACGAATATAAAATCTTCAAGTGAGTAGTTTTACTTAAATCATAAATGATGATGATCTATATTTGTTTTCCTCAATCTATTTGAAATAAGGCGTCAGCCGGTCGTCCCAGAGCGGCTTCACCTCGACGCGCTCCGGAATGATCTTGGCGGCCGCGAAGGTGTCGGCCACGGCCTGTTGCGAGGCGATCGCCGCGTCGCTGATCGGCTCCAGGATCGAAGCCGTGCTGCGTTCGCGGAACTCCTGCTCGTAGTAGGCTTGCTTGATCCCCGTGGCCTGGGCCCGAACCCGCGCCCAGCGCACGCCGTCCGCATTGATCCAGTCGAACACCTTGCGATAGCGGCGGACATAATCGCCGATGGCGGCCAGCCGCGTGGGATCGTCCAGCGCCTCCTTGGACGCGGTGATCAGATAGTTGCCGGAGAGAATGCCCTGGGCCGTGGTCAGGACCCGGGCGCCAGCCTCGCGCGCCTGGTAGACGATCACGCCATAGATGATCCAGGCGTCGAGCGCGCCGCTCTGGAAGGCAGCCAAGCCGTCCTGCGGCGACAGGGCCACGGGCATGATCCGAGAAAATTCGCTCGCAACCGGCGCGCGTCAGCGCATCGGCCTGGAGATCCAGACGCTGGTCGGCGGTCGATACACGAGCGTAGCCAATTAGCATGCTGTCATTGTCTCAAATCTCATCCGGACCGCCAAACGCGCGCGTTTGATTTCGCGACACGGTTTCAGGACCCCTCACATTCAAGTCAGCCGGGGAGGGCGGATCGCGCGAGAAGGGGGCCGATTAACCTGCGTTTTTCGGACAGCGCACTTTGCACAAGTGTTGGCCTCCCAGCAGCAAACTCATCAAATCATAGCAGCACGAATTTCTGCTGGGTTTCGGCTAGAGCTAGCAACGTCCAATAGCTATGGCGGGTGGACCCACGCCTCTATTTCGAGATCACTTAACTGCTCGGCAGAGCTGGGCATTGCTCCAGACGGTCATGTGCGGAGACGCGCAGACCACGCCGCCTGGGTGACTGGGCGTAACGGAGCCTGATGGCGTTGTCTTCTCGGTGTCTTGGTAGGGGATCCATCGGATGATCATCACCCCCGCAAAGGCGGCTACACCACCGAGCGCCATCCCGCCCAGATATCGCCAATCGAAATTGTGCGAAATTGCGAGGAGCACGAGGCATATACCTATCAGGCCTCCGCCCCCTTGGACGAGCAAACAAGACACCTGTCTAATGCTTGCTTGGGTACCAGGGGACATCCCGATCGCATCTCTAGTTTAGGTGAGCCATGCACCATTCGGGGGCGGGCCGCATTCAGGAAGCGTAGCAGCCTCTCCCGACAAATCCGACGGCACGCTTCTTCAACGTGGAGCGCAAGGCCAAGTCGAGAGCGACACCTCCGCGAGCATTGCGAGGAGCCCGCCCTTGATCTCTTGGCGTAGGAACTCAAACTCGTCAGCGTCTTCGCTGCGGCTCAGTATCTGACGGAACGCAAATACTCCCACCTCAAGGTAGGCGGCTGGGGCTGGCCCCTGGCCGGCGGCCACTAACCGGCCGACCAGTTCAGTGACGCCAGCACCCACTTCGTCGCTGGTTGGAGCGAAAATCACACTGATAGTGTGTAGAGCGTGGTGGCAAAGTCCGCAAGTTCCAATATGTGCCAGCGGATCCGGAACTTCGTACGATTGGGCAGGCGGTACGTCGACGCCGGCTTGAGCTCGGCATGAGCCAGGAAGAGCTCGCCGATGCGGCGGGGCTGCACCGAAACTATGTCGGTGGGATTGAGCGAGGCGAGCGGAACGTAGGCGTGAAGGCGATACTAGTGCTCGCGCGCGCTCTAGCCACGCGCCCTGGGACTCTTTTCGACGCCTACTGACTCATTGGCGACCTTAGGAACGTCCGCTTTCTGGCGGCGGGGATCGTGCTGATGACTAGGGCTCAGACTTGGCTCATCGCCGGTTGGATAAAGACGTCGGACAGCTTCGCTTTAGGCTGCGGCGGGCGCTGCTTTGGCCGGCGGCGGAATGACGAATATGCTGGCTGCAGAACTCGTCCCGTGTCATCGCCTGATAGAAAGCGAAGCTAGACTCAAACCGGGGACATGGGCATGGCGCTTGTGAAGACCACGACTTTGGCCGGTCGCGCCAAGTCGCGCACGAGCAACGAGCCGGCGCCGGTCGAGGCGCAGGCTGCAAAACGCAAGTCGACGCGCGTCTCCGCATCCCGGCGCGAAACCGCGTACGAGCGCATCGGCGCCGCGGTGCTCGAGCTTGGCAGCGGGATCGCCGAGGCGGCGGGATCCGTTGAAGAGCTGCGCCTGGCGCTTTCCGAAATCGCCGCTGGCGCCGAGGAAGCGGCCGGCGCCGCTCATGAATCGTTGGCCGCGATCACCGCCATGACCGCCTCGTTCGCGCAAGCTCGGGAACGCGCCGAAGTCGCCCGCCAGCGCGCTGACGCCCTGCAACTTTTGCTTACCGAGTCTGGAGCGGCGATCGCGGCTTCCGTGAAGGCTGTTCTCGGAAATGCGCGCCGCCAGGTCGCCACCATGGAAACCGTGGCGGCGCTGGAAGCCCACGCGGAGCGGATCGGTGAGATCACCAGCGGGGTGGCCGACCTCGCCGACCAGACCAATCTCCTGGCCCTGAACGCCTCGATCGAGGCGACGCGGGTGGGTGAGCACGGCCGCGGGTTCGCGATCATCGCCGACGAGGTTCGGACTCTGGCGGAGGTGGCCGAGCGGCGATCTCAAGCGATCGCCGCCGCGGTCGTGGCGGTTGCCGGGGGCGTGAAGGATATTGGTGACCGTTTGCGCGGGTCCGCCGCCCAAGCCGAAGCCGACGCCGCTTCCGCTGAGAGCGTGACTACGTCGCTCGACCAGATTCGATCGGAAATGGCGCGACTGGGCGAGGATAGCCAAGCGATCCTCATCGCCGCCGTCGAGGCGGTCGGCGCGGCCAATGAGGCGAGACGGGGCGCCGAGAGCATCGCCAGCGCCGCCGAGGAGCAGGCCGCCGCCGCGGCGGAGGCCCAGCGTTCGGTGCAGCAGCAAGGCCAGTCGCTGGAGCAGAGCGAAACGGCGGCGCGGTTATTGGAAGGTCTCACCGACTGTCTCGTGGAAAATGAGCAGGCGAATGACGCCGCCCAGCAGACGTCGGCCGCCGCCGAGGAGCTCTCGGCGGCGATCCAGGAACTGGCCGGAGCGGCCGCCGAGATCCAGATCGCGATCGATCAAATCGCCCGCGGCGCGCACGCCCAGGCGGCGGCGACCCAGCAAGCCAGCACCGCCATGGCGCAGATTGAAACGGCCGCGGAACTCTCGGCCACCAACGCGGCCGCCAGCGCCGAGCGTATTGGATCGACCCAAGTGCAGCTCCGCGAGGGGCGAGCGCTGGTGACGCACTTGGTCGACGGCGTGTCGACGGCGAACGAGAATGTCGTTTCGATCCTGGCGCGCATGGACAGCCTTGAAGACGAGATGGGGGCGATCGGGAAGCTCGTCGATGGTCTGGCGCTCGTCGCCGTCCAGACCACCATGCTCGCCACCAGCGGGGCCGTGGAAGCGGCGCGCGCGGGCGATGTTGGCGAAGGTTTCGCCGTCGTCTCCGCTGATATCAGGACGCTGGCGCGGGACTGCGCTTCGAACGCCGAGGATGTTGGCGCCCTGGTCGCCAAGATCGGCGCGCAATTGAGCAAGGCCCGGCGCGAGATAGAACAGGCTCTGGCCCTGGGAGAGGCGGAGGTTGATCGAAACCGCGCGATCGTGGAACGCTTGGCGCTGGTTGAGCACGACGCGACGAACTTGCGGGCGGGCGCCGACGAGATCGCCGATGGCGCGGCGAGCGTGATGACGCTGAGCTCTCAGGTTCTGACTGGCGTCAGCCACATCGCCGCGGCGGCCGAGGAAGCTAGTTCCGCTTCCGCCCAGGCGGCCATCGCCGCTCGCCAGCAGTCGCAGGTAGCCGAGGATCTCGCCGCAGCCATCGAAGAGATCGCCCTGTTGGCCAACGAACTGCAGACATCCAGAGCTTGAGATTGATGGCAGCGAGCGCGCGCCAGAGGCTGACTGTCCGCGCTGGCGACACGACACTCTGGATTGACGCCTCAAGCATCGTCGAAGTCGTGCGCACGCCGCGGTTAACCCGTACCCCGCATGGACCGCCGTCCTTACTCGGCCTGGCTCAACATCGCGGCGGCGTCCTCCCCGTGATATCGACCTCTGAACTCCTGGGTGTCGCCGGCGCTCGCCCTGAACGCGTCGTGGTGCTCGGCCGCGGCGCGCCGATCGGACTGGCGGTCGATGCGGTGGGCGAACTGGAAAGCGCCGCGCTGCTCGGGGAGCCGGAAGGAGCCCGCAGGGTCTTGGAAAACCAAGACGGGACAAGTCGCCTCGATCTGGATGAGGCCTTGCTGGCGCATTTCGAGCCCTTTTCGCTCGCGGGACGCCAAGCCGCGCGTCGTGACGCCGCTCGCCCGGCGCAGTTGACCCAGACCCAGTCGGCGGCTCGCTCTTTTCTAAGCTTTTGGGTGTCCGGTCAGATCTACGCCGTTCCCCTCCAGGACGTCAGGGAGGTCGCTGACGCAGAGCGCGCTCTCAGCGCCTCGGGCGCGGCGCGTGACACCGTTGAATTTCGGGGCTCAATTCTGCCGGTGATCGTGCTCGGCGACCGGCTTGGCCTCGCCGCAGCCGCTACAGCAAAGAGACTGATTATCGTCGGAGTGGGCGCTGGGGCGCTGGCGATGGTGGTCGATCAGATCGGCGCGGTCATCCGTCTGGACGATGCTCGGGTAGGCAAGGCTCCGAGCCTCTTCAACCGGCGCGACGACCAAGCCGTGATCGCATCGGTTTTGCGGATGCCCGATGGCAAGGGTGTCATCTCCGTTCTGTCGGTCGACAGCCTGATCGGAGACAGCTTTACTCAGTCCGCGGGCGGCGCAGCCACCCCCAACGGGAGCACGTCGGCCGAGGGGCGTTCATCGGAGCTAGGCTCAAGGCGGGCCCTTATCGTGGGCTCGGGGAGCGAACTTCGCGGCTTGCCCATGGAGATGGTGCGCGAGGTGATCCGTCGCCCTACTCGCTTGGCGAGGCCGCCGAGGTCGCCCTCCAAGCTCCAGGGGGTGATCAATCTGCGCGGCCGCGTGATCCCCGTTATCAGGGACTGGGCCGGCCCGAGCGTTTCGGGCGATCCAGCATACATCGTCGTCGCGTCGATCAGCGAGCGCTGGTTGGGCCTGCTCACCGACCGCGTTGTCGGCGTGGTGGACGCGCCTTGGGAAACGTCGATGCTCGAGCGAACCCGCGGCGGCAACTCGCCATTTCAAGGGGTGATCGGGCACGGAGGGGCGACTGTCCCGTTGATTGATCCCGACGCGCTTAGGCGATCCGCCGAAACGGACTTGGCGAGTCATACCGGCAGAGGAAAAGCCTCACATTGACCCGCGTTCTTGTCGTCGATGATTCCGCCCTGATGCGCCGCGTCGTGGGAGGCGCGTTGCGCGCCGCCGGCTTCGAGGTGGAGACGGCGAAGGATGGCGTCGAAGCGTTGGAGCGTGTCCATGTCTTCGCGCCCGATGTCGTCACATTGGATGTGCAGATGCCGCGCATGGACGGTTTGGCTTGCCTCGACCGGATCATGGTCGAGCGGCCGTGTCCGGTCGTGATGCTGTCCTCGACCACGACCGAGGGGGCGGAAACGACACTTGAAGCCTTGGAGCTGGGCGCGGTGGATTTCCTGCCCAAGCCCGACGGAGCGGTCTCGCTGTCGATCGACACCTTCGAGCCACTGCTGATCGAGGTTGTTTCGGCGGCGGCGACGGCGCGTGTCCGCCGGGCGCACCGTTTGCTCGAACGCGTGAGGAAGCGCGGTCCGGCGGGGCCAAAGGCGAACGTGAGTCAACGCCCGAAAGGCCCGCGCGCAAGTCCCACCAGTGCTGATGGACTTGTTCTGATCGGCATTTCCACAGGGGGGCCGCCGGCGCTCGATGTTGTGCTTTCGGCCTTACCGGACGCGTTCCCGTGGTCCATCCTGATCGCGCAGCACATGCCAGCGACGTTCACGGGGTCTCTCGCGGCCCGTCTCAACACCCTTTGCGCGTTGTCGGTTGTTGAGGTGACCAAGCCGACCAGGATCGAGGGCGGCTCTGTCTACATCGCGCGCGGTGACGCGGACATGATCGTCAGCAGAAGGGCCGAGGGGCTGGTCGTACTGCCGGCGCCGTCCAGCGCCGCGCATCGATGGCATCCGAGCGTCGATCGCCTTGTCAGCAGCGCCATGGACCATGTCGAAGCCAGCGCGCTGATCGGCGTGCTGATGACCGGGATGGGCAATGACGGCGCCGCGGCGATGACCGCTTTGCGGACCGCCGGGGGGCGGACGATCGCGGAGTCAGAGGATACCGCTGTCGTCTGGGGAATGCCGGGCGAATTGGTCCGCCGCGACGGCGCGGACCATGTCGATCCCGTGGGCTTGATTGGGCAACGGTTGCTGCAGTTGGTGGGCGTATGACCGACGTCAGTATCGACGACGACCAGCTCAAAAGCCTCTGCGAATATCTATATCGTCAGACGGGCATGCGCTTCGGCAAGGCCAAGCGCTACTACATCGAGCGCCGCGTGGCCGATCGCATAGAGGCGACGGAGACATCGGCTTTCGACGCCTATTTCGCTGTGGTGCGTTCCGACACTCGCGAGCGCGAGGCGCTGATCAACGCCTTCACCGTGAACGAGACGTACTTCTATCGCGAGGAACACCAGCTCGCGTGCCTCAGCCGTGATCTATTGCCCGACATCGCGAGCGGGCGACGTCCTGGCGACAGGATCAGGATCTGGTCGGCCCCATGCTCGACGGGTGACGAGGCCTATTCGATCGCGATCTGGCTGCTGGAGAATTGGCGCATGGTGGACGCCTACAATGTCGAGATCGTGGGTTCGGACATCGATACGCGCGTGATCGACCATGCTCGGATAGGCCTCTACGGATCACGCGCCCTTTATCGTCTCCCGGACGCGGTCAAGGAGGCGTATTTCGAACCGCAGAAGCATCACAGATGGCGTATCATCGAAGACCTCAGGGAGTCGGTCGCGTTCAATCCGGCCAATCTGATGGATGGGGGGAGCTTGGTCGGGCTCGGCGAGTTCGATGTCATATTCTGCCGTAACGTACTGATTTATTTCGATGAAGAATCGAGAAGAGCGGCCGTTAATAACCTCTATGAACGGCTGGCGCCGGGCGGCTATCTCTGTCTCGGCCATGCGGAGTCGATGAACCGCATCAGTGAGCGGTTTCTCACGCGGCGCTTCGAAGACGCCATCGTCTACCAGAGAGCGAAGGCGGCATGACGGACGATCTGCTCGGCTATTTCCTGGTTGAAGGACGGGAGCTCGCGGCCCAGGCGGGCGAGGACCTGGAAGCGCTGTCGCGGACGCCGAATGATCGCGCGCGGCTGGACAGCTGTTTCCGGGCGATCCACACGCTGAAAGGCTCCGTGGGCTTGTTCGATCTTCCCGCCATGGCGCGCCTGCTTCACGCAGCGGAAGATCAGCTATCGGCGCTGCGGAGCGGTTCGGCGATCACCGCCGAAGGCCTGTATGTCCTCGTCGAGGTCGCCGACCAGATCGATCGGTGGCTGGACAGCCTCGAACACGACGGCGCGCTGCCGGGAGACGCCACGGAAGCCAGCCGTGCGCTGATCGCGCGGCTGACGGGAAAGGAAGCGGGGGACGAAGTCGACAAGCGCCCGGTGGCGATACGATACGTCCCGCGACCCGACGCGTATTTTGTCGGAGATGATCCGATCGCGATCATGGCGAGCGTCCCGGGCCTGGAAGCGCTTGCTGTTTCACTGTGCGAGCAACCGCAGCGCCTCGACGACTACGATCCGTTTCAGTGCAATCTCTTGATCCAGGCGACTTCCAGCGCCCCCATGCGTGAGGTCGAGGCGGCTCTGCGCTGGGTGAAGGACCAGGTCGAGCTTTCCTACGCGAGCGATGAACAGGATCAGGCTATCGAGAGCGGTGGACGCGAAGGGACGGGGGGGCGAACGATCCGCGTTGAGGTCTCCCGTGTCGACCGCCTCGCCAATCTCGCGAGCGATCTGCTCATCGCCAAGAATGGCTTTTCGCCGCTTCTCGCTCAGGTCGACAGGCTTGAAGGCGGGCAAGCCTTGGGCCCGGCGCTCCGCGCACAGCAGGCGCGGCTCGATCGTCTAGTGAGCGATCTGCACGGCGCGGTGGGCAAGGTTCGCCTGACGCCTCTGGCGCCGCTGTTCGGGCGTCTGCCCCGGCTCGTTCGTGAGACCGCTCGCAGCCTTGGCAAGTCCATCGACTTCACTTGCCTGGGTGGCGATGTGGAGGTGGACAAGGACATCGTCGACGGGCTTTTCGACCCCTTGCTCCATGTGTTGCGCAACGCCATGGACCACGGCGTCGAGGGTGCGGATATCCGTCGATCCCTCGGAAAGCCTGAAAAGGGCGGGGTGCGCCTCGTCGCCCGGACTGACGGCGACAAGGTCGTCCTGGAGGTGATCGACGACGGTGCTGGCGTTGATGCCGCCAAGGTTCGAAGCCTGGCGATAGCGCGTGGCCTCGTCGATGAGGCGACCGCCGAAAGTCTGGACGATAGAGAGGCGTTGGATCTCATCTTCCTGCCGGGTTTTTCGACCGCGCGCGAGGTCAGCGAGATATCAGGCCGAGGCGTGGGCATGGACGCTGTCCGCGCCGCTGTGTCTGGCCTCGGAGGGCGTGTCGAGGTTGACAGCGTCCTGGGAGCCGGCTCGACTGTCCGGCTCGTGCTGCCTATCAGCATGGTGTTGGCCAGGGTCTTGATCGTCGCGTGCGGCGAGGAGCGTTACGGGTTGCCTTTGACCGAGGTCAGGGAGACAGCGCGGGTCGCTCCTGAGCAAATTGTTCCGGTAAGGGATGGCGAGGCCTTTCAGCTTCGCGATCAAGTCACGCCGCTTGTGTCCTTGCGCAGTCTGGTAGGTCTGCAGCCCGTCGCTGACCTCGGAACCTCCCGTCGCGTCGTGGTGGCCGAGGTGGATGGCGAACCCGTGGGCCTCTCTGTCGACGCCATTGTCGGGCGCATGGATGTTTCAGTTCGGCCTTTGACCGGCCTCTTGGCCCAAGCGCCTGGCGTGGCTGGCTCCGCGATCTTGGACGACGGCGCCGTGCTGATAATTCTCGATCTGGCGGAGCTTATCGCGTGGGGCTGACCGTCGACGGCGACGTCGTTGTTATCGAGGGGTATTGCAGGGTGGAGGACGCCGAGCCTCTGGTCGCCATTTTGCAGCGAGGAAAAGTCACGGTCGACCTCACCATCTGTGAAGGTCTACATGCCGCAGTCGCTCAGGCGATTCTTGCATTTGACTGTCAAATTGTCGGGAATCCGACGGATCAGTTTTTGTCGAAACTGCTGAAGCCGGCGCTTTCGCGTGGGGCTAAGCCGTAGTTTAAGCGTGTCCTAACGGACGGCGCAGTGGAGTTGTAGGCATGGGGGCGACGGTTCTGATCGTCGATGACAGCAAGCTGGCGCGCATCGTGGTCGGGAAGGCGATCGCGGCGCTACAGCCGGATTGGACGCGTATCGAAGCCAGCAACGCCGATGAAGCGCTGTCCTTGGTGGAAAGCCGTTCGATCGATCTTGCCATCTTGGACTTCAACATGCCCGGGCGTGACGGCCTGGAACTGGCCAGCGATCTGCGTGCCCGGTTTCCGGATATGCCGATCGCCGTGGCTACGGCCAATGTGCAGGATGAAATCATCGCCAGGGCGAAGGCGGTGAACGCCACCTTCATCGCCAAGCCGGTGACCGAAGACGGCATGCGCGGCTTCATTTCGGGCGCGGCTCTACGCCTCCGGCAGTCCGGACGATGACCGGTTACGCCGTTGTTCTGGACGACCTGGAACGCGATGCTCTGACCGAACTGGTCAACATTGGCGTCAGCCGCGCGGCCAGCAACCTGCGAAAGATGGTCGGCGAACAGGTCTTGCTCTCGGTTCCGTCCGTCGAGCTCGTCACGCGAGAGGGCGCGACGGGCCTGATACGCGAACGCGAGAGCGGAGAACTCGTCGCTGTTCGACAGGATTTCGAAGGGGTCTTTTCCGGACGGGCGCTGCTGATCTTTCCCGAGGCGAACAGCATGGCGCTAGTCCACGCCGTCACGGGCGACGCGCTATCGCCGAACGAGGCGCTGGAGATGGAAAACGAGGCGTTGGCGGAGACCGGCAACGTTGTTCTCAACAGCTGCTTGGCCACGATGGCCAACATGCTTCAGCGCCCGCTCAACATGTCTCTGCCGGAGGTTCTCAGGGGGACTGGTTCGACGCTGTTCACTCTCTCGGAAGAGAACGCCGAGAGCGGTGTCGTTCTCTTTCTCTACATCAACTTCGCCATCAACGATCGCGATATTCGCGGCTACATTGCAATGCTGATGGACCTGCCTTCGTTGCAGGCTCTGCGAGCCCTTATCCACGATTTCATCGAGCGGATCGCGGGCGATCTCGACTAGTCGACCGCGTACGAACCTATTGCCAAGCTTGGCGTTTAGATAAGTCATGATGGACGTCGCCCGATCAGAACCGCGCTCGGTGAGCGCCGAGGTCAGCGCGCTTCGCGCGTTGATCGGGCCGATGTTCGACGCGCTGAATGACCTTGGCGTGGCTCTTTCGGTCAGTGATCCTCGGCAAGCTGACGACCCCATCGTGTTCGTCAACGGCGCGTTCGAGGGGCTGACGGGTCTCGACGCTCGCGACATCGTTGGGCGCAATCGACGCTGTCTAAACGCTCCGGATACGGGGCCAGAGGCTTACGCCGCGCTGGAAGCCGAGCTCGCGCGGAAGGGGCGGGTCTCCGCGGATGTGCTGAACGCACGGCGCAACGGCGCGAAATTCTGGGATCGTATTGTCGTCACGACGATCCGCGATGCAGATGGAGTCGAGGCGTTTCGGGTCGGAACACACGCCGACGTCAGCGCCGAATATCAAGACGCGGCCTTGGGCGAGCAGTTGAGAATGACGCGACAGCGCCTTCTTGAAGCCAAGGAACGTCTTCGCATCACGCAGACGGTGGCCGGCGCGGTGGGCGCCTGGGAGTGGGACATCGCGAATGGCCGCCTGATAGCGGATGCGCGCTTCGCTGAACTTTGCGGTCTCGACCCCGTCGAGGCGGCGGAGGGGATGCCGACCAGCGCTTTTTTCCACACCGTGTATGCGCGCGACCGTATGAGGCTGAAGATCGCCGTGGCCGGCGCGCTTCATGGGGCCGAGGTCTTCGCTCGTGACTACCGCGTCGTCCTGGACGGCGATATTCGATGGGTGTCGGCCCGCGGGCGAACCTTTGTCGACGAGGACGACAGGCCCGTCCGGTTCGCTGGCGTTCTGGCGGACATCACCGAGCAGAAGAAGCTCGAGGAGCGGCTGCGTATCGCCCAGACGGCGGGGGGCGTTGGATCGTTTGAGTATCTGAGCGGCTTCGGCACGGCTGACGTCTCCGAGGCGTTCTGCCGGCTCTTGGGCTTGCATCCGGCGAGCAGCCTTCCCGTGCGGACGATCAACGCGCTCGTTCACCCCGACGATCCGCCTTTGATCAGCGCGCGGGCGGGAGCGCATGACATCGGGCCATCGTTCCAAGAGTTCCGCATTCGGCGCGCGGATACGGGGGAGGAGCGGTGGCTCGCCTCGCGAGGCGAGTATCAGGCCGCTCCCATGGGTGGGGTGAATTTCATCGGCGTCGTTTACGACATCACGAGCGCCAAGCACGACGAGGCGCGCTTGCGAGCGCTCAGCCAAGCCCTTGAGGAACGCGTCGAGGCTCGTACGCAAGAGCGGGATCGACTCTGGAATCTTTCACGTGACCTGGTGAGTATCGCCGGGGACGATGGCGTCTATCGGGCGATCAATCCCGCTTGGAAGACCTTGCTCGGCTATGACTCGGCGGACTTGATCGGACGGGCCATTGGCGATCTGGTCCATGCCGACGATCTTGAGCGGACCAGAATGGCGGCGCAGGCGTTACGTGCGGGCAACGCCGTGAGCGACTTCGATTGTCGGGTCCGAGACAAGGGTGGCGACTATCGGTGGATCAACTGGACCGCTGTTCCGGAAGACGATGCCATCTATCTGGTCGGGCGCGACGTGAGCCAGCGTAAGCTGCTCGAGGATCAGTTGCGTCAAAGTCAGAAGATGGAGGCCGTCGGCCAGCTGACGGGCGGGCTGGCCCACGACTTCAACAATATGCTGACCGGGATCTTGGGGGGGATCGACATGGTCCGGCGCCGTCTGGCGGATGGACGCGTGGGCGATGTCGAACGATTCCTGGACGCGGCGATGCAGTCGGGGCAGAGGGCGGCCGCGCTGACTCACCGACTGCTGGCCTTCTCGCGGCGCCAGACCTTGGACAATCGCGCGCTGGATGTTGGAAGCCTGATCGGCTCGATGGCGGATCTGCTCCGTCGGACGCTAGGCGAGCAGGTTCAGCTCAGCCTGGAGGTTCAGGACGAGCTTTGGTCCGCGCTGGCGGACGAAAACCAACTGGAGAGCGCGGTCCTCAATCTCGCGATCAATGCGCGGGACGCCATGCCACATGGCGGGCATCTGACCGTCTCGGCCCATAATGTCGAACTTTCGTCGGCCGAGCTGGCCAACAGCGACCTCGCGGAGCCCGGCGAGTATGTCGAGGTGCGGGTAAGCGACACGGGTCTTGGCATGACGCCAGACGTGCTGGCCAAGGTTTTCGACCCCTTCTTCACCACCAAGCCGTTGGGTCAGGGAACGGGCCTTGGTCTTTCAATGATCTACGGCTTCGTCCAGCAATCGAAGGGACATGTCACGGTCGAGAGCGTCGAGGGGCTTGGCACGACGATCCGGCTTTATCTGCCGCGGCATAGGGGAGACATCCAGCAGGAACCCGTCATTCAGCACCAGGCGCAGCCTGGAGCCGGTGAGACGGTGCTGGTGATCGAAGATGATCCCTCCGTTCGCCTGCTGGTCCTGCAGGTGCTGGAAGAGCTCGGCTACCGAACCGTCGAAACCGAAGGCGGACGTGACGCGACGCCTATCCTGCAATCCGGCCGAAAGATCGATCTGATGATCAGCGATGTCGGTCTGCCCGGTATGAATGGCCGACAGCTGGCGGAAATCGCGCGTGAGAGCCGGCCGGATCTGCCGGTCCTTTTCATGACCGGCTATGCCGAGCAGGCCTCTGACCAATCAGCGTTTCTCGACCCCGGCATGCAGATCATCGTCAAGCCCTTCGGCGTGGACCAGCTCGCCGCTCGCATCGAGGCGATCCTCAAGCCGCGATAGCGACGGCGAAGCTGGGTTCGCGTCCCTGCGTGCATGCGCGAGGCCGAGTGGGAGCTCGCCAGATATCAGGCTCGATAGAGATCCGCATCCGGGTCGCCTTCGCCTCGGATCGCGGCCGAAACGATCTGCGATGCGATGACGGAATAGGTGATGCCGTTGCCGCCAAAGCCCATGACGGCCCATGTATGGTCCATGCCCACCACCGGACCGATGCTGGGCAGGCCCGTAACGCTCTCGCCAAACGCGCCGGCCCAACTGTATTCGAGTTCAAACGACACGTCCGGCAGCAGCTTTTCGAGTTTCAGAGCGAGGGTCTCGCCCTTGCGCTTTAGTTTGAGCTTGTCCTGGTGCGCGGTCGCCGAGACCTCGTCCTCGCCGCCAACGATCAGGCGGCCGTCCCTGGCCATGCGCAGGT
This sequence comes from Caulobacter segnis, assembly GCF_003243465.1. Classification (GTDB taxonomy): domain Bacteria; phylum Pseudomonadota; class Alphaproteobacteria; order Caulobacterales; family Caulobacteraceae; genus Caulobacter; species Caulobacter segnis_A. Next base: position 25,847 of record NZ_QFQZ01000021.1, read on the forward strand.
AGAGATACGGGTCGGATGCCTCCCAAACCAAGACGTCCTTCAGCCAGGTCGGACAACGCTGCCGCGGCTTGGAAGCCATGGCCCAGGTCGAGACGATCTTGGCGCCGGGTGTCGGTACGCCCTTTGGAAATTCGTAGCCGCAGCAGAACACCACGGATCGGGCGCGAACCGCGTGATCCGCATCCGTAAGCAGGGTCACCCCGTCCGGATCGCTGACCGCCTGAATAACCTCGACCGGAGACCAGATTCGCGCTCCTCGGGCGTGGGCTCGCCTGAGAAGGGCGGCGGCCAGTCGCGCGGGGTCCGCGCTCGCCGAGCCTCCTGAAAGGATCCCGCCTGTTCGCAAGACGCCATAGCGTTCGCGAAGCGTCGGGCCGCTTAGGAATTGGCTATCCAATCCAATTTCGGCCCGCGCCTCCGCTTCTGTCTCCAGAGCGCGATGACCGTAGGCGTCCCCGGCCAGATAGAGCGAGGTCTTGTCCTTCAGTCCGCAGACGATGCGCTCCTCGGCCACGATCGTTTTCAGCGCCTCGACCGCTTGGCGAGACCGGAGGTAGGCGCGCTTGGCTTTCTCTGGACCGATCTTTTGGGAGAGCGTCGTCAGCGGAAGGTCGATCTCCCATTGAAGCAGGGCGGTCGACGCGAGGGTCGACCCCATCAATGGGGCGCGTCTCTCGAGAACGGCGACTGAGTGATCGCGAGAAAGCTCGTGGGCCATCAACGCCCCGCTGATCCCGGCGCCGACGATAGCGACGTCGACGCTGATCGCGTCCCTTAGCGATCGCGTCGGCACGCCCAGGCCCGGGCTGTCAGCCCAGAGAGATCGTCCTGTCCTGAGATCCCGCTTGATGGTCGCTCCCGACATACGGCCTATGCCACCGGCTTCAGGGCGATCTTCTTTTCGATCACGGCCGCGGCCTTTTCGGCCTTCTTCCGACGCTCGAAGACCTTCCGCATGTAGCGCTGGTCCGCTTCCGACAGGACCTTTTCGGCCTCCAGAAACTGCTCTGTCTCCTCCTCGAGAATGTGCTCGAGGTACTCGTCCTTCAGCGTGGCGAAATGGGTCAGCCAGCCCGGTGAAGTGATGTCGCGCGCCGCGGCGTCGGCCATCAGCTTGTCGAGCTTGTGGTGGTCGCCAACCGCGTGTCGGGCGAATTCGGTGGTCTCGGGATTACGCATCACCGTTGACCAAAGCGCCTGCTCCTCCGCCGCGGCGTGACCGTGAACGTCCCGAACGAATTCCTCGAACAGCGCCTTTCTGGCGGGATCGTTCGGGGCGGTCGCCTCGATCATAGCCAGGAGGGCGCGGTGCTTGTCGTGATCCTCGACGAGTCGGCCGAAGATCTCGGGATTGCCGCGAAACTTCGTTGCTGGCGTCGAGCCAATTCGCGCTGGCACTTCGGGCGCGAGCGCGCGCGCCTGGCCAACAGCGTCGGCTTTTGCCTTGGCTTGTGTTGCCTGGTTGACCGATTTGGCCATGGCTGATCCTGTCATTTGTCGTGGCGGGAGAGCTACGGCTCGAAGCCCATGCTCGATCGTCAGGCAACGCGCGACGCTGTAGAAAGCTGCGCCGTGTTCGCGGGTGGCTGCGCCGGCCGGATAGCCGACGCGATCCGTCAGGCTTCCGACACGACGGATTGAGCCAACCGAAAACGGAAAGTGGTCAAGCTCGACTGCAACCAAAGACGTCCAGCGTCGTTCTAAGCTTAAGTGTTTCGTATGAGGGCGCCATGGACGATCAAGACAAGAAGACCTTCGAACGCGACCTGATCGCCCTGATCCCGCACCTGCGCGCGTTCGCCCGCTCGCTGTGCGGCGACGCGACCGCCGCCGACGACCTGGCGCAGGACGCCGTGGCCAAGGCTTGGGCTAGCCGCGGCAGCTTCACCATGGGCACCAACATGAAGGCCTGGACCTTCATGATCCTGCGAAACCAGTTCTATTCCGACAAGCGCCGCAGCTGGCGCTCGGTCGGCCTGGACCAGGAGACCGCCGAGCGGACCCTGGTGGCCAACACCAATTTCGACAGCAGCATCGCGCTAGACGACCTACGCCAGGCGATGATGATGCTCCCCGAAAACCAGCGCGAAGCTCTGATCCTGATCGGGGCCGGAGGCTTCAGCTACGAAGAGGCGGCGGAGGTGATCGGCGTCGCCGTCGGCACGGTCAAGAGCCGCGTCAGCCGCGCCCGCGCCGACCTCGTCCGCATCTTCGAGACCGGCGATTACGACCGCGACGGACTGCCAGTGCACGAAGCCATGGGGTCGATGCTGCAGGCCCTGGAGCGCCTGGCGGCCTAGAGGGAAACGCGCGCACGCGGCGCGTAACGGCGCCGTGTCGGTTTCGTCGTGATGGATCGCCAGCCGCCCACATTCATCCGAATGACCAGGCCTTGTCGCTGATAAATGCGCGCGGTGGGCCGGTACGGGCGATGTTGCGAACGTCTCGCGGATATTCTGGATGCCTTGCTCGGAGCGAGGTTTGCTCTCAAGCTCTCTGATCTGGCCTTATCGGATGACGTTTGCGCGTCCGTGCGGGATTTCCAGGAGGCCCCCTCGTGCTGAAGCGTATCCTTATCGGACTGCTTGTCGTGGCGGTCGTGGGATTGGTCGGTTTCGGGGTGTTCGCCTGGCGCCCAGCAATCGGCAAGATCGCGCCGCCAGCGCCCTCGAGCTTCGCGCCGGAACTGGTGGCGCGAGGCGAGGCCTTGGCCGGGGCCGGTTATTGCTCGACCTGCCACACCACCAAGGGCGGCCAGCCGTTCTCTGGCGGCTACCCGGTTAAGACCGGCTTTGGCACGATCTACTCGACCAATATCACTCCGGATCCCGAGACCGGGATCGGCGCCTGGTCCGAGGCGGCTTTCGACCGCGCGATGCGCCAGGGCGTGGCCCGCGACGGCTCGCACCTTTTCCCCGCCTTGCCGTACGACCATTTCACCAAGCTGTCGGACGCGGACATCTCGGCCCTCTATGCCTACATGATGACGCGGCCGGCGGTGGTCTCGCCGCCCAAGCGCAATACGGTCCCATTCCCCCTCAACATTCGCGCCCTGCAGGCCGGCTGGAAGCTGCTGTTCTTCAAGCCCGGACGCTTCGAGCCCGACGCCGCCAAGAGCGCCGCCTGGAACCGCGGGGCGTACCTGGCCGAAGGGATCAGCCACTGCGGGGCCTGCCACACGCCGCGCAACCTCCTGGGCGCGGAGAAGCGCGACAAGGCCTTCGCCGGCGCCGCCATCGACAACTGGATCGCCCCGCCGCTGACCGCGGCCAATCCCTCGCCCGCGCCCTGGGACCAGGCCGAACTGGTCGCCTATCTCCGGACGGGGGTCAGCCATTATCACGGTGTCGCCGCAGGACCGATGGCGCCGGTGGTTCACGACGGGCTGATCAAGTTGCCCGACGCCGACATCCAGGCCCTGGCGGTCTATTTCGCCGACATCGACGGATCGGCCGGCCGCGCGGGAGCCCTGGAGCAGGCCTTGCGGCGCGCCGCGGCGGCCGACCGCCTGAACGTGGGACCGCAGAACGCTTCGGCCGCGCGGCTCTACACCGCCGCCTGCGCCTCATGTCACTACAACGGCGTGGGCCAACCCAATCCGCTGCGGCCCGATCTCGCCCTCAATAGCGCCGTCAATCTGGACGATCCGACGAACCTGATCCGGGTGGTGCTCTACGGCGTCAGCGCCAAGGACGGCGCGCCGGGGGTCGTGATGCCCAGCTTCAATCGGTTCAGCGACGCCGATGTCGCCAAGCTGGCCGCCTATCTGCGGGCCACCCGCACCGACAAGCCGGCCTGGCCGGATCTCGAGAAGAAGGTCGCGGCGATCCGCGCGCAGGGAAAGTGAGCCAGCCATGACCCAGTTCACGATCAACGGTCGGGCCGTCTCCATCGACGCCGACGAGGATACGCCTCTGCTGTGGGTGATCCGCGACGACATCGGCCTGACCGGCACCAAGTTCGGCTGCGGGATCGGCATGTGCGGAGCCTGCACCGTCCATGTCGGCGGGCGGGCGACCCGCTCGTGCATCACGCCGGTCAGCGCCGTCGAAGGCGCCGAGGTGACCACGATCGAGGGCCTGGATCCCGCCGGCCAACATCCGGTACAGCAGGCGTGGCTGGAGCTGCAGACCCCCCAGTGCGGCTACTGCCAGTCGGGCCAGATCATGCAGGCCGCGGCCATGCTCAAGGACTTCCCCGCGCCGACCGATCAGGACATCGATGCGACGATGAGCGGCAATCTGTGTCGCTGCATGACCTACGCCCGCATCCGGGCGGCGATCAAGCAGGCCGCCGCCGCGATGGGGGGCAAGTCGTGAGCCGTCTTCCACCCCTGAAGGAAAAGCGGGGAGGCGAGGCCGGCCACGTTTTCTCGCGCCGTAATTTCCTGATCGTCTCGACGGGCGCGGGCCTGGCTTTCGGCTTTTCGGCCCTGGTCGAGGCGGCGATGGACCCGGCCGTCCCCGGCGGGGCGCCCCCCGCCAGCGAAGGGGCTCGGTTCGAGCCGACCCTGTGGTTCGCCATCGACGGCGAGGGGATCGTCACCGTCAACATCATCCGCGCCGAGATGGGCCAGCATGTCGGCACGGCGCTGGCCCGCATTCTCGCCGACGAGTTGGACGTCGCCTGGGACAAGGTGCGGATCGTCCACGTCGACTCCGATCCCAAGTGGGGGTTGATGGTCACCGGCGGCAGCTGGTCGGTGTGGCAGACCTTCCCGATCTTCAGCCAAGCCGGCGCGGCGGGGCGGATCGCCCTGGTCGAGGCCGCCGCCAAGTTGCTGAACGTCTCGCCGGCCGCCGGGACGGCGCGCGGCGGCATGGTCCATGTCGGCGGTCGTTCGATCTCGTACGGCGACATCGTCAAGCGGGGCGGCGTGGCGCGCCAATTCACGCCCGAGGAGTTGGCCAAGCTGCCGATCAAGCCGGCGGCCGAGCGCAAGCTCATCGGCAAGCCGGGCAAGGCGCTGGACATCGCCGCCAAGACGAACGGCACGGCGGTCTACGGGATCGACGCCAAGGCCCCGGGCATGGTGTACGCGCGACCCAAGCTGCCGCCCACGCGTCACGGGGCTAAGGTAGTCTCCGTTAACGACAGCGCCGCCAAGAAGGTCAAGGGTTACCTGCGCTGCCTGACCATCGAGGATCCGTCCGACACCGTGCCGGGCTGGGTGCTGGTGATCGCCGAAAGCTATCCCGCGGCCCTGCGCGCCTCGGAGCTGGTCAAAGTGACGTGGACGGCGGGGCCTGGCGCGACCGTTTCGGAAAAGGACCTGCAGGACCACGCCGCTGGTCTGATCGCCAAGCCCGATGTCGGCGCGCTGCTGGACACCAAGACCGCCGACACGGCCCCGGCTTTCAAGGCCGCCAAGTCGGTGCTTGAGCAGACCTACACCAACGCCACCGTGCTGCACTTTCAGCTCGAGCCGCTGAACGCCCTGGCCTTCGAGAAGGACGGGGTGATGGAGATCCACACCGGAAACCAGTGGCAGAGCCTGATCCTGCCCACCCTGGCCAAGGCGCTGGATCGTCCCGAAACCAAGATCATCATGCGCACCTACATGCTGGGTGGCGGCTTTGGGCGACGACTGAACGGCGACTACGCGGTGCCCGCCGCCCTGGCGGCCAAGGCGCTGGGCAAGCCGGTCAAGCTGGTGCTGACCCGGGAGGACGACGTTCGCTTCGACTCGTTGCGATCGCCTTCGGTCCAGACCGTGCGCATGGCGTTCGACGGCGCGGGAAACATCCTGGCCCAGGAGCATCACGCCGCCGCCGGCTGGCCGACCCTGGCCAATGCGCCAGCCCTGATGCCCAAGGGCAAGAACGGCGTGGCCTACGACCCCTTCGCCATTTCCGGCGCCGACCATTGGTACGAGGTGGGCGCCCACAAGGTGCGGGCCATCAACAATGACCTGGCCAACGAGACCTTCCGTCCGGGTTGGCTTCGATCGGTGGGGCCGGGCTGGACCAATTGGGCGAGCGAAAGCTTCATCGACGAGGCCGCCCATCACCTGAAGACCGATCCAGTCGCCCTGCGCCTCAAACTGTTGACCGGCGCGGGCGCCAATGCGGGAAGCGACGCCAGCACCAAGGGCGGCGCCAAGCGTCAGGCCGAGGTCGTGCGCCGCGCGGCCCAGGCCGCCGGCTGGGGCCAGCCCCTGCCCAAGGACACCGCCCTGGGCCTCGCCACCAGCTTTGGCCAGGAACGCGACATGCCTACCTGGGTGGCCTGCGTGGCCCGCGTCCATGTCGATCGGAAGGCCGGCGTGGTGACGGTCCAAAAGCTGACTGTGGTCACCGACGCCGGAACGATCGTCGATCCGGACGGCGCCCGGGCCCAGACCGAAGGCGCGGCGCTCTGGGGTCTCAGCATGGCCCTGCACGAGGGCACCGAGTTTGTGAACGGCCAAGTGAAGGATTTGAACCTCGACACCTATACGCCGCTGCGGATCTCCGACACGCCGGAGCTGGACATCCAGTTCGTCGACAGTGTCGAGGTCCCCGTTGGTTTGGGTGAGCCGGCGACGACCGTTATCGCTCCCGCAATCGCCAACGCCGTCTTCCGTGCCGTCGGTGTGCGCCTGCGGCATATCCCCATCACCCCGGCCGCCGTGCTCGCGGCTCTTGGGGGCAGGGCCTAGCACATGACAAAGGTCTGAAGGCGGCGCCCCGACGTCGCCGGCGATCAGCTTCGCGTCCCTTCGCGGAATTACATTGAGGGACTGCGCTTAGCGCCTGTCCTCCTAAGGACAGCGGCGCTCCCACACCCGCGAGGCGTGCGCCAAGCCGCGCGCCTCGCCCCATCACATCAAGCGAAGGCGACGCCCGTTAGTAGGGCGGGCGGTCTCGCCGGAGTCTGGCGCTCGCCAACGGGGGAAGCTCGGGGAGGGCCATGGGGACACACGGGGAGGGGCGTCAGCGAAGTCTCATCGCCGCCGACGGTTGCGGCGGCGTCTGTGGAGTCCGGACTATGGCGGGAACAGCGCGGGCTCGCCGATTTTCATCTTCTAATATATATTATCAGCAATATCATGCGTACGGCGTTGCAGTGCGCGGTGTTTCTACATTGCGGCATCCGGGTCGCAATCCAGCGCCTCGTCAAAAGCCGCACCGGATAACGTCGAGCTGAAACGGCCGATGTCATTAGCAACGCGCGCCGCTTGCCGTGATCCTCGCCGTCTAAGCGCGGGTGCAGATCCGTGCGCGGTCGAGCGCCTTTGCGGACGGAGGCGCCCGATATCTGCTCACTCCTCCATGAGGTCGACTGTCCTACAGGCGCTACCGCCTGCGCCCTTGCCAATAGATAGTTTTTATTATCGTATTTGATCGAGCAGTCGCAGTACTGGGTGAGATGGGGAGTTAGGCATGAAGTCAGCATGGCTGATGGGCGTATCCGTCTGGGCGATCTCCGGCGGTCTCGCCGCCGCGCAATCGACCGTAGCGCTGCCAAAGGACAACACCGCGATCGCAGAGATCGTTGTCACCGCGCAGAAACGCGCCGAGAACCTGCAGGACGTGCCCGTCTCGGTCACCGCCCTCACCGCCGACACCCTCTCCGCGCGCGGCGTCAACAATGTCCTCGCGCTCAACAACATTGCTCCCGGCATGCGGATCAGCGCCAACGACGCGGCCGCCAATCCCAAGATCTATATTCGGGGCGTCGGCCTCAGCGACTTCAATCCCAACGCCTCCAGCGGCGTCGGCGTCTATGTCGACGGCGTCTATATCGGCTCGCCCCTCGCGCAGATGGCCGGCTTCTACGACCTGGCCCAGGTCGAGGTGCTGCGGGGACCGCAAGGCACGCTCTACGGCCGGAACACCAACGGCGGCGCGATCAACGTCACGACCAAGCGTCCGAGCCAGAGCTTCTCAGCCGACGCTTCCGTGGAATACGCCAGCTTCAACGCCAAGACCGTCGAAGCCGCCGTCGGCGGCCCGATCGTCGCCGACAAGCTGGCCTTCCGCGCCGCCGGCCAATGGGTCAAGGACGACGGCTACACCTACAACCGCGTCACCGGCCACGACGTCAACGCCGCCGACCACTGGGCCGGGCGCCTGTCGCTGCTCTACACGCCGGCCGACAATTTCGAGATGCTGACCCAGGTCAGCCGCTACGTGAACCGGGGCGACGCCATCGCCCCGCAGCACCGCGCCCTGTTCCCGTCCACGGCCGCCGCGACCGGTCCGAACGGCCTCTGCGCGCCCAGCGCCTATGCCAGCGGCGCCTGCGCGGATCTGCTGGGCTATGCAGACACCGACAACAACAGCCGCGCCCTCGACGCCAATCTGGAGGGCAAGGACAAGGTCGACCTGTTCGGCGCGTCCAACCAGGCGACCTGGACCTTCAACGGCATGCAACTGGTCTCAGTGACGGCCTGGCAGTGGGCCCACCGCAACGACCTGGAGAACACCGACGGCAGCCCGGCCCAAATGCTGGAGATCAACTACCGCTCCCGCCAGCGGCAGTTCACCCAGGAGCTGCGCCTGCAATCCGACAACCCGTCCGGCCTTTTGAACTGGGTGCTCGGCGGCTATTTCATGGACGAGACCGTCCAGGACAACACGCGGCAGGACACTTTGCGCGACCTGCGCCCACTGTTCGTCACGCCCGACAACCCCACCGGCTTGAGCCTTGAGAACAGCGTCGCGGTGTTCGGTTGGCCCTATACGCAGAAGACCAAGGGCTACGCGATCTTCGGCCAAGCCGACTACGAACTGACCGACAAGCTGACCGGCACGGTCGGTCTGCGCTGGTCGGCCGACGACAAGCACATGAACTACCGCAGCCAGGTCGAGGACGGCCTGTTCGTCCTGCTGACGTCGGACCAGAAGAAGACCTTCTCGGCGTTCTCCGGGCGTCTGGGCCTGCGCTATGCGGTGAGCGACGACACCAACCTCTACGCCACCTACAACCGCGGCTATAAGAGCGGCGGCTTCTTCGGCGGTCTGGCCACCACGCCGGAAGAGGTCGAGCCCTACGACAACGAGACTTTGGACGCCTACGAAGTCGGCTTGAAGTCCGAGTTCCTCGACCGCCGCGTGCGGCTGAACGTGTCGGGCTTCTACTACGACTACAAGAACCAGCAGGTCTTCGCCCAGGCCCTGCGCAACGGCCTGACGGTGCTGGTGCTGGACAACGCCGCCAACTCCAAGGTCTACGGCGGCGAGGCCGAGATCACGGCGCGGCCGATCCAGCCCCTAACCCTGACAGCCGGCATCTCGCTGCTGCACGCCAAGTTCGGCGAGTACTTCAGCGAGGGCCAGGACTACAGCGGAAACCGCCTGCCGCAGTCGCCCAAGGTGACGTTCAACACGTCCGCCGCCTGGGTGGCCCCATTGGCCAACGGGGCGTCGATCGTCGCTAATATCGACGCCAACTATTCATCGAAGGTCTATTTCGACAACTCGAACGCCGAGCGCCTGTCGCAGGACGCGGTCTGGATCGCCGGCGCCCAGGTCAGCTGGCGCTCACCCGACCAAAAGATTGAGGCCGGCGCCTTCGCCCGCAACCTGTTCGACAAGAGTTATGTGGTGTCGATCTCCAACATCGACAGCCTGGGCGAGGACCTGCTCAGCATGAACCGGCCGCGCAGCCTCGGCGTCTTCCTACGCTATCACTACTAGCGTGGCGGTTGGTCGGCGGCGGTCATCTTGCTATCAGGACCTCATGGCCAGAAGCACCGCCACCAAGACCACCGCCGCCAAGGCCGACGCGCCTCCGCTCGACACCAAGTCGCGGCCCTCGCGCCGGCGCGGCAAGGACACGTTCGAGGTCATTCTGACCAACGCGGGCGAACTGCTGGCCGAGGTCGGGTTCGAGCGCCTGACGACCAACCTGGTCTGCGAGCGCGCCGGCCTGACGCCGCCGGCCCTGTACCGCTACTTTCCGAACAAGTACGCGCTCCTCAAGGAGCTGGCCCACCGGCTAATGGACGCCCAGGACAAGGCGGTTCTGGCCTGGCTTGAGGCCGGCGGGACCCAGGCGTCCTCGATCGAGGAGTCGGTCGCCAAGAACCGTGAGCTGCAAAAGCAGATCAACGCCATCACGCGCGCGTTCCCGGGCGGCGATTGGATCCTGAGGGCCCTCCGCGCCCTGCCCGTGCTGCAGGAGGTCCGGACCACCTCGCGCGACATGGTCGCCCAGACGCTGTTCGACATTCTCAAGGCGTCCAATCCCGGCGCCAGCGAGGAGCGCCTGCGGACCGCGACGAGGCTGACGACGCAGATGATGTACGCCGCCACCGAAATGGTTCTGGAAGAACCGGACCAGGACGAAGACCAGATCAACGAGGAAATCTGCTGGATGGTGGCGCTTTACTACCAGCACCTCACGCGGGCTGTTTCGGCCGCAAAACGCTGATCAGACCCAGGGCCAGCGCCAGGCAGGCCGCCGACAGGATCAGCGCGCCCCGAACGGGCCCGTCCCCCACCACCAGCGACGCCGCCAGCGGGCCCGCGCTGCTGCCCAGCAGCTGCGCCGCGCCCAGTTGCATGGAGGCGCGCCGAGTCGGGTCGATCCGGATCAGCAGCAGGGTCTGGAACGGCAGGGCGAACAGCCAGAGGAAGCCGAACGCGGCGACGCACGTGATGAAAAGGCCCCGCCCCGTACCGCTCCACAGCGTGGCCAGGATCAGCGCGTTGACCGTCCCTAAGGCGAGCAGCACCCGCGCGGGCGGCGCGCGATCGCCGACCGCCGTCGCCGCCACGCCGCCGAGCACCTGCAGGCCCAGGGCCAGAGCAACCGCCAAGCCAGCCTCCCTGGGCGATAAACCAGCCTTGGCCGCGAGGGGTTCCAGATAGACCCACAGGGCGACGATGAACGCCATCCAGAGAAACACGGCCGCCAGCCCCGCGATCGATCGCGCGTCCAGGCGGCCGCCCTCGTCGGATTTCGGCAGCGGCGCAAGCCGATCGGGTCCGGCCAGAGAGGCCAGGCTGGCCAGAAGCGAGATCGCCGCCAGGCAGGTCAAAGCGCCGTTGACGCCCCAGTGCTGCATGACGGTCGCCGGCAGCGCCGCCGCCAGCACCAGTTGGGCGAAGGTTTGCACCGTGACAAAGACGCCCGCGGCTCGCTCGGGATGAGACGCGCGCGCGATCACGCCGATGGCCAGCCACAGCATCACGCCGGCGCAGGCGCCGGCCGCGGCGCGGGTGACTATCACGCCAGCACCGCTGGTCAGGGTGGTGACGAACATGGCCGCCGCGTGGAGAAGGCAGGCCAGCGCGATCTTCGGCCGGACATGGGTCGGCTTCAACAAGGCCGCCGCCAGGCCGCAGGCTAGACCCAAGGCCATCAGTTCGACGGTCGCGGCCAGACCGATCTGCGATGTGCTGAGCCGCCCTTCCCGCTCCATCGCGCCCAGGATCACCGGCTGCAGTCCAGCGATCAACAGCGCCACCACGCCGACGCCCTGGCTGACCGCCGCCTCGCGGCGCGGCGGCGAGATCACGGCGGGCGCATGACCGCCGGCGACGCCTTCGGCCGCGCTCATCGGCCCTGCCCGTAGGATTGGAAGCGTTGAAGGATGTGGTTCATCTCGTCTTCGCCCAGCAGGCTGGGACCGCCGATCGCCAGGGTTCCCCAATAGACGGCCGCCTGCTCCTCGATCTCCTCAGCGATGGCCAGGGCGAAATCCAGGTTTGGGGCGGCGACGATCTGACCGTGGTTGGCCATCAGGGTCGCGTAGCGGCCATCCAGCGTCTCCACGACGATCCGGGCCAGTTCGCTGGACCCGAAGGTGGCGTAGGGCGCGACCGGCACGCTGCTCCCGCCGCTGACCGCGACCATGTAGTGCATCGCCGGGATCGGCTTGCCCGCGCAGGCCAGGATGGTGGCGTATCGCGAGTGGCAGTGGACCACGGCGCCGACGTCCGGCCGACGGTCCAGCAAGCCTTGGTGCATCCGCCATTCACTTGAGGGCTTCAGGGATCCTGGGGCGGTCGAGCCATCCGGCTGGACCAGCACCATCTGATCGGCGGTCAGGCGGGCGGCCGGCACGCCGCTCGGCGTCACCAGCATCGCCTCGCCGCAGCGCGCCGAGACATTGCCCGAGGTGCCGCGATTGAGGCCCTTGTCGTCCATCGCGCGCATGACCTCGGCCATGCGTTGGCGCAGCGCGTCTTCGTCCACAGCGGCCATCACGCGGCCTCGCCGAGCGTCATCTGGCCCATGGCCGCCTCGGTCGCCTCGAAACTCTCCAGCTTGCCGAGGGTCGCCAGCCCCTGGGCCACCATCGCGGCCGTGGCGGCTCCGAAGCGCGCGGCGTCCAGCGGCGTCCATCCGCGATCCAGCGCCGCGATGAAGCCGGCGCAGTAGGAATCGCCGCAACTGGTCGTATCCACGGGCTTGATGACATAGGCCGGCAGCGTCGTCCGGACGCCGTCCAGCACGACGATCGCGCCCTGCCCCCCGTTCTTGATGATGCAGCCTCCCGCCCCCAGCGTGCGAAACACGTCCGCGGCGGCGAACAGGTCGTCCTGGCCGGTCAGGAACAGGGCCTCGGCGGCGCTGGGCATGAAATAGTCCACATACGGCAGCAGCCGCTTAAGCTCGTCCATGGCCGTGGCCTGGGGCGAGATCAGGTCGCAGGTCACGGTCGCGCCCGCCTCCCGCGCCGCCTTGACGAGGCTCGCCCCCGCTCCGCCGTCCAGCATCGCCCCGCCGATCCCGGCGTAGTGCAGGAAGCGCGACGAACAGGCCGCCTCCAGCGCTTCGGGCGTAGCCTTGGCCAGCATGCCCGCCCCGAGCGCGTGGAAGTTCGGGCGACGCCCCGCGGAGTCGACCGCCAGCACGGTGGTCGAGCTGGGCAGGCCCGGCAGGGTCTCCAGCGCGGCCAGGTCAACCCCCGCCTCGTCCAGCGCCATGCGGATAAAGCGCCCGATCAGGTCATCGCCCACGGCCGAGGCCAGCTTGACCGACATGCCCAGCTTGGCGGCGACCAGGGCGGCCCCCGCCGCCGTCCCCGCCGGCGCGCAGGCGATCCCCTCGATCAAGGTGGTGCCCTCCCCCTCCGGCAAGGCGTCGATGGCCCGCGCCACCACGTCCAGGGTCGTCAATCCAATGCACGCCAGGCCGGTCTTCATCGCCGTCTCTCCCTACATTGACAGCCACTATGCCTCAGCCATTATGATAGTCAAAACTATCTTATTGGCGGGACGCTCGACATGACCTGGACCAACAGCAAGGACACCGCGCTGCGCGAGCGCGCCATGGCCGTAATTCCCAACGGCATGTACGGCCACCAGTCGGTCATGCTGCTGCCCGACGACTATCCGCAGTTCTTCGACCGGGCGAAAGGCGCCTATCTATGGGACGCCGACGGCAACCGCTATGTCGACTTCCTGTGCGGCTATGGCCCCAACCTGTTCGGCTACGGTCACGCCGCCATCGACGAGGCCTATGTCGACCAGATGAAGCGCGGCGACACCATGACCGGCCCTGGCCCGGCCATGGTCGAACTGGCCGAGACCCTGGTCGCCCAGGTCAGCCACGCCGACTGGGCCATGTTCTGCAAGAACGGCACCGACGCCACGACCATGGCTATGATGATCGCCCGCAACTTCACCCAGAAGAAGACCATCGTGCTGGCCAAGGGCGCCTATCACGGCGCTCAGCCCTGGTGCACCCCGCTGAAGAACGGGACGACTCCCGCGGACCGCGCCAACCAGTTGTTCTACGAGTACAACGACGTCGAGAGCCTGGAGGCCGCCGTGCGCGAAGCCGGCTCGGATCTGGCGGCGATCTTCGCCTCGCCGATCAAGCACGACACCTTCGTCGACCAGGAATTGCCCAATCCCGAATACGCTCGGCGGGCCCGCGAGCTCTGCGACGAGCACGGCGCCCTGCTGATCGTCGACGACGTCCGCGCCGGTTTCCGTCTGGCGCGCGATTGTAGCTGGTCCCTGGTCGGGGTGAAGCCGGACCTGTCCAGCTGGGGCAAGGCGATCGCCAACGGCCATCCGATCTCGGCCCTCATGGGCGCTGACATCGCCCGCTTCGCGGCCGCCACCATCTACGCCACCGGGTCGTTCTGGTTCTCCGCCGCGCCGATGGCCGCCTCGCTGGCCACGCTGAAGCTGATCCGCGAGACCGACTACCTGGAACGCACCATCGCGCTCGGCGAGCGGCTGCGCGCCGGGCTGGACGAGGTGGCTGGCCGCCACGGCTTCGGCCTGCGTCAGACCGGACCGGCGCAGATGCCGCTAATCATGGTCGATGACGACCCGACGGGGGCGAAGGGCTATTTCTGGAACAACGCTCTGCTCAAGCGCGGCGTCTACTTCCACCCTTGGCACAACATGTTCATGACCAGCGCCATGAAAGACGCCGACATCGATCACGCCATCGAAGCGGCGGACGACGCCTTCAAGCTGCTCAAGGGCGCGCTCCCCCTGGAGCCCGTGGCCAAGCTGGAGTTCCTCCACTCGGTGACTGGCTAACCTCCGCACGTCTTCACTCCAAGAGGGTCGAGCAAGCGGCCACGAAGGGCCGACCGCTTTTTGAAGCCGCCCTCCTTTCGCCTCTTCACGCCAAGCGTGAGGTCGTATCGCGCCTACGTCCGCGCCCGGTGGCGTCGTGGCTTCGCGGCTAACGATGCGAGCGATCAGCGGCGGCTGATGGCGCCTCATCCTGGAACCACGGAACGGGCGCGGCCCGGCGCTCGGGCCAGACCTGCTCCAGCGTCGCGGCCTGGTAGAGCCGACCATTCTTCATCACCTGGCCCAGCGCCTCGACATTGGCGATGTCTGCCAGGGGATCGGCGTCGAAGATCAGCAGATCGGCGAACTTGCCGGGTTCAAGACTGCCGACGTCATGCGTCCGACCGATGGCCTCGGCCGAGCCCATGGTCGCGGCCCGGATGGTCTCCAGCGGGGTCGCGCCGCCCGAGGCGAAAAGCTGCATCTCCCAGGCGAAGCCCAGGCCCTGCACTTCGCTGTGACTGCCCAGACCCACCACCCCGCCCGCGCGCTGAATGTTCAGGGCGTCCTTGGCGAAGCTGGCGTAGGACATGTTCTCCGGCGGCGTCCAATGACGGTCGGCCAGCTTGGCGGCCAGCACGCCCGGCGGCATGAAGCGCTTCAGGCGCGGATCGTCCTGCGGCCGGCGCGTGATGATGAGGTCGAACAGCGGCGGCTCGCCGCCGTAGAGCACGTTCAGGGTGGGCACCAGGCTGGTGCGCGACTGGGCGAACAACTGCACCACGTCCTCGCGTAGCGGCGACACCGGCAGGGCGTGTTCGTTGCCCGAGAAACCATCCAGGACGTGGGTCAGGTTGAGGTTCAGGTCCGACGCACCCTCGGTGGTCGGCATCATGCCCAGCGTCTTGGCGGCCTCGACCATGTACTGCCGCTGGGCGCGGTCGCCCACCATGTAGGATTTGATGTTCCGCGTCCGGTATTCATCCCGGTAGCGGCGCAGCACGTCCTCGGCCTCGGCCTGGCTATCGATGCGGCTGGCGGTGAAGACACCCGGTCCCGTCGAATAGAGGCGCGGCGCAAGGGTCAGGCCGGCGTCAGCCATGTCCTGATAGACGAACTGGTCGTTGGTGAAGGTCTGGGGGTCCAGGCTGCTGGTGATCCCGAACGAGAGACTGACCAGGAACGACCAAGGCTGCGGGTCCTGAATCTGGCGACGAATGTCAAACCAGTGGGCGTGGGCGTCGATGAGGCCGGGCGTAATCACCTTGCCGGCGACGTCGCGGATCACCGCCCCCTTCGGAAGCGGCACCGCGCCTGCCCTACCGACCGAGACGATGCGGTTTCCGGAGATCACCACGTCGGCGTTCTGGATCACCTCGTCCCCGCGCATGGTCGCCACCGTGGCGCCGCGCAGGACCAGCACCCCCTCGGGCGCGTCGCGCGGAACCTCGACCGGCGCGGCGACCCTCAGCGCCTTGGCCTCGCTGGCGCCGGGCGAGCTGCGGTCGATATCGGCCACGGCGATCTTGCGCAGGGTCGAACCAACCGACCAGACAATGGACTTGGCTCCCTCGGCCCAGTCGAAGAAGTCCGCGCCGATCCGCGTCAGCTTCACGACCCCGGTGGTCGCGGTCTCGAGATTGACCTCGGGCGTCTTGCCGCCGGCGGCGGGTGGCACATCGACCAGGTAGAGCTCCGACGCCGTGCGCAGGATGGCCTTGTCGCCCGCCGGGCTGAGCTTGATCTCCTCGACCGCGGTCTGGACACCCACGTACTGCGACCACGCCCGGGACTTGCCCACGAACTCGGTCCTGGGCTTGGCGTCGGCGCCGTCGAGCGCCACCGACTGGACACCGGAGCCGGAATAGAACCGGACACGCCTGGGATCGGCGCCGAAGCTCAACAGGCGAGCGGCGGAGGTGTGGGCCACCAGTTGCTGCGCACCGCCGCTGGCTGGCAGCTTGACGATGTCGGTCGGCCAATCCGGCGCGGCCTCGCTGGCGCGGCGCAGGCGATCGTATTGGCTGGACTTCAGGACCACCACGCTCGCGCCGTCCGGCGAGAAGGTCGGCTCGGTGTAGAAGGCGCCGTCGTTCGTCAGCTTCACAGCCTTCCCGCCCGCGGCCGGAACGCGCCAGACCGCGCCGCCCGCCTGGGGATCCCAGGTGACGAAGACCAGGGTCTTGCCGTCCGGCGACCAGCGCGGCTGGAAGGCCTTGTCGGGCGCGCCCTTGACCTTGGCCGGTCTGCCGCCGGGCTTGAGGTCCTGGACGTACAACCCGCCCAGGGCGATGAAGGCGACGCGCTGGCCGTTCGGCGAGGCGGTGGGGGTCTGGATCAGGCGGACGCGGACTGGACCCGTCTCCTCGACCTGGCTGACGCGGGTCAGCGGGCCGAGACCGATCTTGGCGTCGACGGTGAACGGGATCGGCGTCCAGGCGCCGGTGGTGACGTCGATCCGGCGCAGCTTGCCGTCGACACTGGCGATCAGGGCCCTGTCGTCGGCGGTGAAGGTGAAACGCGGCGTCAGGCCGTAGTAATAGCCCTGCTCCTGAGCGTCGCGGTCGATCGGGAAGGCCAGCCAGCGGTCCTGGCCGGTCGTGAGATCTCGCAAGCGCAGGCCGTCCTGGTTCTTCCAGCGGCTGGCGTAGGCGATGAGCCGGCCATCGTGCGACAGGGCGGGGCTCATCGCGCCGCCCTGCCCCTGGATGATCACATCCTCGACCTCGGTTGTGAGATCGCGGCGGGCGATGGACCAGTTTGGCGGGGCCTTCTCGGTCCAGGTGTGGCCCAGTTTCTTGGCGTAGTAGGCGTAGCGCCCGTCGGGCGAGATCACCGCGCCCATGGCGTTGATCCGGTTGTCCCAGTCCTCGCCGTTCGGCTGGGCCTTGACCACGACCTTGCCCCCGGAGCCATCCAACGGAAAGCGCCAGAGCTCGAAGGCCAGAACCGGGTGCTTCATGCGCGAGACGTAGACGGCGGAGCCATCCGGCGCCCAGGCCGGCGTCGCGAAGACGGTCAGCCTGTCCTCGCAGCTTACCTGCCGCGGGTTGGTCCCGTCGGCGTTGACCACCCACAGGTTCGTGACGCCCGAACGATCGCTGATGAAAGCGATCGACCGCCCGTCGGGCGAATAGACCGGCGCGGTCTCGAAAGCCTGACCGGTCAGCACCGGCCGCGCCTGACCGCCTTGCGCATCCACCGCGTAGATGTCGCCGAGGACGTTGAACAGGATGGTCTTGCCGTCGGGCGAGATATCCGGCTGCATCCAGGTGGCTTCGCGCAGCGACAGGTTCAGGGTCCGCGTCGGGAGCAGACTGAGCCCCGGCCCGGCGAATTGAGCCGCCGCCTCCGTCTCGGCCAGGAAAGGCGCGGCGAGGAAGGTCGCCGCCAGCAAGGCGCGGCGAGCCGCTTTCAAGGTTGGAAGAGCTCGCCGCATCTTGCTCGACTCTTAGAAGCTCACATCGACGCGCACGCCCATCGTCCGCGGACGCGTGACCGAATAGGCCGGAGCGGCCTGATCGGTGAAGGGGGCGTTGAGGATGCCGTATTCGTTCGTGAAATTGTTGACGAAGCCCAGGACCCGGACCTTGTCGGTCGGCTGGATCGAGGCCCGCAGGTCGATGATCGAGAAATCGCCGCGCGTGTTCGGATTGCCGAACGCCACCGGAGCCTTCGACAGGTAGCGCTGAGCGATCTCGAAGGTCGGCTGCAGCTTCACCTCCGGGAACTCGAACGACAGCGTGTTGGCCGTCGACCACTTGGACGAACCTGGCAGGGTCGTGCCGGACGCATAGCCGCCGCCGACCGCGAAGCTGTCGGGCAGCAGGGTCGTCAGCTTGGCCTCCTGATAGGTCGTGTTGTTGCTGAACCTGATGTGCTGGCTGATCTTCAGCTGGCCCGAGAACTCGACGCCGTCGACCTTGGCCCCGCCAGCGTTGGTCACATAGGAGTAGTAGTAGGGCGCGGCCGTGAACAGGCGAGCCTGGATGTCCGACCACTTCATGTGGAAGACCGAGACGTCCAGCGCCAAGCGGTTCTCCAGCAAGGTGGTCTTCAGCCCGGCCTCGTAGTTGTCGACCGTGTCGCTGCCGTAGCTCTTGGGCACCCCGGCCAGGATGGCGGCGTTGGGGTTCGGGCCGCCGACGCGGAAGCCGCGCGAATAGGTGGCGTAGGCCATGACGCCCTTCACAGGGCGGTAGGCCAGGGTCACCTTGGGCGTGAAGCCGTCTTCTTTCTGCGCGGTGCCGAAGGTCGAGTCGGTCGGCGAATAGGTCCCTGCGCCCAGGCTGCCAGCGGCGTTGGTGATCGTGGCCGTGTTCTTGGTGTCGTAGTAGCGGCCGCCCAAGGTGAGCTCCCACTGGGGCGTAATCTTGTAGGAGACCTCGCCGAAGATTCCGAAGTCCTTGTTCAGGGTGTCGGAGATATAGCCGTAGATCGCATCGCCCGGCGCCAGGACCGAGCCCTTGTAACCGCCGAAACTGGCCGGGTGGGCGTCGATATAGGCCGCTGCGCCAGCCTGGAAGATGCGGTCGGCGCTGTTCTTCTCGGCGTGCATGTAGCTGGCGCCGATGAGCCATTTCAGGCGGTCGTCGGCCTTTGACGCCAGGCGGACCTCGAAGGTGTCGAGATTGGCCTTGGCTCCGCCGCGGCTATAGGCGCTGTTGGCGCCGGTCGTGACGCCGGTCACATAGGCGTAGGGATACGAATAGACCGTGGTGTTGGTCTTGTGGTCGGTCGAGCCGATCACCGTCAGGTCGGCGAAGCCGACGTCCTGGTCCAGGCGCAGGCTATTCAGCCAGAATGCCGTCTTCTGCGGCTCGACACGCGCGGTCTCGCGGACATAGTCGTGCGACAGGTAGGTCTGGTCGTCCAGCAGGGTGTCCTGGTAGGTCGACAGCAGGGTGAACTTGGTCCCCTCCGCCGCCTGCAGCACCGCCGAGCCGCGCAGGCCGCGCGTGCGGAAGTCGTTGGAGCCGTCGACCTTGGCGCCGGTGTTGTCCAGATAGCCGGCGTCGAAACGCTGCAGGCCCAGCAGGCGCACGCCCAGCTTGTCGGCGACGATCGGGATGTTGACCATCGCCTTGGCCGCATAGTTGGCCTGGCCCGCGTTCTTGGTCGTGCCGATCAGGCCCTCGGCCTCGGCCTCGTATCGACTGACATTGGCCGTCTTGGCCACGTAGTTGACCAGGCCGCCCAGCGTCGAGGAGCCGAACAGCGTGCCCTGCGGGCCGCGCAGCACTTCCACCCGATCCAGGTCGAAGGTGTCGATGTCCGGGATGCCGATCGGGAAGCCCGGCTCCACCACCACCACCTCGTTCAGGTAGTAGCCCGTCGTGGTCTGGCCCTGCTCGTGATAGGTGGTCGCCGCGATGCCGCGCACCACCACTTCCGAGACGCCCGGCTGGTAGTCGTTGAAGGTCACACCCGGCAGTCGCGTGATGTAGTCCGCAAGGCTGTTGGCGTTGGATTTCCGCAGGTCCTCGCCGCTGACCGCGCTGATCGGGATGGCGACGTCACGCACGCTCTCGTTGCGCTTGGTGGCCGTGACGATCAGGGCGTCCAACTCGGTCACCGGCTGGGCGGTCGTCTGGGTCGTGGTCTGGGCGCTGGCCGTCGTCGCGCCCAACGACAGGCCGGCCGCGACCATGCAGGCCGTCAGCGACGCGGCGCTCAGAAGAATAGTCTTACTCATATCTCGATCCCCTTATGTCGGTCCGCCGGCGAGATGACCGCCGGACCTTCTGTTCAAACCCCTCGCCTGTCCGGACCCGGATCCGCCGCTCGCCTGTGCGCGATGCTCGCCGGTCCCCTCATAGCGTCCGTGATGGTGAGGCTTGCCCTTTCGTGGCGGAGCAAAAACATCCAAAAACGGCAGGCCGAGGGGACCAAGCCCGGATTGACTGGACCCCTAGGCGGACGCGGATTGGATGTTCCGGCCCCTGAACGAAGCGATCAGGCTGGGTCCAAAGACAGAGACGACGAGGGGTCCATGATCGATCGACGCAGCCTTCTTCGCGCGGGCGCGAGCCTGGCGTTGCTGACGCCGCTGCAGGCCCTGGCGGCCGAGCGCGGGTTGGACGCGGCCCTGATCAATGCGCGCGTCTGGACGCCGGGCGGCGGCGCGCCGCGCCTCTCCGCCGTCGGCGTTGTGGGCGAGCGGATCGCCGCTGTGGGCGCGGACCAAGTCAGGAGCCTGACGACAGCCAGGACACGGGTCATCGACCTGAAGGGCGCGTTCCTGATGCCAGCCTTCACCGACAACCATACGCACTTCCTCACCGGCTCGACCGCCCTCACCCAGGTCGACCTGCTAAGTGCCAAGGACCGCGCCGACTTCGCCGCGCGCCTGGGCGCAGCGGCCAAGGCTCGGCCAGGCAAGTGGATCCTGGGCGGCTCCTGGGA
The DNA here is from genome assembly GCF_003243465.1 of Caulobacter segnis. Lineage (GTDB taxonomy): Bacteria > Pseudomonadota > Alphaproteobacteria > Caulobacterales > Caulobacteraceae > Caulobacter > Caulobacter segnis_A. The sequence goes on from NZ_QFQZ01000021.1 coordinate 46,669, forward strand.
CGAACAGCGCCTGGGCGGCGCCCTGCCCACACGAGAATGGATCGACGCCGCCACGCCCGATACCCCAGTCGCCGTACCGCGCACCGATCTCCACATGTACCTGCTCAACTCGTTGGCGCTGAAGCTAGCGGGTATCACCCGCGACACCCCCGATCCGCCAGGCGGGGTCATCGTCCGCGACGCCAAGGGCGAGCCGACCGGCGTGGTCAAGGACAACGCCAAGGCCCTGGTCGAGCGCGTCATCCCGCCGATGACGGACGCCGAGACCGATGCAATCATGCGTCTGGGCATCGCTCATGGTCTCAGCAAGGGCGTGGCCCAGGCGCACAATCCCGAATTGGACTGGAAGACCTACGAGGCGCTGCGCCGCCTACGGGCCAAGGGCGAAACGGAGATGCGCTTCTACGCCTTCGTCCCCCTGCCCGATTGGGAGAAGATGGCCGATATCGTCGCCAGGGACGGCCGAGGCGACGATTGGGTGCGTTGGGGCGCCGTGAAGGCCCTGGCCGACGGCTCGCTGGGCTCGCGCACCGCCGTCTTCCACGACCACTATGACGACGCGCCCGACCAGACGGGCGTGCGCGTCACCACCCTGGCAAACCTACGCGAATGGATCACGGCCTCGGACGCCCACGGCCTGCACGTTACGACCCACGCCATCGGCGACCAGGCCAATGACGAGGTGCTGGATATCTATGCGCAGGTGGAGAAGACCAACGGGGTGAAGGACCGCCGCTTCCGCATCGAGCACGCCCAGCACCTGAGCCACGCAGCGATCCCGCGCTTCGCCAAGCAGAAGGTGATCGCCTCGGTCCAGCCTTATCACGCCATCGACGACGGCCGCTGGGCCGTCAAGCGTATCGGGCCGGAACGTCTGAAGGGCACCTACGCCTTCAAGTCGCTGATGGACGCCGGAGCGACCGTGACGTTTGGCTCGGACTGGCCGGTGGCCCCGCTGGATCCGCTGACCGGTGTCTATGGTGCGGTGACCCGTCGGACGATCGACGGGGCCAATCCCGCCGGCTGGCTGCCCGACCAGAAGGTGAGCGTCGAGCAGGCTTTGACCGCCTACACGGCCAACAACGCTTTCGCCGGCTTCATGGAAGACCGCACGGGCAGGATCGCGCCCGGCTACTATGCCGACTTGGCGATCCTGGACGCGGACCTGACCGCGATCGATCCGTTGAAGATCCCCGACGTGAAGGTGCTCCACACCTTCGTGGGCGGCAAGGCGCGGTACTCCGCCTAGAATCCAGCGGCCTTCGCGAGGGTCATGAGCGCCTTGCGCGCCTCGTCCTCGCGAAGGCTGGCGAAGCCGATGCGCAGGCCGCGGCCCGCGTCCTCGCGGATCGCGAACGAACGGGACGACGCCAGGCGCACGCCCAGGCCCGGCGCGTTGGTCTCGATCCGGTCCAGATCGCGGGCGTCGGGGAAGGTCAGCCAGAAAGCCAAGCCGCCGTCGGGCGGCCGGCATCGCACACGGTCGCCGAATGCCTCCTCGACGGCGCGGGCGAAGGCCTGGCGCCGGGAGGCGTAGACCTGGGTGGCCTTGCGCGCGTGCCGGCGAAGCTCGCCGCTCTCGATCAGCTCGGCGGCCGCGTCCTCGGTCAGGGCGTTGCCCATGCCGTCCGTCAGCGAAACCGTATGGGCCACCGCATCGATGAAGGCCTTGGGCGCGGCGATGTAGCCGATCCGCAGCGCCGGCAGCAGTAGCTTGGACAGCGAGCCGGCATAGATCACGTATGAAGGCGCATAGCTGGCGATCGGCAGCAGCGGCTGAGACTCGAAATGGAACTCGTGGTCGTAGTCGTCCTCGATGATCGCGAAATTGAATTGCCGAGCCAGAAGCAAGAGGCGCAGGCGGCGCTCGGGCCGCAGAGCGACGGTGGTCGGAAATTGGTGGTGCGGAGTCAGGAAGATCGCCTTCACGCCTCCCTTCCGGCAGTGGCGCTCAACGTCCTCGACATCGACCCCCTGGTCGTCCAGGCCAACCGCTTCGACCTTGGCGCCGCAGGCGCGGAAGGCCGCCACGGCGGGCTCGTAGGTCAGGGCCTCGACCAGCACGGTGTCGCCCGGCGTGATCAGGGTGCGGGCCGCCAGAAAGATGGCGTTCTGACTGCCGCGCGTGATGCAGATGTTCTCCGCCCTCACCGCCAGGCCGCGTTCGGTGCGCAGCATGGCCGCGACGCTCTCGCGCAGCGGGCCTGAACCGCGCGGATCGCCGTAGAGCATACGGTTATGGCGCGCGGCTCGCTGGATCGCCGAGCGGTAGGCGCGTCCCAACACCTCCTCAGGAAACAGCCGACCGTCGGGCGAGCCCTCGTCGAGGCGCATGGGCGTGTCGCGGGGCAAGGCCAGCGGCCGGGCCGGCGGCGCGTGAAAGGCGTAGGCCGGCGCCTTGGCGTCGACCGCCTCGGGTACGATCTCGGTCTTGGTCCGACGCGTCGCCGGGGATTTTGGCAGGACATCCGAGACCGTTGTTCCCCGCGTGCCGCACGAGGTCAGCCAGCCCTGCGCGATCAGGTCCTCGTAGGCCAGCACCACGGTCTTGCGATTGACGCCAAGCATGGTCGCGAGGCCGCGACTGCTGGGCAGATAGGCGCCCGACGTCAGCCGTCCGCGTTCGATCTCGTGGATCAAGCCATGGACGATCTGCAGATAGAGCGGCGTCGGCTTCGAGGCGTCGATCACCTCGCCCAACGCCATGTTCCACGGCCGCGCCATTGGCCCCCTCCATGTATAGGAACGCTCATTTCTATGGGGCCAGGATGCGTCGACGCCAGCGCGACGGCAACCGCCAGGCTGGACCCGTGGCGCTGTCAGTCTTGGTGCTTGTTCGGCGCCAGGTGGTTCCGGATTGTGCTCAGGAAAGCAGCGCCGCTCCGACGGCCAGACTGAACGAGGCATGCATGTCCGAGTCGACGCCGGCCGGCGCCCCAGCGGGCGCACTAGACCCGTTCACGGGCGGCCCCGACGATGTGCTCGCGCTGATCGGCGAATTCCCGCTGGCCTGGGTGGCGCCGCGCAACGAAAGCGCCGCCCGCGTGGCTAGCTTGCTGCCTATGCTGGCCGAGTTGGATTCGGAGGGCCGGCTCGTCTCGCTTCTCGGCCACATGGCCCGGCGCAATCCGCTGGTCACCGCTCTGGAGGCCGCTCCCAGGGCGATGCTGCTGTTCACCGGCCCGCAGGCCTATGTCTCGCCCGGCTTGGTCTCGACCCCGACCTGGGCACCGACATGGAACTACGCCCAGGTTCGCATTGAGGCCGACATCCGCCTGCGCCCGGACCTGGGTCACGACGCCCTTGAGCGCCTGACCCAGGCGATGGACGAGACCGACCAGACGGGCTGGCGGCCGCGCGACGTCGGAGCCCGCTATGAGAGCATGGAACAAGCCATCATCGCGTTCGAGGCCAACGTCACCAGAGTGACCGCCAAGTTCAAGCTGGGCCAGGACGAAACCGACCAGTCGCTGGCGGAAATCCTAGCCAGCCACCCCGATCCCGTGCTGACTCGCTGGATGCGCCGCCTGAACGCCGCGAGGATGGGCGGATGACTCGTGACATCGTGCGCATCTGGACGCTGATCCACAAATGGGCCAGCCTGATCTGCACCGCCTTCCTGCTGATGCTTTGCCTGACCGGCCTGCCGCTGGTCTTTCACGACGAGATCGACCGCGCGCTGAACCACGCCCCCAATATCGTCGCCACGCCGGGCCAGCGCCTGTTGAACGACGATCAGGTGTTGGACATCGCCTTGAGGGCTCGCCCCGGCGAGGTCCCGCTGTTCATGAGCTTCGACGTCGACCGCCCGGTCATCAATGTCACGACGGGGCCGCGCGCGGACGCCCCCGAGTCCCTCATGCACTTCGCTCCGATCGACCAGACCAGCGGCAGGATCGTCGCCGCGACCGGCGCTGGCGGCGTGATGGATGTCGTCCTGCGCATCCATAAGGACATGTTCCTCGGACTGCCGGGCCTGCTGTTCCTCGGGGTGATGGGCGCCCTGTTCGTCGCCGCCATAGTCTCAGGCCTGGTGATCTACACGCCGTTCATGCGCAAGATCGACTTCGGCACGGTGCGGGCGTCGCGGTCCACGAGGCTGAAATGGCTGGACTATCACAACCTGCTGGGCGTGGTGACCGCGGCCTGGGTCACGGTGGTGGGCCTGACGGGCGTTATCAACACCCTTTCGGAGCCGATCCTGGCGGTCTGGCGGGCCGACCAGCTGGCGGCCATGACCGCGCCGTACAAGGACAAGCCCCCGCCGATCCGCCGCAGTTCGATCGCCGCGGCCATCGCCACCGCCCAGGCCGCGGCGCCGGGGATGCGGGTCCAATTCGTGGCGTTCCCAGGCGGCGCATTCTCCAGCAAGCATCACTACGCGGTCTTCCTGCAGGGCGCGACGCCGGCCACGAAGCGGCTGCCGACCCCCGCGCTGGTCGACGCCGAGACGGGGAGGCTCACCGCCATCCGCCGCATGCCGTGGTACGCCCAGGGCCTGCTTCTCTCGCAGCCGCTGCACTTCGGCGACTATGGCGGCCTGCCATTGAAGATCCTCTGGGCTTTGCTGGACATCGTGACCATCATCGTCACGGCCAGCGGCCTCTATCTGTGGCTCTCGAAGAAGAAGGCCGCCTGATGGACAAGAAGATCGCCTCGACCTTCCGCCACGTCTGGGCCGCGCCGACGCTCATCGCCGTCCTGAGCCTGGCCGGCCTTGTCGTCGCCCTGCTGGGCGAGGGGATCGAGGACTGGATTGGTTGGGGTGGGCTGGCGCTGCCGCTGGCGACAATCGTCTGGTGCCACTTGCGTCGTCGTTCCTAGACCTACCCCAAGGCGCGAGCGAAATGACCGCGCCTTGCTACGGCTGGAGACGGCGCGCGACCTGATGAGGGGCGCAAGCCTTAGCGTCGAACCACCTGCCCGGGGCGCGCCGAAGTTGGAACGCCCTTGTCGAAGACGATGACGCCGTTGACCCAGACCGTGCGGACGCCTGTCGCCAGGGCGTTAGGATGGTCCAGGTCCGAATGGTCCGCGATCCGCGCCGGATCGAACAGAACCAGATCGGCATGGCGGCCCGGCGCGATCACGCCGCGATCGGCGATGCCGAGCTGAGCTGCGGCCTGGCCCGACATCTTGCGCACGGCCTGCTCCAGGGTCAGCGAGCGCTGCTCGCGAACACTGGTGCGCAGGATCTTGGCGAAGGCGCCAAAGCCTCGAGGATGCAGCCCGTGGGTCATGCCGTCAGAGCAGATTACCGCATACTTCCAGCCGATGAAGGCTGCGATGTCGCTTTCGGCCATGGCTGAGCCGATCACGGCGTCCACGCGTTCGACCTCCGGATGGGCCGCGCCATAGGTGTCCGACTGCCGGGTGAGCGCCAGATAGGTCTCGACAGGATCAGCGTGCCGCTCACTTGCGATCTGGGCGATCGTCTTGCCGACGACAGACGGATCGGGCGCGAACACCGCGATCCGCAGACCCTCGGGCGTGGTCAGTTTGGTCAGGGCGAACCGCGCGGCGTCCCGATCCTCGAAGTTGCGTTCGGGAAGCAGCACCGACAGGTTGCTCTGCCAGTAGCTGTAGGGATAGACGTCGGCTGTGATGTCGACGCCTTGGGCGCGGGCGGCGTCGAGCTTGGCCAGGATCGCCGGCGCCTCTCCCCAGCGGTCGACCAGACCGATTTTCAGATGCGAGATCTGCACGGGCAGCCGGGCCTGCTGGCCAATGGTGATGATCTCGTCGATCGCCGCGTCCAGCTTCACATCCTCGCTGCGCAGGTGGCTGATATAGCGTCCGCCGCCGGCCGCCGCCGTCTTGGCCAGGGCGATCACCTCCTCCGGCGTGGCGTAGATGCCCGGGTCGTATTCCAGCCCCGTGGACAGGCCCAGAGAGCCGGCGCGCAGATCCTCGGCCAGCTCGGCGCTCATGCGCGCGATCTCGCCAGGGGTGGCCGGACGCTTGTAGTCTTGGCCAAGGGCGCGGGCGCGCAGGCTGCCATGGCCGGTGTAGGAGGCGACATTGACAGCCAGGGGTGAGCGCTTCAGCTGTTCGAAATAGTCTTTCAAAGGTAGGGCGGATTCGCCGTCCTGCCCGACCACGATTGTGGTCACGCCCTGGGCGGTCAGCATCGCCATCTCCGGCGTCTTCTCCGCAAGCCGATCGTGATGGCTGTGGGCGTCGATGAAGCCGGGCGCCAGGGTCAGGCCCTCGGCGTCCACGATTATTTCCCCCTTCGCGGGCTTGAGCTTGCCGACCGCCACAATGCGGTCCTTGTCGATCCTGACGCTGACGTCGCGCGCCGGCGCTCCGGACCCGTCGACCACCTTGGCGCGGACGATCAAGGTCGAGCCCAGGGCGCCGGAGGCCAGCAGGCACGCGATCCCCAGACCCAGCGCCGAACCAAAAAGGTGAAGTCTCATGCGTCCACACTTTGCTATCCGCGCGAGTCTAGCGCGCGTCGGCGAAGGTTTCCGCTGTTTCCGCCGCCTGAGACGCGAGGACCTCTCCGCTATCCTGCGCTGGCGCTTACCTTTTTCGCCGCCGGTGCGCTAAGCGTGGGAGAAGGATCAACAAGGGCGGATCATGACCGATCAGCGCAAGGACCTGGACCGGATCGACATCAAGATCCTGGCGCTGCTGCAACGTCAGGGGCGCGTCACCAAGGCCGCCATGGGCGAGCTGGTGGGCCTCTCGGCGTCGCGGTGCTGGGAGCGGATGAAACGGCTGGAGAAATCCAGGATCATACGCGGCTACCATGCCGAGATTGATCTTGGACGGCTGGCCAAGCTCTCGACCTTTGTCGTGCAGATCAAGCTGACGGACTACTCTTACGCCAAGGCCAAGATGTTCGAGGCCGGGATCGCGGGCCTGCCCAATGTCATCGGCTGCCAGGCCGTGCTGGGCGGGGTCGACTACCTGATCACGGTGGCCGCCTTCGGCATCGAGCACTACCAGACGATCATGGAGCAGATGCTAGACACCCTTGGTGTCTCGTTCGACTACGTGACCCTGCCCGTGACCAAGAAGTTGAAGGGCGAAGCTGGCCTTGATCTCACGGCGCTGCTGGCGACAGCCCAGGACCTCGAGAGCTAGAGCTTTAGAGCGTGAGGTAGCCGAAACCGGTTCCCGCTTTCGGCCTGGGGCTCTAGCCCCAGAGATCCGGCCCGTTCGGGCGCATCCAACCGTCCTGGTAGCCGAAGCCGCCATCCACGTCGTGGATCAGCTGCATCGGGCAATCGAGATCGACGATCTCGCAGCCTTGCGCCACCAGCAGCGCCGGAGCAACGCCCAGCGAAGTGCCCTCCATGCAGCCGACCATCAGCCGCAGGCCGGCTTCGCGCGCCGCCGTGACGGTCGCCAAGGCCTCGGTCAGCCCGCCGGCCTTGTCGAGCTTGATGTTGCAGAACGCGTAGCGGCCCACGACCCGGTGCAGGTCGGCGCGATCGTCGAACGACTCGTCGGCGCAAAGCGGCACGGCGCCGCGATAGTCCAGCAGCTCGTCGTCATGGCCGACCGGGAGCGGCTGCTCCAGCAATTCAACGCCCAGGCGCGCCATGACCGGCGCGCGGTCATTCAGCTGCGCCAGCGTCCAGCCCTGGTTCGCGTCGGCGATCAGGCGCGCGCGCGGAGCGGCCGTCCGGATCGCCTCCAATCGCGCCATGTCGCCAGCATCGCCGAGCTTGACCTTCAAGGCGCCGTAGCGCTCGGTCCAGCGAGCGGCCTTGGCCGCCATGGCCGCGGGCGCGTCCATGCCTAGGGTGACGAAGGTCTCGATCGGACGGAGCGGCGCAAGCCCCGCGCGCGCCGCGGCGGACACCCCGGATCGTTTCGCTTCCAGGTCCCAGAGCGCGCAGTCCAGCGCGTTGCGCGCGCCACCGGGCGGCAGCCGGGTCGCCAGGCTCGCGCGATCCAGATCCGCGCCAGGTTCAAGTTGCTCGGCGAGATCCTGGAGCTGACGCAACATCTGGTCCGGCGTGTCTCCCCGGTAGTCGACGCCGGCGGCCTCGCCGCGACCAATAAAGCTGTCCGCCTCGACCTCGACCTCCACGACCACGGCCTCGGTATAGGTCTTTCGGGCGATGACGAACGGTTCGATCAGGGCGTGGACCCGTTCGCGCGCCCTCAGGCGCATCAGGCGGCGTCCCGCTGGGCGGGGCCGCCCAGCAGCGCATCGACGATCGACGCGACACCCGTGCGGACCGGATCGCAGCATGGCAGGCCGAGGCTCTCGGCGGTGTCTTTCAGATAGGTTGCGGCTGCTTCGGGCGTGAGGCGCGAGGTGTTGATGCTGACGCCAGCGACGCGCACGGCCGGGTTGGTCAGTTTGGCCAGGCGAATATTCAGATCGATGGCCTCGGCCAGGCTTGGCGTCGGAAAGTGCTCCAATCCATCGATCGCCATCCGCGTGGCGTCATGGCAGACCACCAGGGCGTCCGGCTGGCTGCCATGCAGCAGCCCCAGCGAGACCGCCGCGTAGGCGGGGTGGAACAGCGACCCCTGCCCTTCGATGACGTCCCAATGATCCGCGCCCGCCGCCGGACTGAGCACCTCGGCCGCGCCGGCGACGAAATCCGAAACGATCGCGTCGATCGGCGCGCCCGAGCCGGCGATGAAGATGCCGGTCTGCCCCGTGGCGCGAAAATCAGCGCTTACGCCCCGGGACTTGAGTTCCTTGGCGATGGCCAGGGCCGCGTACATCTTGCCTACCGCGCAGTCCGTACCGACGGTGAGCAGACGCTGGCCGCTGCGTTTGAAACCCTCTCCGACAGCACTGAACCTGGGATCGGGCTCGCGGGCTTCGATCAGTCGTCGCCCCAGCCGCTCAGCCGTCTCACGAACCCGGGGCAGGCTGGCCAGGCGGGTGTGGAGTCCGGAGATCAGATCGAGACCGGCCTCCAAGGCCTCGATCAGCACGGCCTCCCAGTGCGGCGGGATATAGCCGCCGGCATTGGCCACCCCGATCAGCAGCGAGCGCGCTCCAGCGGCCTTGGCGGCGCTTGGCGTCATATCAGGCAAGCCGAGATCGACCTCGCAGCCTTCCAGCCGAAGCTGGCCGGCGCAGGCCTCTGGCCGCCAGTGGGCGACGCCGAGGGCGGTCTTGGCGCTGACGCGATCGACATCGGCCAGAAACATCAGGCTGGGATAGGGAAGATCCACGGAGGCTCTCTTCTTGGCGTTCGAGGGCGGCGAGTGGTCGCTCAGGCGACGGCGAAAACGCGGGCGCGGGACGCGCTGACCGAGGACCGCAGGCGCGCGGTCGTGGCCCTGCTGACGCCGGGCAGGCCTACGACCCTGGCGATCAGCGCATCGAGCGCCTCGCCATGACCAGCCTCGACCACTGCGACCAGGTCGTAGTCACCCGAAATCTGATGCAGGGCGGTCAAACCGGCGAGCTCGGCGAGAGCGCGCTCTGCTTCAGCCATGTCGCAACGCGCCAGACGCAACATGACGTGCGCCCGCAACAAACCGTCAGGACGGCCCGCGTCGGCCGCGACGCCCAGAAATGCTGGTCCGTTGTCGATCCGCTGGAGGCTCAAGGTGTTTCTCCGCTGAAGCTCGCGCATCAGCTTATGGCGACGCGGGCCGGGGAAACCGCCGACTTGCCAAGTTGCAGCGAGAGAAACCGTCGCCCCGCAGCCTAACGCAGGACTTTTGTCGCCAGCAGGATCGATGAGGTCGTCCGCTCGATTCCTTCGATTTCGCCGATCCGGTCGATCAGCGCATTGAGCTCGCCCACAGTCTCGGCCTCGATCAGGGCGATCAGGTCGTTCTCACCACTGATCGCATGCAACGCCGAAAGCTCGGGGATGGCCGCGAGCGCTTCTTCGATCGTTCTGGCGTGCTTGGGCAGGGCCTTGATCATCACCTGGGCGCGGATCAGGCGCCGGTCGTAGGTCTCACCCAGGCGCACCGTGTAGCCGCTAATAACCCCCTCCTCCTCCAAGCGGCTGAGACGGGCGTAGACATTGGCGCGGGACAGGCCCAGCTCGCTGGCGAGCTTGGTGACCGGCTGACGGGAATCTTGCCGCAGCATGGCCAGCAGGCGCCGGTCCAGGTCGCTCAGCCCCCGCTCATCCGATTTCGTCACGCCCCGCCCCCCTTTGCTGGCGCTTTGAGATCAACGCGGCGACGGCTCGTCGGCGTAGATCGCCGTCCGCGGCGTGGGCGCCGCCGAGGAGATCGCACCACGATACATGCCCAGGTCGTTCATGCCGAAGGCCGCCCGCCCCTCGCCGTCGATGGCGATCAGTCCGCCGTCGCCCCCGATCTTGGTGATCGAAGCCATGGTGGCGTCCGCGGCCTGCTGGACGGCCTCCCCTTTCCAGGCGATCCGGTCGCAGACCTGGCGCGCGGCGCTCTCCCGGATGAAGTATTCACCCGAGCCCGTGGCGGACACGGCGCAAACTCCGTCGCGCGCATAGGTCCCCGCGCCGATAATGGGGCTGTCGCCGATCCGTCCCCAGCGCTTGCCGGTCATGCCGCCGGTCGAGGTGGCGGCGGCGACGTGGCCCTTCTGGTCGAGCGCGACCGCGCCGACGGTGCCGAACAGGTGGGTGGGATCGAGCATGGCGTGCTGATCCTTGCGCCAGGCAAGCAGCTGTTTCCAGCGATCCTCGGTATAGAAATAGTCCGGCGCCGCCTGTTCCAGGCCCATGTCCTTGGAGAACTGGTCGGCCCCCTCGCGCGCCAGCAGGACGTGTGGCGACTTCTCCATCACCGCGCGGGCTAGGCTGATGGGATTGCGCGTGCGGGTCACCCCCGCGACCGCCCCGGCCTTGAGAGTGGCGCCATCCATGATCGCCGCATCCAGTTCATTGCGCCCTTCGGCGGTGAAGACCGCGCCCTTGCCCGCATTGAAAAGAGGATTGTCCTCGAGCACCCGGACGGCCGCCTCTACGGCGTCAAGGCTGGAACCGCCCGCCTTCAGCACCTTGGCGCCGGCCTCAAGCGCGGCGTTCAGCCCGGCGCGAAAGGCCTTGTCCTTCTCGGGCGTGAGCTCCCCGCGCTCAAGCACGCCCGCGCCGCCGTGCACGGCCAGCGACCATTGAGGCGTCTTTTCGGCCGCCGCGGCGGGAACGGCCAGCACCGATGCGGAAAGGGAGAGACCGGCGAAAGCGGAAAGCGTGAGGCGGCGAAGGGACTGCAATGTCATTCTGGATCTCGGTCTTGAAGGTGTCCCTGGCGGGGGTTCGGTCGGGCTTATCGATCGCTGCGGACCAGCTTTCCCCTATCGACACGGGCGGTGATCGTGAACGCGGGCTTGGTGACGTCAAAGGTCTTGAAATCGAGCGTGCTATTGGGCCCCAGCCCAACGATAGGGAAAGGCGCATAGGTCAGCGGCTGGCCGGCGACGATGGTTGTCGGCTTCTTCAGCGGACGCACCAGCCAAGCGTAGCCGGGGCCGTAGTAGCGCCCAACGCCCTGCCCATCGATCAGCATCGCGCCGGCCTCGTCGACGCCCAGGCCGGTGATCGCCGTGTCGTCTTCTTCCTGAATCAGCCGTCCGACGAAGGTGACCAGCCGCCCTTGCCGATCCCGCTTGTCGAAGTGGGTGTCGGTGATGACCTTGGAAAGATAAGGCAGGTGCAGGAAGTCCCGCACGAGGGTCACGCTTGGCCCGGTCGGGTTCTTCAGGGCGTCGGGCGAGGTCAGGCTGATCGAGTCCAGGCAGCCATAGACATAGCCGCCCAGCACCGCTAGGCCGGCGCTGGTGCCGCCGATGGGCTTGCCCGCCTTGACGTGGGCGTCGAGCGCCTTGTTCAGCGCCGTGCCCTT